>JBBAEC010000109.1:0-2530 GCA_041656135.1 Balneolaceae bacterium | reverse complement strand
TTTCTAATGCAGTAGGAGGAATGATAAAAAGTCAGTAAGTGATTACCTAAAACCAGTATTGATGACTTATAGTGGAAACAAATAGGTTGGAAGGCTGGTAGGTTCAAGTTCGTCATTGATAATGGTCTATAAGATCGAGTAGGAGAATGAAGAGTTTGTACCGAATCATTCAATGGTCCACCGTAGTGATGCGGATGAGATCGGATAGGAGATTGGAAGGAATCACCGAACAGAAACTGTCTTGCCAACTTAATCGAGGAGGATTAAATGATGAGTGAGATGGTAAAAGGAAAATTTAGCGTAGGGGTAGATCTTCACAAGAGTCAGTTTACAGTGTGTGTCTTAGATGGATTAGGAGAGCATCAACTAGAAGAAATTTATTATGTAAATGCTTCTGGTTATGAGAAGTTTAAGCTAGATATGCATACCTTTGAGCAAGAATTTGGTTGTGAAATAATATTGGCGGTAGAGACGACAGGCAATGTTCGTTACTTTAAGAATCAGATGGAAGCAGAAGGTTTTGAAGTATTAGTAGTCAATACCAACAAGTTTAAAGTAATAAGCCAAAGTACCAAGAAAAATGACAAAAACGATGCATCAACATTAGCTTATTATTTGTATAAAGAGATGCTACCAGAAAGCCATATAGCTGATCAAAGCAGTCAAGAGTTACGTAGGATGATAAAAAGCAGAAGCTTATTGGTAAGTACGAATGTGAAGCTTAAAAACCAAATCCATGGGATGATGTTGGGTTACGGTATAAATACCAAAGGAGGTCAGTTGCAAAGCATAAAAAAGCGGCAGGCCTTACTATGGGATCTCGAGGATCATGGTTTTTCAGGTGCTGCCGCATCACTAAAAGTGATACTTCAGAGTATAGAAACAATAGAAGCCCAAATCAAGGAGATAGAAAAGAGATTGTCAGAAATGACAAAAGAAGATGAAGATGTAGAGTTGTTAATGGGTATCCCTGGAGTAGGGTTAATTACAGCGACAACCATAGCTGCCTATACCAAAGATATAGAGAAGCGATTTGAAGGAGATTTTAAGCGTTTTGCTTCTTACATAGGAATAGTACCGTCAGTGCATAATTCAAATGAAGTGGTACGAATGGGAAGAATTACAAAACGAGGACCTCAAGAGTTGAGGACGGCGATAGTACAGGCAACAATGGGTCTTCTGCGGCTTTCAAAAAGAACTGGAAGTTGGAAATTGATAACTGATTACAAAACAATGAAGATAAGCAAGGGTTCTGGCGTGTCTATCATTGCAACAACGAGAAAGTTAGCAAGAATTATTTTTGCTATGCTTAACAATAGGGAACCATTTAACGTTGAACTTATGGTAAAAAACAAATGTTTATTTACTGTAAATGAGGTGATTGGAGCATAGCATTTATGCTCTATTAAATAATAAAGGTAAACAGTTTCTTAACAGATCTGTTGACTTTTTATAGGAGCATTACATGAAAAAGAGTGTTTGTGTATTTTTCTTAATTTTCATTATTTCATTCTCTTTATTCAGTGCAGTTTTTACTGAAAGAGTTGATTTATCAACTTTAGAAAGCTCCATTCAAAAAGATAACAGAATTCTTCTAGCAAAAAGTGAAAATAACTTGCTTTTAGTTTATCAGTCAAATAATTCAAAAATAACAGTTTCACGCAGCAGTGATGGTAAAAAATGGTCAACTAAAGAACTGACACAGATCCCTAAAGGTTCTTTGCAAGCTATCGCTACTAAAGAGAACACTGTAATTATAGGTTATGAAGATAACGGAAGCATTTACAGTTTAACCAGTAAAGACGGCGGAGCAAACTTTAGTCTAAACCCAACTGAAATTACCCCTAAAAGACAGAATGCCTCATTTGGGGGAATTGCAATTGATGATGAAGATGTTATTCATGTTTTGTATCACCGTCATGACGGTCACTGGGATTACAACTATGCCCGTTCTGTTAACGGGGGACAAAGTTACTCTCACAAACTTAAACTAACCAGGGCAAATGACTCCAGTTCAACCGGGTATTCAGGAAATTTGATTTATAAACATGGCAATCTTTACACTGCCTATGTTGATAACAACGATAAATTTGCCATTAAAATCGGTATCTCAAAAGACGGAGGAGAATACTGGACTTTTCATCGAATCGATTCCTCTCTAGCTGGTAGAATTTCGATGGATGTTGATCCCTATGATCCCAATCTCCTCTATATTTCTGCTATTAATAAAGCAGGATTGAAGATTTACAAAGTTGAAGAGGCAACCAGAGCTGTAGTCAGATCATCGGTTGTATTTGAAGATCCGTACCTCCATCAAAAAATTAATAACACTACCTACTCTACAAAACTTACATTAGGGGATGACAGATCTGTTAATGTTGCATTTTATGACTTTAATTTAAATTCTCATGAACTACTTCACAGCAAAGATTTTGGTAATTCGTGGATTAAAGAGACCCTCAGTGATAAAATCCCCTATTCCAGCTACGAATGGAAAGCCGATTTACAGGCTTTTGATGGCGGGTTGTAT
>JBBAEC010000108.1:0-2591 GCA_041656135.1 Balneolaceae bacterium | reverse complement strand
CTTAAAATTTCTGAAGAAATAGGACATAACAACAACCATTTACAGTAGATAGGCTCTTTTTTATTGAATGTCTCTTGAGATTTAGAACCCATATTTATGAAAGAATATGGGCTGTCAGTAATTTCGCCAGATATTAAATAAGGGATCAACGAAATAACCTAACAGCTATTATTAATCATTGTGGTTTGATAACTATACTTTATAAATACTGACAATTTGAATAGTTTGGAAAGTATAATTTATAAACTTGTGTGATTGTGTTTTTTGTGATACCATAATTTAAAATAGGAGTATTTAGTGGAGACCTACATAGATCGTCCGGTTTATCTTGAGCAATTGAAAAGATTCAAAGATACCCAAATCATTAAGGTAGTTACTGGAATGAGGCGTTGTGGCAAGTCGACTCTTTTTGAGCTATACATTAAATATTTAAAAGCTAGTGGTGTTAAAGAGAGCCAGATTATTCATGTAAATCTTGATGATCCTCTCTATTTTTTGCTAAAAGACTTTAATGAGTTGTATAATTTAATAAACGAAAAGGTAGTTACAGATCAAATCTACTATGTATTTATTGATGAAGTTCAACAAATCCCTCTTTTTGAGAAGGCAGTTTCAGGGTTCTATATCAAAAAAAATATTGATCTTTATTTGACTGGTTCAAACGCATTTTTGCTTTCCGGAGAACTTGCAACTTTGCTTTCGGGGCGATACGTAGAAATTAAAATGCTCCCTCTCTCTTTTGCTGAATATCGTAGTGCACTGAAAGAACATTCTGATTTAATCTCAATTTATCAACGGTATGTCAATCTGGGCTCATTACCCTATATTTTGCAGCTGAAAACGGCTGCTGATGTTTTACTCTATCTTGAGGGAGTCTTTTTTTCGGTAGTTATGAAAGATATTGTAAAACGCCATGGTATTAGAGATGTAGCTATTCTCGAAGATGTTATCCGTTTTATGTTTGATAACATTGGTAATCTAAGCTCATCCAATAAAATATCCGACACCCTTACTTCAATGGGAAGGAAGACCTCTGTACCTACGGTTGAATCGTATCTTCAGGCACTAACAGATAGCTTCGTGTTATATAGGGCAGGTCGCTATGATATTAAAGGGAAAAAGTATTTAGCCACCGGCAGTAAATATTATATCTCTGAGCTTGGTTTGAGACGGTATCTATTGGGTGAACGGGGGATGGATTATGGTCATATTCTTGAGAATGTCGTCTTTTTAGAGTTAAAACGACGTGGCTATGAAGTCTATATAGGTTACCAAAGTCAGGGAGAAGTAGATTTTGTTGCAATCAAAGAAGGTGCACTTTCTTATTACCAAGTTGCCTACACTTTAATTGATAATGAAGGAAAAACTTTGCAAAGAGAACTTAAACCCCTTTTTTCAATAAAAGATCACTACCCAAAATATCTGCTGACTATGGATAATATTCTATCAAGCTCACACGAGGGTGTTAAACAACTTAATGTCCTCACTTGGTTATTGGAATAAAAATATAAATCATCTTTAGCAGCTATAGAGGTTCTCTTTTAGGTTTATATTATTATGAAATCAAGCTGTTGTGTGAGTCTTGATATAAAAACCAATAAAATCAACATAAGAACTTTGAGCTTGCGTAACAAAGCTATTTTTTATGCTGGTTAATGGTAAACTGCTCGGGAACAAATGCGTCACTGCCCAGCCATAAATCAATGTGGATTCCGGTTGATGAGTTTTTAACACTTGCCCCTTTAATCTGCCAACCGATTAGGTTTAATCTTCCGCTCCAAGCCATACTGTTACCGGCCATTGCTCCGTAGTACCCAGCAAGTTCGGGGCGACTGTGTTTTGGATTAAGGGCATCGTTTATTTTTTTTAACTCTTCTTCGGTTCTGATTCGATCATCAAAGAAACTGATATGTGCTCCATCTTGTTCTTGGTGCAATGAGACTACTAACATCAAGGGGTCTCCTTCTAATAGGAAGTTTGTCATCTCTCCTATCAGGCGTCCGAGGAATTCTTTTCTCCGTTTCATAAACTGCTGCTTCTCCTCTCTCTGTAAGTAGAAAGCCATTGCATAATTGCCACTACTAAAATTGCTGTTAGTCCTCCGGCAAATCCGTTGTTGTAAAGGTTAAGACCTCCATGCCAAAGCCCGGTAACCTCTACCATTACTAAATGTATGGCACCTGCTATTATACCAATAAAGGGGCCAAACTGCCCTGCTATCGGAGCAAGTGTTGTGCAAAAGAGGATTGCCAATAAAGGCCCTGGTGTGGTGAGTCCTTTTCCAAAAAGCAGAGATGATAAGATTACCCCTAAAACAATGGGATAAGTATTTTTCAGCGTTTTCCCGAAACCTCCAAAAGCCATTATGGTGAGCAATCCTCCAAGAACCGGTCCGTTAATGGGTGCCCCTATTAGCAAGATATAAAGATAGTAGAGAAGTCCTAAAAGCCCAATATTCAGCAAAGTTCCTCCGAAATAGGGAGAATCAAAAAAGTCGGTTGGGAGTCTTCCAATCATTTTCTGAATCTCTTTAAACCCATAGAAACTCTCTTTTGGTTTGTCTGTTAACAATGCAGTTACAATAAAAGTAA
>JBBAEC010000107.1:0-2634 GCA_041656135.1 Balneolaceae bacterium | reverse complement strand
AAAACCAGAATTAAAAGTAATGGTTTTATTCGGTTCTGGTTGATTGCAGTAGTATAATAGCCTTACTGATAAATAGGGGGCTATTATGGATACCAAACAATTGTCTCGTTCCGGCATCGGCAGTTTCATTGTTGGGCTGGCTGGAAATATTGCCATTGAGGTTGTCCAGATGACCGAATGGCAGATATCTCCTGAGCTAGCAAAAATCATCGTGTATGTTTGCCTTGCCTTGATGTTAATAGGTTTTATCCTGATAATATCTGCCTTTTTTAAGCGTAATAAAGGGCAAAACGAGCAAATAATATCATTAATGGAACGCCTTGAAATATTTGAGCATAAAAAACGTGTGGACTATAGGGAAGAGCATAAGGATAAAAAAAGCCTTCCTAACAAATTGTTACAGTTAGACACCTATTTAGCTGACAGAATAAATGAGCAAAAATTAGATATAGATACTATTAAAAGTGCTGGGAAGAAGTTGATTAGGTGGTACGACTGGTTCAGGTTGTTATTTATGACAATAACCTATGCAATAAAACCATTAAAGAAATTGTTTAAGGGCACTCATATTAGTTATATTGCAAGTATTGCCACAAGGTTTAATATAGCTTTATGCAAGGTTGGGCTTGGCACTTTGCCAGTAGTTAGGGAAGATGAGCAATATAAACAACTATATGGCGAAATAGTCCAATTGGAGTCAGGTTTACCGATTAACATTACGGCCAAAATCCATCGAAACATTACATGGTCTATACAACTCAATAGCCTGCGAATAGTTAATTCAAGCAGCCCATTTTGGGAAAAGGTTCAAGAAAATCCGTTAGGGGCAAAGCTTGAAATTGTAAAAAATCTTTTAGACATATTGATAATGACAGTAGATAACGCACTAACTGGTTTAAGGTCTGAAGTAGCAGACGATATAGAAAATTATTTTATAGGCAGGGGGAATGAATGATTACCGAAACTAACAATATAATAACCTGCAAGAACTGCAATTCAACCAATATAGTCAAGTTTGGAACATATAAGGGCAATCAGCGTTATTGGTGTAAAGACTGCCAGCGTAAATTTAAAAACGATGATAGTTTGTTTCAGGGCAAGGTATCAGCAAGCGATATATCAACAGCCATGAATGAGTATTACGCAGGCATGAGCATAAACGATATACGCAGGCGTATCAAACAGGAAAAGGGCTATTACCCTTCACAGTCAACAGTCTATCAATGGGTAGAAAAGTTTACTGATAAGGCAGTAAACCATTACAACCAATACAAGCCACAAGTGGGCAACGTCTGGGTAGCAGACGAAACAGTCTTGAACCTTGACGGTAAAGACGTTTGGCTGTGGGACATTATTGACGAAAAGACACGCTTTCTACTGGCAACCAAAATGAGTTATACCAGAACTATTGAAGATGCCAAGATACTATTCAAACTGGCAAAGGAAAAGGCAGGCAAATCCCCTGATATGGTTATCACCGACAAACTGAAAGCCTATATAGAAGCGGCAGGGGAAGTATTTGAAGATGCAGAACACAAACGTTCCAAACCTTTTACCGATACCGAAAGCACCAACAAGATTGAACGCTTCCATTCAACTTTAAAAGAGCGAACTAAGGTTATGCGGGGATTGAAAGACGCTAACTCAGCCCTAGAGTTTACAGATGGGTTTATCGCTTATTACAACTTCATAAGACCACACGATGCCCTAGATGGCAGAACGCCAGCAGAAGAAGCAGGCATAAAATACGATGTCAAGAACTGGACAGGCGTTATCAGGTTAGGGCAAACAATCAAGCCTGAGGGTTTAACTGAAATACAGATAGCAAGACGTATGATACCTGGCAAGCCTTACAAGGCAGGCAGGAAACGAAAGCCAAAGCCTGAAAGCAAGCCCGGTTTAACCTTTGCTAGATTAAGCAACAAACCGCCTAAGAGCATAGAACGTGAATTATACGGCAGAACGCCAAAGGGGTTAACCTAATGGATAATTGGATAATAGGGCTACTTGGTTTAGCGATGATTACCGCCATGTTATTTATACTTGTTCAAAGGGCAATCATAATGCAATTGCAAGACAAACTAAAGAAGCTACAAAAAAGCCAATCGCAAAATAAGACGTAATAGTTTGTTGAACACCAAAGAGGATTATAGATATGCCAAAAAATATACAAAACAAATACCAAGCAACAGGGATAAAAGCGAACATGGCACCTAAGATGCCAAATATCAGTAAAGCCCAAGCACCGCCAAATACCAGTTTCATATCTAGGGCATTATATCACACAGTCAACCAGAAACGAATAGTACCAATGAAAGAGTTTCCAGTAATATGCCGTGATGCCTTAAATAAGTGGGGGCTTGATTCCCAGTTAGACATGATGGCAGAAGAGTGCGCCGAATTTATCGTTGCTCTGAATCAATACAGGCGTGGGCGCATACCAGTCGAAGAACTGTTAAGCGAGATAGCAGACGTTTCTGTTATGAGCGATGAGATGCGGGTGTTTTTTGAAATAGACGCTATCAAACAAGAAAAGATAGCCCGATTAGAAAAACTGCTTTATAGCGAGACAGCAGATGCCTAACCTAACTCTATCACTAAAGGGGAAGAAATGATTAAAACCCTAACCATATC
>JBBAEC010000106.1:0-2650 GCA_041656135.1 Balneolaceae bacterium | reverse complement strand
TAATCGTGGTGCTTGGTTAGAAATTGAAACTGACTCTAATAAAGTTATTTGGGTGCGTATTGATCGTAAAAGAAAAGTAGCCGTGACTTCTTTGTTGCGTGCTTTTGGCTATAGTAGTGATGAAGAGTTAAAAAAATTATTTACAGATGTTGATTTAGTTAAAAATTCTGAAGAACCTACTTATATTGAAGCTACTATTGAGAAAGATTTAGCTAAAGATGAAGCAGAGGGACTTCAGGAAGTATATCGTCGTATTCGTCCTGGCGACTTAGCTTCTGTAGAAAACGCACGTCAATTAATCTATTCCATGTTTTTCCGTTTTGATCGTTATGATTTTGGTCGCGTTGGTCGCTACAAACTTAATCGTCGTTTTAATTTAGATTTAGCAAACAAAAAAGAAAATAGAGTGTTACGTAAAGAAGACTTGCTTTTAATTGTTAAGGAGGTTATTCGTTTAAATATTACCAAGGAGTTAGAAGATGATATCGATCATTTAAGTAATCGTCGTATTCGGGCTATCGGTGGTTTAATTCAAAATCGTTTCCGCGTTGGTTTAGCTCGTATGGAACGTATTATTAAAGACAGAATGTCAACTTCTGACATTGCTACTTTAACTCCTAATAAATTAGTTAATTCTCGTCCGGTTATTGGTGTAGTTAAAGAATTTTTCATGTCTTCTCAATTGTCTCAGTTCATGGATCAAACTAATCCTTTAGCTGAATTAGAGCATAAACGTCGTTTGTCAGCGATGGGTCCAGGTGGTTTAACTAGAGAAAGAGCCGGTTTTGATGTTCGTGATGTGCACGCTACTCACTATGGTCGTATTTGTCCAATTGCGACTCCTGAAGGTCCAAATATTGGTTTAGTAGGACACTTAGCTAGTTATGCTCGTTTAAATAGCTACGGCTTTTTAGAGGCGCCATATCGAAAAGTTAAGCATGATAAAAAAGGTAGTTTTGTGACTGATGAAATAGTATTTTTAGATGCTTTTGAAGAAGAAAAATATATTACAGTCGACTCTACTGTACCAGTTAATGAGAAAGGAGAATTTATTGTTTCCCGTTATGAAGTGCGTAAGCTTGGTCAACCAGGAGTTGAAGATGTTGATAAGATTGATTTTGTGGGAGTAGCTGCGAATCAGATTATTTCTATTGCTACCTCTTTAATTCCTTTCATGGAACACAATGATGGCCAAAGATCTTTGATGGGAACAAACATGCAACGTCAGGCAGTTCCTTTAGTTAAGGCAGAGTCTCCTATTGTTGGCACTGGCGTGGAAGCTAGAGCGGCGATAGATAGTGGTCATGTTGCTTTAGCTAAAGAAGATGGAGTGGTTACTAAGGCTGATGCAGGTATTATTGAAATAACTAATAAAAAAGGAGGAGTAGTGAAATATGAATTAAATAAATTTGTTCGTTCTAATTCCTCTACCTGTATTAATCAACATCCTTGTGTAGTGGTTGGCGATAAGGTTAAAGCAGGGCAGGTTTTATCTGATGGTCCGGCTATTGATAATGGTGAGTTAGCACTTGGTCGTAACGTTTTAGTTGCCTTTATGACTTGGGACGGTTTTAACTATGAAGATGCTGTGATTATTTCTGAACGTTTGGTAAAAGAAGATGTCTATTCTTCAATTCATATTGAAAATTACACTATTGATGTGCGTGATACCAAGTTAGGCCCTGAAGTGATTACTAATGATATTCCTAATATTAGTGAAGAGAAATTAAAAAATTTAGATGAAGAAGGTATTATCCATATTGGCGCCGAAGTTTCTTCCGGTGATATTTTGGTAGGTAAAATTACCCCTAAAGGCGAAACTACTTTATCGGCTGAAGAGAAATTATTGCGTGCTATTTTTGGTGAAAAAGCTAAGGATGTTAGAGATTCTTCTTTATACCTTGAACATGGCGAACACGGTAAAGTAGTGGATGTAAAAATATTTTCTCGTGAAGAGGGTGATCGTTTAGCAGCTGGTGTCTTAAAATCTATCCAGGTTTCTATTGCTAATTTGCGTAAAATCCAAGTAGGCGATAAGATGTCTGGTCGTCATGGTAATAAAGGTGTTATTTCGCGCGTGGTGCCAGTCGAGGACATGCCTTATATGGAAGACGGCACTCCCATAGATATTATTTTATCGCCATTAGGTATTATTTCTCGTATGAACCTTGGTCAGTTACTAGAGACTCACTTAGGTTTTGCTGCTCAAAAATTAGGTTATAAAGTAGCTACTCCGGCTTTAAATGGTATTAGTGAAGATATTATTCGACAAGAATTAAAGAGAGCGGGTCTACCAGAAGATGGAAAAATTACTTTGTTTGATGGTCGTACTGGTGAGCCTTATGATAATAAGATTACCGTTGGTTATAAATATGTTTTGAAATTAAATCACATGGTGGAAGATAAAATTCACCAACGTTCTATTGGTCCTTATTCTCTTATTACTCAACAACCTTTAGGTGGTAAGGCACAATTTGGTGGACAGCGCTTTGGTGAAATGGAAGTGTGGGCGCTGGAAGGTTATGGTGCTTCTCATACTTTGCAGGAAATGTTAACTATCAAATCCGATGACGTCCCTGGTCGCAGTAAAGCTTATGAAGCAATTATTAAAGGTGAAGAAATTGAGAAGTTAAATGTTCCAGAATCTTTC
>JBBAEC010000105.1:0-2662 GCA_041656135.1 Balneolaceae bacterium | reverse complement strand
TTACTTGTCTTCCGTCCAAAGCAAGAACTTGAGCTTCAGTGGCATTTTTTGCTACTAATCGAAGCTGACCATTTTCAATCGGATTAGGCGCTACTTGTAAACTATTTTCAAGCTTTTCGCTAGTGGTAGTTAACGAATTACCGGAACTAGTGCTAGTGCTAAGCTTTAAATGTAAAGCCTCAGCACTAAGAGCCAACATAGCAACATTACTTGCTCTTAACTTCAAAATTTCAGCTTCCGGCCACCATTCAATACGACTCATATCTTCAGCATCGAAAATTACACCTTTCGTGCCCAGCCTACCAGCAACATAAATATTACCTTCAAAGCAAGCAGCTGAATTTAAGGCACCAGTTGTCAATACATGGTCATAGATGTAACAAGCGTTAATAGGACTCAGATGATAGGCTGCCAAATTACCAATAGCGGTGCCAACATAAATATAATTATCATCTGTGATCAAAATCTCTTTGATTTGCATATCATATTCCTTGAGGAAGGATAATGCATCCGGACGTACACCTTGATACATGCTAAAGTCAGCAGCTACAATGGTAGTATTGCCTCCAGCGACATAGTTTGCTCCGGAAAATGCTACTTGATATTGCCAGCCACTATCATTGTACTCATGAATCCAATAAGGATCCCAAGCAAACAAATGACCTGAGTTGTGCGATATGCCATTAATTTGAGTGAGAACTAAATCCCACACTCCAGTATTTAAGCGGTATAAATTACCCCCTGAAAACAAAACAAATAATTCATCAGCAACAAACTCAGCTGCCATTACTTGCTCATTGATAGGCAAGGTTCGAGCTGACCATTGTGGAGAATTATTTACAGCAGATACATAATACTGACCCAGACCAAAAATAGCCATCTCAGTATCGTTTATTGCCACAGCACTTATTGGCTCTGGAGTATAGAGATCCAGCCAATCACTTTGAGCGGACGTGGTGGAAACGCTGAGCGACATCACCAGTGCAAATAAGAAGAAAAAGAAATTTTTCATGACTCTAAAATTTATTTGGTTGTTAAAATTACAATTATTTGCCTCTATATTAATATAAAAAGAAAAAAATGTCAAGAGAAAGAAAAAGAGCCAAACTATGATTAAAATAGTCTGGCTCTAAAGCTCAGGTGGAGTCATGACGCGATGTTTTTAATTAAACAAACTAAATATTAATACTGCAAAGAAATTTTTAGGCCAGACTTTATGAAAAAATCATCTGAAAAGTCTTGCCCTAAATAAATCAGCTCATCGCTATTTTTGTAAAAATTAGCAGCGAAATATGCTGGTTTTTGGTTGATAAAACTCATTTCTTTCGCTGAAAATGATAAGATGTTTTCACCCATCTTAACATTATCAAAAGATTTGAAAAAAGCATTTTCAACCACCAACACTAACATAATATCATCTGCTACAACTGAATCAGTAGTATTGAGCTGAACTGCTATAGCAGCAGTAATAGGGTCATTTTCCACTTTTTGACAAGAGCCAAAAATGGCTACGATTGTCAAAGCAATAAACAAAAAAAGGAAATTTTTCATCTGGATATTTTTTTTGGTTATTATTGTTAATTTACTATTGAAACTATAACTTATTTATGAAATTTTGTCAAGTAAAGACAAATTACTAAAAAAACACTAATCTTTAATTATCGGATCACCACAACTAGTAGAATTAGTCGGACAAGTACTAGCAGTAATAATACCGTTTTTCACCGTCATAGTACATTGATTGCCAGCGCAGTCATCTAAATAATAAGTAGCAGAAACACCTGTAGAACCATCATAAGATTTATAGGCACCTTGTATATATGTGCCTGTGCCATAAGCTCTAATAAAGCCAGTTATATAAGTATCACTATCAATCTCCAAACGACCTACACTTGCATTATAACTTAACTTAGCACCAGGAGAGCATGATGATGAAAATGGTTTACTAATATATAGAGATTCAACTTGCGTGAGACCATTTACAATTAATTTAGTGGATGAATCGCAATTATAAGCAGATGGAAAATTAATACCAACTACAGAGCCATTATTCACTAAATTAGAACTTTGTTCCCAGCCACCTAAACCATATTTTAAAGTATAATGAGCTGTACCGCTTGGCAATGAACCACCGCCAGCTGCAGCTGCCCAATATTCACCACCACGTCCATCTGAAGTCCAAACATAACCATCTGTGCCATCACCAAAATTAATCTTAGTAGCATCAATAGCAGCCGCACTAGCAACATCAAGATTTGTAATAGTATAATTTGTTATTTGTGAAGAGGTTACAGAACTCAAAGTAGCCAAAGAGCCTAAGCCAGAAACACGAGCTACTGGTACAGTGCCGACAGCTAATGATCCATTTTGATCAACTCGGAAAATATCAGCACTATTAGCACTATTTCTAATATTTAAAGGACTATAACTCGCATTGGTTACCAAACGTAAAGCCTCACCCGTACCTGCATTAATTTGCATTCTAGCTCCAGGAGCAGTATTACCGATACCTAAATTAGTACCATTATCATAAATCACAGAATTACCCTGAGAAGTAGCTCCGGTCCATTTGCTAATATAATTAGCCGTACCAGAACCAGAAAGACCACCGGTAGAAATAGTAGTCCATCTACCCGCTCCTGAACCATCAGAAGTCCAAACT
>JBBAEC010000104.1:0-2673 GCA_041656135.1 Balneolaceae bacterium | reverse complement strand
TGAAGCTTCAAGTAATCTTCTAGTTACTCCCATATCCTCTTTAGAGGGTTTTAAAATACCACTGGGGTGGTTGTGAGCAACCACTAAGGCACTAGCTCTTTCTCTAATGGCATCAGAAAAGACTTCTGTAACATCGACTTCTAAGATACGCTATAATGTTATATATAAAAGAATTAGACGCCGTTCATAATAAGTCGAATTAGTGAAAAATCTAAGCCTAACGAAAAAGTGATGCATGTTTAAGGCAAAATGGAACACCATAAAATAGCAATTAGATTTTAATGTAATCCTATAAACAATTTATTCGTTTAAATGCTTGCGTTGGCTTTCCTTCATTTTCTTTATTCCTTCCTCAACAATAATGTTAATTATGCAAAATCTTAAAAATTTGCTATCTGGATAATAAGAGAGTATTTCATCTATTTGATTCCAGTTGTTTTTTGTCAAAGTTATTCTACGTGTTTTAGCCATAAAATTTTCCTCCTGCTAATAACAATGGCAAGAAGATATATTTTGCTTCAGAAAATATCTGGTTAGTTAAAAGAAATTTAACTTATTGTTCAATTTGTAATGGCCACGTTTGTTTAACAGGGTCTTTCAAAGCATATGCTTTAGATATGTGAAGTCCGTAGTTTATGAAAATGAAACCATCGCATTGGGGAGGCATCTTTGGGATTTCAAATGTTGAAAGGCCATCAACATCAATAATTACTAGTCTTCGTATATTGACGAAGAATCCCGATACATCTGTATCTAGCTTGCGATTTACAAAAAGGTTACTGTTTGGTCGATAATAAACAACCTCAGGTTCCCCATTTTCATTTATTGCCATAGGTCTCTTCATAAAGTGCTTTAATGCGGGCAAACATTTTTCTACGTCTACTACGGATTGCGTTATCAGTAGTTCCTTCATCTCGCGCTATATCCACTAGGCGCCTACCTTCACTGAGTTGCCAAAATAGCTCTTGCTGAGAAGGAATAAGATGTGGAATCAATGTGTGTACTTTATCTCTGAGAGTTGGGTCAGCCTCGTCAGAAAAAAGAGCCTCCTCTGGAGATATGTGATGACTGGTCAGATTTTCGATAGGGTCTGTTGGACTTTGAGCTGAATTAGTTGTGATAAGGTTTTTAGCAAACTCACAACGTTTATCTTCTAACTCTCCTTGGTAGCGGTCGTTTAGCCGCTCATAGTTATATGAATCTCTTAAAACGGTGATAATCTCTTCAGTAATTCCATTTTCTCCAACGGTGAGCAGATACGGTTTCCCGTCGATGTAATAATAGAATTCTGTTTTATTCTCTTTTGCCATGTCCCCCTCCCTGGGGTTGGGCAAAACGGAGACAGAATTCGGACATACAGCGATAAGAGCATGCTGGCCGGTTTCAAAACGTTCTCCGTTTTGACCCTCGACCGGTGCATTCCCTACTACCGGTGTAATTTGTAATTTGTGTGGTGCATCTTTTGAGGAATACTGGCCAGGCAAGAAGATGCAGTTGCTCGAATTCAACGAATTCGAATAATTTTTACCACTTAGTTTTGGCCTTAAAACAAGCAGTACCGACTAATAAAAATCTCCGAGCAAAAAAAGGACCGGATGATTACAAAACATACGTCTTGTAACCCATCCGGCCATTTGGTAGTTCATTTTTGACTCCGTTGCTCAGTATGAATCTATTACTGAAATAATAGTTTAAAAATATCAGGTGATTGCTTTATTTAGTTTTGTGTTGTATTACCTCCTAACCTGCTTGGCATGCACATGCGTTCTGTTATTGGAACAGATACAATATTGCGACAATGTGGGCACTTGAGAGAAATTTCTACGGGTTCTTTGGTGTTGTGTAATCTCGAAGTGTCAAAAGCACGCTTCCCACAAAGTGGACATTTCATTGATATTGCCATCGCAACTCCTTACAAATATTAACGTTAGTCAAAGAGCTAACACAAGGGCGAAAAAGAAACTAGCTGCTATTAAACAGCTAGTAACCTTTGTACTATAAAATGCAGACAATTGATGTGTTGTGCCCGCAAGATTTCAATTCAATAACCTGTTGGCCAATACCCTAATGATTGAAGCCTAACTCTTGCAGCTTCTTCTGAAACTTTAAAAATTTTGACCATCTCTCGAGTTAAATCAAAATGCCAAAGGGGGCTTCCTTTAGGTTCTATAATGTTTTTTAGTTTTTTAACAGTCGTTTTTGGCATTAACAGAACAGCAGATAGATAGTTTGCCTGCCATTCTAGCCATGCTTCTCCTTGTAATTGCCTACCGTATGTATCTACTTCACTTAAATCAGGAATAAATGTTTGTGAGTATATGCCTTTATAATTATCACTTTGCTCAACAGTTTCAGCTTTTCGTTCAAAATATTCTGAATGAAGTAATCCATGTGCAATTTCGTGTCCTTGGGTAAAACGTTCCCTATGCTCCAAATATGAACTCTCTGCCAAAGTTCCTTCAATTATAATAGTATTTCTCTTTACTGAGATAAATTCAGCCCTTTTATGGTAGGGATCGTACACTGGCATAGAATCTGTATCATTGAAAATAGTGATACCTAGATAGGCTTGGTTGTATACTAAGACCTAATCTTGGACAGGAGGAGTCGAAAAGATACGAATAGAGTTGCCCACGATGCGCAACATGCGTATGGTGGACCTATGGGAAGGAA
>JBBAEC010000103.1:0-2692 GCA_041656135.1 Balneolaceae bacterium | reverse complement strand
ATGCGAATTCGTAATATCATATGGTATTAGCACCTCTTTCGACATGTTATCCCATAGTTAAAGGCAGGTTGCCTACGCGTTACTCACCCATCCGCCAGTCTCCGGAGCAAGCAAGCTTGCCCCTTCTCCTTCGACTTGCATGTGTAAAGCCCGCCGCCAGCGTTCGTCCTGAGCCAGGATCAAACTCTCCATTGTAATAATAATATTATATATACTCTGTGAGCTCAACCCTACACTTCTATCATTCAAAAGAATAACTTCTAGTCGCTCGCACAAACAATCTGTTTTATGCTTTCTACATCAATTCAAAGAACATTTTGCCTCGTCACTTATTTCATTTCTGAAGCAGACTTCAAAGATAAGAATGATTTTATTACTAACCAACTTTTATTTCAAATATTTCTATTTTTTTGTTGGTATCACTGAAATTATATCTTTGGGGTTAATTACAGTGCAAAAAATAAGTGCTACATCCCATGATTTAGCACTTATTTATACTAGACAAAGCCTAATATATTATTCAGAGTCTTTTTCAGCCTCTGGCTTTTCTTTTGGCTCTTTTGATTCTGCAGCGGCTTTAACTTCAGGTGCTGCTTCCTCTGCCTTCTCTTTAGTTTCTTTAGCTGGTGCTACAGTAGCATCAGCCTTTTTAGATTTACCAGCTCTACGAGTCTTTTTCTTAACAGGTTCTTTAGTCTCCGTTTCAGAATCGTTAAAGTCTACTAATTCTATAATAGCCATTTCAACACTATCGCCTTGGCGAAAGCCTGCTTTTATAATTCTAGTATAACCGCCTGGTCTGTCACCAACTTTAGGAGCAATCTCACCAAAAAGAGACTTTACAGTTTCTTTATCTTGAAGAGAAGAGAATACTTCTTTTCTGTTTGCAAGATTGTCAACTTTAGACCTCGTAATTAATGGCTCTACAAAGCCTCTTAATTCTTTAGCTTTAGCTACAGTGGTTACTATTCTATGCTCTCTAACAAGAGCCATAGTAAGTGCACGCATTGTTGCTTTTCTATGAGCAGACGTACGGCTTAGTTTTCTACCTTTTACTCTATGGCGCATTTCTTTATTCCTTTAAATCTTAGTCCAAATATTTCGATACATCCATTCCGAACTGAAGATTTTTCTCTTCAATAACTTCTTGAAGTTCAGTTAGTGACTTCTTACCAAAGTTTCGAAATTTGAGAAGATCTTGCTCATCTCTAGATACAAGTTCTCCGATACTATTGATGTTTGCTGATTTCAAGCAGTTGTATGCTCGCACGCTTAAGTTTAAGTCCTCAATGCTTGTACGTAGCAGATTAGCAACACGCTGTTTTTCTGCATCCACTTCTTCTTCTTCTTGAGTAAATGGCTCATCAATTTTTTCAGTGATAAACTTCTCAATGTGCTCTTTTAGAATCTTTCCAGCAATTGTTAATGCTTCTTTAGCATTTACAGAACCGTCCGTTTCTACATCCATCACCAATTTTTCATAATCAGTACGCTGGCCAACGCGAACGTTGTCAACATTGTATTTTACTGATTTAATAGGTGTAAAGATTGCATCAATAGGAATAAGGTGTATATCGTCCTCTTCAAAAGACATATCTTCAGCAGGCACATATCCACGGCCTCTTCCTACTCTAAGTTCAATTTCTAACTCTGCATCATCAGCAAGGTTTGCAATAACTAATTCTGGGTTTAACACCTCATAATCATTAGTTGCTTCGCCAATATCTTGTGCTGTTAGTTTAGTAGCGCCATTCTTAACTGAAAGATGAATAATGCCACTGCTCTGTTCTACTTGCTTAAAGCGAACTTGCTTAAAGTTCAAAATGATCTCGTATACGTCTTCTTTAACACCTTTAATGCTAGAGTATTCGTGATCAACACCATTTATCTTTACAGCAGTAATTGCAATACCTGGTAATGAGGAGAGCAAAACTCTTCGAAAAGAGTTTCCTATAGTAACACCA
The DNA here is from genome assembly GCA_041656135.1 of Balneolaceae bacterium. Lineage (GTDB taxonomy): Bacteria > Bacteroidota > Rhodothermia > Balneolales > Balneolaceae > Balneola. Next base: position 728 of record JBBAEC010000103.1, on the reverse strand, counting down.
AAACCTCTTTCGAGCGGTTGTAGTACAAACGTGCCAAAGTTATTGTCATCTTTGACTACATCCAGACTATCAGGCATTTGAATACTGTAATTACTCATGATAAATAAATTTAAATATTATTTAGAATAAAGCTCAACAATAAGCTGAACATTTATGTTCTCAGGTATTTCTTCCATTGTAGGAACATATAACATCTTACCTGATTTAGATTTCAAATCGGTTTCTACCCATTTGAATTTATTTCTTGAAGAACCCTGTAAAGAGTCTTCTACAATTTCTAAGCCTCTAGATTTTGGTCGTAGAGAAATTACATCACCTGGCGCTACGTTGTAAGAAGGAATGTTGATTAAGCCGCCATTCACAACAATGTGCTTGTGAGTAATTAATTGGCGAGCTTGCCTTCTTGTTTTAGCAAAACCCATTCTGAAAACAATATTATCTAGTCTACTTTCAAGAAGTTGTAATAAAACCTCACCAGTAACTGCTTGTTTTGCACTAGCTGTTTCATATAGATTATGGAATTGTTTTTCCAATAAACCGTATGTGTATTTTGCTTTCTGCTTTTCTTCAAGCTGAATAGCATATTCAGACTTGCGTTGAAAACGTGAACGACCATGCTGACCAGGTCCGTATGGTTTGCGTTCTAGTGCTTTGCTTGGTCCAAAGATTGGTTCTTTGAAACGTCTAGCTATTTTTTGTTTGGGGCCTGTATATCTTGCCATTATAAA
>JBBAEC010000102.1:0-2723 GCA_041656135.1 Balneolaceae bacterium | reverse complement strand
TGACATAGCCTTACCTAGCTTTATAAACTAAATATTGAGGTGGTATAATATGGACAAGCAAAGACCCAAATTAGTTAGGAGGGGGAAGGATATGCTTACGTAAGCGTAAAACCACGCACACATTTACATTAATAGAACCCGGATCTCAAGTTTCCTAAGAGATTCGGGTTCTTGTTCGTTATCTGTTTTTTAAACTTCTACAGCTACTAGGTAAAGATGTGGAGTACGGTAATAGTGCGTCAAGTTGATCTTTGTCTTCTAAATTGATATTTGGAAGACGTTCTAGTAGATATGTTATGTAGTTAAATGGTGTCAATCCGTTTTCTTTTGCAGTTTCTATAATGCTATAGATGATAGCACTTGCCGTTGCACCCTTTGGTGTATTTGAAAATAACCAATTTTTTCGGCCAATTACAAATGGTTTAATTGATCTCTCTGCGCGGTTATTACTAATTTCTAATCTTCCATCTAATAGAAAAGCCTGTAGTTTATCTTTTTGCTTTAGGCTATATGTAATTGCTTTTCCTAGATATCCCTGAGGAAGTGCTTGTTTTTGTTGCTCAATCACCCATGCGAAATAAGACTCTAGTATAGGTTTACTAAGTTCTAATCGTTTTTCGTATCGTTTATCGAAGGGCAGTTCTGCAAGTTCATTTTCAATCTCAAAGAGTTTATTGCAGTAGTTGAGGCCCTCTTCGCTAGCTGTTCCTGCTATGCTTTTGTTATTAGCCAGTGATTTTAGTGCTTCATCATACTTACGCCTAGCGTGTGCCCAGCAGCCTACTAAGGTTGCCTCGGATACTTTATGGTATCCGGCATATCCATCGACATGGAGATAACCCTTAAAGTTATTTAGGAATGCTTTGGGATATTCACCAGATCTGCCTTGTTGGTAATCGTAGAGTATTATTGGTTCTGTGTCTTTGCTGGTACGATACATCCACATATAGCTGTCTGTTGTTGCTGGTCTACCTGGCTCACATAATACTTCTAATACTGTTTCGTCTGCGTGTAAAACGTCTTTTTGTATTAGATGTTCATGCATCCTTTGGTATAGTGGCTTTAGCCAGTTGTTGGCAGAGTAGATCATCCAATTAGCCATAGTCTGACGGCTAATTGCTAGTCCGTCGTGTTGGAGTTGTTGTTCCTGACGATATAACGGTACTGCCTCAACATATTTCCTAGTCATTATATGGGCTATGAGTGTTGGTGAGGCAAGACTGTTTTTAATAACAGGAACTGGCATAGGTGCTATAATGATTGGTGTATTAATTTCGTTTTGTTCGCAATTGCGACATGAGTACGTATAGCGTATATGTTCAGTAACAATAACCTGTGCTGGAATGACTTTTAGTTCTTTGCGAATTTCTTTACTCATTTCATGTAGGTCTTGGTTACATTCCGAGCATACTTGTTCATCTTCATGAAGTTTATATTCAATAACTTCTATAGGTAAGTCTTTAAGTATTTTCGCCTTGTGCCCTTTTTTCTTCTTTGCTTTAATTATATCATCAATTTTAGGTTCAACATGAAAAGGAACAGTCTCTGCTTCGGGTTCGTTAAAGAGAGAGATCTGATCCAATGTTGTTTTTTCACTGGATGCCCCAAATCTCTTTTCTCTACCTAGGCGATACTGTTCTTCGTACCATTCAATTCGTGCAGAAAGTTCCTCTATTTGGCTTGAAAGCTTCATAAATTCGTTTTCTAATTCTGAACGGGAATATTTAGTTATGTCTATTTTTTTATTAGCCTTTTTAGTAGTTTTCATGTATAAATTATACCATTTTTGCAGGCATAAAACAACTAATAACCCCAATGTTTTCAAGGTTTTACAGGCTATACGACAACTCTTTCGGCGACTTCTTTATGGGCTGATTTTTGTTCTAGTGATAGACCGTCAAGAAGCCATCTTAATTCTCTTGTTGTTAATTTTAAAGCTGGCCCTTGCATTGATGTCGGCCATTTGAATCTGTCTTTTTCTAAACGCTTGTAATATAACCAAAATCCAGAATGTTCCCAGCGTAGTATTTTAATTTTGTTTCTTTGCTTATTGCAAAATACGAATAACGTTCCTTCGAACGGATCTTTTTGAAAGTGTTCCTGGACTAAGATTACAAGACCATTAATTGACTTTCGCATATCGGTACTACCGCAAGCTAAATAAACTCGTTCTACGGATATGGTTTCTAACATATCTCCTGTAACGCCCTTACAGTACTAATGAATACTGTCTTGTCAAAACCTTCTGCTACTTCTACTTTAAAGTTGCCTATATGAACAACTATAGTATTATCTACTGCGTTATTTGGTTTGTTTTCAGCTATTTCTAACTGATACCATTCCTGGGCATTGTTAGATTTCTCAGCATCTCTTAGCTTATTGACCCAGTAACGCAAAGCTGTCACTTTAAGGTTATTGTTAGCGCACCATTCTACTTTTGTAAGACCACTACTGTTAAAATCTGCTACACGCTCTCGCCACATTAGTTCATTTTCTTTGTAGTTCAAAAAGAATACACCTCCATCAATTTTCTGATTTAGGTGTATTCTCTCATACATTTATTCATCTTAATATGTGTGCGTGGTTTGACGCTTACTCTTCTCGGTTATGTTTACTTTAATTACGGCATATGATATATAAATTTGAAAATAATGCTAACAATATAATAGATGTATAAATGCCAGATGAGTTGTAGCTTAGTTTTAGTGACATAGCCTTACCTA
>JBBAEC010000101.1:0-2748 GCA_041656135.1 Balneolaceae bacterium | reverse complement strand
CTATTACCACTCATGTTAGTATCAGTCGCTGACCAAGTGATGTTATAACTCTCTCCTCCACGCAATAAAATACCAGCTGCGTCAGGAGTAGTTAAAGAAACAACTGGATCGATGGTGTCAACGATAAAAGTATCAGAATCATTACCAGTATTACCAACAGAATCCAAAGCTCTAACGCTAATAGTATAATTACCATCAGATAAAGTAGGAGTGGTGCAAGAAAAATCTACCGATAAACCAGAGCCTATAATAGTACAAGCTTCCCAAGTGCCAACATTAATTCTACTTTCAATTGTTACTATATCGTTATCAGTATCTACAACCGAACCTGTCACGGTTAAGCTAGTATTATTTGTAACATCAGGCACCGGATCCATGGTGACTACTGGTGGATAAGGATCACCAATTACAAAAAAATTATCAGAATCATCAAAACTAGTATTACCATCTTCATCCTCCGCAACTACCTTAATCAAAGCCTCAGCTGTATTATCATTAGGCACAGTCCAAGTATAACTACCATCATTAGCTGTATATGCCACTACTAAAACTGACTCCTTTTCAAATCTTCCAGTGGCAGAATAATAAATACTAATAGGATTCGCTCTTAAATCAGGATCGGTAGGCGGAGTCCAAGTAATATTATATGGATCACCTCCCTGTAACTCAATACCAGAAGCAGACGGTGTGATCACGGTAGGCACTTCTGGGTCACCGTCCCAGGTAAAGGAAACTGTGTCAGAACCGACTTTACCAGCCTGATCAGTAACTTCTAATTCTGCCACATAATCACCACTAACTTGAGCAGATAAAGTAGGATTTAAAATTTCATTATTAGAAAATACTATATTACCTCCACTAGGAGCAGATATTTGCGTCCAACTATAAGTGAGATTAGCTGGGCTACTAATATTATCACTAGCACTCGCCCCGGGTGTAGTTGGACTAGTGATAGTTCCCACAATAGATCCCGCATCCACTGTTGGCGCTTGGTTATCAATAGTAAAAGCAAAATTAGAAATATCAGAAGAAGAATTACCAGCTAAATCTCCTGATTTTATGCGAATACGCGTAGTAGTATTAGTAACATCAGGTGGCAACCAAGTAATAGTAGTGGGAGTAGCCTCAAAATAAAAAGGAGATATTTGAGACCCACCGCTATCTTTAACATACATTGCGTCACTAAAATCACCCAACAAAGAATATTCAATGCTAATAGGTAATTTTTTTAACAACACGGCGTCCGTCGATTCTGTCCAACTAATACTAGTTATACTCAGACCCCCTCCAGGCACATAAATACCAGCATCGCTAGGATAAAGGACTGTCGGCACACTAGGAGCAGTATCATCAATACCTAAAGCACCTACTTCTGTATCATAAGTATTACCAACAACATCTACCCTTACAGTATAAAGACCTTCCGTCCAAGCACCTATATTTAAAACCGTATCATATTGATGTTCACCCACAGAAAAGACCCCGCCGTCACAAGCTTGACTATAGTGTTCAACAAAATTTTTATCCAACAAGCGAATGTGGCAATCATAACCAGCATATGCATCTGAAGTAATTGTATAGGTAATTGTTGTTGTGGAATTAGTATGAACAGAGACTGGATTGGCATTGGTGGGACTTAAAATATTAACATTGGTAACAGTAGCTTGAGCTATTTTCGGCGTAACAACAAAAAATAATAACAAAAACAAAATAGAAATAAAGAGAGCACTGAACTTTTTCATATAACGAAGAAAAATAAATAATCTAAATTATTTATTTGATTAATATAATATTTGTATAACTATATAATAACATTTATTGTTAAAAAGAAAAAGCTTTTTTGGTATCAATTTCATTATTTTTAAAAAACTCTAGTGTTGACTTTTTTTAGCAAATAACATATTATCAAATTAGCACTCTAATACTGAGAGTGCTAAGCAATAAAATAATAGAAAATTTATCATATGTTTAACAAATTTACCGAAAAATCACAAGAAGTTATCATTAACTCTCAGGCAATTGCTGCCAATTTTGGACAACCAAATATTGAAGCTCTTCACATTTTATTAGCCCTCCTTCAACAACCTGAAAGTCTTATTAAACCTGTTTTAGAAAAATTAAAAGCTGACCCAGAAATATTAGAAAGCTACACTGTTAATGAAATAAAAAAATTGCCCAAAAGCAAAGTTGATTTTAATAATGGCCCCATTCAAGCTGTCTCCGGCACTAATGAGACTGCCCTTATTTTAGAAAGAGCTAAAAAAGAAGCAGATGGTATGGGCGATGAATTTATTTCTACCGAACATATTCTTCTAGCTTTAATCGGCATTCCCTCTCCAGCGCAAAATATCCTTTTAAACTTTCATATTGAATATCAACCCGTCATTAGTTTATTAGTAGAGCTGCGCGGTGAAGAAAAAATTACTGACCCTAGTCCCGAAGGTAAATTTAGAGTTTTAGAAAAATATACTAGCAATCTCACAGAATTAGCTCGTCAAGAAAAGTTAGATCCGGTGGTAGGCAGAGATATGGAAGTGCGTCGTTTAATGCAAGTGTTATTACGTCGTACAAAAAATAATCCCGTTTTAATTGGTGAGGCTGGAACTGGAAAAACTGCTATTGTAGAAGGCTTAGCACAGCGCATTATCGCTGGAGATGTGCCAGAAAATTTAAAAAATAAAGAAATTGTTAGTTTAGATTTAGGCTCATTAGTAGCCGGAGCAAAGTTTAGAGGAGAATTTGAAGATC
>JBBAEC010000100.1:0-2801 GCA_041656135.1 Balneolaceae bacterium | reverse complement strand
AACCTCTTTTCCTTTGGCAAGACAGAGGTCGTTGGGGTAAGTTCGTATTGCGAAAAAGTAGTATCATCATTGTACTTTCAGTAATAGTAGCAGCTATTGGGATTATTGGAACTCAAAAAGTTTGGATTGACACCAGTTTTTTAGCTAACTTTGAAGATGATAGTGAAATTGTAAAAACAGATAACTTTGTTAATACTAAATTTGGAGGAACTTCCTCCTTAAACGTCATTATTTCTGCAGATGTACCTGACGCTTTCAAAAATCCTGCTTTATTAAAAGCTATCAGCGAAATGCAAGCCGATGTTCTTAATAATGAAAATGTAGGTTCTTCTTTTGCCTTAACTGATTTCATTAAACGGATGAATAAAGTTATGCATGACAACGACGCAGAAATGGCAGTTATTCCCGATAGCCAAGAACTAGTTGCTCAGTATCTCCTTCTTTATGAGTTTTCAGGCGATCCCAAAGCTTTAGAGTCGGTTATTGATTACGATTATCAGACAGCTAACGTAACATTTCAATTAAAGAGTGATAGCTCAGCAGTAATGAACCAGATTATCTCAATTGTTGATCAGCACAAAGAGAACTTAACTGCCTTAAATACTACTGTCCATTATGCCGGTAATGGTTATAAAGCGTTTGTCTTTTCTGAACTCCTATTAGAGGGACAAATTGCTAGCTTGCTACTCTCTTTTGTAATAGTGGCAATTTTACTTACTCTTCTTTTCAGAAATATTTTAGTTGGAATAATCGGAGTAATACCAATTGCAATTACAGCAGCAATCAATTTTGGTGTTATGGGTTTATTTAATGTTCCACTAAGTTCAGCAACTGCATTAATTTCAAGTATCGCTGTTGGAATTGGTGTCGATTATGCCATCCACTTAATTGAGCACTATCGTAACCGCCGTTTAGAAGGCTATACGATTATAAAAGCAACATTTGCCTCAATTCACAATACTGGGCGAGCAATAATTTATAATGCCTTTGCTGTCATGGGTGGTTTTGCTGTCTTAATTTTCAGTGTATTTCCACCAAACCGCCAAGTTGGGACTTTAATTGTCTTGAACATGGCGATAAGTGCTTTAGGAACGTTATCGATTCTCCTAGTAGCAATTATAGCTCTTGATGCTAAAGGCAAATTTATTAACAAAACAATAATAACAAAATCAGAAAATTATAGTGAACAGGAGGCTATTAACGTATGAAAAATACTAAGTTAACAAAGTTATTATTTCTTACTATTCTCATTTTGGTTTTAACAACTCCACTTTTTGCTCAATTAACTGCAGAACAAGTGATGTGGAATGTGTATGAACGACCCCTTGGGAATAATATGAGCGCAACACTTAATATGACCATCACCAATGCAAGAGGTGCACAGCGAGAACGAAGTATTGTTCAATTTAGACAAAATGAAAATGATGTTGAACGCAAAATTATGTTCTTCACAGCTCCCGCTGATGTTAGAAATACAAGTTTTCTAAATTACAGCTACAGCGACGGTAAAAAAGATGATCAGTGGATTTATCTACCTGCTTTGGGCCGAGTTCGCCGTATAGCTTCAGATAAAAGTAATGACTCTTTTATGGGTAGTGATTTCACTTATGATGATATGGGAGCCCGATATCCTTTGGCAGATCAGCATAAAATAATACGAGAAGAAAATTTCCTAGGTTGGGATTGTTATGTTATTGAGAGCATTCCAAATGAATCTAACTCAGAATATGTAAAAACTTTAAGTTGGATCATTAAAGATGAATGGATTGGTCTAAAAAAGGAATTTGTCGGAAGAAATGGCTCAGTTGTTAGATTACTGACTATAAATGATTACGATCAAATTAATTCTATTTGGGTTATTACAGATATGACGATGACAAATGTCGTAAAAAATACCTCAACTACTATTAAAATGAATGATGTCTCTTTTGACAACAATCTACGTTCTTCATTTTTCACAGAACGTCAAATGAGCATTGGCCCAAGGATCTAAGGGAAATACTATGACTAGAAAAATAACATTAATCACACTTTTTCTAACAATTTTAATTTCTACAGTAAGTTCAGTAGATCTCGATTTTAGTGGAATGCTACGTACTTACAGTGCAATTGCAATAGAAGATGCCTCTTTGCTAAAAAACGAGCAAACTTTCGATTTTACTGTTGAAGGATGGAAAGGTATTTCACATTTTTTAATCAACCCCTATGCCTATATTGGGGTCGCTAATGAACCAGAAATAGGGATACGGGAAGCTTATGTGGACCTCTATTTCGATAATGCTGACTTAAGAATTGGAAAGCAGGTGATAACGTGGGGACAAGCTGAAGGGGCTTTCATTACTGATATAGTAAGTCCTAAAGATATGCGCTCTTTTATCCTTGCTGATTTTAGAGAAATAAGAAAAGGCGTTATTGCCTTTAAAGGGGACTATTATTTAGGCTCATTTGCTTTTGAGGGAATATGGGTTCCACTGTTTGTCAATTCTTCAATGCCTACTAGTGATTCAATATGGATGAGACCATTGCCAAATCCAGGTTTAGAAACAATAGAACCAGATGCTATTGAACCCAATTTTGCAAACAGTGAATTCTTTGGAAAAATTCGCTACTTTGGTCCCTCAATTAGCTGGGAGTTGATGGGCGGTTACGCTTGGACAGACGAACCTTTTATTAAAAATATTGATTTTTCTTCTAGTGATGCATTTTTAGCTTATGATCGTTTTGGCGTTGCTGGGGGGAGTATTTCGACTGTTGTTGGCAATACTGTTTTAAGAGGAGAAGCGGCTGCTTACTTTAATAAG
>JBBAEC010000099.1:0-2819 GCA_041656135.1 Balneolaceae bacterium | reverse complement strand
CCGGGGAGGTGCAAGTTCCTGTGGGAGATACCAGTTACACGGCGTATGCGGCGAATTTTGTACCCTTTCCGTCCGATTTGGAACCGTACTATTGGCTACGAAGAAATGGAGAACAAGGTATTTACACCATGGGCGGTATCTCTAACGCCGACACTCTTTTTATGAATGAAGTAGAATATAAATTACCCAGTGAAATTGGGGAAACCATACAGACCCCACAGCTTGCGTTTTCTCAAGAACGCTTAGAGTTCTATATCTCTGACACCCTGAGTATTACCCTAATTGATGATGACCGAGAAATTGTTACCCCTGCTGGAAAATTTGAGTGTTATGTGTATAATTTTGTCTTGAGCGCTGGGGATGATGTAGCAGACAGATTTGACTATTACTTATTCTATAGTCTAGGAGTAGGTCTGGTAAAACAAGAGGAAAGAGGGGAGTCACTTCAAGATATTTTAACAGAATTGAATCTTATTAAATACAAAATAAAATGATCCGAAAAAAAAGCCCTGCCGGGCTACCACTGAGTTTGATCCACTAGTAAAATAAGTGTTCTATACCTTCCAGTAAAAGCTTAGAACAATATTCCCTATTTAAGAAAGAGTACAACACAAAAATAAAGTAAAAAAAAACCCTCGGCTAAATGGTCGGGGGTTTTTTATTGGTGAGGATGTTTTTTTGTAGTTTAAAGGCACCTTTAAACAACTGTTTCACATTAAATTATATTTACACAGATAGAGAACATTAGAAAGCATCATATTTTTGTATCATTATAGTGGTTTGTGCATCTTTTATATAGAACTAAAGTCAAATAAATAATTAAACATAGTGAACAAGTCTTTTTTAGCCATTATACTACTCATTCCATTATTGGGATTTAGCTCTTGCTCGTTGTTTGACAATGATCAAATTCCTGAGTGCGTCAAACTAAGTGAAAGTGATCCCAATGATGTGATTTATTGCTACCAGCCTATGTATTTTGGAAGCCCGGATTGGCATCCCGATGGGGAATGGCTTGCAACCGAACATTCCGATAGTTTGGATACGAATGAAGACGGAATAAAAGACACCCTTTTTTCTGGTATTTGGCTGGTACATGCGCAAACTGGAGAAACCCAGCCTTTAATACCATTTGGACGAAGCCCTGAGTGGAACCCAGAAGGAACTCACCTTGTAGTGGAGCAAGGTGGTCGTATTTATACGGTTCGGGTTACCTCATTGGTTCCAGCGCAGTATGATACTGCCAGTGTAACGCTCATTACAGGTTTTAATGCCCCAGCCTTTTTCCCCACCTGGAGTGGTGACGGTGAATGGATTGCTTTTGATACCAGTTACCAAGACGAAAAGGGAGCAAATGTAATTTGGAAAATCCGGAAAGATGGTACAGATTTAATGGATATAAGTATTCATCAGGTAGGGGAATGGAGGTTTCCTAGTTGGATAGCCACCAGAATTACTCACTCACGATATATTACAGGTGGCCCTGAAGGTCCTGAAATATTCACAATGAATGCCGATGGTTCTGGAGCAAAGCAATTAACCAGTAATGGCGATAATTATGGGCCTAAATTTTCCACTGATGGGAAAAAAATAGCTTATGTACACGCGAGAGAAAATACTGCTATCCATGTTATGAACGCAGATGGAAGCAATAAAAAAATCATTTCTAAAGAATGGTCAACAGGTATTGCATGGAGCCCAGACGGTAGAAAAATAGCATTTATCTTTTCCAACCAGCATTATGTGGTACCTGGTAATGGACAAATTTGGGTAATGAATGCCGATGGCAAGAACAAAAAAATATTAACCAATTTTGAAGGTGAGCTTCTGAAATAATTCTAAAAAACTATTGTAACATCCCTTATTAATATCTCATCCTCACATCACTAATCAGGTTGGTTTGCAATAAATTTGCTATCCTTGCGCATGTTCAAAAAATTTCGAAAGCCACATATTGCCAATTACAAAATAGGGGAGTTTGAGGTGGAAGTTTCTAGAAAGAGAATCAAAAATCTCTATCTGAAAGTTTTCCCTCGCACAAAACAGATACGAATATCTGCACCTACCCATGTTTCAACTCAAAAGATTGAACAGTTTGTTGATTTGCGAGCAGATTGGATTCGTAAGCAATTAGCAAAAAAGACGGTGCTCCATGTAGAAGAGGAATTTGGTTTTGTATCTGGTGAAACCCACTATTTTAAAGGGAAGCCTTATAAACTGGATGTTCAAACCCATTCCGCCCCACCAAAAGTGGAGATTATAAATGATGAAATTATTGAAATGTGGGTGCGTGCTAAAACATCTGCCACCAAAAGAGAAGTTATACTTAATGAGTGGTATAGAGCTAGTTTAAAAGAAGAAATTCCCAAACTGATTGCCAAATGGGAGCCTATTATGCAGGTGAAGGTAAAAGAGTTCGGTGTTAAGCGGATGAAAACCCGATGGGGGACCTGTAATATCCGTGCCCAAAGAATTTGGCTGAGTTTAGAACTTGCTAAAAAATCCCCCGAGTGCTTAGAATATGTGGTAGTCCACGAAATGGTGCATCTCCTAGAGCGATTGCACAACAAACGTTTTCACGCTTTTATGGATCTCTTTTTACCAGACTGGCGTCTCCGCAAAAAAGAGTTGAATGGAAGGGTTTGTTAGGGTGAATGAGATGTTAGACATAAGATATAAGAATTGAGACTTCTGTACTTCCCTGATTGGGGTTGACCGTTATTAGTTATTTTCCGTTGTCAAAAATTGTGATCTTTTTCCTTTGTTCGGGCTCTAACATAAGAAAATCGTTGATAAATTTTGCAGGGGTTCTCCTTTCA
>JBBAEC010000098.1:0-2827 GCA_041656135.1 Balneolaceae bacterium | reverse complement strand
TAGTGAAATCGGGTTCAATAATACTAGCTGCACTTTCACGCACTGTTCCCTCGCCATAACGGATATTAGGATCAGAGCTGGGATTACTTAAATTAGCACTACTATTATTAGTCACGGTTTTACCTAGACCACTCATTAAGCGATTAAAAGAACTCAAAGCTAATTGATTTAAAAAGACATTAGCCGCATCAATTAAGGCATCGCCAGAAAATTCAGCCATATTATTAATATAGCCTTGTTCTGCTAATTCCGTCTTTCGAGCAGCGTCACCTGGCAAACCGGTAAGATGGCCGGCAATATCACGCATATCCAACCAACCGCCATCGGCTATTAAACTTCTTTCAGCGTCTGTTGCTTTTACATCCACTATTTCCTGACTATTGGCTCGTAAAGTCATGTAAATACCTAAATCATTAGATACGGGGTTAAAAATATTAGCAAACTTATTAAGAAAACTAGGGTCTCTAAAATTAGTTAACTTCTGATAATAATTATCCCAATTTTCTACTAACTCTGAAGCCGAACAATTAGGCGCCTGCGGTCTTTGATTATCTACTAAGCCCATGGCAATTTGTAGTCTCGCTTCAATAGAAGAAGGGCGGCACACGGAACGAGCTGGAGACACTCCTCCTCGGGCTGCGGTCACGCCATCATTGGTGGTTGTCACTCCAGCACATTGAATCAAAGCATCATCACAAGCCTTTTGAGAGTATCTATCATTACAACTTTGTGTACATTGGGAATTTCCTGGCCCACATTCAGTCACACAAGTTAGTTTTAAATCTGGATATTCTTGCAAGCACTTTTGATGAGACAGACTACACTGATCCCTTAAAGTAGTAGTTTGGTCAGCACTCTGCCAATTAGACACTGCTTGTTCTAAAAATTGTCCCGCTGCTTCATCTCCTACTTGAGCTAAATAATCACCCCAACCTTGAGTAACAAATAAAGGCTTTTGACCTTGAGCGCCAGAGCCAATCCAATTAGCCGTATCATAAGCAATCTTATTTAAAGCTGTTCTAACTGTAGTTTGAAAAGCAGCCGCTCCACCTTTTTCATATAATTTTTTTAAAATATTAAATATATTTGTTCTAATACTAGCTTCTGCATCCCAAACAAGAAGCTGGGCTTGAGCGGGTCTAGGACTAATAGCAATAAAAGAAAAAGAAATCAAAATCAGCATTATTAATGCTTTCAATTTAGATTTGGTGAATAAAAATTTAGGAGCTTTATTCATAATTTTCCAACAAATTTTAAAAACAAAACAAGAGCTCTCTACTGAGACTCTTGATTAATCATTTCTTGATAAGCAGCTAAAAGATCAGCGTCACTTAACTGCTCTAACATTTGGGCATCAGCCCCACTTTCTAATAATAAAACACGTAGTTGTTGCGCATTAGCTTGGCCAGTCATCATATCCTGCAGCATATTATCGTTTATAGCAACTATTTCTTCTTCTGTATTTAAATTACTTGCAATCGGATCATCATTAATCACAATAGCATCACTATTATTACAAGCTTGACCAGGAGCACATAAAGGATCACCACCCTGCTCTATTTCTACGCGATCACTTAGACCATCACCATCAGTATCGGCTAAATAAGCAGAAGTGTTATAAAGAGAATTTTCTTCATAATCAGTTAAACCATCACCATCGGTATCATTGTTTAATAATAATTTTTCAAAAGCGGCGGCTTCTTCATCTAAGACAACATTGGCCTCACTAGGCACACGAAAAGGACTACTTAAACGAAAATTGAGCTGCCAAATCCAAAGAATTAACACTGCCAAACTTAAAACTGACAAGAAGACAAAAGAGTTTCTTTGCAACTTAGGTAAACTTTGAAAAAAAGAAGGGCGGCGCTCATTTTGATGAGATTCTTGATGATGGCTAGACATAAGTAATCGGGCTGATTTTTTAAAAAATTATAGCCCTATAATTACTAAAATTATAACACAGAATCATCTATTGCCGCAAATAAAGAATGCCAATTTTCTAGACTTAAATTTTCAGCACGTATTTTTTGATCAATTCCCACCTTGGTAAAAATATTATCCAATTTATCAGCTGAAATATCTAAAGCAGCTAACAGATTATTTTTTAACATTTTTCTTTTGGCACTAAAAGCAATTCGAGCCAGTCGAAAAAAACGCTTGTCTTGTTCTATTGAAGCTGGAGTTGGTTTGTTTTTAGTATAGATAAAACGTAAAATAGCGCTATCAACGGCAGGAGCTGGCCAAAAATCAGAAGCAGGGACAGTCCTGATAATTTCAGCATGACCGTAATAGGCTAAAGACAAAGAAAGTAGTGTCATATCTGGCTCCAGTCTCACGATTCTTTCCGCCACCTCTTTTTGAAGCATTAACACTAAAGAGCTGGGTGGCTTAAGAGTAGAGAGAAAAGTTCGCAAAAAAACAGAAGTAATGTTATAGGGTAAATTAGCTACTACACTATATTTTTCATCTTGAGCAAAATACTGTTGAGGATTAAAACGTAAAATATCTTGATTAATAACTTCTACGTTCTTAACATCTTGAGCAGAAATAGCTAAATTTAAAATAGTGGCTAATTTGTCATCCAACTCTACTGCCACTACTTTTTTAGCTTGAACGGCTATTTTAGCTGTTAAGAAACCTAAACCAGGCCCAACTTCTAAAATAGTATCTTCAGGCTTAATATCAGCTGCTTTAATAATCGCTTGGTAAATACCTTCATTAATTAAAAAATTCTGACCCTTGCTACGAGCTGGTTTAATATCATAAAGACGACAAAGCTCTTTAGTTTGATGGGCAATGCTATTCATATTAGATTACAAAATTAACT
>JBBAEC010000097.1:0-2883 GCA_041656135.1 Balneolaceae bacterium | reverse complement strand
GTTGGCAGCGTGCAGGAATTGCGAGAAGTGATCCGTCAATTTATTGATGCTCACAATGCCCATAGCGCGAAACCCTTTCGGTGGACAAAATCCGCCGACACAATTCTTGCCAAGGTCGAGCGGGCGCAATCAGCTCTGGCTGTTAATAAATAATCTAATTAATCAAACGCTACACTAGTCAATGAGCGTGATTGCCTGTATCAGACTATATCGTGCAGGTTGATCGGGTCGCGCCTAGAGGCGATAGTCCCAAAGGTGGGCACCGCGCATCCTGCCGAGACAATATCACACTACAAGTCCGCTCATTTAATTCGAAGTCTTCAAACTATAAGGGGGCGAAGCGAAAGATGAAATGCCGTCCTACAGTGCCGAACTCAAAGAACAGGTGGTGCGCAAAATGATGCCGTGTGGCCAAACCCACATCGAAAGTGGCATTGAGCGCTCTCCGCGTTAGGTTCCGGCTGAAAATTAGTGACTATTGAAGAGACACCTATATGATGTATTCAATACCGAAAATCGGAAGATTGTTGGTTTTTTTGACATCCTTTTTATTTCTAATAGGTTCTTCATATATAACTGATTATATATTAATCAACATCAGTCATATAGTCTCATTGTTCATGATTTGTGTTATATCTGCATTAGTAGTAATGCTGATATTTCATTATAATAATTACTACCTTAAGTTGTTTGCAGTGGCGTCGATAGTAGTATTTATTTTTTTTATATACTATTCTATTGGGAACACCTATTACTATGGTTTTTCTAAAAGCTTTTTAGCATTTCTAATACCATTGTGGAGTTCAGTCGTATTATTGGGTATAAGGTGGAACGAAAGTGAGATTCCTGATCTGCTTGTTGATTCAATATTGTTGATCGTTGTATTTGCTGTTGCATATAAGTATGAATATGGATTTTATAATCGAAATGTCAGGTTCGGAATAGTTGGTCCGATACCCTTTGGTTGGCTTTGTGCTATTGGGTTATTGTCCAATTATAAAAACCTTGTTGTGGGGAAAATATTTAAATTTATCGTGATATCAATGATATTTGCTATTGGATTACTATGGAGTGGTTCTAAAAGCCCGTTTATTGGTATTATGCTTGCATCTGCGTATGGTTATCTGGCTATACCATCCGAAAGAAAGAGAATACCTATCATTTTATTTACGCTGTTATGCGTTGTCTCCGCATATTATTTTTTTGGGTTTGAGAGTAGGGCCATAGATAATATTGCCGATTTCTATCAAGATGCTGACGTTTATGTAGACGGGTCTGGAGCCGGGTCGATAGGAGTGCGTTTCGCGCTATATGACATGTCCTTTGAACTTGTAAAAAAATCCCCTTTCTTCGGTGTGGGTGTTGGCGGTTGGGCGGATGCTTTAAATATGACTCGTATATTGTACCCTCATAATGCTTACATTGAGGTTTTATCGGAAGGCGGGATAACACTATTTTTTATATTCATGCTATATTTTTTAATTATTTTCATAATTATTAAAAAAAAGCGAATGATAGTTTTACCTACAATAATAATATTTTATTTATCAGTAATAAATTTTAGCGGTGATTTAAGTTATTTTAGGTACGCTGCGTATTTTGTCGTCTTGGGGTGCATAACTAGGCGAGACGTAAGTGCATATAGTACGGATGAAAAATATAATGCGTGACTTTCATCCTTTGATCACTGTGATAATGGCTGTGAAAAACGAGGAATTGTATATAGAAGAAGCGTTGAGAAGTATAGTAAATCAAACTTATAGGCATTTTGAGGTAATTGTAATAGACGATAATTCTACAGATGCTACCTTTCAGATTGTTAGTGGGATACTAAAAATGGATAATAGAATCTCTCTATATCGATCGTGTGGTAATGGGAAGGTAGCCGCTTTTAATATGGGGTGGAGTATTAGTAAAGGGGAGTATATTTTTCTGTTTGGTGGAGATGACATTTTAACAAATGACTCATTGGCTATTAGGGTAAGTTTGCATGGATTAGGAGCGGATGTCGCAACAGGGAGGCTGCGTTGTTTTAGCGACATACGGAAGTACAATAACATTGTACTTCCGAAGAGAAATAGACCTAGTCTCAAAGGCGGTGTGACAAGTTTCAGCAGAAATTTTGCGTCTCTTCTGTTCCCCATACCTATAGATTTGCCGAGTGAGGACACGTGGACGTCGCTATGTATTAAGATGTTTGCAAAAAAAATAAAATGGACTAATGATGTGGTATTAAGGTATAGGATTCATGAAAATAATTCAGTCCGAATGGGGGTGTGCTATGAAGAAAAATCTAAAATAATAAGTGACCGTCGTAAAGCATATGATTACTTTCTTGAGACATTTAGGGATGTATTAAATGAAGACAGTGCAGCGTACATATCGTCCCTGATAAGAGCGGAGAAATATCGGATCCGTGGGAGATGGGAAAAAATATTATTAAGTGATGATATTTCGTTTAGAGAAAAAATGAATTTTATATCATACTCAAATAAATTATTGTATCAAATAAGAACACTATTTGAGAGATTTCTTATTGGGTTGTAGGGCGCATCAAAACCATCTACTGAGGTTTCTTGCGTGGGGAATGGACGGCACTGACGGGCCTCATCTCGTACTGAAGTAGCCAAACAATTCGCCTGAGTCGTACGTATCGAACTCACGAAAACAGCTGGGGATGCCGTAGTCACGGCTACCGTCAGTAGCTGAACGGGGCCGAATGATCTTGGTTACTACTTCAGTATTTTGCGAGCAGTCTAAAGTGGACCCCAGAATCGAGACAGCGGTTTAAGCTGTAATCCGAGGAGGAAAACAGCGTGACAGAGGTCAGGAAACGCAAGGTTCACAGCGCGGAATTCAAGGCCAAGGTGGGCATAGAGGCGG
>JBBAEC010000096.1:0-2987 GCA_041656135.1 Balneolaceae bacterium | reverse complement strand
ATTAGTTTTGTTGTTATTTAAAGGGGTAAAACTGTTTTGCCAAATTCATTATTTAGGACTTGTGCTAAGGAAGCGTAGATAGCAGATCCTCCGCAGATTATTCCAACCCAACCAGCAATCAGTGTAATTGTTGCACTACCGGTGAAATCGCCAATTGCTAATAGGAAAAATAAAACTGTTAAAGTTGAAAAGACAACTTGTAAAGCTCGGTTGTGCTTTAAAGTTCCAATGAACATTAAAAGGGTGAAAATACCCCAAATTAGAAGGTAAAAACCCATGCTAATGTCATCTGCTTTTGCAATTGATTCAAAAGGGTTAATCCAAATTAATATTAAGGACCACCAAAAGAATCCATAAGCTGTGAAAGCTGTAGCTCCAAAGACGTTGTTCTTTTTAAACTCCATAACTCCTGCAATTATTTGGGCAGCTCCACCTAAAGCAAATCCCATTGCAACAATAACAATGGAAAGTGGAATTATTCCCCCATTGTGTAAATTTAACAGTAGTGTTGTCATCCCAAATCCTAACAGTCCTAACGGTGCTGGATTGGCAATTTCATTTTGATTACCCATATTTTCCTCCCCTTGTTTTCTTATAGGCCAACAAATCATTACCATATATCACTTCTCTTTACAATATCATTACTTAGAGAGAAAATAGCTTTACCTTTTTAGGTGTTGAATTAAAAGGAAAGAAAATTGATAATTATACCAATATCTCTGTACATTTAAATATTTATGCAATATAGATTATAAAAATAGCAAAATCAAAGGAACTGTGAAATGAGCCCAATAATAGTTGATGATATTGTAAAACACATTCTTACAAGCAAAGTTTATGACGTTGCTTTAGAGACCCCTTTAACTCATGCTCCTAACTTAAGTAGGGAGAAGGGGTGTTCAGTCTATCTTAAAAGAGAAGACCTACAACCAGTGCACAGTTTCAAAATTAGAGGCGCTTACAATAAGATGGCTCACCTTAGTGAAGATGAGAAGAAAAAAGGGGTTATAGCCGCTAGTGCGGGGAACCACGCTCAAGGGGTAGCTTTAGCTGCAAAGAAGCTGGGCCTTGATGCTCTAATTATTATGCCCACAACAACTCCCTCTATTAAGGTGGAGGCAGTTGCCTCTTATGGGGCAAAGATTGAACTTTATGGAGATAACTACTCAGAAACTTACGACTATTGTGAAGTTCGAGTTAGAGAGACAGGGAGAACCTTTATCCATCCCTTTGATGATATCTTAGTCATTGCTGGCCAAGGAACCATCGGTAAAGAGATTATGGAACAACTTTCAGAAGTTACCCATATCTTTGTCAGTGTTGGTGGGGGAGGACTTATTAGTGGCATTGCTAGCTATGTTAAAGCATTAAAACCAAGTGTTAAAATTATAAGTGTTGAACCTAAAGATAGTAGCGCTTTAGCAACAAGTATGGCTGTTGGTAAGAGGGTAGAGCTCCCCCATGTTGGATTGTTTGCCGATGGAGTTGCTGTAAAACAGATGGGAATTTTAACTTACTCTTTTGCTACTAACTACGTTGATGATTTTATCACAGTCAATACAGATCAAATTTGTTATGCAATGAAAGCTGTTTTTGAAGAGACACGCAACATCTTAGAGCCAGCTGGTGCTTTAGCAGTTGCAGGTTTACAACAATACAACTTAGATAAGAATGCACATGCAGTAGCAATCTGCTCAGGTGCCAACATCACCTTTGAAAAATTGCAACAAGTTGCCGAAAGGGCTTTAATTGGTTCAGGCAAAGAGGCACTTTTCTCTGTTCACATGCCTGAAGAACCTGGAGCAATGCACGCTTTTACCACCAAGGTAGTTAAAGATCGAGCTATAACAGAATTTGCATACCGCTTAAGAAGGAGATCTTTAGCCCACGTTATGGTTGGAGTTACTGTTTCAGGTGAAAAAGATAAACTCAAATTAATCGATAAGATTAGAAAAGAGGGCTTTGAGTGTAGCGATTTTACCGATAGTGACATTGCTAAAGAGCACATTAGGCACATGGTTGGTGGAGAGGCTATCGAAGCTGAAAATGAGGTGTTTTATCAAATTGAGTTTCCCGAGCGTCCCAATGCTTTAGGAAACTTCTTAACTGTTTTAGCTAACAGGTGGAATATTTGTTTGTTCCACTACCGTAATACTGCTAGTGATACTGGAAACGTATTAATAGGTTTTGAAACAGATTCAACTTTAGAATTAGAAGAGGCTTTAAGTGAAGCTGGTTTTAAATGGACCTACGTCTCCAACGATGCAGTGATTAAAATCTATTTAGGTAGTTAATGGTTAATTAATTTTGCTAAGCCCCCCAAAGAGGTCTCTCTATACAATGGGGGTAGTGCTTGCCCTGTTTCCATCATCACGTTGATAACTTGATCAAAACTCACTTTGTGTTTTCCATCAGAGAGTACTGCGTAGTGGGCATGGTCAAATGATCTCATAGCCCCTAAAGCATTTCTTTCAATACAAGGAATTTGAACTAAGCCCATCATTGGATCACAAGTTAATCCTAAATGATGTTCAATTCCCATCTCAGCTGCGTACTCTATTTGGTAGTTATTAGCCCCCATTAAATAGGCAATGGCTGCAGATGCCATTGCACATGCAACTCCAACTTCCCCTTGGCACCCAACTTCAGCACCACTAATTGAGCCATTTCTTTTAACTAGGTTTCCTATAAGAGAAGCAACTAACAAAGCTTTTAAGATTTCATCATCCTCTATTTGCTTATCTTTTTTCATATAAAAGAGGGTAGCGGGTAATACTCCACTTGCTCCACAAGTTGGAGAAGTGACAACTTCGTTGCCTGCTGCATTCTCTTCCGAGACCGCTAAAGCGTAACTAATAACATAGTAATAGGGGGATTGCTCTTTTTTAATTTGACTTGCCTTGTTAAAAAATTGGGTAGCTTTTCGATCTAAATAGAGGCGTCCTGGAAGTAAGCCCTCTGTATGTAGCCCCCTTTCCACACTATTT
>JBBAEC010000095.1:0-2992 GCA_041656135.1 Balneolaceae bacterium | reverse complement strand
GAACGCAAAAAAAACAGATTATATTTATGTGGCAACATCTGATGGCACTGCTGCAAATAGTAATATTCATTGTGTAGACCAATACAGCGGCACCATTGACTCAACTCGTGAGATTGCTTTGTCGGAGGTTCCTCATGATATTGCATTGTCAGCTATGGGTGACAAGCTCAGCGTTACTTACGGTGATGCCCTTAACAAAGTTGGAGCCTACGATGTAATTAATAATTCAAAGTTAGATATAAATGTTACAGAATCAAACTATGCCATTACTCCGTTGAATGAAGGGTATGCCAAAAACCAAAGGGGCAATACGGCTTTTACCAAAAATTACTTGCTGAGTGCAGATTCAAAAATCGCCGGAACAAAAAATACTTATGCTTTCGACTTTGCAAATATTTATAAAACGCAAAACGAAGAGTTTAGTTTAAATTCTTCATGGACAATAAAAAAAATAATTGGTTTAAACAATGGTGGTTTTTTAACTCTGGCGGGTAAAACAGACGGTACTTCCCTCATAGACTGGTTCGGCCGCGACGGCACAGGTGCCTATTCGCGCAACGCCCGCTGGATATCGGGGGTCGTTGCCAAACAACAAGCAAAAGAATTGCCAGTAAAGATGTTGGATGACGCTTCTGCAACAGAGGTTCCTGATACTTGGAGTGGCTATACATTACTTTACCATCTAGTTAATTTTTCTGTTGGAACTAAAATTACTAAATTTCGTTTTGTTTCCGGATATACAGGCACAGTAGTTCGTTATGTAACTCCTGTTTTATTGGAAGACCAGGGTTCGGGTAAGTATAAAGTAAAAGATTATGGACAAGGTGTTGCAGTAACCGAAGAGGGAGAATACGAAGAGTCTATAAATTGGAAGATTAGCGGTGTAATCGAAAATGATAAATATTTTCCTGGGGTATGGTATGGCAACCCTCTTCCCCATAGTGTTAACAAAGGAGTAATTAAGTATAACAATTCGGCTCCATTGTCTTTCTACGCCGACATTGGAGTTAACAACTCCGGTAATGACACTTCAGAAATAATAATAAATAAGCTTGTGTCTAAACAAAGCTCAAACAATAGAAACTACCAAATCCAATTTATAGCTGAAGAAACTCTTGTTACGGCAGAGAAGTTCCCCCCAAAGTTTACTCAAGATATAGTTATTGGCAGAGACGACCGTGTTTTGGCGTTAGCTACTTCAGATTCGGTTTCCCAATCAGTAAAATTCTACGACTTTGCCGCTAATAATTTTGGCGCTGAAACCCAATTAAAAGGCATGGCTGCTGACTATCGCACACAAACGCTTGATTTAGCAAACTCAGCAGTGAAATCAGGACTTTCGTATAAAGAATCACCCGGTGTTAACCTAATAGAGGCAATAACCTCAAATGAGACTATTTGGAACTCAATTAGAAATTATCCTGCAAACTATAATGAATTAGGGGTTTCATCAGATCTTAGAGTCGGCACCGATAAACGATTTTTTGGTTATTATTCGTCATACACCAAAGACGGCACTTTATCGCCTGTGAAATCTTTTGCAACTGCTACAAAAGGAAAGACTCGGCTTTTTGCAGATCAGCTTTTGTCGATGTACGACGCGGTATGGCAAAGGTTTTATGATAACTACTTCAGAATAAACAACGCTGATGCTCATGAATCTTTGGTTCAATTCGACCAAGCCGGCAACGGCGAACGCAAGGTTAAACAATATGCAGCCGCTTCAATAGCCGGCTATGATGATATTAACACATATTTGATAAGTGATTATACAAAAAAAATTAAAAATGAAAGTTTTACTGTCTTGTCTGTTCCAAAAGGCGTAGATGCAGGAGTCTTTAAGAGTTATCGTTGGATTGATCCGGGACCAGGAAGAGTTTTAGAGTTCCGCTTGCCAATTAATTCATATGGAAACGTAAAAGTTGACCTAATGTTTTGTGAAAGTTATTTCAGTGCTTCGGATAAAAGATTGTTCGATATAAGCATAGAAGGAAAAACTGTCGAAACAAAGTTAGATATTTACAGAGAAGCCGGCGGTAAGAATATTGCTCTTTTGAGAACTTATGATACGGAAGTTTTTGATGGTGTATTAAACGTTAAGTTTACAAATCTGAGCCCTACATGTGAAAACGCTATGATTTCAGGTATAAGGGTTACCTACACCGATAAAAACACTCCTGATCTTTATTTTTATTGTAAGGCTTCTTCAAGCGGCACGTCAGATATTGCCCCCTATACTGATACTTACGGGTTTTCTTGGAACAAACTGGCAATACCCACAAACGCAAAAGTTACAGATCATCCATTAACTTCATCACAAATAACTTCTGTTCCTGATGGTACAACAAAAGAAATATTCATGAGTCCATATCTTTTAACCGGCTCTGCAAATGATTTTACATGTTCGATTCCATTTACAGGATCAAATAAGGCTGACATTACTATCTATTATATTGAGCACTACCATACTTCAGCGGGGCAAAGAAAATTTAATGTGTATGTTGAAGGCGAGAAAAGAGAGAATGAACTGGATGTATTCTATGAATCCGGGGGAGCATCCGGGGGAGCAAAAAAAGGTTTGGCAAGAAGATATACCGGAATTAATGTAACGGGTGGTAGCATTGATATAAAATTTGAAAAAGGTTCTGCTGATGTTCCGTTGTTTTGCGCTGTTTCAGTTTCGTATATTGGATCAAGTCAGAAACTTCAAAATGGCGGAATATTTACACAGACTGATTTAAGCAAGTTGGATGGTTCTGTTACAACAACAGGGAGCGGTTATGCTGCCACTACTGATATGGGCAACGGATGGAATAAAATCGCTTCTGAATCTGTTACCCCGTTCAGGTTTGAACCTGTTTATATGGGCGAAGAAGAAATTTACCCGGCTACAAATTACTTATACAGAAAAATGTTATTCGGAAGAGATGTGGCAAGCCCTACATTATTTTTGTTTTCTAACCGAAGGGTTACTTCGACCGCCGGTAAAGCT
>JBBAEC010000094.1:0-3113 GCA_041656135.1 Balneolaceae bacterium | reverse complement strand
ACCTAAAATTTTCAATATCATATAATCATCATTAAATCCTGTAGTTGTAATCCTCATTTGCATTTTGATTGTACCGCCACCAGCACCACCTGAAATATAACCACCAAAATGACTATCCCTCATACGGTCCTGAAAGTCAGAGCCACCTTCTAATAGGTACAATTTAGGACTGTTAAGAGTTAATTGAGTACAAACTTCTAAATCACCCACTGAATAATACCAATAATGATTTCCAAATAGAGTCCCTAAAACTTGAGTGTCGCCAGTTGTTGTAAATTGTATTTCAAATTCTGTATCGTCATTCCATAAAGTACCGTCTTTTAACCACCGCATTATCAAATCACATCTGAATATATAGTTAGTGTTCGCTTTTAAAGTCAATGATGTTCCTGAAATATCCGCAAGTGTTGTTGTTCCACTTTGTAAATTTGCAATAGTTTGAAAAGCACCTAATCCATTTGTGCTTGCCGCTCCTTTGTTTGCGGGGATATTTGGTTTGTTTGCTAAACTATTATAGTCGCCGTCAAACAACGATGGTAAGTTAGATAAACTATTGTAGTCGCCGTCAAATAGCAAGTTTGTTGTATCTGATAGTTCTGAAATATCCGTTGGTATTGTTGGTGCTGTTATATTAACCCACTTAGTGCCGTTCCAAACAAGAACGTCATCAGTTGCTAAACCACTTAATGTTACATCTGTTAGCTCTGATAGTTCGTCGGGTATAGTCGGCAAATTAGACAACGAATTATAATCACCATCGAACCCTGTTAATTTGATTTTTTCGTTCCCAGACGGGTTTGTAATGTCAAAATGTATGTTAGAACCAGCGACGTCAAATTTGTTGTAGAGATAGTCTGATGTAGTGTCATCGGTTGTGGCTTTAACTTTTTCGTCTGTGCCTGTCGTACCCGTTGCATTAGTCCACTTTGAACCGTCCCACGTCAAAACGTCGTTTGTAACAAGTGAACTAAGAGTAACATCTAATAAATCTGATAAATTTTCAACACCCGTTGGTATTGGAACGTTAATCCAATTTGTACCATCGTATTTGATTATGTCATCAGTTGCTAAACTTGTTAATTCAACATCTGATAAGTCTGATAATTGAGTAACACCCCCGCTCGGAGTATCCCACGAGAAACCACCCGAACCGTCGTTTTTCAAAAACCCGCTCGCATTTGCAATTGATACGATTTCTTTTGAGGCATTTGCTTGTAAAAGAGTTGAAGGGGTTAATCCTACCAGCAGAAACGTCGGGTTTGCTTGTATTGCTTTTGTGATTGGACCTTGTATAGTTATTCGCTGCCCAACTGTTGAACCCATTCTTGAGGCTAACTGTAAATACCCATACGAGTCTGCTGGTCTGTGCCCTCTAATGTTTAAGTTATGTCCTTCTATGTTTACGTTTGTTCCATACTCCATAGATATTTTAGCTTGCGTACCGTTCCAAATGTAAATAGAATCTGTCGAAGCATTTTTAAAGTTTATTTTTGATTCGCTTTTAACCGTATCGGTCAGAACTTGCAAAACGCTATTAGCAACAAATGAAGTACCGTCATGCCTTAATGTTTGGTTAACTGTCCCACTCGGCAGTCCGTCAACTTCTAAATTAGTCCATTTGCTACCGTCCCAAACCAATGCGTCGTTTGTCTCTAAACTTGTCAAATCTACATCATTCAATTCCGATAAATTTTCAGCACCAGCAGGAATTGGAACGTTTACCCAATTAGTACCATCAAACTTTAAAATATCATTTGTGATTAAACTTGTTAGTGAAACGTCTAATAACTCTGAAATATTAAAAGGTAACAACTCAAATTCAATTTCAGTTTCTCCATATAATAATTCGTAATTAATATTATGAAATATACGATTAGCATAAGTACCTTTTAAAATTTTTGCTAAGTGCCCAACACGTCCATCAGGCCAACGCTCCCAATTACTATCTTTACATAGATACACCCCGTTTTCTGTTTTATCATCTTGACCATTTACACAAACAAAGTTATTGACATAAACATCAACAGACTGAATTGTTTGTTCGCCTGATAACGTAATATTACTATCAGTGCAAATAACGCAAACAGCAATTTCCATGATTTGTTGTGTCAAATCTGGTTCTTTCAATAAAGGAATATCACTATCAGTATTAAAAAGTCGTTTCCTTAAATCAACTGTTAAGTGATTATATGTTACCGATTCATTCGCTAAGAAACTACTCATAATTAGTCACCAGTATTTTATATTTTGATGTAACCCTAAAACCTGTTGTTTCATCTTTGCAGGTTAAATCCATTTCGTTCTCAATTACAAACCCATCTGTATTTACTGTATCCAAGAAACTATCTAAACTCGCAAAATCAAATCTAAAACGACGTAATTTTGCAGTTAAAAAAGCATTACTAAAAGTATTCACAATAGATAAACCACTTTGATAACTACTAATTTTATCAAAAGTATTCTCATATTCTATTTGTCTTTTAACACGTCCATTCATTAACATGCTATAACTTTTCGCTATACAATACAATTTGCCTGCTGCGGATTTGTGCAAACGATTTAAACCGTCAAATAAAGCGTCTTTGCCAAAGTAATCCCAAACCAATGAAGTAAAGTCAAAATCTGTTGTTTTAATTGTACTAAATTCGTCACTTGTAAAACTATTATCAGAATTAAAACTAATTTTAACGTTATGATTAGCAGAAATTGGTACTTCCTCGATAGTCATATACCCACCGTTGTCAGGACGTTCCCAATAATAATATTTCAAAAATTCAGGTGCGTAATGTAAGACTATGCAATTTGATTGCTGTGTGCCTGTCAACCGGAAACGGCCAGCTAAAGGCACATTTAAATAAACTGCATTTTGTATGACTTTATTATCTCTTAAACTATAATTCTGATTGAAAATAGTAGTCAAATTATCTGAATTTTGTGAACGGTTACCATGTCCTATATATTCAATTCTGTCATTATCACGTTGGTATTTTTCAGTGCATGCAGCTTCTGTTCGTTCCAAAATTTCAGAATCAAGATTAAGCTCACCGTCATCAATTTTTCTTAAATCATTATTCCCGATTAAAATACCACCTTCAAATATTTTCTCATATTTA
>JBBAEC010000093.1:0-3140 GCA_041656135.1 Balneolaceae bacterium | reverse complement strand
GACTGATAATTACACCTATATGTGGATATTCTTGATTTATACGTACGAGAGTGGTATCGAGATAGGCTGGTGTATATAGGGCTACGGTAACGTCGGAGTAGTCGTCTGTACCGAGAATGGATATAGTACCAGTGAGAGAGGCGGTAGGCGAAGGATCGGAAGTACAGCCAACTAACAAGCAAACAACTAACAGTAAAAAAACTACACGCATAATATATCCTTATATACTAACAATACTATTTTTTACAACTAACGACAGCGAACGAACACGAACGACACTTTTAACAACGAACGACACGAACAACACGAACTTGCTGCTCCTCTGTCGCAGTAGGGGAAATTAGTGGTTTTAGATATTACTGGTTTTACAGAAACGATTTCAATGTTACTTACTGGCAGGCAAAACATAATTATTTAACCACAAAGGCCACAAAGAACGCGAAGAGCACGAAGAGTTTGCTTCGCAAAAGTGAGTGAGTGAACGAGTGAACGAGTGAGAGAGTGTAATACTGATGCAGACAAAACATAATTATTTAACCACAAAGATCACAAAGAACACAAAGGGTTTTTAAAGATTTAGTCACAGAGGTCCACAGAGGGTTTGCTTCACAAAAGTGAACGAGTGAACAAGTGGACTACTATTGCTGGCGATACATTTTAAATTGACAAGTTTAGTTATATGTATTTTAAAAACGATGATTATCAAAATTCGATACGAAAAACACTAGTTCAAGTTCTCTCTACGGGAAGCGTCTCTCCGACGCAGTTGGCTCTATGATACAGTCATCTTTTCTCGAAGAGATTCTCCATCGAAGCTGGGATAAAAACTTTAAAGTTATTCATGTCATTATTTGACATAATTCTTTCTATCTAATCGGTGCTTAACAAAAGATGCGAGATAATATAACAGTGAATTTTTATACAAAAAATTGTATTTACGGCCTGGATTAATTGGAAAATCTAATAGCTCAGGCCAGTTTAGTTTAATTAACTCTAAATGGATTTCAGCATTAAGCCTTTCTTTCCTTGGGACATTTAACCATGCTTCAATTAGCTCCCTGCAATTAAAAATACTAATTGGCTCAGTAAGTAAAGATGAATTTAAAAGTGAATTTCCAACCCAATTTCCCATCCTGTGTTCCCAAAAAAACAAATCGAACTTAGAAATTTTACTTTTTTTGGAATATTCATCAATTTCGGTATACCACCTTATAATCTCTGTATAGTTTTCTTTCGAGTGATTATGTGTTTTGGTAACTAAATAGAATGGTTTTGCAAGAAATTCAGGCAAGTTTTTCCCAAAATTACTTTTTGCAATTGGAATAACTTGTCCATCTAATCGTATGTGATCTTTTAGTTTACTATTATAGTAAGTCCATGCATTTCTGGCTACTACCTTAGCAAAATTAATGCTTATTTTACCTAAATACTGTTTTACTATTTCTTCAGGTAATTCAAGGTCTTGCATAATAGTATAACTAAAACCAAATCTTTTTGAAAGCTCTTTGGGTACATAAATATCAGCTGTGTTTTCTGTAAAATTTTCATGATAGAATGTATAGGTAGGTATCTCATCAATTATGTCTTTGCACATTGCCAGTATTGTTCTACTATCAACACCTGACGTCAGAGCCAAAGATAGTTTAAATTTATTGTGATATGCTTTTAATATATTGCGTATAGGTTTATTGGAAAATTCAGCTGCTTTAGATACTGTAATACTACTAATTTTGTGACTAGGATAATACCTAATAGACTGCCGGTTATTTACATTCAAAAAATGATTTGCTGTTACAAACTTTATTTCTTCGTACATAGTTAAGTCATAAGGTAGTGTTTGTGAATCTGCTGCTGAAGCTTTGATAGTTTTTGAAATTTGAGATTCGTCATATTTTTGAATATCTGCAATTATTTTAGGATTAGATGAAATGAACAAATTTTCAGATTTTATATCATATGCTACCTGAATACTTGCTGTTGCATCAGGCAAAACAAAGAAGCCCTCTTTTGAACGATATATCAACACAAATCTGCCTGCCATTTTTTTACTTCTGCTTATAAAATCATTAAAATTAATTGATTCTAATAACTCATTGACAATATCAGTTTCGCTTGAATTAGAATCATGGCTATTAACGATAATGCCATGAATAATAAGAGTTTTGTCGTCATTGGTACCAATAAATGCTGGAGATTCGTTATAATTAAACACATAATCTTCAATATTGAGATAATTTGCAAAATTATCACATCTTTCTTTAGCTAATAAAAAGTCTTTGTTTTTTAATACAAAATTTGTTTTCATTAATATACCTTCTCATTATATTTTTTACAGTGCATGCTTTGCTTCGCAAACTAATACTCCAAAGGTTTAGCATAAGTCGGGACAAGGACACGAATAATAGAGTCAAGAAGGATTTCGTCCTCTATCTCAGTGATGCCATGCAGGGTCTCAAGCTGCCGCTGGAGGAGAGAATATTCGATCTCGACAGGTTTGCCAATGAAGATCTTCTCATGGACTGTTTCTTTCAAGCCCTCTTCTTCCAAGAGCAATTCTTCAAAAAGTTTCTCGCCAGGACGCAAGCCCGAATAAACAATACGCACATCAACATCTGGTTCAAAACCTGAAAGCTTAATAAAGTCCCGAGCAAGGCTATCAATCTTAACTGGTTCGCCCATGTCGAGGACAAAGATCTCGCCGCCCTGTGCAAAAGCAACAGATTGCAGGATAAGCTGGACAGCTTCGGGGATGGTCATAAAATAACGAATAATATCCTTATGTGTTACAGTGAGAGGACCACCTTCATCCAACTGCTTTCTAAAAAGCGGAATAACTGATCCATTAGAGCCCAGAACATTGCCAAAACGAACAGCCACAAAGTCTGTCTCGCTCGTCTTGTCAATAGTCTGGCAAATAATCTCGCAAACACGCTTGGTCGCACCCATAATACTCGTAGGATTAACCGCTTTATCTGTCGAAACCATAACAAAACGCTCAGCCTTGAATTCATGAGCTAAATTGACAGTATTAAGCGTACCAAAGATATTATTCTTCACCGCTTCAAATGGATTTTCCTCCATGATCGGGACATGCTTGTGTGCTGCCGCATGGAAGATGATATTCGGTTGATAACGTTCAA
>JBBAEC010000092.1:0-3180 GCA_041656135.1 Balneolaceae bacterium | reverse complement strand
ATACTATCTAAAGCAACCCTACTTTGTCTACCCATAACTGCGATATTACCAATTTGAACCCAATTTCTCAAGCTAACACGCTATTTATAATTAATGTTTTTCATGAGTGCTTGTCATCTTATAAAGAGGTTGTTGTTAAAAAAGAAATTAATAGAATAGATGACACTAAAAACATAAAAAGTAGATGGTCGATAATCTTGTGGAATATGTTCTACTGACTAGAGGCAGTGTGTGCATTTCTTGCACATACTGAATCTCTCTGTAGTTTAATTTGAATAAAACGAAATTCTCAACATTTTGACTTCCTTCTTCTCTTTTCAAAGATAGTACGAAGAGAAAGTAGAAGACTTTTATAGGGTTGCATTTTATAATGGGGTGCAGTAGTTCTTTAAAAATATTGTGACTATATGTCTAAAGAATAAATCTGTAAGGAATGAAAAATGTCTGAAATGTATAATATTTATTGTGATGAAACATGCCATCTCGAAAACGATGTTAGTGAAGTAATGGTAATAGGAGCAGTATGGTGCAAACATTCAAAAGTCGAAGAAATTTCAAAGAGATTAAAAGAAATCCGTCGTCGACATGGACTGTCTCCATATGTTGAGATAAAGTGGGTTAAGGTTTCCCCCTCAAAACAATCTTTCTATCTTGATATACTTGATTATTTTCTAGACGACGATGACTTACATTTTAGGGGAATTATAATTCCAGATAAATCTAAGTTAGACCACGAAAAGTTCAAACAAACACATGATGATTGGTATTACAAAATGTTTTTTGATTTACTAAAGGTAATAATTGCTCCTGATGAAAATTACTGCATCTACCTTGATTATAAAGACACTTGGGGTGCAAGGAAAATCTCTAAGCTTCATGAAGTATTGTCTAATTCTAATTATGATTTTTCTAGAGATATTATTAAACAAATTAAACTAGTTAAATCTCATCAAGTTCAATTAATACAATTGTGTGATTTGCTGATTGGCGCTATTGGTTATGCTAATCGCCAATTAATTACGAGTAATGCTAAAAGATCAATAGTTGACAGACTAATTGAAAGATCTGGGTATTCTTTAGAGAGGACCACACTTTTTCGAGAAAAAAAAATTAATTTATTACGCTGGAATGGGAGAGGTTAATGAGTTCTTATACTATTGAATGGTTACCACCAGAGTTGGATTTAGATGATAAAACATATACTCAAATTATAGCTACTCTTTATAATGTATTTCAAATGGATATAAAATGTGGCAACTTATTCTTCTGCGGTACAAAAGTTGGTTATCGTCCAGGCTATAAACAAAACGGAATGGGATATGAAAAAATTTTCTGGCACTTAATTGAAAAAGAAGAAGAATCCGGAGAAGAGCTCATCGATTTCCCTCGTGCAAAGAAGCTCCCATGGTTTAAACCAACGATAGAAAACTTTCAGGACTTTCGTGTAAAAGTATGGGACAATCAAGAAGCAGATAAAAAGAAAGGTATACGTACCTATATTTGGCTAGAAAATTTAGATTATTTAATAATATTGCAAAGAACCTTTCTTAAGAAAAATAACATTGAGGTTATGAATATAATTACTACTTTTCACATTGATGGTCCATCCTATCGAAGGAAAGTTTTCGGAAAATGGCAGAAAAGAATAGCCACATATCAATAAAAAAAGGAGAGGGCACCTTAGTGACCTCCCAACTCCTTCCACATCTTGGTGGATGAGTCTGACCTAAAGCTATCATTATTAAGTGTAATAGTCAAGGAAAATACTTCGTCCCTAATAAATTGACTAAACCGAAAATAATAATTTCTCTCTGTTCTATAAATGATTATTTCCACTTATGGTAATTAGTGTAGTAAGATTGGTTCAATTATAATAAAAGGAAAAGGATGAGGAAGCCCTCTTAATGCCTAGTCTGCTTAAAGGCTTCCCCAATCCAAAACAAAGTATGGCAACAATAACATCGAAACTCCCATATTTCAAGAGACCAAAATTCTATCCTTGAGAAAGGGCAATGGCCAGTTGCTGTGCCGAAGTTGCCTTGAAGGAGTTGAGTACTCCAACTTGAGGAGTCGGACTTTGATCTACAGCAGTGCAGATGGCCCGGCGGTTGAAAAAAGAAAAGTAACCGTCAGCCATTGTCCTAAAGATGGGCACTACTCTACAGTCCTTGATGCCGATATGATTTTGTATAAGCAGTACCCCATCGATGAGATTCGTTTGGTGCTAGAAGCAAAGGGAGACTATTGCTTAGCTAGTAAGCGTACTCGATCATATTGGAGAGTATGGTTTCGTAGAATCTGGAAGCAATTGCTACACAAGATTTATCTCTTTTTAGGGCGAGTCATCTCCAAAGATGAGATAGAACAAGCTCTCATAGCCTTTTGTAAAAACCTAAAAGATCAGTGGTTACGCTATACCCTAGATCTTTTCTCCGTTAATTTTGACAAGCTTTGCACCTTCATTGTTATTGTTAGTCCCATTATGGGTTCAGGGAATGAAATATTGCACAAAAAACAACTAGATTCTGGTGTGCAAGCTCATTTTGGGAAAAAGAAACCTCCCTAAATAGGAGAATGACAATGCAATTGAAGGATTTAAGGCCAAAGGAATTGGAAAAGTGGGAAGTCGCAGCTGAGGTAGTGGACCTGAGCTGCACCGATGTAGCTATACGACGAGGACGTACCAAACTCGGGTGTACCAGAAAAACACTACTTAAGTACGTACAGTGGTACAAAGATGGTGATGTAGCTCGTTTTTGCCACCAAAATCGTGGTAGAAAACCAGTTACTACCGTCTCTGAAGAAATTAGAACTTTTGTGGTTACACTGTACCGAGATACCTACTACAGTGCCAGTTTTGCTCACTTTTGTGAGATTCTTGCTGAGGATTACCACATCATCCTCTCAGAAGGTACTGTGCACTCCATCCTCAAAGAAGCTCTATTAATCTCCCCCTCTTCTCGCAAAATTACCAAAAGAAAGGTGGAAAAGCAGTTACGTCTTATTGCACGCAAAGAACATCTCTCTAAAGCCGAAGGTGAACACGTAAGTGCCGCTTTTAGTATTCTCGATGGCTATGATGTTCACCCTCGCAAAGCCAGAAGCAAATATTTTGGTGAAATGATTCAGATGGATGCCTCTGAGCATGTATGGGTCAAAAAAGCAGGTAAATGGCACCTA
>JBBAEC010000091.1:0-3197 GCA_041656135.1 Balneolaceae bacterium | reverse complement strand
ACGACTATTCTATTCAAGGAACTGCTTTTGATGCCGACTCTTCTAGCTTTTATATGCAGCTTGATAAAACCTATTTAGTCAAAAAGGAGTCCGATGCTTGGACAATTAAAACAATGACTCACGATTCATTTTCTATAGATCCAGATCAGTCTGGACATTTCTATTTCTCAAATAATGACAGTTTATTTCTTTCCAGTGATTTTGGAATTACCAATCAACTAGTTACAACCTTTCCAAAGAAAATCACAGGACTCTACAAAAAGCCCAATTCCGATATTCTGTATGTACTTACGACGGAAGAGCTATTTAAATTCGAAAATGGAACAAAATCCTCATTAAAAACTCTTCCCGTTTCTAATGAATTGGAACCAAATTCCCAACCAAACGAGATAGCGCTTTTTCAGAATTATCCCAATCCCTTCAATCCAAGTACCATCATTAGTTATCAATTACCTATAAGCGGAATGGTGAAATTGGATGTGTTTGATATGCTAGGAAGAAAAGTTGCCACACTGATAGATGGACGAACACCCGCAGGACTTCACGAAGTTACCTTCAACGCCCAAGGTTTATCCTCTGGAATGTATTTCTACAGATTAAAGACCAATGGGATTACAGAAACGAAACGATTCACTATTATTAAATAGAAGTTAGTTTTGAGGGGTGAGGGGTGAGCGGTGAGTTGAGCCAGGAAAACTGCTTTTAAACTATTAGCAATTACTAGTTACTACTTGCCACTTATTTCATTTTAACGAGATTCATCTTTTTAGTATGTTCTTGTAAAGCAATGTGATAATTCTATGAAAAAGCTCCTTCTACTTCCCCTATTTGTGCTAATTCCTCTTCTAGCAAATGCTCAAGAAAAATTCTTCCATGATTTAAAAGGAATGGAAGATTCGGAGGGCGTTACACAATTGTTTTACCGAGTTTATGAGGAGTTTGATTTAGGGACCGCAAATTGTGGTATTGATAGGCGTAATGACATCCTTCACCTGAATACCGCTACTATGATGGATTCTACTTTCTATCCTTCCTTTCATCAGACTGTCACTTGCAGCCCATATGAACTATCTAAGCAGAACACACCTGACTTTTTATTTATGGATGGAAATATGGACAAATGGGTTAAAATAGATGCCGTCCAAGATGCTTACCTCCTTGGCAGTTCTAATGCTTATACATATAACGGCTCCTTTTTTGATGGTTATGCAAGAAGTCTAGGGCTGGGCAAAAACGATACTCTCCAGTTTGTGATGATGAATTTGGAATACAAAAATAGTGCTTCCATTGTGTTACATAACGACAGTCTTCCATCCATACAATATCCCTATGATGTCCCTGTAAAAGTAGCTAGCAATAATGAAGGAATCTGTACTGAAGTTGGAACTGGATGTTATTTTGGGGCTACTGATAGCGTAATTTATCATGATTTTAATTTTATAGCCATTGATGGTAGAGATAGTTCTAAAGTATTCTACCAAAGAAATGATTCTTTATTTTACTCAGATTACAGGGCAGACAGTTTGCATTTCTTGAATGCAGATCATAAATGGAGTACTGTAAACAGCTTTAGATTTAGCGCTCAGCAAAACTCCATACTCGCAGTGCTAGATTCGAGTAGTTACAATTCTGGTCCCCATGCTTACAAGCTAATGCTTTCCCAAGATGATGGTGCAAATTGGTTTCCTCCTACAAATGAAGCTGGTTTATCTACCGATGCTGAGTATCCTTTTGCTGATAGCACCAAAATATTTGCGGAATTTTCTTCCTTAGATGGTTCTTCATTTTACGCTGCTGGGGGAAATACACTGTATGAATGGAGTCAAGTTGATGAAAAGCTTCACACTGTTCATGAATTCGAAAATAAGATTACTGGGCTCTATGTATCTGGTATTGATGAGCAAGGAATTGGAACTACTTATATCCTTACCAAAAACGAACTTTTCGCTTTTTCTAATGGAACTATGACTTCTATCAAAAAACTTCCAGTTTCTAACGAGTTGGAACCAAGTTCCCAACCAAACCAAATAACCCTTTTTCAAAATTATCCCAATCCCTTCAATCCAAGTACCATCATTAGTTATCAATTACCAGTAAGCGGTTTGGTGAAATTAGATGTGTTTGATATGCTTGGAAGAAAAGTTGCCACACTGATAGATGGACGAACACCCGCAGGACTTCACGAAGTTACCTTCAACGCCCAAGGTTTATCCTCTGGAATGTACTTTTACCGATTAAAGGCCAATGGAATTACAGAAACGAAGCGACTCACTATTATTAAATAGAAGTTAGTTTTGAGGGGTGAGCTGTGAGCTTTGAGAATTATCAGCGAAATATTTAGCACCCACAACCCTTCACTTATTTAATTTAAAAAGAATCTCCTTTTTTGTATGTTCTTGTAAAGCAATGTGATATTTCTATGAAAAAGATCCTTTTACTTCTCCTATTTGTGCTAATTCCTCTTCTTGCGTCTGCTCAAGAGAAGTGTTTCTACGATTTAAATGGAATGGAAGATTCTGAGGGAGTTACCCATTTGTTCTATAGAGTATTTGTCTCAGCTCATAATCAATGTTCTACTAGTATTAGTGTTGGAGGTACTTTGAATTTCATTACAAATAATATTTACCATTTCGATACAGAATCAGAGATAGACAGTATTAAATTCAATGTCTATTCGAGTCAAAGACCAGATGATCAATTCCCAATCTATGGTGTAGAGAAGTTTATCTTTACAATGCCAAATCCAGATTCCGTTGTAGCAATAAAATTTGGTTTCTATGGGTTAAGTGGTGGTTATTATCTTGAGGGTGGATTAGATAATTATTTCGATTTAGGAATATCTAACCCAAATGGTTTTAGTTTCGATCGTTTTTCAAATAAGGCCGTTATTACCACACCAATTAATTCTGTTGTAGCTAAAGCTAGAGATTATTTTGAAATAAATCTCCAAAAATCGTATTCATTTATACCAAATGACACTTCTTTGTCTCAATACTCAGGCTATACTGAGCTACCTGATTCTATGCTCATTGATTTTACTGTAACGGGTGTAAGTCCTTTAAAAAGTGGGTTGTATGTTGGTTATAAAGATTCCTCTATAGTTCTATCTAATGATTTTGGAGCTACTTTTTCGACGTTAGTGAATCGTCACGATTCATTTTATGACTACGACTATTCTATTCAAGGAACTGCTTTTG
>JBBAEC010000090.1:0-3272 GCA_041656135.1 Balneolaceae bacterium | reverse complement strand
GCCAAAGGTGCTACTTTTGCTGCGACCGGCAGGGTTGCTGTCATGATTGATTCAAGAATCGTAGGTGCATAGTACAGACCCATTGCACCGCCAACGCCTAAGGCAAACGCCATCAGGGATTGACGAGCCATTCCCGCAGCCACACCCATCAATACCATGCCACCGGCAATTACACGGCCCAGTGAGCCTTGTGTCCAGTCTTTGATCATGTCCCATACTTCATCAAACTCTGTACCGCCAGCACCGGCATGAGCAGAGCTGGCCATGACGGCCATGAATGCAACTAGGAACATAGCTTGAATAAGGCTTGTTTTGTTTGCTTGTGCAAACGTTTTAATTTGACTTAACATCGGTTTCTTTCCCAAAAAGATTTAAAAAATTGTTGTTGCCAACACTTTTAGAATAAAACCTTTCTGCCATTTCTTTAGGGTCGAATCGTGCCGTTTTCGGGTGACAAAAAACACCGTTTTGCTGACATACCCACTAAAACTGCCATGTTTTACCTGGAAATTTACGGTTCTTTACCCTCTCATATTCCCCGGGGAATATGAGAGGCAAGCAACCCATAAAAAAACCCGCTTTTTTTAAAAGCGGGTGTAAAAAATTGACTTAGTAACCCCCTTATTTAGTGGGGCTTTCGTAGGCACATATCTCTAGTTGTTTAATTGATAATTTTCAGAAGATGCACCTGAATCATCTACCACATTCAAAGTGATAACCGGCATAACATCCCCTTTTCTGAAATTTACAACCAGACGATTATTTGACACATTTACCTTATCACCGTTTAATTTCCAGTTATAAGCAATAATGCGACCATCTTCATCTTTACAACTGGCACTAATAATTAAAGACGCAATGGTTTGTTTGCTTGTAAGCGGTTCGCAAACGGGCTTCTTGTTATCCTTCACCGTGAACTCGAAGCTTTGGCTTGCTTTGACTTTCATATCTGACTCAATATCAAAGTTAACAGAATAGGTCCCCGCCTTTAAATTCGTCAAATTTCCATATAACCCGGTACCCTCAACCTTTTTTCCGTTTAATTTATAGGTCGTGTTTTTAACCCTATCATGAGGATGACCTCCTGAAATAGTTGGCCTAATCCTCACACTTAAAGGTTCTCTTAGGTGTGAGTTTGAGTAGATGGTCTGAAGATCAATCTTAAATGGCACCGGTTCACTAATATTGACATCAACTGTCAAATCAGTTTTATTGCCACGTGCATCAACTACACTGACTGCAGCGGTATGTTTACCAGCATTATTTAAGATAACTTGACGAACAGTAGGCGAATTGGCTGATACCAATTGAGCATTTGCAGGTAGTGTCCATTTGTATTCTGGATTATCAAGCTCACCCTTAAAGCCTATTGGCCTAACCGTTAATACGGCAGTAGCAGGAGCAAACCGTGCATCTAACCGTACATCCAATGCAAAATTTGGCCATATATATTGCCAGGTTCTTGTCCGGAAAACCGAAGATGATTCAGCGCCTTGATCCCTGTATCCATCAATCCATGCCGTGTATTTAAATTCCAATAACCCTAAATTCATATCTTCTATAGTCGGTACAAATTCTAAGGTATCTTTTTCAACAATCTCACCGTTTGGTAAAGTGAAAAAGCCTTTAACTTCCCCTTCAAAATCCTTATAAGGAAGTGTTGTGGTAGCCGTAAATATATGTGTTTTCCCTACTTCTACCCGGCTATCACCCCTAATTCTAATTGTGGGTGCTTTGATCTTTTGAAAAGTAATAGAAACCTTAGTAGTCGAATAAGCATATTTATCATCTTCAGGCGCATCTATAGGCTTGATTTTAGCAAAGACATTAAAACGCTTTACTTCATCACTGGCCAGCTCGATACGTTCCCCGGTTAACGGATAGGTTTTACCGCCATCCGTTGACCACTGGATTTCTACTTTTTCCATAGGAACTGGTATTTTTTCATCTAAAAATGCACCATCCAATTCACCTGCTTTGATTAAAGCGAGTTCTTCATCCGTAGGCATCCTCGTTACATAGGGTTTGGCCGTTATATGAGCGACTGTTCCAACGAATAAAACATTTGGGGCCTCAATGTCCACTGAAACACCTTCATAGGCAATAACTTCTACAGATTCCGAAGTATATTTCGCGCCAGAATGCTTATTGGTTGTGATCGCCCTAACCAAATGCGTACCTGTTTGAAATATATTACGGAATTGCATTTTTTGGTTTTGATTATTTTGCTCATTGACCCATGTGACACCATTGTCTTTACTTGACTGCCACTGAACATCACCTGTATTGGCATTGTTCAAGCGATTATCCAACGATAATTTAAATGTCGTTGTAAATGGTGCTTTGCCTGAAATTTTGTTGGTCGTTACACTGGCATCAATGGCATCACCTGAAAGTATCTGAACAAAAGCCGTTCTATTTGAAGTTTCTATTCTTTCGTAATCAGGGATTTGATGAATCAGTACAGCTTCAGCATAAATTTTCAACGAACGGAGATCGCTTTTATCGTTGATATCCAAATCAATGGTAACTTCACCGTTAACCATATCATGAAAATCAGTTAATGCTTTATCTTCATCATTTTTACCTGTTTGCTGTATTAATCGGACTTTCCAGTTACCCATACTGTCTGAAGAATATTCTTCTCGGGCATTGCGCACGTTAATCATATTGACTGTTATAGGTAAAATTTCGGTACTTACAGCTTGTTTCTGAACCGTAATTAACGGCCTCACGCCATCAACCGGAACCGTATAGGTAATGAAGTCATATTCATCACCAACGTCTGGCAAATCACCATAAGCCACTTTAGCTTTGTATGTCTTTTTATCGTATAACCCTGATTGACTAAATGGGATGATTGCTGATAGCACATTTTTACTATCAACCCTTGACTGATTTGGAAGATAGGTTTTCCGATCAATCATTTTTTCACCTTCAAATGTTTCAATCAATATATTTCCTTTATCAGCTTCTACCTGCAAGCTACCCAGGCGACCTCCTTTCATCGGAACAATATAAATATTATCTTTAAGGTGATAGTCAGAGCTGAAAGAAATAGTAGGTGTAGCGGGATTCTCAATAGTGATAGGGAATGTTTGGGTAGCTAATTCAACTTTTGCACCCAAGCGTGAATAGGTGCTAATTCTATAGCTTAAATTATGCTCACCCAGCACAGATACCAACCCTTTTGTCTTTGGATCAACATAAGCCGGATCTTGACTTACACCTTCTGGAAAGGCCGTCCACTCTAACAAGCAAGCCAAATGGTT
>JBBAEC010000089.1:0-3386 GCA_041656135.1 Balneolaceae bacterium | reverse complement strand
CAATTAAGAAATACTTTTCAGGCTGTCGACAAAGTCAATTTAAAGAAACTAATTAAAAGAAACAAAAATATGATAATATAAAAATGGGCGAGCATCTCTAGACAATATTCTCGCCCTTTATTATGCCCAAAATGGTATAATAAAGAGAGTCTAGAGGTGAAAATATGTTGACAATAAATAGAGAAGTTCAAAGTGAACTCATGATGCTTACCATGGAAGAGATAATTCCTGAGAAGAGTCTTTTTCGAAAGATAGATAAAGCGATTGATTTCACTTTTATTTATGAAGCAGTTAAAGAATTATATTGTTTAGATAATGGCCGACCGAGCTTAGATCCAGTGGTACTATTTAAGTTAGTATTTATTCAAACCTTAGATGGTATAAAATCAATGCGTAAAACTTGTGAGAAGATTGAAGTTGACGCTGAATATCGTTGGTTTTTAGGAATACCTTTTGGAGAAAAGACTCCCCATTTTTCTACTTTTAGTAAAAACTATGAAAGACGTTTTCAAGGAAGCGATATCTTTGAGACAATCTTTATTGAGATAGTTAATCAAGCCATTAATAAGGGGCTAGTCGGCGGAGAAATCTTTTATACTGACTCGACTCACAAGAAAGCTAACGCTAATAAAAATAAACATTATGCTTCGATCGTTGAAGTAGTGAAAAAACGGCGTATTTGGTTAGAAGAAGAAATTAATCAAGAGCGCCTCCTACAAGGTAAGAAAGCTTACCGTTATAAGGATGAAAGTGAATTAAAAACCATAAAAGTTAGTCCCGCTGATCCTGAAAGCGGTTATTATCATCGTGATTTAAAGGAAAAGGGTTATATGTATTTAGATCATAGAACGGTAGATGATAAGTCTAATATTATCGTTGACGCTCATATCACAAAAGGTAACGTTCATGATAGTCAGCCCTATATATCAAGATTGAAGTATCTTAAGAAAACATTTCAGTTTGAGATTAAAGCGGTGGCATTAGATTCTGGTTATAATAGTTTAGATATTAAAAAGTATTTACTAGATAAAGGAATATTTGGAGTAATTGGATATCGTAGAACTGGTAGTAAAAACTCGCGAGATTTTAAATCACAATTTAAGTATCAAGCTACTAATGATTATTATTATAGTAAAGAAACTGGTGAAGTATTGGTGTATCAAGGCTTAATTGACCGTAATGGTTATAAAACATATACTAATCAAGATAAATCATTAGTTATGAGAAGACATCTTAAAGTAGATATTGAGGAACAATATCGAGCCAATAGATTAAGTATTAAAGGTAAGGAGCTTTATCGTCGGAGAAAAGAAACGGTAGAAAGAAGTTTCGCCGATAGTAAGCAGAATCATGGTTATCGCTATGCCTTAGTCAGAGGTTTAAAGAAAAACCAAGATTATACTTGGTTAGTTTGCGCTGCCCAAAATATGAAAAACATCGCCTTAAAGACAGTAAAAGTATGATGAGAAGTGCCTTTTCATCTTTTAAATTTATAAAACAGCTTTTATTTACCAAATAATTAGTTATTTAGATAAAAATAAAACCCGTATGATTTTTAATTAAAATATCATAGGGGTTTGTCTACAGTCTGAAGAGACATCTCAAGTAAGATGTCTCTTTTCTTATTGTCTGGTTTTGGCAAGATTTTCTAGTGATTGAATCATGCGCTTTTTACATACGTCGCTAACCACACATCCTAAAGATATGGTTGGTTTTGTGGCTCCATGGAAGTCAGTACCGTAAGTCATTAAATAACCATGTTTTAAAGCATAAGATTTATAAAACTCTTGTTGCTTCGCTGAGTGGTAACTACTATAAACTTCAATACCATCTAATCCTTCGGCCATAACTTGATCTAAGAAATCTTCATCTTCAAAAACCATAATACTGGGGTGTGCTAAAACTGTTACACCACCATTATCCTTAACGATATTAATAGCATCTTTTAAAGACAAATATTTAATTGGTACATAAAGTGGTTTGCCACTTGAACAATAATCCCAGTAGAAATTAACTTGGGGGTTGTTACCACGACTTCCGTTTGGTCGATAAGGCTCTAAGATTTCGTTACCATCATTTTCTGGTGAATCTAATAATACTTCAGCCACCATTTCCCCGGTAATAATACCATGGATGGCCTTTTTCATAATTGCTGCCTCATCAACATAAACATCTAATTGTTTTAATAAGGCAAGTTTTAATTCAGTAGCTTGTTGCTCTTGTTTTAAAATATCAGCCTCAATTTCTTGAAAAATGGGTTTCTTATGATCAAAATAATAACCTAAGATTTGAAGGTTACGACCATTTAACTGGCAATCAATTTCAATCCCAGTAATAACTTTCAAGTTTGTGTTTTTAGTTGCGGTAATAGCTTCATCAATACCAGCGACAGTATTATGATCAGCTAAAGCCACATATTCTAATTCATTTTTTAAAGACATTTCAATTAGTTCAGTTGGAGTAAACTGTCCATCTAAACTATAATTACTATGTATATGTAAATCGATATTAATCATCTCTCCACCTCTGCTTCTAGTATAACTAAGGACGTCTTAGTTCGCAAATCATTTACCTATTTACCTTAGATTAAAAAAGCAAATTATTTGCGATATTTCTCATAAAGAAATGAATTAATAGTTAATTAATGTTAGAATGTATTAGGACAAATAATTAAGGAGGTATCTATGTCTTTAGTTTCAGCGAAAATGATGTTAGAGCATGCTCGGGATAATCATTATGGAGTTGCAGCCATTAACATCAATAACTTGGAATGGACAAAGTTAGTGCTTGAAGTAGCACAAGAAAAAAATTCACCGATGTTGCTCGGAGTTTCTGAGGGAGCTGTCAAATATATGGGTGGTTTCAATGTTGTGGTACAAATGGTACGTGGTTTAGTTCAGGATTTAAATATCACGGTACCAGTCGCATTGCATTTAGATCATGGTTCATTCGATGGTGCAAAAAAGGCAATTGCCGCTGGCTTTACAAGTGTTATGTATGATGGTTCACATTTGCCATTGGAAGAAAACTTAGCCAAGACGCGTGAGATTGTTAAATTAGCTCACGAAAAAGGTGTTTCTGTCGAAGCAGAAGTTGGATCAATTGGTGGTGAAGAAGATGGGGTAGTAGGACTAGGAGAATTAGCTGATCCAGTTGAATGTCAAATGTTGGCTGACACTGGAATTGATTTTCTAGCTGCTGGAATCGGCAATATTCATGGGGTTTATCCTGATAACTGGCAAGGTTTAGATTTTGAACTTCTAGCTGAGGTTCAAAAAGCTTCTAACAACTTACCATTAGTATTACATGGTGGAACGGGTATTCCTGAAGACCAAGTCTTGAAAGCTATTAGTTTAGGTGTAGCTAAGATTAATGTTAATACTGAA
>JBBAEC010000088.1:0-3483 GCA_041656135.1 Balneolaceae bacterium | reverse complement strand
AGATAGAAATTAAAAATCCAATTACTAATGAAACTATAAAAAAAACTATTCTCTTGACAGATGAGCATCGTCAAATTCAATCTTTATTCAATTTTTGATTTTGGGTGTCCCAGTGCGGAAGTCAGGTTAGAATGCAAAATTTAAACCATGTGTCACGACCTCCAAATATGGCTGAATTACTTTTTCAACTCTATTGCAATTTATAGCTCTTTCAAAGCTCTCCACAAACTCCGCTCCGGAGGTGCGGGATGTTTGTAACCCAAAGAGTAACTACAAAATCACTGCGCCGTAGGTGCAGTACGAGCTGGGCTGTGCGTAAGATGAGATGATAGGCGAACTCCATCAAGTACTGCCTGCCTATCGGCAAAGGCAAGCCCCATCTGGGGCAGGTGGGTGGCATCAGCTATTTTGGGTTACAAACAAAACGTCCCGATGGGACGTGGATATATTGTGTAGTATTTTCCTGATTTGGGTGACAGATTTCAAACAAAATATTCCTGTGAGGTGCAGTACTGCACTGGGGGGTGCAGTATGAACAGGGCTGCGCGATGATAGATAATACTGACTTGGTACTGCCCCCATGGGGCAGGTAGATGCTGCTGATTCTTTTGGATTACAAACATAACGTCCCGATGGGACGTGTGCATCACCCAAACACCTCTTGCACCAAAGAAGAAAACAAGTCTTCTGATTTTATAAGACTACAATCAGTGCTTCTTTTATCAGCTTTGATCTTTTGAACTATACTATCAAACTTTAACTGTAAGTCTAGGGGTGGCTGAATAGCCTGAAACTTTCTAATCATTCTTGGACCAATCCTAGGCAGATTTGCTCCTGAAGAGTTTTTATCAGCATACTCTAAGAACACTTCTGTTTTCATTAAATACCCCACAAATAGCTTGGTGGAAACTTCTTTTATAGGTCTGATTGGCAAAATTTCCGTGCTACAAACTCCATCAAACTCTGGAAAAGCTACCTTATTTAGATATGGACGTAATTTTCCATATAAAATATGGTCCGAAGAAAATCTATAATTGTTACTCTTAACATCACCTTCAACAATAGTTTCAACATCTATTATTATACCAGTATCTTTTACAATACTATTCAAGCCTACATACTCCATACTCCCACTAAAATTTGTTGGGTCAAAAGACTCTGTTTCAATTTCAGCAATTTCTTTGAATGGTACTTTCTCCCACCCCTTCGGATTGGTTACGGGATCCCCGAACATATCTAGGAATACGCTTTGGATGAGTTGGTCGTATTTGGCTAGCATTTCTTTGTCGATGTCGATGAGGCGCTGCGCTCGGTCTAATTTGGCTACAATGGCTTTCTGCTCTTCTAGTGTGGGAAGGGGGATTTTGAGCTTTAGAAATTTCTTTTTTGTTATATGTTTCATTGTAGACCCATGAAGCTTATTCTCGATTGTTTTTAAAACATCAGAAATAGCATATACGAAATAATATTTGTCTATTTCATCAGACTCAAAGTTAACTTTAAATGTATGTTGATTTAGCCATGCATCTCCTCTGTCCCAAATATAAACCCCTAAGCTAGCCGACCATGCAATTAATACATCTCCGTCTTTTACGAAGTATTTTTCATCTGCCTCATTTCCATTATAGTAATTAAAGTCTTTACCATGATCATTTAGATTCTGAATCCTTATAATTGGTAAACCTTTTGTTGACCAATCATCAGGTTTGAATGCATAACCATTTTGATAGGTGGCTAATTTCTCTAATTCAACCTTCCTCAAATAATCCCCTCCAATTCATCCAAAATTTGAAGGCGCTCTTCGGCAAGTTGGCGTAATCCTGGCTCCCCATTTTTCCCATTTATGATTTCTTGAGGGGTATCATACTCTATAGTTTCGTAAACAATTTCTTTATAGCGATTTATAGAGAGATCGTAGTTTTGGTCTACAATTTCCTTTTTAGGAACTAGGAAACTTTTGTCTGTTCG
Source organism: Balneolaceae bacterium (assembly GCA_041656135.1). Classification (GTDB taxonomy): domain Bacteria; phylum Bacteroidota; class Rhodothermia; order Balneolales; family Balneolaceae; genus Balneola. The sequence continues at coordinate 1,515 of JBBAEC010000088.1, read as the reverse complement.
CTGTCGGTTAGTTTCCTCATCCAGTTTCGCATAGCGTTGTACCAAATCAGGGATGTCATCTTCTTCAATTTTATCCCTTTTATCATCCAGTGAATAGCCATCGGCTTGCATATCGTAAAACCACACCTTATCCGTTCCACCAGAATTGGTTTTGGTAAAAATAATCACTGCCGTACTTACCCCTGCATAGGGTTTAAACACTCCACTAGGCATAGAAATTACCGCATTCAGTTGGTGGTCTTCTACCAATAAGCGCCGGACATCTTTATGAGCATTTGAACTTCCAAATAAAACTCCATCAGGAACTACAACGGCTGCTCGTCCCCCAATTTTTAAAGCTCGTATGAACATCGCCAAAAATAGCAGCTCTGTTTTCTTGGTTTTTACGGTTTGCAGTAAATCTGAAGCCACGCTATCATAATCTAACGAGCCCTTAAATGGTGGATTGGCAAGTATTAAATCAAAATTTTCATCCAAATCCTGCCCCTCGCTACTAAGGGAGTCTTTATAATCGATAGTAGCACCATCAAAACCATGCATTACCATATTCATATTTCCGATGCGGAGCATGGAGCTATCAAAATCATATCCCGTAAACATTTCTTTTTGAAAATGCTCCCTCACCCTATCATCTACCATGTCTTTGGCGTGATTATCACGGATATATTGTCCTGCTGCTGCCAAGAAACCAGCCGTGCCACATGCGGGATCTGAAATGTTTTCAAGAGGTTTGGGCTTGGTGAGATCAACCATCATTTTAATAATATGTCGCGGAGTTCTAAACTGTCCGTTCTGCCCAGCCACACTTAGTTTAGAAAGCATGTACTCATACATATCCCCTTTGGTATCACGGTCGTCCATATCTAACTGATCCATCAACTCTACCACTCGTGCTAGCGTAGAGGCTTTCGGGAACATGAAAATAGCGCCTTCCATGTGCTTGCGGTAGGTATTACCATTAGCTCCGCCCAATTCCTTAATAAAAGGGAATACTTTGTCGCGAATGGTATCAAACATGATGGTAGGTTCTAACTGCTTGAGATTCCTCCAACGCAGATGTTCCTGCTCTTTACTAAATGTGGGATTTTGGATGGGCTTGCCTGTACGCTCGGCTTTCTTTTCTTCCCTAAGCTGTTGGTCATCTAAGCCTTTTATAAAAAGCAGATAAGTAAGCTGTTCAATAACGGTGAGTGGATTTGAAATTCCAGCGGTCCAAAGGGTTTCCCAAATTCTATCCACTTTATTCTTAATATCGCCTGTAAGCATATAATTTCTATATCTAAATGAGATTCAAAACAATGATTTAATACTCAGGATAGTACTAAAACTAATTTATGAATGATAAGTAAAATTAGACATAAGATGTAAGAATTAAGACCTTAGAAATTTGTACGTCCCTGACATAGGTTGACCACTAATGGAGATAATACCTATGAAAGCAAATCTACGGAGTATCCGCAAACAACGTACATACTCAAAAGAATTCAAGAAGAGCATTGTTGCCGATTTTGAAAA
>JBBAEC010000087.1:0-3643 GCA_041656135.1 Balneolaceae bacterium | reverse complement strand
TATGTTCATCAACGTAATTTCGGGCTGTAGCGCAGGGGTTTAGCGTACATGTCTGGGGGACATGGGGTCGGAGGTTCAAATCCTCTCAGCCCGATACACTGCAAGGACTTATTCCTTGCAGTTTTTTGTTTTTAGGGCAAAGTGTTACTAAAATACACTTTTCCCTCCTTAAAATTTAGTAAGCAGTTTGTAAACCATCTTACAATTAGAACAATTACAAGAAAGTAATTTTTATGTATTAAAGAGTATTCTTACTTCCAAATACTATTACAACACTATGTTGCATCTTTAAAGTAGAAATGGTCTTTATTTGTTGCAAAATTGAGAATTTGCAACAAATAATCGTTAGTGATGTTGCATAATCCACAAATATTGTATATATGTCAGCTATGAAAGACATTTTTCCAGCTAGGTGTTTAAAGTGAATTTTCAAGAGAATTTATCCTGTCAATGCGACGGGCAATTACAATGGGTTTTGAAGCCGTGAGGCCGAATAGTTCGGTGTGCACGGCTTTTTTTATTCGTTTTTTAGGAGTAAGGCCAATATGAATGGAACAGAAACTTTTGACCTTTTACATCTTAATGACCAAGAGGTTGGTCAACTAATGGATGAGCTTAAAACAGGATTAACGGTTTCAGAAGCACGTGATTTACAGCAGAGAATTTTAAAAAGAGAACCAACGCTAGCTGAATTAATCCTTTTTGGAATACAAGGCTCTGAACACTCCTCCTACAAAAGTAGTCGCCCCTATCTGAAACTTTTTGAGACAGAAGGAGAAGATGTCATAATTGGGGCAAAAGAAGATGCTGGTATTGTCCGTATCTGCCGTGATAACAAAGGCTTAGGTTATGCAATTGTAATCAGCCATGAAAGTCACAACCATCCTTCACAAATAGTCCCTTATGAAGGAGCTGCAACTGGTATTGGTGGTAATATACGGGATGTTTGTTGTATGGGGGCTAAGGTAGTCGCTGTTGCAGATGATATCCGCTTTGGTCCAATCGAAGATAATCACAATCGCGCCCTTTTGCACGAAGTCGTTTCAGGCTTGGCAGGTTATGCTAATCCGTGCGGTGTACCTGTTATAGCTGGTGGATTACAATTTGATGCCGATTACAGTGGTAACACTTTGGTGACCGCAGTAACTTTAGGCTCAATTAAAGAAGATAATATTATCCACTCATTTGTTCCTAAAAATAGCGACGGGTATGATTTGATTTTAGTTGGCAAACCAACTGATAACAGTGGTTTTGGGGGGGCAAGTTTCTCTTCTTTTAGTTTAAGTGAAGAGGAGACAGAGCTAAACAAAGGGGCTGTACAAGAACCCAATGCCCTATTGGGGCGCCATTTGATGCATGCAACTGAGAAGTTAGTTGCCCTTTTAAGTGAAAAAAAATTGATTGATAAAGTTGCCTGTAAAGATTTAGGGGCAGGCGGAATAGCTTGCGCCACTGTGGAAATCGCCGACGGGGGAAATTACGGTTGTTTTGTCAATTTAGATTTGGTGCCAGTCAGCGACCCTACTATTGAGAAATATATTATTCTTTGCTCCGAAACTCAGGAACGATACCTTTGGGCAACTCCTAAAGAGATTACCCCTTTAATTTTGAAACACTACAATGAAGACTTTTGTTTAAGTGATGTTGCTTATAATGCCAAAGCTGCTGTTATAGGGTATATAACCAACAAAACAAACTACAAGGTTGTCGCTAAAGGTGAAGTTTTAGTCGATGCAGAAGCTAGCGAAGTAACCCGAGGGTTTTTATATCATCGACCGTTGGCTGAAAAAAAAGTTAGAAAATTCAGTGAGCCTACAAGACCTACAAAAATCGATTTAAAGACGATGTGGCTAGATATTCTCTCTCATGAAAACGTCGCTAGTCGTAAATTTATTTATGATCGTTTTGATAAACGGGTACAAAACTTAGTCACCTATGAGCCAGGAGTCGCCGATGCTGGTGTTTTAAGACCGTTTGATACTTTTGAATTTCCTAAAGAGATTCGTCAAGTTGGTGTTACTTTAACCTGTGATCAAAATCCCCGTTACAACCGCATCGATGCTTACAAAGGTTCAGAGTTGGCGGTAATAACTTCATTTACAAATACTGTTGCAACTGGGGCAAAGCCTGTTGCTCTTAGTGATTGTCTTTGTTATGGCAATCCTGAAAATCCCCAAAGTATGCGCGATTTTGCCCAAGGGTGTGCTGGTGTTGCCGATACAGCAAAAGCAATGAATGTGCCAATAGTTGCTGGAAATGTCTCTTTGTACAATGAGTCAAACGGAGTCTCCATTGCACCAAGTCCAATGATTGCGATGGTGGGTAAACTTGAAGATGCAAAAGATGCCCTATCACTCTCATTTAAAAAGAGAGATTCAACGTTGTTGTTGGTTGGCTCAAGAAAAGAGGAGTGTGGCGGAAGTATCTATTACTCCATTTTAGGGCACGTAGGAAATAATTTACCTTCAGCTGATATTGGAAATCTGATTAAAGCGGGAGAGGTAATAAACAAATTGGCTAAAGAAAAACTAATCTTAGCTTGCCACGATATTTCAGAAGGGGGTTTGGCTGTTACTTTAAGTGAAATGGCTTTTACAAATAATTTAGGTTTTTCTCTGTTACCTAATAATTTTATGGATGATGATTTTTACCTGTTCAGTGAAACACCCGGTTTTGTCTTAGAAGTTGATACCAACAACAAAGAGAAAGTTATTGGTGAATTTTCTGCTTTTAGTGTTGATTGTACCGAAATTGGCAAAACAACAGATGAAGCTTTTTTTACCTTTAAAAATTGTGTTGTTGAGTTGGAAAAAGCCAAAACTATGTACTTTGACGGCTTAAAGAATAAATTGATTTAAACGTAGGATATAATTATGAAAAAAACTAATAGTGTGGATTATAAAGAAGCTGGCGTCGATATCAATGAGGGAAATAGAGCTGTCGAATTAATTAAAGATGCAACAGCCTCCACTTTTAACGAACATGTTCTAGCTCCAATTGGCTCTTTTGCTTCGATGTATGATATCAGTTGGCTTGCAAAAGAGTACAAAGTGCCCATCCTAGTCCAAAGTGTTGATGGTGTCGGCACTAAAATTGTCGTAGCCCAAATGGCCAACGATTTTTCAACAATTGGTGAAGATCTTTTTTATGCTTGCACCAACGATATTGCAGTCCATGGAGCCAAGCCTTTAACATTTTTAGATTATATAGCAAATGATAAACTTAGAGCTGAGACAGTAGCCACTATCGTAAGTGGAATTGCTAAAGCATGCAAAGAGTGTTCTGTTGCTTTAGTTGGTGGAGAGACAGCTGAAATGCCAGGCGTTTATCTTCATAATCAACACGACCTAGTTGGCTTGGTAACTGGCATTGTCGATAAACACAAAATAATTGATGGCAAAGATGTTGAAAATGGAGATATTATTTTAGGTGTTGGCTCATCTGGTTTACATACAAATGGCTACTCACTAGCTCGTAAAGTTCTTTTTGAAAAAGCAAAGCTAAAAGTGAACCAACTGACCTAAGCCCTTTGTCTAGACAGCTGGTTTGAAATCATACGAAAATCAAGCCACCCGTTGTTCCATCTCCTTGATAGGAAATGCTCCATAGTAGACTGCATCAGGAGTCTGGTAATCCAATCCTT
>JBBAEC010000086.1:0-3720 GCA_041656135.1 Balneolaceae bacterium | reverse complement strand
CAGACGCAAGTTTCAACGACGATGCTCTTAATGCACCAGTTATCGAACAAGCTACCCCAGGTAATGTGAACGGAATCGACCCTGATCCAATCATCTTGAAGCCAGTAGTTTAGTCTCTAATTTTTAACTCTACATCATTTAAAATGAATGTGCATAAAGGTTACTGAATCCCAAATTGCAAATGAGTTTTAGATGGGAAAAATGCGATTAGTAGCTAGCTATTAATCAAACAGTAAAGCTATAATCCAACTATAAGGACACGTCTCATATTTAAAGAGATTGTGACCTAGGTTCTTGGATATAAATTAAATGTAGATTTTATACAGTAGTGCTTATATGAAGAAAAGCACTGCTAATGTGGAGCATATACCGCCCAGTGCGGCGGCTGTAAGTGCTAATGGTATTTGTGTTTTTACGTGATCCATAAGGTCGCACCCCGTAGCGAGCGAGGACAATATGGTAGTGTCAGAGATTGGTGAGCATTGATCACCAAATACGCCACCACCAACCACTGCGCCAAAACAAACGGTGATAAAGAATGGGTCTGGTAATATGGCCCAAGCTAGGGGCATAGCTACAGGAAATACCACTGCATAGGTACCCCATGAGGTGCCTGCCGAAAAAGCTATGAGCATACACATGGCCATTAAAATTGCCGGTAGTGCCGCGGGAGCTATAGCATTACCAACTAAATCTACCACAAACTCTGCCGTTCCCACGGCTTGGGCTACTTCTTTTAGTGTGACCGCAAGCGCTAAGATAATAGCCCCTATAGTTACACCTTTACAACCATCTAAAAAACCATCCATTACTGTTTGTAAATCCATCCCTTTTGCTAAGGCAATAAATATCCCCGTGAGCACAGCCAGTACAAATGCTTCACCAATGAGAAGCATCGGGTTTTCTGTTTGTCCCATAATATAAAAGGTGACGAAATATGGAATAATAGCAACTCCCAAGAGTGTTCCAATAGGACCTAGAAAATCTACTAATCCTGAGCTATAATTTTTAGGTATCTTTATCTCTGTTAGTTCTCTCGACGACATTGGCATAGATCCATCTCGGTCGAGTTTACCTGTGGTCTTTACTCGCTTTATAGCTTCTCGCATCTTTTTCCCTGGTATCCATGGTAGCAATTCCCACGCAAAAAGGAAGGTGATGAGTAAAGCAAAAATACCATAGAAATTATAAGGTAAGGCTTGAATAAAAAAGTTGATGCCATCCTGACTGGTTTCGAAAAGTGGGATAGTACCGACCACAAGCCCAGCTATATAAATGGGCCACACATTAAATGGAATGATGGTAGCCGCTGGTGAGGCTGTGGAGTCTACCATATAAGCAAGCTCTTCATGCGAAACTCCATGCTTGTCAGCAATAGGTCGCACAGTAGCGCCCGTAAGTACGGTACTAATGGTTCCACCCTGGTGAAAGATTAACCCCATCATCCACGTAAAAAACTTAGCACTTTTAGGCCCGCGCACAACTTTTTCACCCGCCCATTCAGCAAAACGCTCAGCTCCCCCCGTGCGTGTCCAGATACCAATAAGTCCACCTAGAGCCCAGAGGTACACCAATAAAATGAGCGCGAAGCTCTCCGTTCCAATCGATGGAATTAAAAATTCTTGAATAATATTAAGTTTACCAGAAATAACCCCACCTAAGGCTATCCCTACAAATAGGGAACTGATTACTTCTTTGGTCCAAAATGCTAACCCAATGGCAACCAGCGGTGGTAGGATTGACCAAAAGCCAAAATGTCCTCCTTGTTCTGGAAACCGACCAGCGAAAACGAGCCCCAAGGCAATAAGAAAGAAGGTGATGGCTAAATTTATTCGGTTATTTTTGGAAACTGAAGAGAACCATTTCTTTTTTGCTTGGGGCATAATACAGCTTGGTTAAAGTATTTGTTGAGTTAAATAAATATCACATATAACGATTAGGATCCGTCAAAGAATGTGAAAGTTTAGCTTGGCCTTCGGTTATTAATTGACTAATTGTTTCACCGTTTGCAAAGCTTAAGCTCATCCCAACCATGGAATGACCCGTAGAAACATACACATTTCTGAATGATTTTATTTTACCCACAAAAGGTAACCCATCGGGAGAACAAGGGCGCAAGCCAACCCATACTGGCTGTTTATCCAAATCCTCTAAGGAGTACTCAGGGAAATATGGCAGCACAGATTTTTTCAGAGCGTTAATTTTAGCCGCAGTTATTGAAGTATCATGGCCCGCAACCTCCATGGTACCAGCAAATCGCAGGTCTCCATTAATAGGGGTTATGGCCACTTTACGTTCGGCTAAAACAACGTTAATCTTTGGTAATTTTGAAGGATTCTTAAGAGTTATACTGTATCCCTTACCTGCCTGAACGGGGAGTTTAACATCTAGTTTTTTCATCAAATCGGGCGCCCATGTACCGGAACATACTACTACATGTGTTCCAGTAATTCTTTGGCGCTCGGAGCTTACAACATCTACAGATCCATCTGATTTTTCTTTGATATCAATGACCTTGGTATTAAACCGAAAAGTCACTCCCTGCTTTTTCAGTATAGATTTAAGCTCGTTCATTAATTGCCCCGGATGTAAATGAGCATCATTTGGATAATAGACGGCTCCGTGTATATCCAGTTGCATATTAGGCTCCATCTCCTGTGCTTCTTTGGCCGATAGAACCTGTGTTGGAACACCTAAGGCTTTTGCTTTTTCGGCACTTGTTATCTCATTATTAAGCCCTTTTTCTGTTTCACAAACTGATAAGTGTCCATTTCTTTGAAGTCCAATACTCATTGACTCAGACTTCTCTAAATCAATGAGCAATTCTTGGTTTCTCAGAAGCATATCCCTCAGCACAGGACCTGACTCTTCTACGTGTTTAGCAGTAGCGGCATTTCTAAATTTCCATAGCCAACTAATGAGATCAGCATTCAAGCGTGGCTTGATATAGAAAGGGCTCTCTGCCTTGAACATCCAACGCAAGCCTTGGCTTATAACTCCGGGTGAAGCTAGCGGGATGATATGCCTGGGAGCGATAAGACCTGCATTCCCATAGGAGCAATTATCATTCCCATCCCCTTTGTCGCAAACAGTGACCGTTACCCCGCTTTTACTTAAATAATAAGCTGTTGCCAACCCCGCAATGCCCGCCCCAATTACGATGACGTGATTTGTATTATTAACCACTATATCCAATCCATAAGTAAAACATTAATATTTATATTATATATAATTTTGGAAACAATGCAGTTATAAGGAGGCGAGTTTATAAAATCAACTCACCAATGGGATACTATCCGTCCTTTCTTATGCTTAAAGTTACCATTCACAACCATCTATTTCACACCTCTTTTTAATTATTTTCTTAATTATTTAATATCAAAACCAACCTTCAAATAAAGTTGGACTGCAGGGTGTAATCACTTGATGTTTTTATGGTTGAATATTCTTTACAAACTCACTATTTAATACCTCTATTTACAACATCTTTTTAGCCACCTATACTATTTACATAATCAAGTTTATAGTTTAAGTACTGTCTATAACGTGTTAAATAGTGTGATTATAGTTTAAATCTAGGCCGATTTTTGTGACACCTAAAATTTAATTATATATAATGTCTTTTCAGCCTTATTATCAGATAAATAATGGACAGAAATGGCAGTATTACTTTATTTTTTATTACTGTTTAATATTAACAGTTCTGAAACTCAACAAGAG
>JBBAEC010000085.1:0-3766 GCA_041656135.1 Balneolaceae bacterium | reverse complement strand
ACTGTTCGCAACTATCTTGCTGATGTCAATCGTTATCTCAATTACACCAATGATAATATTTTTTCTCCTGACTCAGTTTCCCAATATCTAAACACCATCCAAAAAGATCCTAATATTAATCGCTACCTTTCTTCCCTCTCTAAATTCTTCCAATTTGCTATTGATCAGCACCTAGTTTCCATCGACCCCCTTAAAGTTGCTCAAAAACCAAAAACTTCTACTCCCACTGATATCCTTGCCGATTATCAATCATTTTTATCCAAAAAACATTTTTCTGCTTCTACCATCAAAAACTATTTAAACGACATTCAACAGTTTATTGATTGGAACCAATCTAAATCTGAACTTAACTAATTTTTTTAATCAGTCTAATTTTGACCAATACATCGCTTATCTAAAAAGTACCTCTCTTTCAGATCCTTCTTTAAAACGTAAACTTTCTTCTATTTCTACCTTCCAAAAATTCCTTATTAAAAAAAAGATCATTCAACCATCAGTCTCAACAACTCAAACTCCCTATTCTAATTTCAACGACAACAATCTCCCTAAAATCCCTTTATTAAAAAAAATAAAAAACCTTTTATCCTTTTCTAAGATAAACAATCTTTCTAATTCATCCAACCCAAACCCTTTTTATAAATACCTCCTTATCTCTTCTCTTGTTATCATCATTGCCGGCCTAGGAGTAACTCTCTATCGCCAAAGTATTACTAAGGCTAAAAAAAATCTCGCTTATACCACTGCTTCCTCTCTAGTTTATGCTAATCGTTTCCTTTCTTTTCAAGGTCGACTAACTGATACTGGTGGTACTCCTATTACTGCAGAAACTGATATTATTTTTGAACTTTATAACACCCCTGTTCTCGGTGAAGGTACCACTCTCTACACTTCTGCCACTGGTAACTCTGATACTATTCTTCCCGACGACAATGGTATCTTTTCGGTTACTATTGGTCAAAGTCATGGTACTACTATCCCTGATACTGTTTTTACTGAAAATTCAGCTGTCTATCTTCAAATTACTGCTGGTGGTGAAGTCATGGATCCTCGTCAACCTATCGCTACTGTTGCCTACGCTATCAATTCTGAAAGTTTACAAGGTCTTCCACCATCTGCTAGCGGACTAAAAGATACAGTGCTAGTTATTGATGGTAATGGTAATTTAAACCTCGGTGAAACTAATCCAAGTATAAAATCAACTTCAGGAACTTTAGGAATTGAAGGTCAATCTATGCTTTTAACTACCTCCTCTGGTTCTGGTGGTAATATTACTATTGCTCCTGATATTCAAGGTCAACTTAATCTTAATTTTTCCGGTTCTAATCCTTCCGATGGTTCTGGTTTTGTTAAAGCCGTAGCTGATGCTAATTTCACTTCAGGTTCACTTATTAATGGACAAGCTTTAACTAGTGCTAGTAGCTACAACTTTCTTGATTTCCAAAACTACAATGTCGGCACTACCCAATTAGCTTCTAGATTTACTGTTTATGGTGACGGTTCAGTCAACGTTGGTGGTACTATGAATTCTGCAAATATATCAATCGGTAACACTCTCATCTCGAGCACTGCCAATGAGTTAAATTTACTCGATGGTTTATCCTCCACCAGTGGATCAATTATCTACGGAAATGGATCAAACCTAGCCAACTCTAGTGTTGGTAATAGCGGTCAAATTTTAATGAGTAATGCCGCCGGTGCTCCAACTTGGATCGACGCTAACACCAGCGGTATTGGTACCACTTATACAGCTTCAAACGGTCTTACTCTTGCCAGTAATACTTTTAAATTAGGTGGTGTCCTCACTGAAGCTACTAGATTAAATATTGGCTCTACTGAAGTTTTATATCTTTCTACTAGTGGGAATGTTGGTATTGGAACTACTAATCCTCTTGTTCAATTTCAAATTGATCGTCGAGTAAATAGTTCTGATGCTGGAAGTTTATTTTTAACTAATTCCGGTACTGCTGCTGGAACTGCTAATAGTCTTAATTTTGCTCTTGCTGGAATTAATACTGGAAAAATTATGAATATTATTGACACCAGTGGAACTAGTGCCAGTCTTACTTTTAGCACTTTTTATGGTAGTGCATTAACTGAATCAATGAGAATTATGAATGGTAATCTTGGTATCGGTACTAGTAATCCAACTAGTAAATTAAATATTTCTGACAGTATAAATACCACTCTCACTCTTAGTGATCAAAGTGGCTATAATGATGGACCAACAAGTGGCCCCCAAATTTTATTAGAAAATACTTTTGGTAAACAAGCATTAATTAGTTCTTATTCAAATCATGATTACCCTGGTGGAGATCTACACTTAAATACTTATTCCGATTCAGGCGATCTAAACAGTGGAATAATTTTAACCCGTGACAGTAAAGTTGGTATTGGTGCTGTTAGTAGTCCAACTTATAAACTTCATGTTGTTGGTGATGGTTACTTCTCTACTAATTTAACAGTTGGTGGTACCTTTGTTTCTGTTGGTTCGACCAATCTAGTTACTAATCTTAATGCTAATTATCTTAATGGGATTGCTTCAAGTGGATTTGTTGGAATAGGTGCTACTGGTTCTTTCATTACTACTTTAAATGAAGGTGTTGGTATCTCTATCACTGGTACTGGTGTTGGTAGGACTATTGCTTTAACTAATACCACTGTTAGTGCTGGTGCCTATGGTAGTGGTACTAGTATTCCTACTTTCACTGTTGATGCTCAAGGTAGATTAACTGCTGCAGGACAAGTCGCTCTTCCCGCTGGTACTACTTATACTGCTTCCAATGGTATTACTTTATCTGGTACTGAATTTAAATTAGGAGGTGTTTTAACTGACCCCACTAGGTTAAATATTGGTTCTACTGAAGTTTTATATCTATCTACTAGTGGTAATGTTGGCATTGGAACAACCAGTCCTGGAGCCAAGTTAGAAGTAAATGGTTCAATTAAACAAGGTCAATTTTATAAAAAAACCATTTCTCTCCCCACCCCTGCTGATAATGCTGGTGTTGGGAAATGGTATATTCGACTCCAACCTTCAAATGTTGCTAATGTAGAAAGTGTTAAAGTAACTGTTCAAGGCGCCTATAGTTGGGCCCCTATAATGGGTTGGCTAACTGCTGAATACTCCTATTATGCTCCTGGTGACAATACTATTTCTACTAATGATTTTCGAGTTACTTCCACCACTGGAACAGCTTGGCAAAATCTCAGAATTGGTGATTTAGAAGTTGAAAATGGCTATATTTCTATCCCAATTTGGAGTATCAATTCTAATACTGTTGAAGTTACAGTAGAATATACCACTTCAACAGTTAATTCAGCTCTTACTAACACTGCTTGGGCTGCTGGTACTTTACCTGACTACAATGTTCAATCTATTCAAAGTGATTTATATGTCGAAGGTAATACCATTTTAGATGGAACTGTTGGTATTAATGAATCAAACCCTCTAGCTCAATTACATATCACTAACGACCAAGATGCTTTAACTGAATTAAGAATTGATAATACTAATGCTGGTACCGATATTAATCATACTGCTCTTAATCTTTATGATGGTAGTACTCTTAATGCCTTTTTTAGAAACAATAATTATACCGATATTCTTTCTCTTGGAAGTAATGTTGGAGAAGTTTCTTTTTATAGTAGTGGTAGTGAACAAATAAGAATAGATTCTACTGGTAATTTAGGTATTGGTACCACTAATCCTACTCATAAATTAGATGTTATTGGTGACGCTTACATTTCTACCAATTTAACAGTCGGT
>JBBAEC010000084.1:0-3794 GCA_041656135.1 Balneolaceae bacterium | reverse complement strand
TAAACTTTAAATATATTGCAATTTGTCATGTTTTATACCTTTTTTTAATAATTAACACGCATTTAAGATGTAAGTTATTTTTGTTTTTTTAAGCTTATCTATATATAATGTGCTTGATTAAATAGTTGTCTGAACGCTTTGCATTCAGACAACGGGCGCGCGGGTTGAACACCCACTAGTCGCCTGATGCTAAAGCATCAGACAACAAGCGGGAGGAGCGAGCAACGACATCAGAAAATAAATTTTCAGATGTCGTCGTCACTCACCCGCGCGCCCGTTAGATGTATAGGAGAATTTAATATGATTGATATAGGTATGGCAGTGGGAAGTGTAAAATCAGCAATTGATATTGCAAAACTATTAAAAGATAGTGCTGATTCACTAGATAAAGCAGAAGTAAAACTACAATTAGCAGAACTAATAGGATCACTTGCTGATGCAAAAATGCAAATTGCTGAAATTCAAGAAGCTTTAATTGAAAGCGATAATGAAAAAAAAGAGTTATTAGATCAATTAAATTTAAAAGAAAGTTTAGTTTATGAAAAGCCATACTATTGGAAAAAAATAACAGAACAAGAAAAAGAAGGACCATATTGTCAACTTTGCTATGACAAAGATAAAAAATTAATTAGACTTCAAGATTGGGGAAATGGAGAATGGAACTGTCAATCATGTAAAACACATGTTACAGACAGTAGTTATACTCCTGAAAGTGATTCATATCACGGCGGTGGTTTTATTGTCTAATATAAGCTTTAAAAAATAAAATGATTCAAGAAACAATAATTTTAAATTTACAATTTGTCGCAACAATATTAATGGGTATTGATTACTTTATCTCTGAAAAACTCAAAGAAAAAATAGATACATATTTGAAACTCAAAATTGAACAATTTCAACAATCTACAGACAACAAAGTGATTACATTGACTAATTTGTTAAAAACAGATGGTTTTATAAAGTTTAAAAAAAGTTTATTGTATTTAATCTTATGGTTAAGTATAACAATAGTAACTGGTATGCTAGTAGGTAAATATATCTTATCAGAATATGCAGGTATAATATATTTAGTTGGAATAATTATTTCAATGATTTTATCATGGTTTTTTATAAAACATTCTTTTGATTTCATTGTCGAAAATATTTTGGTTTTTATTATTCCTATAACATTTAGAATATTCACAACCTTTATTTTGTTTGTCAAAAAAGGTGTACTTGCAGGATTAGGCATATTGATTTTGCTAATATCTTTTGGATGTAGATATTACAATAGCTATTATGCGTGAAAAAACATCTAACAAATCAGTGGAGCCAATAAATTACCCTGCGGGCAATTTATTGGCTCATTTTAAACGTTAAGTAACTATTCTCAAAACATGGAGCATAAAATGAGAAAAAAACTATTATTATTAGCCCTTATTTCTTCGAGCTTTAGCTATGCCGAAGAGTTTTCTGGCGGACCTTTGAGTGATTACGCTAAAGAAGTAGGTGCTACTGGATGCTATAGTGAAATATTTGCAATAGATAAATTCTTAAATGAAAAAGCTGGTGCCAATGGAGCTTGGACTTCTGCAGCCAAAGATAATGGCAGCGGTCGAATATATACTGGCCTTAATATTAAAAAATACAATGATGGTACGTGGGGCTATGCAACGGTAAATGTCGCGCCGGGCGCAAATAACTCATGTGACGGAACATTAATGCAATTGGTTACATTTCCAAATAAATCATGTAATGCAGTCCGTGAAACTACTTACAAAGATTATAAATATGCAGGTGAGCTAGCTGGCAAAGTTATTTATGAATCTGGTTCAACAAAAGCTGTACTAGAAGAGCTCACAGGTAGTTGTATTGCTATCCGATACGAAGCTATGTACCCAGTGCCAAAGTAGTTACTTAACAAGTCAAAGCACTCGGACTTGGCAAAGCTATCACCTTTTTTGTTCCAAAAAAGCCGCCAACTTTACCAAGCCGGTGTTTGAGGCGTTGTCTGAACGCTTTGCATTCAGACAACGGGCGCGCGGGTTGAACACCCACTAGTCGCCTGATGCTAAAGCATCAGACAACAAGCGGGAGGAGCGAGCAACGACATCAGAAAATAAATTTTCAGATGTCGTCGTCACTCACCCGCGCGCCCGTTAGCTAAAGATAAAAAGGTCATAAATGCATATAAAGAACAAGAGGTTAATTACGATATGAAGCGTTTTATTCAAGGATTCGGCGCTGGGGGTGCTGTTGCGACACTGGCTGGGCTTATCGGTCTGGGCGGAGCAGAATTTCGGTTGCCGATATTAAAAGGGGTTTTCCGATTGAATACCCTCAAAGCGGTAATACTCAACAAAGCAACCTCGCTGATCGTTGTCTTCTTTGCATTGATGTTCCGCTCCTACGAGATTCCTTTTGAACAGATTTGGGAATATAAAAGCATTATTTTCAATCTGCTTTTGGGATCGTTGGCTGGTGCTTGGATTGCTGCAGGTGTTGCCATGAAGATTAATGAACAGACACTCGATCGCATTGTGCTTGCATTATTACTGTTTCTTGCCGTAGTCCTAATACTGGAGCACTGGTTTTTACAGGAGCAAAATGGAGCTCTTTTTGACTCTTGGCTCATAGAAATTATCGCGGGTATCGTAGCGGGATTTGGTATCGGCGTTGTAGCTTCAATGCTTGGGGTCGCGGGTGGGGAACTGTTGATTCCCGTCATTGTTCTTCTTTATGGTGTCGATGTAAAAATCGCAGGCAGTCTTTCATTGGCGATTAGCCTTCCAACTATGCTGGTCGGGTTTGCCAGATACACAAAAAGCCAGGCATTTATCGTATTGCATGAAGAACGAAACTTGTTCATTGCTTTGGGTATTGGGTCGATTATCGGTGCCGCCGTAGGTTCGGCACTGCTTGGGGTCGTTTCGAGTGATGTGTTGGTATTGCTATTGGCACTTGTGCTGATGATTTCGGCTTACAAGATATTTGCTCATCAAAAAAAAGAAGCAGTGAGCTAACAAATCAGTGGAGCCAATAAATTACCCTGCGGGCAATTCATCGGCTCATTTTAAACGTTAAATTTTCAAACCAACCAAAAGGAGTAATCCATGAAAAAGGGAATCGCCCTTGCAATAACTTTGTTTAGTTCAGCAGTCTTCGCTGATCCTACCATTTTTAACTTGGAGTTAGGTAAGACTACGGAAGCCCAACTTAAGTCAATGTACAACGCTCAGCACACAGGAGTTAATAAGTACAGTGACGGCAACATGTACTCAGTTCCTGCATCTGCTATAAATTTTGATGGGCTTCAGAATGTAACGACTATCTTTGATAAAGATGGCGTACTTATTGCGGTACTTACTACTTTCCCAAAGTCTAAGTTTGACTATCTGAATCAAGCTATCGGAAGTAAATACAAGCGAGTAAGTCAAAATATTCCTTTTGTTGGCAATAAATCAGCAACATATCGTGATGGTGAAACGGAGATCACCCTTGAGGCTCCACATATGAGTTTTGAAATGACTATGAATTATATCAGAGACGATTTAATGCGAGCCTTTAACCAGCAAAGCGAAGCTGAAAGACGTCAAAAACAGCAAAACGAAGCATCGCAGCTTTAAAATTTAACAAGTGGCTGCACTGGACTGGCTTACGCTACGCTCCAGCCATCCAGTGAGCCAAGCGTTATCCGCTCACTGCGTGACCGGATAACGGGGGCGCGGGTTGAACACCCGCTAGTCATCTGTCGCACAGCGCCAGATAACAAGCGGGAGGAGCAAGCAACCATTGCAAAACCTAAAGGTTTTCCA
>JBBAEC010000083.1:0-4254 GCA_041656135.1 Balneolaceae bacterium | reverse complement strand
GTACAAACCACCTTATTACGGTGTAGGGCTACTGTTTCGTCGTTCCCTTGGTTTTTGTTCCAGGTGTAGCCGCCATAAGAGTTCCCGCCCCAGCTTACATAATCTACCACCGTTCCGGCCGGATTGCGAAGGGCCAGCACATTAGTATTGCCGGAATCGTTAGCCAACCGCAGCACCAACGCTCCTTGCCCGCTGTTGTCGCGCAGGTTAAAGTCGTAGCCGTAGCGGTAGTGCGTGCTGTACAAGCTTTGTTGGTCGTTGGCAAATACCACTCTTTGTCCGTGCGCAACATAAAAATCATCCAGCACCTTATAGCGTTGGTCGGGGTTGCTTAGATCTTCAAGCTGCCAGTTTTTAAGGTTCATGGTGTTTCCCGATATATTTGTCAATTCGATGTATTCGGCTGCGCCGTAGTTATCATCATACTCGGAGTTATAATGCACCTGACTAATTATCATATCTAAATCATCCCCCGAAACCTCAATTGCCTGATGACGGTCATCGTAGCCTTCGGTATGATTCGTCCCTGTATGATCTACTTTGGATAATTTATTGGTACCGGCCATGTAAGAATACGTTAAATTATCGATCAACTGCGAAGATGCTCCATACCGCTCTAAATCATGAATATTACCATGCTTGTCGTAACCTATATTTTTGACATCGTGCGAGTTATGGGGCGGTAAATCTAACACGGAGGAATAATTGGCTTCTTCTAATCGGCCTAAATCATCGTAAGTAAAATGATAGGAATATTCATTATATGCTCCCGCATTGTTAATAATATCCACATTACTTATTTGGCTACTTGTGTTGTAAGAAAGGCTTTCCTCAAAATTACCCGAACCGGTAGTTATTAATGATAAACGGCCTTGCTCATCATACTCGAAACCGCTACTGGCCATGCTTAAGCCTACAGTACTTCTAAATATAAGCTTACCTTCGGCATCATAATTATAAGTAATTGTAGGATAGTTTGGACGAGTAGAGGTAGTATTTGTAGAAACTTCACTTACCCTGCCTTGCTGGTCATAAACGTAGAAATGATAGAAATTTTGGCTAGTTCCGACCTTAGTATGCTGTTTAATTATTTGTCCAGCATCGTTATAAGTATAGGTAATTTCGGTTCTAAGGCTGGGTTTATCTTGTGTGAGTATCCATTTCTTTTCTACCCGTCCACTAAAATCATAACTGTATATAACTACTTGCCATTCAAAATGATACATACTGGGGTTAGTTATTCCATCCATTCGGTATGCCTCGCTGCTTACAGTTTTTAAACTATTATTTGATTTAATACCCGTCATTTGAGAACCAAAGAAAGTCCATGGGAAATCGTTAGCAGAAGGTGTTTCATCATATTTTGTTAAAGCTACAAAATTTTCAAACTGATTTTCAAAAGAATAGCTCTGATTACCGTCTAATGATGAAAATATAGCGGCTGCTTCTCCACTAACAAGTGGTCTTCCAAAACTATCATAAGAGGTATAGCTCACTTTGCCGTCGTATGCTTGTTGTGCACTTTGGCTGAATCTTAATCTACCCTGTTCATCATACTTTATCTTTGAGGTTCCTGCGTCTGGAGAAGTTGTTTCAATAGTTCTCCCTAAGAAATCGGTTTTTGAAGTTGATACCCAATCATCAGCTACACTTGCAGTTGGAGGGTCAAAATAATGGGGTGGCCTGCTTTCGGCAATTCTTGTATATGGATCATAAATATTGGAGGAAGTAATTTCCTCTGAGGTTCCAACAGCGGTGGTGCTTCTAATAGTATGCCCTGCATAATCTGAAATAGAGGAAGAAACAATATTTCCCAGATCAGTTACACTTGTTTTGGAAAACTGGATTCCTGCAAATAATTCGGAACCATAGCTATACTCAATTTTTTCCACCCCTGTACCTGCAGGTAAAACGGATTTAACACGGCTTAGTGGCTCTGCATAATATTCCTTTTGAGTATATAAGCGCACAGAACTGCCTGTTCCATAATAACTTTGGGCATGGCTGCTGAAACTGGCGTCAAATTTATTACCTGTATCATAGTTATAGGGCCTCCAACTGCGCCAGCTTCTGCCTAAATTATCATATTCAGCATGGCTTACCGTATAATTACTAGAATAGCTATCACCATTCCATATCTGCTCTTGCATAACTTGACCAGTGCCATTTGAAAAGGAAACACTATAAGCTCCTGAATGTTTGGGGCCACTTTGATCTTCGTATTCTATTTCTGTCAAGTAAAAATCATCGAAAAGTAATTCCATTGCAATATCAGAACTTATAGATAAATACGAAGAGGCAAAAGGGGCATCCCAATCATTCCCACTACTTAAGTCTGCTTCAAATAGTGTCCAGTTCGCATCTGTAAGTGTTTTTGTTGCTGTAATCTCCTGAGTTGAACCTTCTTTTCCTAAGGTTGCTGTAATTGTGGGATTAGCGGTTCCACCTCCATCTACTTTTACCCAAAATCGCAAATAATATTTTTTTCCTGTCCACAAAAAATGAGGATCATGCAAGATTTGATTAAAATTATATCCCGAACTTTCTGAAAAAAGTAATGCGTAGTTTCCAGAATAGCCTCTGTTTTTATCTCTTTTAAATTCTCCACCTGCAAGTACGGTAAAACCACCTCCGGAATCTTTATACCAATAATCAGGAACACCTCCATCCCCTAATTCAAAACCGGAATTATATAAAGCATTACCGTTTGGGAAAGCAGCTGAATATGACGCATTAGGTTGTGAGGGATCAAAATTCCCCGTAGTATTATTTCTGGATAATTTTTGGCTGACAGATGATACCACTAACCCATTATCATTTACTGTTTCAAGAGCATTTCTATATTCATCCCGCAATACCCTAGTAGTATTGCCATTGCTATTTGTAGTACTGATTACATCCAAATACTCCGGATCATAACCAATACTTGAAGCAGTGGCATCATTGGGATATATTCGAAAATTATCAATCTCTACAGAAGCACCTTCGCTAAGAAATCCAAAATGTTCTGATGATATATTATTATTACTTATAACTTCTGTGATCAATTCCCCGTCTACAAAAACTCGAATTGTACCGTTAGTCTCTGAAACAAGTCGAACATGCCTCCATCTATCCAAAGAGCCAGTAACAGTACCTGTAGCTAAGCTAGTTATATCTCTGTTTATACTTAAACTCCCATTCTTCTGCATTTTAATGAACGCCCCACAATCATACCAGAAACAACCATCACCCATCATTCTGAACTGAAAGCCGAGCCAATCAGTAGCCCCTCCTGCGGTAAAACGCAAATCAAACTCCATAATAGATGAGCTGTGATCTATTCCATTTTGTGCGTGTATATATCCTGTGCCACCTTTTAATACGCCATCAGAAATACTCCAATCACCTCCCCCAAAATTATACCAGTTCAGATAAGAATCTCCTACCGCCCTCTCTTCATCAAACCCATCCGATCTAACCTCAGAAATTTTTGCATTTCCAAATGTACTTTGAACACGCGTTCCATCAAATGATAGTACACTAGAACTATAAAAGCCTTCCGAGTCTTTACTTTCAACTACATTCCCATAGATATCTCTTTTCGTTATTTCACCAGTCTTAATCCATTCAGAAGGGGGTTCAACTACTCCAGACCAACTAGCATATTTAAAATTGCTACTTTCTTTACCATCCCATATATAGGTTTTATGTGGTGCCCATTTCCCAGCACCCCAGTCTTTCCATGTACTAATAGATTTAGAGGTTTCAATTACACTTTCATTATACCGTTTAACAGTACTAACCTGTTCTACAATAGGGCTTAGAATATGATTATTTTCTAATTCCGCATATTTCTCAAATCCGAAAGTGGTTTCTGATGAGGCTGTCCAATAAGTCTGTCTACGATTACGATTACGATTACGATTAAAATCGGCTATTTTGGATATAAAAAACCGTTTTTAGTGGATATTAACATGATTGATTCTTATCTTATCCACATGTTAATCATAAAGATACACCTCCTTATTATGTCTAAAGTTGTCTTTAAAGAATACAATCGTAACCAAGCTATCTTTCTACCTCCCAGCCTCGAGGAGCTCATCAATTCCACGCATATGGTCCGGTTTGTGGATCATGTGATTGATCAGATGGACCTAGAGCCGATCCTGGCCAGCTATCCCGGTGGAGGGGCTAGTAGTTATCATCCCCGAATGATGCTTAAAATCCTTATTTATGGGTATGTAGAGCGCATTGATACCTGCCGAGATATCG
>JBBAEC010000082.1:0-4268 GCA_041656135.1 Balneolaceae bacterium | reverse complement strand
GCAAACAAAGTTGAAATTAAAAAAGCAGTTGAAGCGGTATTTGAAGTAGAAGTTATCAAGGTGAACACAATCACTGTATTACCTAAGCGTAAAAAAGTAGGTAAATATGAAGGTTTAAAGCCAGGATACAAAAAAGCGATTGTCCAGCTTGTTGAAGGACAAAAGATTGCTGCATTTGCAGTTTAATCAATAGTGAAAGATATAGGAGAATTAACTTATGGCAGTTAAAATTTATAAAAGAACGACCAATGGTCGTCGTAATATGAGTGTTCTTACTTTCGATGAAATTACAACAACAACTCCTGAAAAATCACTGCTTGCGCCAATTAATAAAACCGGTGGTCGTAATAACCAAGGTAAATTAACCGTTAGACATATCGGTGGTGGAGCAAAAAGAAAGTATCGTATCATTGACTTTAAACGTGATAAAGATAATGTTCCAGGAAAAGTAACTTCAATAGAGTATGATCCAAACAGAACAGCAAATATTGCATTAATTACTTATTTAGATGGTGAAAAGAGATATATCTTAGCACCTAAAGGTCTACAAGTAGGCACATTAATTGTTTCAGGTAACGAAGTAGACATTAAAGTTGGTAACGCATTACCAGTAATGCTAATACCAGTCGGTACCATTGTGCACAACATCGAGTTAAAACCTGGACGTGGTGGACAAATTGCAAGAAGCGCTGGTACTTCAGCTCAAATTTTAGGACGTGAAGAAAAATATGTTTTAGTCCGTCTACAATCTGGTGAAGTACGTCGTATCTTAGGTACATGTAAAGCAACAATTGGTGAAGTTGGTAACGAATCACACGAACTTGTTCGTATCGGTAAAGCTGGTAGAACACGTCACTTAGGTGTACGTCCAACTGTACGTGGATCTGTTATGAACCCGAATGATCACCCACACGGTGGTGGTGAAGGTAAACAACCAATCGGTAGAAAACAACAAATGACCCCTTGGGGTAAAAAAGCACGTGGTATTAAAACTCGTGATAAGAAAAAAGCGTCTACAAGCATGATCGTAAGACGTAGAAACGGATAAGGAGGGTATACCATGGCACGTTCACTTAAAAAAGGACCTTTCGCTGATCAATCATTATTAGATAAGGTCGCAAAACAAGTTAAATCAAATGATAAAAAAGTAATTCAAACATGGAGCCGTCGTTCAACGATATTCCCTGAATTTATTGGTTTCACGATCGCTGTATACAATGGACGCGAACACGTACCTGTGTACATCACAGAAGATATGGTTGGGCATAAATTAGGCGAATTCGCTCCAACACGTACATTCCGTGGACACAAAAAAGAAGACAAGAAAGTTAAGAGATAAGGAGATAGATAATATGGAAGCTAAAGCAATTGGAAAAACCATTAGAATCGCTCCTAGGAAAGTACGTCTTGTCGTCGATTTAATTCGTGGAAAGAACGTTAAAGAAGCTCAAGCAATTCTAATGTTTACACCGCGTGGTGCATCGCCAGTAATCGCTAAAGTTTTAAACTCAGCGGTTGCAAATGCAACACACAACTTAAACTTAAACCCAGAAAGCTTATTTGTTAAAGAAGTATGGGCAAATGAATCAATTACAATGAAAAGAATGTTACCACGTGCAAAAGGTAGTGGGCATTTAATTAGAAAACGTACATCACATATTACTGTGGTTGTTGCAGAAAGGGAGTAATTAAAGCATGGGACAAAAAACAAATCCAAACGGACTTAGATTAGGTATCATCCGTACTTGGGAATCAAAATGGTATGCTAATCAAAATGATGTACCAGCGCTGATTAAAGAAGATGCTTTAATTAGAGAATTCCTAAACAAGAACTTTAGTAAAGCGGGTGTATCTCAAATTGAGATTGAACGCGTTAAAGCAAAGTCTAAAGAAAGAATTACAATTAAACTATATGTTTCTAAACCTGGTATCGCATTAGGTAAAGAGGCATCTGTTAAAAATAAAGCAGTTTCAACTTTAGAATACTTAACTAAAAAGGAAGTCATTCTAAACATCATTGAAGTGAGACGTCCTGAAAAAGTTGCTATTTTAGTTGCTCAAAATATTGCAGAACAACTAGAAAACCGTGCATCATTTAGACGTGCTCAAAAAATGGCTATTCAACGTGCGCTTAAAGCTGGAGCTAAAGGGGTAAGAACCTTAGTATCTGGACGCTTAGGTGGTGCAGAAATGGCTAGAAGCGAAGGTTATTCAGAAGGTCGTGTGCCACTACATACATTAAGAGCAGACGTAGATTATGCTACAGCAGAAGCAAAAACTACTTATGGTATCTTAGGTGTGAAGGTATGGATTTATCATGGTGAAGTATTACCAGGACAATCTATTTTAGACACAAGAAAACCTTTCGAAGCTGGTCCTCAAAGACGTGGTCAAAAACGCCGTCCACGTAATGATCGTCCAGGTGGAAGACCTCAACAAAGAAATAGAAATAGCAAGGAGGACTAATTACTATGTTAATGCCAAAAAGAACAAAATACCGTCGTCCTCATCGTGTTTCCTATGAAGGAAAGGCGAAAGGTAGAAACGAAATTATAAATGGTGATTTTGCATTAGTAGCTAAAGAAGGCGCATGGATTACAAACCGTCAAATCGAAGCGGCTCGTATCGCGATGACTCGTGAAATGAAGCGTTTGGGTAAAGTTTGGATCAACATCTTCCCTCACTTAGCAAAAACTAAAAAACCTATGGAAGTACGTATGGGTTCCGGTAAGGGTGCGCCAGATTCATGGGTTGCAGTCGTTAAAGAAGGCAAAATCATGTTTGAAATTAATGGTGTAAGTGAAGTGATTGCTAGAGAAGCACTTCGTAAAGCAGGTCATAAACTACCTATTAAAGTTAAAATTGTTAAGAGAGGTGAAGAAGCGTGAAAGCAGCTGATATCAGAAATTTAGAATCTAAAGAAATTCATAGCAAAATTGCTGAATTAAAAGCTGAATTATTCAACTTACGCTTTCAGCACGCTGTTGGACAATTAGAAAACACAGCAAGATTAAGAACCGTTAAAAAAACAATCGCTCAAATGAAGACAATCATTACTGAGCGTGGCGAGTAAGAGAGGATATAACAATGGAACAAGTTAAAAATAAAAAACTTTATACTGGAAAAGTTGTATCTGATAAAATGGATAAAACCATTACTGTACAAGTGGAAACACACAGAGTGCACCGTATTTATGGTAAAGCTGTGAAAGTTTCAAAGAAATTCCATGCACATGATGAAAATAATGTTGCTAAAATGGGCGATATTGTAACGATTGCTGAACACAGACCATTATCTAAAACTAAGAAATTCGTTTTAGTTAGTGTTGATAAAACAGCAGTGGTTCTTTAAGAAGGGACGGAAAAACATATGTTACAACAAGAATCTAGATTATTAGTTGCTGACAATTCCGGAGCACGTGAAGTTCTAGTTATTAGAGTTTTAGGTGGTACCCGCCGTCGTTATGCAAACATTGGAGACATCATTACAGTAACAGTTAAAAAAGCAAGCCCAACAGGCGCTGTTAAAAAAGGTGATGTTGTTCAAGCAGTCGTTGTTAGAACAAAACATGGCATTCGTAGAGCTGATGGTTCAACCATTAAGTTTGATGACAATGCAGCAGTTATTATTAAAGATGACCTAAACCCAAGAGGTACACGTATCTTTGGACCGGTAGCAAGAGAATTAAGAGAAAAGAACTTCATGAAGATCGTCTCACTTGCGCCAGAAGTATTGTAAGGAGGAAACCAATATGAATATTAAAACTGGAGACACAGTTGTAGTTATTGCAGGTGGTGACCAATTTGCAGTTGACAAAAAAGGTGTAAAGACAAGAAAAACAGGTCGCGTATTAAAAATCAATCGTGAAAAAAGCACTGTAATCGTTGAAGGTGTAAACATGGTTAAGAAACATCAAAGACCAACTTCAGCAAACGACAAAGGTGGAATTGTTGATATTCCAGCTCCAATTCATGCAAGTAATGTTGCATTAGTTGACCCTAAAACAGGTGGTCCAACACGCGTTGGATACCGCGTTGAAAATGGCGTAAAAGTTCGTTATGCTAAAAAATCAGGTCAAACTTTAGATAAAGCAACTAAAGTTGCTAAAGCTAAGGCTGAAAAGCAAGAAAAAGTTGCAGCTACTAAAACAGATAAACCTGCTAAAGTAACTAAAGCAGCTAAAGAAGCTAAACCAGTTAAAGCAGTTAAAACACAAAAAGTTGAAAAGAACACAAGCGTACAAAAGAAAGGAGCTAGTGGTAAATAAT
>JBBAEC010000081.1:0-4687 GCA_041656135.1 Balneolaceae bacterium | reverse complement strand
GGACACTAGAGAATGCATTATTTGGTGTAGATTACCGGTCGATTAGTAATCACCAGACAATACAATAACAGTCAAGACCCTAGCACGACCTGTCCTATCCCTCACTCTGTGGCTGTGGGACCAGCCAATGTAACTTTTAGTTTTTTAAAGAGCGTTTGCAATATTCAGTGCGGCGTTGTGATCTGCGTTCATAGTATGCCCACACTTGGTACAACAAATTAGAAGGGAATGTTTTCATTACTTTCAGGCAATTCCTCATTAGGGCTTTGCCCACCACCATTATCATCAGCCTGCTTACTGTCACAAAATTCAAAACCATCAATAACTACAATATTCCTTGATCTTTTCTGACCATCTTTTTCCCAACTGTCTGTACGGATTCGCCCTTCTATAAGAATTGGACGGCCCTTTCTGAAAAACTTACTAATATTTTCTGCTAATTTATTAAATGCGACACAATCTACAAAAGTAGTTTCCTCTTTACCCTCTCCAAATTTGCGGTTAACAGCAATACCGAAATCCACCACAGCAGTTTGAGACGGAGTGTAACGCAACACAGGGTCCCTCGTCATATTGCCGCCTACTATGACCTTGTTGAAATTCATCCACTTCTCCTTTAAAATCACTTAGTTTTTTAACGGCCTGTTTTTGATTTCCGTCTTGATTTCCTTTACATCAAGGCGAATATCCACGATAAGATTCATTAACTTTTCTCTATCTTGTTCTAGGGCAGTAATTCTTTTATCTGCATTAGACAATTCTATACTATGTTTATTTACAACACCGCCAAGAGCAACTAGAGCAAGAATGCCTGTAATTATGAGGGCTGTTAGAATTCTGTTAATATTTGTTGTGCAAAAAAGACTGCCCATATTTTATACCTCTATCTTACTGTTTTTATTTGTACGTATCTTCTATAAATATATACAGTAAAATAGAATCCACAACAGAAAAAAAATTAGAGATGAATTTATCCTGTCCTTTTCTGTCGTAGACTTGTTTTCCCCATTGCGGGGCAGGGGCAAACTATCAGCCCAGAAGTATTTTGCCAAGATTCGAACCTCACCACTGGCTTTGTCACTTGTCTTTCGCGTAAACGCTTAATGACCTTGAATTCGAACCAAGAATTGCGACCCTTATTTTAATATTGACAGGTCTCACTACGTGGATATCAAATCCACGCGGGGCCTAACCGCCAGTCCTGCCGCAGCCTACCCATAGAACAGCTTACCGCCGCCACAATGGGCTTTATAAAAGTTTTGACGGATAATGTCGCTTCAGGAGTTGCCACACCCTGTGGCATTCCCGGCATCTAGAGCCGGGAATTGGAATCGAACCAATCGAAGTAACCCAAAGCTGCAACTCGTCAAAATATTAAGAATCCCCGATATTCATCTTTATAGGCTCTGTGGTGGAGATATGATGGGTTTTGCACCACCCGCAACCCATCGGAATATGAACCTCAGCCGGATTCTTTAAGACTTCTGTGGCGATCACGGAGTCAAACCGTTTTTATGTGGGTATGAGCCACATTAGGAAATCGTTCCTACCTTCTCGCCAAAAGGGTGTCTAGCCAGAATCGAACTGGTCACTAGTTGTTCCACGGACAACTGTGCAAACCTGTCTACACTATAGACACCATACAAATAAGCGGAAAATATATTCTTGGGTGTTTTTTCTATTTACCAAGAAGTAACCCAAAAAAACATCACGCTTTATATCAGCCTGGGATCGTTTTGAGAACCTTTTCTACACATGGCAGATAGGCAGGTGCAGCAAGATTCGCTCAATGGCGAATCCAATATTCCTCGGCTCTTACACCAGTTAAGGATGGCCGGGAATTTGAACTACCTCTACGACAAGCGTAGAGGATTCTTGCTTCTACGAGAACTGCCTAATATTTTTAGGTCTTACACTCTCTCTGCAAGCGTTAATTTCGACAGTTCCTGCCGTATTTTCTATATAAAAAACTTTAAGCGGAAAATAGCGACTACGAGTGTTTTCGTGCTCTTCCAATTGAGCTATATCTGGCATGGCCAGATAATCGGATTCGAACCGATAACCCCGTTCTTATATAGAAGTAACTCGCAAGTCTGCAACTCGCTTAAATAACTTTTACCCAGCGGGGCGAACCCTATCGAGCCAACTAGTGGCACTGGGTACTTCTTAATTTTCAAAGATCAAAACGACCCCACATGAGCCTTGTTATAATAGTTATCGTCACTTCGAATTTGTTTCTTTAACAATTTTCCAGAAAAATTAATGCTTCGTTAGCGGCCTTAATTGACTCTAACAATGTCTCACAATGTACCACTTCACATAATTCTACGCAAGGAATCCATACAAATCCAGTGTTTTCTTCAAAAGATTTTTCTATTTTTCCATGTTCAAATTCGATATAATCTACTTCTGTTTCATCTTTAAAAGCAATATTGAGAGCGTCAGATATAGTTTCACAGTGTATGGGTTCAACTAATTCTTCATCAGGTAGCCAAAAGTATCCACCAATTTCATCGCAACATTTTTCTATTTTGCCCCTTTTACAACCCAAAAAAACAATTTTTTTTCTAAGAGCAAGGTTAATCATAAAATATTTTCCTAAAAAATGGCCAACCAGAGGTTTTGTCTGATTGGCCCCAACCTCTTAGATACTCGTTGCTTTAAAAATCAAATGTCTTTGGGCCATCTTGTTTACCATAAACACCCCCACCAATATCGTCGTCATCAAAATCATGAAGGCCGCTGGTTTGCCATTCCGGTTTGCCAGTAGTCATGTCCCAACCACTTCCAACTGGAACACTTTGAAAATGATCTGTTTTGAAGGTATTAATTTCTCCAACACCGTTTTCATTACCACCGGTCGATTGTTGTACACCCCTAATAACCGGATTAGAACCGTTATTATAGGCGTTAGCCTCAATAATTTTTCCTGTTCCGCTTGTAGGAGGAGTAAGACTTTGATCAGGAAGCTTCGCTCCCGGAAGAACAGAAGCCACCGTAAAAATACGACTTGTGTCATTATTAATAGCACCGGCTTTACAATTACCAACTGTCATTATTGAATCTCCCTGTATTTAAGGTTAAAATATCTCTCTACCATATTATACAGGAAAATCCACACAAGTAATGGTTATTTTTCTTTTAACATACCTTTCAAAATATTTAAAGTGCCACTATGCAATATGGACACAGCCCCTTCTGATATACCTATTTCGTCAGCTATATCCTTCATTCTTAATCCACGATAGTAATAATCATAAATTATTTTTTTTCTTCTCTCAGACAATTTGTT
Organism: Balneolaceae bacterium; assembly: GCA_041656135.1. Lineage (GTDB taxonomy): Bacteria > Bacteroidota > Rhodothermia > Balneolales > Balneolaceae > Balneola. Next base: position 1,395 of record JBBAEC010000081.1, on the reverse strand, counting down.
TACATGGAACCCAACAAAGTCTTTTAATTCCAAAACCTTAAGTCCTTTGTCGTAAACGGGAAACATACTGCACATTGTTGATTCACGACCAGAAAAACCAATCTTATCATCCAGAGAAACCATTCCAGTGGTGTGTTTAAGTTCTTTACGAATAAATTCTTTTATCTCATAAACCATACACCCATAAACATAAGTGGTGTATTTAGAACCCATATTTGGTTTGAATTTTTTCTTAGCTATTTCTAAACTATACAACATCGGAAGTCGAAGTTCATCATCCGTCAACATACGGACTCGTCTCCCTCTACAATAACTATCTGCAACGCCACGCATCCTGTTAAAATAAACTTTTACAAAATCAGTCTCAGTAGCTGATGTTGTCACTAGCTGATCCCCTTTTTAAAAAAAGACAAGCTGGATGAATGTCACAGTTTTCAATATACAAACCCTTACGGCGAGGTCAAGAGGAATAGCAAATATTTTTAGGGGAAAATCCTGTTTTTGAGGGACGTGTTTTTTAACTCTCTTCAACAAAAGGGGTTATATCCTGTCCTTCAACAGGCTTTTTTTGTTTTGTTTACCATTTATTTTTTATCCCATTGTCTTACTAATATATTAAGAATATAAGAGATAGATAAGATTTGGCGTCCAGTTCTTCTCGTCCGTGTGTTTTTAAAAACCGTATGCCATCATCCCTGCTAAACCTTTTGTACTCAATACCTTTTTCTGGAGTTATATCACCAAATACATGGAAGAAAAATATGATAACTCTTTCGTCGGTCATTCCGGGAGAACTAAGGATAGGTGGGGTTTGGGCTATAAGATTATCTGTATCTAACCCTAATTCTTCCTTCAATTCTCTCTTAGCAGAAACAATGGGATCTTCTCCATTATCAATCAATCCAGCGGGAAACGACCAGACATATTTGTTTACTGCTGGACGAAATTCCTTGATCATGATTATATCATTCGTTTCCTTGATAATAGGAACTACTACCACAGCATCGGCTTTTTTATCAAGGGGATCATTTTTTCGACTAGCAAATAAATACCCCTGATTTGTTTCAAATAAATTAAGCCATTTTTTGTTAGTAAGTTTTTTCATGACTTTATAGCCTTTATTATTTCAATTATGCCTATCCATATACTTCCACCAAAAAGTAATATCCATATGAAGTTCTCTGACAGAAAATCCCAGAAGTTGGTGGGCCGATTACTCATTGCTATCCCTTTCTTTAAAGCCGACCCATCCTCACCCGCGTGGGCCGCACAAAATCGCGTCAAGGTTAGTGAGTGGCATATAGGACACTAGAGAATGCATTATTTGGTGTAGATTACCGGTCGATTAGTAATCACCAGACAATACAATAACAGTCAAGACCCTAGCACGACCTG
>JBBAEC010000080.1:0-4696 GCA_041656135.1 Balneolaceae bacterium | reverse complement strand
CCCTAATTGTTATCTGGTCCCAAAGGATAAAAAGCCGGTCGTAGATTGTATCATTGCATGGGTAGTGAGCCCTGACAAGCAGATAATGAGCTACGGCCGGTGGTTAGAGCCTTAAAGGGGGTAAAAAATGAACGTATTATTTATAAAAAGGAACTATTTTCTTTAGCAGTAGCCATTGTGGAAAAGTTCCTTTTACTGAGGAGTAGTCTAAAGGACAAATTTAGCTGGGTAATATTTTGTTTCCGAATCCTGTCATGTTAATCCAGAGTCTGAAGAATATTCTGTATCAAAGTCTGAGATAGCCACCAAAATATAAACCCCCAAAAACCTGCCCTACCTTTAACCATCGACCTCGGATTTAAAAAAGCTCACAAGTTTTATGGGGAAAAGTCGCCTAATAGTTTAAACCCAATAGTCTATTAATAACAGGAGACCCCACCATGAAACGCATATTTAAAGCCACATTTTTAGTATTTCTGTTGAGCGCATTTGCAATGAATGTTCAAGCCCAACGCATGAATAATAGAGATATGAACAAGCAACAAAATCCACAAAGCCAGATGCGAGCACAAGGCAATCAGGCTCAAAGAGGCATGGGAGTTGAAATGAGAATTCCGAATTTAACGGATGCCCAAAAAGAGCAGATTAAAACTATTCGTACGAATGGTCAAAAGGAGATGCTTCCAGTACAGAATCAACTGCGTGAGAAAAACGCACAGCTTATTACACTTACAACCGCCGAAAAGTATGATGCTAAAGCGGTGAATAAAGTAGTGGATGAAATCTCGAACTTGGAGAAAACCAAACTTCTTGCCCAAATAAATCATAAGCAAGCAATTAGAGAGGTTCTAACCCCCGAACAACGCCTAGCTTTCGATGCTAATACATCTCGAAAAAGAGTAGAGCATAAGGGAAGAAAAGCCAAAAGAGGAATGCGGGGCCAAGGCCGAAATTCTAATTGGAAATAAGCTCTAGCACATTTTGAATTAAGTACAAACCCTCGGCTAAATGGTCGAGGGTTTTTTATTGGTGGGATGTTTTAACAATAGGTTGGTTACAAGAATTCACTACCCCGTTTTAAAAGAGAACTACCAAAACAATTCCTGCATAAACTCTGTTTTTGAAATACTAGAATCTTTATAAATTAAGTTTATTTAGAAGATTAGGTGCCAAAGTGTTTATTTTACACTTTATTTTGTAACAAACTGCCTTTGAGTTCCTCTTTATAACAGAAACCAAGAGATTTATGAAAAACATGAGTTATTATATCGTCCTTTTCCTGTTTTTAGCCCTCTTCCAATCCTGTGGAACCGAAGTGGAACCTCCGCCTCCGCAACCTCCCAGCCCCGAACCCTATTTTAAAAAGGGCGAATATGGAGGGCAGGAACTGCCCGGAACCGAACACCTGACCTGGATAAGCCCAAGCCCAGATGGGGAGAAAATGGCCGTAGTACGGAAATACACGCCTGGGCAAAGTGACCCATTATATCAGCTCTGGATTATGGACGCGGATGGGACGAATGCGGAGTTGGTGACCTATAATACAGGATCAATGTATTGGCACCCAAACGGAGGCAAAATTGTATTCAATTTTAATCCACATACTACACCATATCTCTATGTGTTTACCTATGATTTAGAAACTAAAAACATTGAATTATGGAATAGCAAAAAGGATCAATTTTTTGACAAATATACATCTGCTAGTGCAGGTTGGTTCGACGATGGAGAGCGTATACTCATTGGGGTCAATGGTAAAGCTTATCAACAAAAATATGAGAGAGGTGTGTACATATTAAATGTAAAAGATTCTACTCATAGTGGGCCTGAGAGAGTTCTATTTTCACCACTTGAACTTGGAAATAATAACACTTGGACAGTAGGTATTCAATATACAAATGATAGATCCAGTTCAAATAGGGCGCTATATAATTTAAAAACGAATGAATTTAAATGGCTTACCACTTATGACACTACCAGTGATTCATTAAGAATTTATACAGGTTACCCTGAAATCAATCCTACGGGTCGTGAAATTATTCTACCAAAGTTTGTCGAAAATGCCTGGCAACTGTTCCATATCAATGAAAACGGAGAAAATGTAGCACAGCTTACCGAGCTTGGCGGACATGAAGTGACTTGGACACGTGGTAAAGATTTTTTCATCTTTAACCGCGATACCCATAAAGCACCTGGCGCCCGGTACATTCCCTATAAATATAATTTTCATGAAGGAACCGAAGAACCTTTATGGCCCAATCTGCCAGAATCAGTTCCTAGCTTTCCAGAGTTTACAACTCAAAACCCCATCCACTTAATAAATTATGTGGATTAACTAACCTTATAAGAGGTGCTATCATGAAATATTTATTTACCACTTTAATGACCATAATTGTATGCAGCTTGGTAGCTAATGCACAAAATGATCCTAAATACGTACAGGGTCAGCAATATTATATTAATGCCCATCGTATAGATGAGGTGTGGAACACTACCAAAGGAAGTTCTTCTACTCGTATTGCCATTCATTCTGCCATGGGTTTTTCTGTCAACCATGAAGATATGTCAGGTACGCGGTATCTAAATCCCATGACCACCGATGCTTATGATCCTGCTAAAGGCTTTGCTCAAGAAGTAGCAGGAATTATCGGAGCCAAAACAAACAACGGTCTTGGAATAGCTGGCATAAACTGGAATGCTAAGCTTAAGTCTTACAATTTCATAAAACTTAAAGAATCTGGCGATGACCCTGATTATGTATTTGATGCCGACAACGCAGATTATACCTTCGATCTGCAGCGCATAAATAACATGATGGATCAGGCGCATAACGATAATATGGATGTGCAGGTATTTACCTTTGGCGTACCCACCTCCAGTAAATCTATCAACGCCGATTTTGCGGAAACCAATCCCAGCCTAAGCAATTATCGGTCGCTGACTTCTGGACCCTCCTTTCCTACACCTACTAAAGCTTTTTGGGATACCTTTCAAAGTAGACTTTTAACTATAGCGGCCACATTTTGGGGCAGCATCACTGGTGGCAGTTATTTACCGCCAAGTCAATACCAAACCTTTCGAGGAAAATTATACAATGCAGCCGTGCAGCACAACAACTTACTGATAGCAGCCGTAGGCGATAAGAAAGACGGAAAGGAGCCGATTCCCACTTTAATTCCTTTTGCTTTTGATGATTATGTGATTGGGGTGGGTGGAGCTGAAGTTCCAGGTGGTCAGATACCAATATATTGGCCTGGAGGAGGCACCTCATCCTTTATGGATATTGTAGCTTCTGCCAAAGACATCACCACTCTTTCCGGGGATTCTTATACTTCCTACAACAATGCCTTCAGCAGTACGCATGCGGCATCGGCCATAGTGGGCGGAGTGGTTTCGCTGCTCAAAACCCAAAACACCAGCCTTAGCTACGACGATATTGAACATATTCTGCAAAATACCACCGTTGATATTGAAGCTTCAGGTAAAGATGATTTAACAGGACACGGTTTTTTAGATGCCAAAGCGGCTTTGGATTATATCAACAACAATGACATTGTTCGAAAGCGAGTGCAGAAAAGTGAAATTATTACCAACTCAAATTCAGTGGGGAGTGCTAAGTACACCATGGATGCAAATTACGATATTTATAAACATCCAAGTTGGGCAACAACAAATTATAATATAGAGGGAAAAATTGGTACCTATTTAGGGAGAGTTGAGTTCGACTACGTATTTTCGAGCCCACCTGATGTATGGATAAGAAATACTTCAAGCGGAACTGAGTATAATCTTTCCCCGCTTGGGCATGGAATACAATTTTATGATCCGTATGGAACAAAAAGTTTAGAAGTTATCTCTGTAGATGAGTACGGCTTTACCTTCGAGATGAAGTACTGGATGGCAGTATTTTCAAATGCTTATCAAACTGTTGGTACGGTTCAAATTCCGAATTTAGATGAAATTCACATAGATTATACGGTCGTGGGGAACCAGACAATATATCCTAACGAAGCACCGCAAAAACCCACAAACTTAGTAATTACCAACGCCCATAGTAGTTTTGGGATGCCACAGTTAGACTGGGATGATATATCAGGCTCAAACTTTACGCATTATGAAGTATGGCGTCAGCAACGAAGAAAAAGTGATTTGTTGCTTTACGATCCTGTTTTAGTAGCTTCGTCCAACTCAAGCTCTGCTGTAGATATGCAGGCTTTTTTGGGTAATAATCAAGATTATGAATACCGATATTATGTTAAAGCCATAAACAATATAACAGGCTTAGATTCGGAGTTTTCAAATCATACACAATGGATTGAAGTGTTTTTTATGCAAAAAGTGAAACCAAATGACAAAACGGAAGAAGTACCTACATCCTTCACCCTCGGCCAAAACTACCCCAACCCCTTCAACCCAACCACTCAAATAAGCTATGCGCTTCCTGAGGCTGCAGAGGTTACTATTAGTGTATATAACATTATGGGGCAACAGGTAGCCACACTGGTTAATACCTCGATGAGTGCAGGTTTCCATGAGCTTAATTTTGATGCAGGGAGCTTGTCTAGTGGTATGTATTTAGCCCGCATGGAAGCCATAAGCCAATCGGGTGAGGTATTTAGCAAAGAGCTCAAAATGCAATTAGTAAAGTAAGTGTTCTATACCTTCCAGTAAAAGCTTAGAACAATATTCCCTATTT
>JBBAEC010000079.1:0-4772 GCA_041656135.1 Balneolaceae bacterium | reverse complement strand
GGTAAACCTGCCGCCTAAGGTAAACCTGCCGCCAATGGTAAACTTACCGCCCAAGGTAAACCTGCCACCAATGGTAAGCTTACCGCCAATGGTAAACCTACCGCCTAAGGCAAACCTGCCGCCCATGGTAAACTTACCGCCCAAGGTAAACCTACCGCCCAAGGTAAACCTGCCGCCTAAGGTAAACCTGCCGCCCAAGGTAAACCTGTCGCCTAAGGTAAACCTGCCGCCAATAGTAAACCTGCCGCCAATGGTAAACTTACCGCAAGCAGGTGACATTTTTGAAAATAAGTGGTATAATATGCAAGAACCAACAGATAGATATGAGGACGCGGGGAGTAAGCACTCTTTAAATCCGGGCTTTATCGGGCCGCTTACGGAAGAACAAAGTGAGGCAAAAGCTTATTCTAAAACCTATGCTTACAAGTTAGGAATTAAAAAAAGCGATATAGAAGAATTAAGAAAAAGTGTATCAACTACAGATATCTTATTTGTTGATAATATTATACATCAATATAGTAAGTATTTTCATGATATACCATCTGAAGATAAAGTTTTATCCGCATTATATATTATTAAGAATTATGATACCAAGACCGCAAGGAAAAGGCTTAAAAATGTCGGTTTTACCGAAACTTTTGTATTATGGACAGATTATGGTGAGATAGGTCATATTTTAGCGGCGTATGATATGGCAAAGAACGGATTGAGATCTGCAAAACTGGACACAAACTATAGCAAGCAGCGACACGCAGAAAGAACCGCTTTGTTGGCAATGATGGGCGGCCAGATCGTGAACAAGCTTATGACCGGTCCGGATTTTAACCCCAATACAGGTTACTCAGATAAAAGTATGCTGGACCAGCTTGAAAAAGAGGGTTACTTAAGCTGGGAACAAAGACAAGCTATAAATACACGATTGATACAGGGGGCAGAACCTGAGGGCGCGGGGAATGAGCTTAATAGACTTCCTAAAACCACAGCAGAGAGTGTTAGTACCAAATTAGATACCTATCTGCTTGAACCAACTCATCCTGTGGGTGGTAGTAAGGCAAAATGGTTTAAAGAAGCATTAGGTTTCACTAAAGATAATTCTACCGACCTTGCAAAACAAATAGTGTTTGATCCTAAAAAAGCTGTTCAAACAGCAACAAATGCACATGGAACAAAGTTCAGTCAAATTATTCCTGTTCAAGGGGCAAATGGTAAAATTATTAACGTAGAGTTCATTTTTATAAAAAACAATGATGGAGTAACAAGGCTTGTCACAAGTATTCCAACAAAGAGATAGGAGGTTTTTATGTTAAACGAATATGCTGTTGTAGTAGCAACAAAAGATTTATCAGAAGGCGTTAAACAAGGTTGTGTCGGAACAATAGTTATGATCTATGATAATCCTTCATTAGCTTATGAAGTAGAGTTTTTTGATGTTATTGGTGACACAATAGAACTTTTGACAGTTGAGCCTGACGATATTAAATTAAAAGCAGAATAGACATAGGGGTGCGGGCTTAGCCCGCATTGCCGAAGTGGTACGGGCAGCAGCCCTGCCCGTACCACAAAGGCGAAACTTACCATTACTGTTTCCACCGTTAGGCAGTGTCCCTTGGCAACAAACATATTACCACAAAAAACAGAAAAAGCTTTGCCACCTTGCTTTATTATGTACATCGAAAGGCTTTGTTAAGCCATTCTACACATATTCCAATGTGAATTCCACCTAACTTTTCAAAATCCACATTGGTTTTGAAAGCCCCGAACGGCACTGCCGGTCGGTGTTTATCGGTGCAAAGGTGCGAGAGCACCTTGCACCTTTATCCTGCTTAAAAATAAATAAAATTACCAGTAACATTTCCGAAACCAAAATGTAATGGATTTGTATTTGACAAAAGCTTCCTTACGGTGTATAATTTTGCGCAGGAGGGGGTTTAAGGGGGTAAACTTTAAACGTCTTTTTTCTTTTCCCGTAATTAAAAGGGGTTCCCCGGAAAGCGTTAGCTTTTTGGGGAGGAGGAGCAGCAACGAAGCAAGTGAGCTTTTGCCTGTTTTAAGGCAAAACGAACGGAGTACAGTTTGCTGCGACGATGTGACAGTTTTGAGACAAAGCAAAATAAGACTTGCAATAAATTTCATTCAGAGTTAACATCACACAACAATTAACCTGATTGAAACTTTGTAGGCTCATAGTAGATAGGCTGTCGCGCCCTTGCGGAGGTTTTGCCTTAACGCTATCATCTGAGGTTGCCGGTACTTGTGGTTACAAGCGGATACAGGAAAAAAGAGGATGATGTGATGAATCTTAGAGAGAATTTTCTTTATATCGGTATGGACTTACATAAAAGTAGCCATACCGCTGTTCTGGTGAACTGTTGGAACGAAAAGTTAGAAACGATTGAAATCGAAAACAAACCAAGTGAATTTAGTAAATTAGAAAAACGAGTAAGCAAAAAAGCAATGAAGTTAGGTTTAAAGCCTATTTACGGATTAGAAAACGCATACGGATATGGTCGTGCTCTTGCTGTTTGGCTGATTGAAAAAGGCTATACGGTTAAAGACATTAACCCTGCCTTAGCCTACGACCAGCGCAAAAGCGCGCCGACCTTCAAGAAAAATGACGAGTATGACGCATATTGTGTGGCAACGGTTATGATTAATCAGTTGAACGCTTTGCCTGATGCAAAGCCGGAGGACAACCATTGGACTTTAGCCCAACTGGTTAACCGCAGAGATACGCTAATAAATGATGGTATCCGTCTCAAAAATGGATTGCATGAACAGGTGTCAAAGGCATATCCAAGCTATCGTAAATTCTTTTGTGAAATTGATAGAAAAACTGCACTTTATTTTTGGAAAACCTACCCGTCACCAAAATATTTAGTTAATAAATCAGCGAATGAATTATATTCAGAATTTAAATCAATTGCAGGAAATATTGCACTTAACAAGGCAGAACTGATTCTTGATTGCATACAAAATGATGGTGACACTCACCGTGAATTCCAAGATTCAAGGGACTTCATAACCCAGAGCCTTGTCCGTGATTTAGAGCACCAAGTCGTTGAATTGGCTCAAATTGAGAGTGAAATCGAAAAAATCCTTGATACCTTTGATATGAAATTAACTACCATACCTGGTGTCGGCACTGCAATCGCAAGCAAGCTGATTGCCGAAATTGGTGATATTCGCCGTTTTCCAAATGCTGATAAGCTGGCACGGTTTGCAGGAATTGCACCCATTCGCTTTAGTTCCGGCGGTAAAGGCAAGGAGGAAAGCTCCAAACAGGGCAATAGGGAGCTTCACGGCTTGTTTTACTTTCTCGTCGTGTCAATGGTCTGCTGTCACCATGGAAAGCCCAACCAACCTGTATTTTACGCTTATTACTGCCGTAAAATTAGCGAGGGTAAAACAAAATCTCAGGCATTGGTCTGTATTATGCGCAGATTGGTTAATATCGTTTATGGCATGATGAAAAACAAGACTGAATACCGCCCTTACGTCATGGATTAAGCTATGGCATTGTTGTGATATTCATGATATAATTTTTAAAAAGAGAATAAGGGTTAACACGATAAATGTTAGCTTAACAACCTCCACCTGAGGGCGCGGGGAGTAAGGGATGGTACAATGCTGATGGTAGCATAAACTATCCTCCAAAGAATGGTGTTGTTGCCGGAACAGAGCAAACCATAACGCTACAACCGGGTGGCAAATTGGGTAGATTTGGAGAAGTTAAACCCAATAGTAATTATATAACCGACATTGGAGTTAGTCCCAACAAAGTAGCATTGCCGCCTGATACTAATCCAGCTCAGTATTATGAGTATGAGATTATAAAGCCGATTCCCAATACCGTTAAATCTACAGTTGCGGAGTGGCCTATAGGAAGCGGAACAGGTGGCGCACCACAATATGAGTTACCAATGCCAATTGAGGACTTACGCTTACAGGGTTTCATTAAACTAATTATTAAGTAATGGAGGATAAGATATGAAAGAATTATCTACTTTAGAATTAAGAGGGCATATTGAAAGATTATATTCCCGTTTGAAACCATTAACCGTTCAAGATGGAGTTTACAAACCCCTGGACGACTTTTGGGGGAATGGAACGCCTAATGGACAGGATGGAGGTTTCTGTTATTCCGATGAACAAGGCTATCATTACGGTGTCAACGAGCGCGGTAAACTTATAACTAATGTCGTAACTCGGAGCCTTGAAGAAATATCATATCATGTAATGTCGAGTGATATTCTTAATATGGCTGGTATTTATGAAGCAAAAAACAGAATAGAAGGACAGGATTTTCGCCGCTTATGGTTTAAAAAGATTTTAGAATATTGGAGTGCCATTGGAGAGAAATATGTGAGAATGGCGGAGCAAAAGCTTCAACAGGCTTTAGCAAAAGCTCCATTTGTAGATTAGAATGCTTGTGAGAAGGGTATTAACGAATTAATTATTGCAACACCTAACAACGCCCAGCCATAAATTGGGCGTTGTTATAGGGTTAAGTGCTAAATGATATCTCTTAGCATATCATCTTCCCCATCCATAACCTCAATGCCAATTCCAAAAGACACAAGGGGACAGGTTAATTGTGTTGTTACAGCTTTCTAACTATAGCAAGTACCACACAGACCAAGCAGAAGGCAGCCATAGGACGATGGCGGAAATAAACCAAGAGTATATGGCGGCGAAGGCTATTGTTGCAAATAATGTAATGGCTAAATTGCAGATTGAGATTGCAGGGGGCAAACTGCAACAACATACAATCG
>JBBAEC010000078.1:0-4850 GCA_041656135.1 Balneolaceae bacterium | reverse complement strand
AGAGATTAATACAAGCGTGGTAGTTTTAATATAAAATTTCAGGAGGCTCAGAATGAGTTTAAGAAAACAATCAGCAGAATTAATAAACGAAGTAATACACAACGCAACACCAGAGGAATTGGATTACATATTGAGAAAGTCCAGTATAAGTCCAAATTTATACAAAAAGAAAGCATTACTGATGATAGGGAAAGATACTCTTAAAACAGGGTTAAAAGGAGCTGCTATAGGACTTGGTGCTGGTTTGGTGGCGGATAAATTAAAAGGTGAGGATACTCTACCGGGTCTAAATACTAAAACATTAGCAACAACTTTGGGAGCTGGAATAGGAGTTCTCTCGGGTTTTAAGGGGGGTTCTAAATACCTTAACGGTTTTAAACTACAGAGACATCTGGAAAATCCTAAGTTGAAACATAATTTAAAACATCTCTATGTAAAGGAAAGTGGTAAGGGGTTTGATGTAACTAAACAGTACGGCAGGGCTGCTCTAGTCAAGGTAAATCCAGTGGTAGCTAAGGTTAAGAGTATGTCAACTCATTACCCAAGTTACGAAGATATGCCTAGCAAACTAAGAGAGTTGTACAATAAAGGTTTGACAAATCCACTAACCCCAACACAGCAACAAGTTAGAGAGGCATTGAATCAGGTGTAGATGTGTTACGCCAGGTTCTTAATAGGTAGGAATTTAAGGGGGCAGAAATGCTAAGAAAACAATCCGCAGAAATAATAAACGAAGTAATCCTCAACGCAACACCAGAGGAATTAGATTATATTTTAAGAAAGTCCAGTGCTATGAATTTAAGGGCATTAAAAGCAGGAGCTAAACAGTTCTTTAATATAAAAAGGTCTCCTGTGTTACAGAAAATGGGAGTTTTTGGTAAGTCTGATCCGGTAAGAAAGTCAATTAATCGACACGCTAGAAAAGTTTATAAAAAAGCGATCCCCACCATACAGGGTATTGATTTAAGAAAAATACCTTATCCTACTTCGGGAGGTCCCGGATTTAGCGCTATAACTCAGAGACCAGTAGCCCAGGCAGCCCAGGCAGCTTTCAATCCAGCATATGCAGGAATGGCAGCAGTTGGCACAGCGGCAGGAGTTGGGGGCTACGCTTTTGGTAAGCACAGAGAAAACCAGAGAATAAAGAATCAACCTATCTGGAACAGAATGTTCATGAAGTAACACGTGCATCTTGTGATGCCATATTACACCCTTTGAGTTTAGCACCTGACCACCATATCAGGTGCTTTTTTTATACCGCCCATTGCCTGGGAGTTTTTTTTAGCTTATACTGTAGGTAGGGGTTTAAAGTGGGGGTAATAACAATTAAACACGCAGGAGGGCGAACAACCATGTCTTTGAGTTCAATGTTCAGACCTGTTCCAGAAGATACTAAATATCCCTTCATAGTTTTTGAAAAAAGAAAGAAATCAATAATTTCCAGCATAGTAAGATTCTTTACTCACAGTGACTATTGCCATGTGGAGTTTTGGGAACCAGATTCTGGGATAACCATAGGATCCAGACCTTGGAGAGGAGTGACTACCGGAACCTTAGACGACTTTCAAAATCCGGTATTGGCTAAGATCGATTGCCCCATGGATTCTGATCGTTATGTACGATTGTACAACGACGCACTTACCTATGTAGGACTAAAATATGATTACAAAGGAGTCTTAGGATTTCTTATAAATAGATTTAAAGTAAATCATAACAGAGTAAAATGTTCCCATTTAGTCGATGAGGTATTAAAAAAGCATGGTATTGTACTCATAAACAAGGAGTCCATAAAGGTAACTCCTCAAGATTTAGCAGAATCTATTTTAGTCGAATTTGTAGGTTCTGAAAAATAATGTTATTATATATTTAAACTTAATAAAAGGAGATTGCACCTTATGGCACCCATATTACCATTGGCAAAAACGAAACAGATACTTGCAACAATAAAAAAAATAGAGACAGGGGCAATAAAACCATCCTCTTTTGCGAAACCATTAGCTGCAGTAGCTGGTACAAGTGCACCTCCACATACTCAGCAATATGCAAAATCCCTTTATCAGGTTCTATCCGGTATTGGTAATACCTCTAATGGGGCAAGCAAAGTTCTCAAAAGAAAAGCCGTGGACACTTATGCTAACTATTTAATGAGTTCCAGATTACTAAAAACAAGTGGAGAACATGTAGCCCTTACTTCAGAGTATTTGGTTTCAGCGTTAAGGAAAGAATCTAAGGCCCCTGATTTTGTATCGTATCTGTCCGCTTTATTCAGGGGTAAACCTTCAGCTGTAAGATATGCGTTAAAGCTTAAGTCAGTGGCCCCAACTAGATTTTCTCCATTTGTACAGAATGCAGCAGCTACTAAATGGTCCTTGTTAGAGGCAGGCAGGGTACCCGCTCATTTACAACACACTGCCAAGAGAGCTTACACAGATTTAATACAAGCTAAAGAAGCTTTCCAAGGCGCAAGCAAGACAGCTGCGGCCGTTCAAAAGTTGAAACAAACTCCTATAGCTGATAATGCGGCATTTAAACAGGTTATAGGGAAAGTTAATGCAGTCCGCGGACTTCCAATGCAGTGGTAATCTAAGGAGCTTATGCCCATGAATAATTTGGCGAAAGATGATATAAATGCTTACTTGAACTCTATACTCCCTAAAGGGTATAAAGTACCAGAAAGAAGTGTTCTGACTAAAAAAGAGATTGAGTCAGTACTTGTAGAATTAGCTAAAAAAGATAACAATAAATTTGGTGAAGTGGTGCAAGCCATTAAACGCGTAGGCGACGAACTTGCCACAACCCAGGGAATTTCCATTGGGTTATCTGATTTAATGGCGCCATCTTCCCGCAATGGCATTATAAAGAAACTACAGATGGATTTAAATATGGCGGCAGCTAATAATGATATACCCCGTATAGCACAACTTATTGCAGAAGCAGATAAGAAGCTGCAGGAAGAATCCCTGAAACTCGAAGGAGCTATGCCTGATTTTGTTAAGTCGGGAGCCAGAGGTAATGCCAGACAGTTATCCCAGACTATAGCTTCCCCAGTTGGAGGATCTATCAAAGGGAAACCTCTACCCATTGCTATACAGCACAGTTTCTCAGAAGGACTCCCGTTCCCTGAATTTTTTGCTGTAGCAGATCCAGGTCGAGAGGCTACTTTCCAGACTAGAACGGCTATTTCTGAACCGGGGGCAGCTACTAAGATGCTAGTACAGAATATGAATGACCTGGTTGTTACCGAGAAAGATTGTGGGACTAGGGAAGGTGAGTTTTTACCAATAACTGACCCCTCAATAACAGGAAGATTTCTCTGTGATACACTCGGTAACTTCAGGAGAGGTACTACTGTGGATACCCAAGTTCTTAGTTATGCCAAAAAACATAAAATAGATAAAATAAAAGTTCGCACACCACAGAAGTGCGCTAGCACCGAAGGTTTGTGTGCTAAATGTTATGGCTTGAATGAGTATGGACGACTACCAGAACTTGGAGTAAACCTGGGTATTCGTTCCGCACAGGCAATGTCTGAACCATTATCGCAGTTCGCTTTGAACGCAAAACACGGTTCCAGATCTATAGCAGTAGGAACTTCCAAGTCAGGAATGAAATATATTAACCAGTTATTCCGAGTACCTGTAAATTTCTCGAATGCTGCTGTGTTATCCGAAGTCAGCGGAACTGTACGCCGTGTAGAGTTAACCCCATTAGGGGATTACTCTATTTTGGTAGAACCTATTGTTATGGTATCTTCAGCAAAAATCGAGTACGTAATCCCTCGCCCACAGAAACCTGTAGTGAAAGAAGGACAGGTGGTGGACGAAGGTGATCCTTTGTCAGATGGAGTAGTAAATCCGGTTAAAGTCGTTGCAGCAAAAGGACCTGCAGCAGGACGCAAAGTTATTTCAGATTTAGTGAACGAAGCATATACCAACACAGGCCAGAGCATTGATCCACGGCACTTTGAAATGTATAGTAGAGGTGTTTTACGCTATGCTAAAATTAGAACCGCCGACAATAAAGATTTTATTACCGGAGATATTGTGGAGTTGAAGGATGTTCTTAATTATATAAGTAAGAATAACGTAACCGTTAATCCGCTGGAGGCTTTTGGAAAATATGTAGCTGTATCTCCAGGACACGAGTATCCAGTAGGGACAAGAATTACTCCTTTTGTAGCTACTAAAATGGTAAAATCAGGAATAGATAAAATAAAAGTTAATGAGGATAATTTCGATTTTGAACCCGCTTTGTTCTCTGCCGAGATGAACCCTGTAAAATCCCCAGATTGGCTAGCGGCTATGGGTTCAAGAAATTTAACCCAGGTTATGAAGGAAGCTGCCATGTTTGGTAAATCAGCAAAAATAAAAGATTCAGTAAAACCAACAGGCCCTTATGTATTTGGAGAACATTTTAATAGACCAAGTCCTGACAAACCAGGGAGGTATTAGCTGCTAACAAAAACTTATATAAACTTATAAAAAATTACTAAAATTTGTTAACAACTCTATTTGTAGAAACAATTAAGTTACAAAGTTTTACAAGATACACTAAGGCAGGGTTTGCCTGAAGTAAAGCCTGTGGAGATGAAAGCTCTGGCTTAAATTAGCAAGCTAATTTAAGTGAAACTATTGTCTACGAAGCAGGAAGCATACAAAAAATTAATGACAAGGGGGGTTACGAGTTCATTAACTTTTATAAGTTATGTGAACCAGGTATTGATGCAAGAAGAAACCAAAAATAAATTAAGAAAACTGAGTACCCTGATGGGTGTAGCCAGAGGAGTGAGTAAACTAGGTTGGGGTATAGGCAAAACTGCGGCTAAAACAGGATTCAAAGCAGGTAAAGGC
>JBBAEC010000077.1:0-4969 GCA_041656135.1 Balneolaceae bacterium | reverse complement strand
TTTCCACTCCCACTCGTCCCTACTCCTGTCCAAGTGTAAGAACTTGCTCCAGATGCAGTAAGCGTAACACTTTCTCCCGCACAAATTTCTAGTGATGATGCTGTTAATGTTACAGTAGGATTTGGATTGACATCGACTACAACGTTTTGTACTGTACCCTCACAACCATTTGTTGTTCCTGTTACAGTATAAGTTGTTTGTGTTGTTGGAGAAACGGTTTGTGTGTTTCCAGTTCCACTCGTCCCTGCTCCTGTCCAAGTGTAAGAACTTGCTCCAGATGCAGTAAGCGTAACACTTTCTCCCGCACAAATTTCTAGTGATGATGCTGTTAATGTTACAGTAGGATTTGGGTTAGCTGTAATTATCACAGGTGTAACATCTGGAGAACAGAATCCTGAAGTTCCATCCAAAACAACCTTAAAATGAGTGGTTTGCGTCAAATTAGTGATTGTAATTTCATTGATAGAAGTTGTACCTTCGCTTTGCCAAGTTGTGCCGTTAGTTGATGATTCCCACTGATAATTTCCTGAAAAGGTTCCTGTAACATCTGCTACAATCGTTACATCTTCTCCTTCACAAATTGTTGTGTTAGCAACTAACATGTCAACAGTAACTGTTGAAGGACTGATAGTTACAGTAACAGGAGTTCTTGGACTCGCACAAATTCCAGTACCTGAGGAAACGTAATAAGTTGTACTTGTTGCGGGTGAAACCGTGTAAGAGTTTCCTGTATGAACCGGAGTCGATGCAGATAAAGAAGTGTACCAATCGTATGGTGTACCCATTCCTCCAGAAGCTGTTAAAGTAGCACTCTCACCTTCACAAATAGAGACATCGCTTACATCAGGAGGAAGAGACGGGTGAAGTTGAGAAATTGATAACCCTACACTATAATTTCCATTATAAAAGTTATTGTTATTGGCCTGATAATAAGCACCATTTCCAGGATCAACAGTCGCTAAATTATTATAATATAAATCACAAATTGCATATACTCTTGGATTATTGGTATTAACCCCTAGTTTTGGTCGTGATGAAACATCTTCATTCAAATATCCATCCCACTCAAAAGCAAATGATGAAGCATTAAATTGAGTGATAAATCCACTTGCAGAAGTTGTATTAATCCCCAGCATATTATATCCGTTTGGAGCTCCTGTCAATATTTGTCCATTACCACTTGCACCGATATAATATTTATCACATCCCCCAAACCCAGCACTAGAAATTACGTTTCCACCACCATTACCTGTATAAAAATAAGTAGCGTGTTTTAATGATCCACCTGTACTAAATCGAGTAAGAAATCCTGCATATTGCCAAAAACTTCCACCTTGCCCAAAATCAGGATGTGTAGGCACCCCCTTATTATACGCCCCTGGTAAATTAACTAAAGTTAAGTCTGTACTATAAGTATTAAAAACCATCACTAATTCATTAGTAGTAGGATGAATATCTAAATAAGGTGGGAAACCTTGCTGTCCTCTATTTCCATCTCCACCATCACCTCCATAGAGCGTATGCCAGATTAAAGCTCCATTTGAATTAAATCTTCCCATTGTGATATCGCCTCCTCCACCAGGTACTTGTTGATTATATGCTCCTGCCCAAGTTACCATACGTTCATTTGCTGCAGTAGAAGGATTCGTTGGACTACCCCAATACCATGAAGTATGACCAGCGAAATATAAATTCTCATTTTGATCGAAAGTACAAGTAAACCCTTCTTGAGAACTTGGTCCTCCCAAAAATGTTCCCCAAATTTGATTAAAGTTACTGTCAAACAACAATAACCCCATATCTTTATAACCTCCATTTACAGCTTGATTATAAGCTCCTGCGCGATTCATAATCGGCATATACCAAGTAGAAGAACCTCCGTAATTATCACTGATAATAGCCACTTTACCTTGAGGACTAATCGCTATGGAAGGATAATATCCATTAGATAAACTTGTAAGGTGAAGTAAAACTCCCGTGTTTTTATTAAATCTAGCCCAATAATTTCGATTAGCAACGCTTTCATAAAAACCACCCCCATTAGTGAAAGGTGCTCCTGAAGAGATTCTCTGCCCAACTATATGCAAGATATCTCCATCTGAAGTAATATTTCTATATCCGTAATTTTCTTCGGAACCACTTCCTCCTAAATAAGTACTCCAAACTAGGACTCTATTCGCATTAAATTTTGCTAAATAAGTATCAGATGTTCCTGCAAAAACTTGAGTATAAGCTCCCCCTGGAGTAACTATCGGATAATTATTCGCAGCACTATAACCATGACCATAGATGAAATAATTACCATCATCATCTAAATGACTCTCTAAATAATTAATACTTGCTGAATATGAATCTGGATTTGCTACTTGATTAAAGTAGGTATTCCATTCCATTACAGGGTCAATTGTCAAACTGTTATAAGCAATTTGACTCTTTAACTCAAAGCCAATTGTATTTTTCCCTACTAATTTATATGCTACTTCAACTTCGCTGTTTTTATCCTCATTAATAAATGATAATGGAATGTCCTCTACAATTTCACCAAATTCTGTTTTAATTATAAGTTGATTATCTCTAAGCGATAAATTAGCTCCTTCGAATTTTAAACGTACATCATTTATATTAGCCCCTGATTTTAATACAATATCATATTTCATCCCTTTTGAACCACTGTGAAATACAATATCTGTTCGCGGATAAATATTTTCATATCGAATTGATTCAAAAGAACGTACATCTCTAATTCCATTACGTTTATTTAAATAAAAATGAGTTACCCCATCTATTTGTTTCCCCTCCGAAAAAGAAGGTGATGGATTAGCATTTTCAAAAGCTAAATCCATCCGATAATAAGTAGCCTTTTGGTTCTTTAAAACCTCCATTTTAAGACTATCATTATCGGCAAACAATTTCTCGTCAATTTCTTCTAATTCAACGAAATTATAGATTACACGGTCTTTTTGGAAATAAATAAAAGCCCCATTAGCTGAACTATAATATTTAACTTCGGGATGGAAGTTTTCATTAAAGTCTAAGACTTGACCTTTGTTTTCGATAAAATATTGAGCAGTTACATTCTCACTAAAAATTATACAAAAAAATAATAATAAATAAAGATAAGTATTTCGTTTCATAAAAGTTTTCATGTTTCATGTATTTGATTTCAGATAAAAATACTATATAAAAATCAGAAACACAAATATATTTTAGGTTTTATTAAAATACCCGTCAAAACGCACACTTATCCGAGAGTTATGATGCTTTTGAAAGAAAAAAGTCCTCCCCAAAACGGAAAGGACTTCTTTAATGTTATCAAAAATAATTAGAGAACTATTTTACATCTGTTTTTTGTAAAATATTTGCTTTCTTTATGTTTGCTTTTTTAATTTCTTTTGTATTTGGCACCAATGGTGTTGAAATAGACTCTAATTTTTGGGACTTATTACGATTTTCAAAAACTGGGAATCTAACACCTTCATGTTTAGAAATTACAGTACCATCTTTCATTCTGTCTTTTCTGTTTGCAACCACTTGATATGTAAATGGAATATTGGATTGACCTTGTTGAAGCTCCACAACTTCAAATCCATCTTTTGTTTTGTTTGTTACATAAACACCGTTGCATTCTCCTTCTACTTGGATAATAACACGTAATTCATGATTTTCATCCACAACAATATTATTAACGAAGATTGGGTCTAATTGAATAGAAGCTTTACCATTTACTAACCTTCCGTGACCATAATCTTCAAAAAGGATTTCCGGTGCTTCTGGAGCAAACATAATATGCTGAGTGGAATTATCTGTCCCATCTACAATTGTAGAAACTGAACCGCTCCCTGCAATTTTGTAATCTGTTCCTCCAAAATATTGACCTACATAGGCAAAAGACAAGTTTAGACCAAGATCTGTTTGAGTAGCGAAATAGCCACCACTAGCATTTACAGTTGTAGCTGTTGTAATTCCTAAACCATAAACGCCCGTTCCAACACCAGTAAATGCGCCACCTGAACCACTCAGTAACGTAAAGCCACCTGCACCTAATTGTGCACCAATCACACCTGTTCCGTCTGTAGCGGTAGCAACGTTATACGAACCTCTATCAACACCGTTAAAGGCAGCGCCTCCACCTCCAAGTAAAGAATTTAATGTTGTTAAATTATTCCCCATTCCAAGTACGGCATACCCTTCAGCTGCATCTCGAGCAGACGCCACAATACCTCTATCCGAACCACTAACAGCAAGACCTTGACCTGACGTAAAAGAAAGTCCTGTAGCATTTTGTCCAGTAATCAATCCACCTGTACCACTAGGGTCTATATTAGTAGCTCTCATACCAAGACCTAAAGCGTTATCAGAAAAACCAAAAACTCCAAAGCCTTCAGTGGCTTCTCCTTGTACGCCAACGCCAAGGTCTTGAGAACCAAGTACTCCAATTCCGCTACTACCTGTAGAGAGTCCAGCAACCCCAATACCATCTGTTCCAGAATTACCTGTAACGCCCCAAGCATTGCCTAGTGCGACACCAGTAATTGCATACGGTTGTGCAAGATCTCCAAAAACCTCAAATTTATCTCCAGGAAAATCAGGTGTATTAATTCCAATTAAGAAATTACCAGCTTGTGTAATTCTTGACCTTTCAATATTATTTGTTCTCATCACCCAATCTTGAGCATCTGTTGTTCCTATAAAATTTGTAGTTGAATTGGTTCCAGTATTTCCAATTGTTTCCCATGCTTCTCCTGTAAAAGTTCCTGCAGGACCTTGTGGACCAGCAGGACCTGGATCACCTTGTGGACCTTGAGCACCGGCAGGACCAGCAGGACCTGGATCACCTTGTGGACCTTGAGCACCGGCAGGACCAGCAGGACCTGGATCACCCTGTGGACCTTGAGCACCAGCAGGACCAGCAGGACCTGGATCACCCTGTGGACCTTGAGCACCAGCAGGACCAGCAGGACCTGGATCA
>JBBAEC010000076.1:0-4992 GCA_041656135.1 Balneolaceae bacterium | reverse complement strand
GTAGGTCGCTGCCTAGTTGATCATTTTTACTTCTAATTTAATCTTTACTTCTTACAATTTCTTTTCAAAAATTTTATTTTATTAATTAGATTCTGAATCAAGTTCAGAATGACAGTAGTTGAGTTTAGATTCAAGTGGTTTTATTTAACTATTAATATAACAAAGATACAATTCTAATACTGAAACTTAAGGCAAACAATGAAATATATATTTACACTACTAATTACACTACTACTATTTACGGGGTGTGGTTCTACATATACAACACCGATTCCTAAGGGGAAGATAGAAAACAAAGATATAGTTATAACTGCAAGAGACGGTAGTTTTGAAATTAGTGGAGAGTTTGAGCCTCCTTTTATAAGCAGAGTACATTATCACTCTTACAATAAAAGTGGAACAAAGCTCATTAAAGGATATAGTCGTGCGCTTGACTTTAATGCTAAGCATGTAATGATAAAAATTCCAAACATAGAAAAAGAGTTCTATGGTGTTTTAGCCTTGGATAATGCAGATAACCGTGGCATCGGGGCCGGAACTAAATCTTATAAAATAATTATACCTCAAGCGTATATTAATGCCGCTCGCGATGGAAAGATATCGGTAATATATGAGTACTATCATCTTAAAAATGATGAACTCACAGACTTAAGCGAGGTTAAAAAATATTCTTGGATACTTTGGTTCTCAGATGAGGATGTGTTCAATTGAAAAAAATGATTTTATTTAGCGCATTAGCTATCAGTTTGAGTGCTGATTCAATTAAAGAGGACAGAACTCGTTTTTATGGTGGATATTCTCAAAATGAAGTTGAGTTGATTAAATCCAAAACATATACAGCACCTTTAGTCGTCACTGAGGATGTCTTTAATGCAAAGAGCTCAGAAGATATAGACAAAGTAGTTCAAAGAGTGCAAAAAGCCGATATCGCTAGCGGAAAAACGGCAAAAGAGTTTTTAGAAGATAGAGAAGGACATCTATATGGTGGAGTGAGCGAGAACACTTTAACCATTGAACCCTCTAAATGAACCTCCCACTAGATTCTGAATCGAGTTCAGGATGACTTGTATTTTGTTATGATGACGTCTATTTTGTCATTGTGTGCTATATATGGAATCTACTTTAGGTTTTACTCAGAGTACCTCTTATAATAAAATTGTTACATATATGTTACAAAACTACACTATATAATAATTTTATCACACTTCATAAATAACCAAAAATATATAACATATATAATAACTTTAATAATAAAATATATAAAAAACTTATAAAAAAGCCAAACAAGACATCTATTATAGAAGATTTTGATTTTACTTATAGAGATAGATTATATATCCTGATAATTAAACCATATATTTAATTTATTTTTATGTTTATTTGCTATTCATTTAAGAAACGGTTAAAAATTACTCCCCTATAATGCTTACATTCTAAAAATTACTCGTAGGAGAGAAAATGAAAAGAACAATAAAACTCGCAGTGGTAGCTGCATTGGCTTTAGGCGCAACAAGTGCATTTGCAACAAACGGTTCAACAATGATGGGAATTGGTGCTAAGTCTCGTGCAATGGGTGGTGTTGGTATCGCTACAGGAATGGGCGCTGAATCGGCTATTAATAACCCTGCTTTAATCACTACTATAAAAGGTGATAATGAAGTATCTTTTGGTGGTACTGTTTTTATGCCGGATATTGAAGTTCAAGCAAGCACAGCTGCGATTCCTTTTGGATCTGCTGGTTCTGAACAAACTAGCGATTCAGATTTTTTTGTTATACCAACTGTATCCTTAGCAAGTAAGATTAATGATAACTGGTACTGGGGTATCGGCATGTGGGGAACTGGTGGTTTAGGTGTTGATTATAGAGATGTAACAGAAAATACATTTAGTATGGTTACAGCACTTCAAACTATGCAGTTTGGTGTACCTATAGCATACACAAGTAATGGCTTAAGTGTTGGTATTACTCCAATAGTTCAATACTCATCATTAGATATTCAGTATACGCAACCAGCTGCTTTTGGTAGCAACCCTATTGGTAGTGGTGTTGCTCAAGATATAGCATTGGGTGTTAACTTGGGTTTATCTTATGAGGTTGACGGAATAACTTTTGGTGCTATTTATAAGTCTGAAATCAAATATGACGTAAAAGATGTAATGAATACTGCATTGGATGGTTTTGGTGTTGGAAGTGCTGCTTCAATTACTGAAATGGCTACACCGGCAGAGTATGGTGTGGGTGTGAGCTATACAATGAGCGAGCACACAATAGCGCTTGACTATAAAAACATTAACTGGGAAGATGCTGAGGGTTATAAAGATTTTGGCTGGGAAGATCAAGATGTAATTGCAATCGGTTATGAGTATGCAACAGACGGTTGGGCTCTTCGTGCAGGTTACCAATATGCAGAGTCTGCTGTTCAAGACAATAGCGGTAAAAATTTAGCAATTGATGCAACTCATGCTGCAACTATGGCTGGAATGGGTATTACTGGAACTTCTTTGACAAATACATTTAACCTACTTGGTTTCCCAGGTACTCAAGAGTCTCACATATCTTTTGGTGGTACTTATGCATTTAATGAGACACTATCTATGGATTTAGCTGTAGTATATGGTTTAGAAAACACTGAAACATTTAAAGGCTTTACGGGCGAAGATATTAAAAGTACTCACTCAGAGCAGAGCTACTCTGTTCAAGTTAACTACGCGTTCTAAGAACTCTCTCTACATAAGTAGTGCCCGCCCTCTGCGGCGGCACTTTTTTACAAAATCGGCAAATTTTTTCAGTAAACTTACAGAATTGTGTGTTATAATAACTTAAATTTACTTTGTGATAAAAGTGTCACAAAATAAACTCCATAAAAAAAGGAAACATATGTTTAAGAGCATAATAATGGGAATCTCAACGCTTTTGATTGCATCTATATTTAGCGGTTGTTCATATATGAATATGGGTAAAGTGTTTGTATGGGATTTTTCGGGAGAGACAAGAACAGCTTACGCTGAAATGATGGGTGTCATCGGAGAGACAGGAGATCCTGCGCAAGCAATGATGCTTGAGTTTAAGGTTGAAGATCCGGATTTAGAAGAGGAAGAGATAATCGACTCAATTAACTCAGTAGCGCTTGAGTACAACATGATGGTAGTTGGTGAGAAAAATATGTTTAATCTTGATGATGCAAAGCCCCAAGAGGTAAAGCATGCGAGAATTATTGAACTATGCTCACTAAGCGTTGCTAAGAAAATGTTTAACCACTCTCGCTACTATGGAGGTTTTATGCCTTGTAGAATTGTGCTTGTAGAGTATGGAAACGGCGATAGATACCTAATCACTATGGATATGACTCTGGCACTTTACGGCGGAACTGACAAGAAGCCAATTAATGAAGATCTTTTTCAAGATATGTTAAGAATTAAAGAGGCTATGGCTAAGATTCCTGAGAGAGCTGCAAAAGGCGATTTTTAAGCCTTGGCTCTATGAAAACAGTTGGAGTAAACCTCCACTGTTTTTTGTTTTTAAATCATAACTACTTCTCTTTTCCCCTCTTTTATCTCACCTATTAGATAACCATCTGTTTTTGAAAGTATAGTATCAACATCTTCTGTTTTTACTACTAATACCATACCAACGCCCATGTTGAATGCTCTAAACATCTCATCCATCTCTACATGCTGCGCGATAAGCTCAAAAATGGGAAGTACTTTAATGGAGTCTCTTTTTATTTCTGCTTTTAGATTTACAGGTAAGACGCGTGGAAGGTTTTCAACTATACCACCGCCTGTTATATGAGCAAGTGCTACGATTTTATCTTTTAGTTCTTTAAATGTTTTAACATAGATACGAGTAGGCTCTAGAAGTGTCTCTATAAGAGGTTTGCCCTCAAACTCATCATCAAAGCTCATGCCCATCTTTTCAAAGAGAACTTTTCTTGCAAGCGAGAAGCCGTTAGAGTGAAGACCTGAACTAGGAAGTGCTATAAGCTTATCTCCTGCTTTTACAAGAGAGACTCTATCCATCTCACTCTTTTCTGCAATACCTACAGCAAAGCCTGCAAGGTCATAATCGTCTCTGCTATACATTCCCGGCATCTCAGCAGTTTCTCCGCCGATAAGGGCACATTCGCTTCTTCTGCAACCCTCTGCAATACCGGCAACAACATTTGTAGCTGTATTTACATCGAGTTTTGCCGTTGCGTAGTAGTCCAAGAAGAAAGAGGGTGTACCAAAGTTACAGATAAGATCGTTTACACACATCGCAACTAAGTCTATACCGACCGTATTGTGTATGCCGGAGTCAATTGCTAGTTTTAATTTTGTTCCGACACCATCAGTTGCTGCGAGTATCACCGGCTCTTTGAAGCCACTTGGTAACTCAAATGCTCCTGCAAAAGAGCCAATGCCACCGATAACTCCCGGAATTTGTGTTGATTTTACTAAAGGTTTGATATTTTCAACGAAACTATTGCCGGCATCTATGTCAACACCGGCATCTTTGTAGCTTATTTGGCTCATTTACGGCTCCAATATTAAAAGTGTGAAATTATACACCATTGGAGTTAAAGCCAGAGTTAATTAGGGGGAGTTCTTCTTAAGTGGAGCACTTTTTAGAGATGATACAAAGCGGACAGAAGTTAGCAATACCTGCTACTAGAGGAATTACTCCTAGATAAAACCAAGCATTGCCTGTTATAAACCCTGTTGCAATAAGTGCTAATCCCACAACAATTCTAATTACTCTACAATTTTTTCTAATTTTGTCATAATTCATTTTAGCTCCATTACTATATAAATTTGAAAATTATACCAAAAATCTACTTATAAGAAATAAAGATATAAAATAATAATTATTCTATTTATTTATCTTTAAACTAATTGGTAGATGCTTAGTTAAACATATCCTCATACATAGCGTCTGCCCAGTCGTATATAGAGCTTGCATTTACCTTTCCGTCTCTTTTCCAATCTTCACTACTTGTCGTGTCGGGAAAA
>JBBAEC010000075.1:0-5205 GCA_041656135.1 Balneolaceae bacterium | reverse complement strand
CTGCACAACAGTTCGTAAACAGAGTTGAAGTTTCTGACTATACAGCAGATACTTTAGAAACTATTGCTGTTGAAGATATTGATTCTACATTGTCATTTGGTAGTGCTTTAACTGTTACTGCAGATGCTGCAACAGTTGCTGCTGCTAAAACAGCTGTTAATGAAGCTAACCCTGATTTTGGTGAGACTTTTGTGTTGACTACAGGTGCTGATACTTTTGTTGGTACTGAAAAAAATGATTTATTCGACGGTTCTGCTAAAAACACACTGACTTCTAATGATGTACTTTTAGACTCTACAACAACAGATGCAGATATTCTTAATGCAACAGTAACTACTTCTACAGTAGCTGCAAGATTACAGAACATCGAAACTTTAAATATCACTGGTGAGTATGTTACTACTGGATTAGCATTAACAAATGTTTCAGGAACAACTAATTTAAATCTTAACACAAATCTTGCAGGTGGAACAGCTTCAGTTGCAGATGCAAACTCTGTAAATGCATCTAACATCAATGCAGGTACAAACATCTCTACACTAAAAGTTACTTCATTAGCTTCAGGTACAAGAGATACTGTAAATGTTGATGCTGGAAATGCAAATGTAGAGATTACAGGTAAAGTTGGTGGTGCAGATAAATACTCTGTAACTATTGCTGCTGGTAAAACTTTAACAACAACAGCTATGGATAGTACAGGAGATACTTTAGCAGTAAATGCTCAAGGTAACTTTACATTAGTTGACTCAGCTGCAGCTGGAATCGAAACAGCAACAATCACAAACAATGCTGCTGAATCAATCACAGTTACAGTTGATGAAGCTCAAGCAATCGCTGATAAAATCACACTATCAGGAAATGATATCGTTCTTAAAGCTACTCAAGGTTCAGAAGTTTCAGGTGTAGAAATCACTTCAGATGCTGCTTCTTCAACTGTTGAATTAGTTGCAGGAGCTTCTGTAGATTTAAAAGCTGCTGTTGTTGATAAAGTTGTAGCTTCTGGAGCTCTTACAACTGGAATCACAGTAAACGAAAGCTCAAAACTTATCTTAGATAAAAATCAAACTGCATTAACTCTAAACATCGATAATGCAAAAGGTACAATGACAGCTGATTCTACTACAGGTACACTGCTTTTAGAAGTAAATGCTTCTCAAACTGCTAAAATCACAACAGATACTCATATTGATACACTATTCGTAACAGCTGGTAAATTAGCTAATAATACTGATGGTACTGCTCAAACAGTTACTTTCACAGATTTAGATGTATCAGCTGCTGCAACAGAAACAGTAGTAGTAAGCGGAGCAAATGATTTAATTATCTCTAAATTAACAGGTGCAGCTGATGATAAAGTTATCGCTACATCAATGGGTGGAAAATTAACTATTAATGATTTCGTTGCTAATACAACAGTTTACGGAAGTAATAATGGTGATACTTATAAAGCAACAACAGTTGCATCAGTTCTAGACCTTAAAGCTGGAACAGGTAACGATACAATTGATTTAAGTGCTTCTACTGCTTCTAATAAAATAGACGCTGGTGCAGGTGATGACCTTATTATTGCTGGTAAAGGTGGAGATACAATTAAAGCTGGAACAGGTAACGATACAGTTTCAATAGCAGCTGCTCTTAATGCAAGCACAACTACAACAGTAACACTAGGTGCAGGTTCAGATAAAGTTATTCTTGATGATGGGGCTGGTGCAGAAGCTGCTGGTGCAACTGCAAAAGCAGTAACAATCACAGACTTCGCTAAAGGTACAGATACACTAGTACTTACAGGTGATCAAACAGCTAGCCTTGACTTAACAGCACTTACTGCTCCAACATCAAATGAATATAATGTAGATGGTTATATAGTAACACTAAAAGATGTAACAGCTACAGACCTTTCTGATTCAATTCAATTAGGACACGGTGCTATGACAGTAAATGGTACACCTATTGTTGCTACAACATTTGAAGCAGTTACTGGTGCTACAATCGTTGCTGGTGCAAAAGATGATTATATCGGTGTTACTACTACTGGTGCTACTGCAGTAAGTTCAACAATCACAACAGGTGCAGGTGCAGATACAGTTGTTCTTACTCATGTTGATACTGCAACTGGTGTAGCTACAGCTACAATCAACGACTTTACAGTTGGAACAGATAAAATTATTGTTAATGGTGATGCTCTTGCAGGATTGACTCTTGACTTAACAAAAATGGCTACACCAACTACTGGTGATTATACAATCAACACATACGCAGTTCTTAACTTAAGTAAAGACAATGTAAATTTCACAACTACAGATATTAGTGAAATGGTACAGTTAGGTTTATCTGCTGCTGCTGCATATAATGTAGCTGCTTCAACTACAGCTATAACAGGTGGTATCTTTGATGATTTCATCGACTTATCTGCTGCATCTGCAACTGCAACAAAAGTTAGCTTCATAGATAACGGTGGAATGGATACTATATCAGGATTTGTTGCTGGAACAGGTAAAGATACATTATCATTCGATAAATTAACAGGTATTGATTCTGATGGTATTAATCTTACAGCAGAAACAAAAGTAACTGCTGCAACAAATGGTGCAGTATATGTAATGAAAGACAAACAAGAAATCAATGCTGATACAATAGATTACTCTAAAATCGGTACTACAGTTGATGGCGCAGTAGTTAAAGTAACAGATGCTTCAATCATGGCTGATGTTGCTGCATATATCGCTAATGCTTTAGATAAAGAAGCTGCAGGTGAGAAATATATTGCTGTTATCAATGATACAAGTACTTCTGCAGCAGTTGATGCATATGCATACGCTGTAACAGTAAACGCAGAAGGTGGAATCACAGCTGATGATATTACTTTAATCGGTACAGTTAATACTGGCGCAGGAACTTTATTAACAGATGCAAACATCGCATAATAACTAACCCTTAAAAGTTAATTATTAGCAACCCAAATTTCTAAATCCCCTCAAAAGGCAAAGAGACTAGGGTGGGAGGTTGGAACTCATAGAAGTTAATCTTCAAGATTCCAATCAACCAAGCAAATTAACCTCACTCTTCTCAATACGAGAGAGTGGGGTTTTTATAAATAATTTATATAAATCATTTGTAAAGACCCTCATCAATTTTGTACGCATTTAAAAGACTAAATCACAAAGAAGTTAAATTGATAAAAAATAAAAAAACTCTCTCCCAAACACAATTAAAAGAATTAGAAAGAACCTATTACCAAAACAACCCAAATATTACACTTAAAAAAGCACAAGATTTATATAAAATAGATTCTAATAATATCTTCATAAATCAAGTAATAGCAGCGTCTCTTAGAACTCTAAAAAGATTTGAAGAGTCTTTAAAGTACTTTAAAAAATCATTAAAACTAAATCCTACAGCAGATGCCTATAGTAATGTGGGTGTAGTACTAAATGGATTAAAAAGATATGAAGAAGCAGTAGAGTCTTACACTAAAGCCCTTGAACTAGATGCAAACAATGCTGCTGCTTGTTCTAATCTTGGAAATGTACTGTTTGAACTTAGTAGATACGATGAAGCCATAGAGTACTGTAAAAAAGCAATAACTCTTAAACCTGATTTCGTAGAAGCATATAATAATTTAGGTAGAGCACTTTCAAAAATAGATGAAAATGATGAAGCACTTACTATTTATAATAAAGCTATAGAAATTAACCCTAAGCTTGCAAGTTTATATAATGGTAAAGCAGCAGTTTTAATAGAAAAAGAAAACTATACAGATGCTATAAAAAACTGTAACATAGCTATACAATTAAATAAAAACCTAGCAGACCCATACTTCACACTAGGTACAGCTTTAATGTACATTGGGAAATATGAAGAATCATTTATAAACCTTAAACAAGCACTAGATATAGAAAAAACCAATATAAGTATGTATGATGTTTTATTTCAACTCTATCTACAAACAAATAATCACTCAAAAATAGATATCCATAAATATATAAAACACTTTAAAACAACAAAGTTCACAAATGAAAATATGCAAGTTATAAATTATCTTGCAATAGATAAGTTCATAGATGCTGATATAAAAAGTACAAAAGAGTATCTTGATAAACTAATGCCTTTTATAACAAAAAGTTCTTTATCATCACAAGACCCAGATACTCAACAGTTTATCATTGCTTATTATAACTATCTACAATCTATGCTAAAAGTAATTGATCCAAATATAAAAATAGATAACACATTAGAAAAAATATACCATATAGGAGAGAGCCATTCCCTTTCATTTGCTAACCAAACTTTAAGCATAGAAGAGAAAAAATACTTAGTTAAGCCTTGTATCATATTTGGTGCTAAAGCTTTTCATATGAGCGAATCTAATGACAATAAATTCAAATTATTTTTACAAAATCATATTAAAAATATACCAGATAACTCTAAAGTAATAATCTCATTCGGTGAAATAGACTGTAGAAGTGATGAGGGAATTATACCTTATGCTTTAAAATCAGGAAAAACTATAGATGAGATAGTAGATACTACTGTAAAAGGCTACATAAACTATGTACAAACTCTTCTGCAAAACCGTAACATAACTGCATACTTCACAGCAGTTCCTGCCCCAGTAATAAAAGAGGAGTCACAAAACGAACTATTGCGTATAGAAG
Source organism: Balneolaceae bacterium (assembly GCA_041656135.1). Classification (GTDB taxonomy): domain Bacteria; phylum Bacteroidota; class Rhodothermia; order Balneolales; family Balneolaceae; genus Balneola. The sequence continues at coordinate 550 of JBBAEC010000075.1, read as the reverse complement.
TAGTTCAAAAGTTCAATAAAACCCTAAAACAAGAACTAGATAAAGCATCTCTAAACTTCCTAGATACACATAGCTTCACAACAAATGAAAAAGGCTCTTCAAACCTAAAATATATGTGTGATGATTTCCATCTTAGCCCAAAAGCAATCAATCAGCTACAAGTTTTGTTTAATGCACTTGATGCAAATAAGAAAAAGCAAACATCAAATACAATAGATTTCTCAAAATACCAAACCGTATCACTATCTAAACCTAGCTAATTCCCTTTCTGCTACAACAAGTAACACTTCCAAAAATTCCTAAATTTCTTTTATCCTTACATATAGCTTAAAAGTCGGCAATCTGGTGGGCAATCATCTTTCATCGAAAAAGGGGTGTCACTCTTTTATGCAAAAACTTAGTTCTACCTTAATCAATATTTTCTTCACTATTACTCTTTTTTTGGTTAACCTAATGCATCTTCTCTTGAATCTATTTCTTCTTTCTATTCTTTTTCCTATTTTTGGTATAATCTCTACATGACATTACAAGAACGAAAAGACAAAGCCGA
>JBBAEC010000074.1:0-5512 GCA_041656135.1 Balneolaceae bacterium | reverse complement strand
AACACATTCTTGACCACATAGCTGTCGCTGACACATTAGAAAAACTCGAAGCCCTGCTGCCCTGGAATGTAGAACTGGGTTAAGCTAAGTGCCTAGTTTACAAGGGTGCTGATTTAAGGGCGCTTACTTCTATAAAGTCATTAACCTGTATAGCGCCTGTGTCAAGTTGAACCTCATAATCAGCGTAATGATGAGCTAGTTTTTTTAGTTCGTCATTAACATCCTTAGTTGCTTTGTCCACATATATAAGCTGAGACACCTTCTCATTGAGAGCTTCTAAATCACTACTTATTTCACCAAGTAATTCATCATCTTCTTCTTTCTCATTTTCAGAAAGAGATTCCTGCGCAATTTTCAGAAGCTGTCGTTTTTCTTTACGAATAAATTTATCCAAATCACGCTGAGATTCAATGTATTTTAAATGCATGTGCTTTAGATAGAAACGGCTCGAGATCTCTTGTAAATCATCTAATGATGAGCCAACAAATAACTTATAATCTAGATTAATCCTTTGCGCTGTATACCTTAAAAAGGTTTCGTTACCCTCACTAACGCTTCCCTTCAGAACTGAAACAACAGCGTCTTCTGTGATCTCTGAAAATTTAACTGTAATTGATATTTCATCAGCGACCTCCATTGGGCTAATGTGAAAGTCTAGTTCATCAGGTTCAATATCCGCTTCAGATAGGCTCTTGTCTAATAATATTCTCAACGCATGAAGTAAGTTACTTTTTCCGATGTCATTTGAACCAATTATTAACGTGTTTTCGTTGAAATTAATACGTGAATCAGCAAAATTTCGAAATCCCTTTAAATGTACATTATCTATTTTCAATTTTTAATCCTTTTGATCCTAACAGCACTCACTTAATAGGTAACTTGAGAACTCAATATTTAAGCTTACTAGATGACGTGTAACGCTTTGGATCAGGGGCGCGGAGCGTCCCTTGGAGCCCACTGTTAGATGCTTTTTGCCAACATAGCGATAGCACTTGAAAAACCATCTCCATGACCAACTCTTGATATTTCAATTCGTTCGTTTAACCCCGTATCACTCGTGAAGTTCAGATCTTCGTATAAGGCTATCGGTAACTCACGATTATCTTTGAAACGTCTGTCTGGGCCGCCTCGTTTATTAACATACTTCCAAGTTCTATCAACGACCTTTGCATCTCTTGGGACGCTTCCATCCTCGATGAACCTTATGCTTTCCACCGATATTCTAAGGTTCGGATAACTCACGGCCCCAACACCATTTGGCTCAAAAATAAGCACCTTATTAGGAAAGAAGTACAAGGTTTGCTTGCCAACTGGGATGAATGGAACTGAAACATTGGTTTTTACATACGGTGGATTCCCTGTGCCCAGCGATATTGAGGTTCGTTTGATTACACTCGTTGCACCAGCATTACGCTTTCTGTCCTTAACAGCCCCCTCCGCCTCTACATGCCATTTGCTCGACGATGATGAAAGCTGCCCAAAAGAATCATGTAGTTTCTGATAAAGCGCTTCTATTTCAGGTTCAAGCTCAAAGAATAGAACCGTTGTTTTTCTTAAACTGTCCTTGACCGATGCAAAAATAGTGAGCGCGACTGAAACGGCCGCCACAACAAGTACAACAATTGGTGTTTCTGAATTCTTAAAGGCGACAAACGTTAAAATAGCGCCAAGCACCGCTATAAATGGCCAGATTCTTACCTTCTTTCTATTGGCATTCATTTCAGCGACAAGATCAGCGGATGATGAATCAACCATCTGCGTGATATGCGCGCTCTCTATCTCTTTTAATGGTTCATGCTCAATCTCGGTATTACTTTGCTGCAACTCTGGGCTATTTGGAGTTTGGTTTCTCCCATTAGAACCAGAAGGTAAGGTCTTTCTGTAATACAAGCCTCCCCTTCCCATATGGACGTAATTGCCCCGAGGCCCCGCTCCAAAACGTAACCCTTTTACCCCAGCTGATATGCCAACGCCGGATTTCGATAAGTTGAACCTGAAAGGTCCGACCCTAATTGCTTTCCGAATATAAAATCCCATCTACGGGGCCCCCTTCTTTTGCATCTAACTCCGCAATGTGCGGATTTTTAAAATGAAGGCGAAGCCGGAACTTTAAAAGTTCCGAACCATTGCCTTGTTATAAGCTTAATCTTGCCATTTCCTATTTAGGTCAACAGCGCTCCATCTTGAAGATGCATTTCTAAGCTTACTGTAATCAAGCGCATCACTACCTAAAACCATTTGCGTTTTATAACGATTTTCCTCGCTTGGGCCTTTTCCACTACCCTCAGACCAATAAATCCAAGTATCAAAATATGGGCGATCTCGATCTTCTGTGATATCTGGTCGCAAACGTATTATTTCGTTCGGCTGCGGGTTTCTTTCTACTGTGGCTTTCACTGGAATCCCTAGATTGAGTTTTTCAAGAAACTCTTTTGGTATCAATTTATTACCAGAGCACCTGCCAGTATTCAGTAACTTAGCAAGTTCACCATAAAAGTCGTCAAAAAAAGGAGCTATCCAATATCCTGGCTTTACTTGCAACAAGAAAAACTTAGGGTTTAATCCTCTGGATGTTAATGAAAGCGTAAAGTTAGGCTTGTCTCTCGTTGAGAATAAGCAGTCAAAGCTAATTGCGCCTAAAGTCACCTGAAACTGCTGCATGTCGCTACGAATAGCGATCATGCTCTTGTGCAGTTCCTGTAGGGAAGTCATCTTCATTCGAGCTCCTTATACACGATACTATACTCAACGATGGGGTAGTTTATAACGCTAAGCTTTGCGGTAATTTTGAAACCGCGAAACGGTAAAATAGTTATCCGTCAACAGCGCATTGTTAACTAAACGTTATCGAGGTGAAACTGCACCACCAGATACAGTCTTAATACTGCCCTTAGCTGGCTTACCTTTCTTCCTTCTCTCTTTAGCACGCTTTATCTTTGTTTCATATTGCTTTTTAATTCGGTTTTTTTCGCGCTTTTCGATAACGACTTTAATCGCTTCAGCCCGAGTGAGATGGGGCTCTTTTTTCAAAATCTGATCCACAGCATCATCTATTCTCGTCATGTCTTTGCCTTAACACAGCATGTGTGTTTTTTAGTTAAGGCGAATCCGCAACGGAAAGTTATCGCCGTGGTTGGGCTTATTTTACAGCCCATGTCATTTAGAGATTTCTTCAATAACAATGATCGAAATACCTGCAGTGCCAGATTTTACAAATCTACTGGAGTCTTGGCGGATCAAATCAAGAATATGGGCATCCGTAGCTAAGGGTTTAAAATCGCACTCTACAACAATACTTTCTCTAAATACCTCATCACCAGTTCTGCATTCATATAATACGGAATATTTCATATTACCTTCCCATTCTTTACTAGTTAACGCTAAGCTAATGGACAGCGGCACGCTGTCCCAGCGAATAAAATGAGCGATTTCAGCGTCTTGTTATGTGCTTAAATTTGCAACACACCTAATTCCTGTAGTCATTAGAACACCACTATCCCAATTAGAATAAATTTTTCTCACAACGAATGTTACTGAGAATAGACGACTGAAAGCTTGATCCTTTTATATTGACTATTTCGTACAACCCGTCACTTGAATTAATCTTTGGAACTATACGCCTAAATGAGTAATCCCCATTTCCAGATGGGAATGATTGGTGAAGTTGTCCGTTAATTACTCGATAGTAACTCTTGTTTATAACCCCATTAATAATATGAACTTCAACTTTAACGAATTTGGTTGAATTTGACTTTTGATTCCATACTCCAAATTCCGCTGCTTTTTCCATTGCTATATTTTCAACCTTATCAATTTTAATTGCAGTTACAACACGCGGGGATGATTTCGACTTTTCTTTTACAACAGTACAAGTTGAGTTCTCAAACTCATACGCATAAGAATTTATTGCAAAACTAGCCAGCGCTATATATAAAAAAAATTTCATATTCTATTACACTCCATTTCGGTGTAGGACGAACGAGCAATCATGCCATCAATGATTTCCGCATAGTCAAGAAATCCTGAGCCAGGATATTTATAGGTATATGCACTAATAGAATAGAATTCATACCCACCGCTTATTTTCCTAGTCGCCTTGCAACTACTGTCTCTGTTGCTTATACAGGAAACTACTTCGCCATCTATTTCAAATTCTGAAAAATCTTTATTGATGGTGACGGTGCTATTGAAGTCACCAAAATTATTATTTTTTACTGAGCAGGATATATGACTGTATATTTCTATCTGTTTAGGTTGAACTACTCTTGGTGTTGATTGGCACCCCAAGATGACAGTCAATGCTACAAAAATTAGTATTACTCTCATTTTTCTCATCCAATGTGTGAAATTTTCAATTGTTGGTTGCGCATATAACGCCGCGCTCACCGGTAAATTAGGAGCGTAGCGAGTAATTTATCCGTGTGCAGCGCATTGTTAGCCGCTATTCTGTTACGACGTAAGATTCTAATTTTTCTAAATTTGAATTTGGCTCTTCTTTTCGGCCTAGATAAACAAACTCCATGATTGAATTAAACTCCTGAATTTCGTCTCCGCTCCCAAGCAAAACACCTTTCTCTAAGTACAACTGCTTGGCTTGCTCGAAGTTATTGTAAAGCAATCCATTTCTATTGATTATTTCTTCAACTTCAATGATGCGATCCACGCACAAATCGTACATGCTCTCTGGGGCATTATCTATTACCTGTTGAGCAACAATTTCTCCGTAAGTACTTTTAATTTTCTCAATTGCCTCTTCTGTATACGGTAACATTTGAGAAAGCTCTTCTTTCCTATCTTCAATCCAGCTAATTGCTTGGTCTTTGTCAAAAGCTTTAAGTAATACAAGGCTTAATTTGTCAATAATAGATAAGTTTTCTGGAGATTGTTGATAAAGTTCATTTAGAGTCAAGTATCGAACAATTGGAGGGAGGATTGAAAAAGCACTCATAACCTCATTGTTAGCGCCAAATTTATACTTTTTAAAATAGAGAACAAAAATACTTGCATACATATTGAATAAGCAGTCTATGCAATTCTGGACATCTTGTTCACTAATAGGCCCGGTCTCTTGAGTGTGGGTGCAATTATTTCCATCTAGCCGTATTGTATTAACAGAAGACATCAATAGCTGGTTGTTATCACTCCTTTCCTTCAGCTTTTCGACTATTGCTCGATCTCCAAGAGTGACTTTCTCACTTTCAGGCAAGTCTAGTATCTTTCTAACGACTACTTCAGCGTATTGCCTAATTGAGGCAACTTTTCCTCTATTTGGTCTCTCTATGTAAAAGGCATCAAGTATCAAGTCACTAACTAGGTCACTATATGCTTCATTTCTAAATTTAATTAGATCCCCCATTTACTACTATGCCCACATTCTGTGGGCGGCTAACGCCTCAAACAGCGGCGCGCGTTAGCGCGTCCAGCCACGAAGTGGCGTTGCTGCTTTGACTTGTTAGTTGCTTTCTATATCACCGATTATTGCCGGCGTTCCGATATAGGTAACGTATAAAAA
>JBBAEC010000073.1:0-5637 GCA_041656135.1 Balneolaceae bacterium | reverse complement strand
AAACAACACTAGGGTAATAATTAATATCATTAGCTTGAATAAGTGGCGGATTATTGCCGATTATAATTGGAGTCACTGTAGCCAGAATACCGCCATAGCCGTCATGAACATTCAAAGATATATTATAAGTACCAGGAGTGCCTGCTTTAGCAGCATATAATCTTTTTTGATTTGGATTGGCTGTATCTTGTAATATAGGAGCGGCACTCCAACCAGACCAATTAGTCGCGCTTGTATTAACACTCCAAGTCAAAGCATTGTTTTCAGGATCAAGCACGCGAATAAAACCATTAAATACTTTATCCTGCTCACCTGCTAAATTAGTACTAATTAATACAGGCGCCTCATTACTACTAGAGCCGACATAAGCAGAACCACTATCAATGCAACCAGATTCTGCTAATTGCCCTTCGGCTGTATTATAACCTAAGCTTTTGGTTTCCATGCTAGCGCATAAATTATAATTAGAACCATTGCTATCACTAGTATAGACAAAAGCATGACTAGCAACTGGTAATTCAAACTCAGTATCTAAGGGATTAGGGTCAGCAAATTTATTATTAGTTGCATCCCAACAAGTTATAGGGTCATAAGTTGGACAAAGACCTAAAAAATTAATTGGATCTAATGAGCTTTGTATTGCTCCAATTTGTGGCAAAAAAGCACTCTGCCAACTCGGCCAGACTGAAGTAGTGGTTAGAGGAATATAGCTACCAGCAGCTAAAACTGGGTAACGGCCGTTAATCTGCTTAAAAGAAGATAGTGCCTCTCTTAAATCACCCAAAACTCCTAAACGACGTACATCACGATTCACTTTAGCCCTTAAGCTACTACAATATATTCCATCCGCACAATCAGAATCAAGATAACAAGTTTGCTCTTCTGCGGGTAAACATCGTCCAGGTGCTTCACCGTTTATCACACACGACTGCGACTCCGAACAGTCCGTGTCTTGTTCACATAATAAAGTAGAGATATTGCATTGACCTGGAGTATTTAAATTACTATTAAAGCGCCAATTTTTTATAATTTGCCCTAACACATCTACCGTATTATAATCAGGGCTTTGATTATAAGAAATTAAATAAATATTAGTATAAATAGTCTGACTAGCTAAATCTACATTAGCCGCATTTACATAAACCGTCCTGCCGTCACGCACAGCATCATAGCCATCAACTAACAATGACTGCGGTGAACCTTGAAAATTTTGGCTCTGATACCACCTGGCCGCGCTATAATGATTAGGATTGGGTAGAATTCTAATCGCAATTACATCGGCTTCATCCGAAATATTGTAATCCGTGTTAATAGGCGTCAAATTATCCGCTTTGGCCAAAGCAGGTAAAAAACAAAAAACTATTAACAAGAACAAAGAAAATTTAATTTTCATATATAAAAATTATTGAACACTTAACATAATATAAGTAGGCGTTGATTTAAAACTTTCATTACCACTGGCATCTAAAGCAGTTAAAGCAAAATAATTAGTACCAGCTGGAAATTGCCTTAAATCCAATTCTAATGATGTAGCCTGATTGTCCGAATCAAAGGATTGGCCATATTGACCAGCATTAACGCCATGATACAAACGATAGAATAAAGTGTCATCATTGTTAGCCTGCCAAGTAAATCTCAGTCTCTGTCCATTTACAATTAAAGCGCTTAAATTTTGAGGAATAGTAGGAGCTTGACTATCGCTAATTATTACCGTTTTTTCGTTAGATAAAGCGCTTTCTACTTGATTAATAGAAATAGCTGAAACTTTTACTTTATAATTAGTATTATTATTTAAACCAGTGATAAGCTTCTGACACGAATAATTTTGTCCTGCACTTGGACTTAATGGTGTGCAAGCTGGAGTGACGACATCATTATATTCAAAAGACGCAGTTGGTTTGACATCAATAAAATTCCAGGTACCACTATTTTCAGGTGCATAATATATACGATATTTACCCAATTGATTGGGATCAGCGTTATAAATCAAGCTCGCATCGCCATACCATTCAATTCTAGCGCTATTACCATCAGCTAAATCAATAGCAGCTGTAATAGCACCGACACTTGGCGCCGCTTCTTTAAAGAAATAGGATTCTTTTAATACATTCCAAACACAGAAACCATCTCCTGCGCCATCACTATTACGATCAGGGCCACAACTAGCTCCTAAAGTAGAGCAAGTACTTTGCCCTTCACTACAAACCAGCGATTCATTTGCACCTAAAATTAAACCGGGATCAATCATAGCTGGTAAATCATCCGCTAAACCATCAACACCGGCATCACGACAATAATAGAACTTATAATTATAATTAGCACAATTACCAGTCGCTCCCTCGCAAGTATCATACCAAGGGGACCAATTCAAAGTACCGGGATTAACGGCGGGCCAAGGATTTTGACAAATAAAGACAAAGAGAGGAACCTCTGTTTGTACGCCATCGCCATCAGTATAAGCATTACAACAATTATTTAAACAATTTGGCTCAGCGCAGATACAAGTAGGACTGCTATTACAAGTATTACCACTAAAACGATCCATATTAATAGCTGTCGTCATCATCGTAGAATCATCTACTACGTTTTGGTTAGCCACTACAAAGGCTTGATGATCAGCTAAATTAGCAGGATCAGCTAAAAAGGCAACTCCATTATTCATTAAATCCCAATCCCAATCCCAATAATATCCGGAGGTGGGAGTTAATAATTGATTATCTGCACTATAAGCACGTGCATTAAATAATTTATCTTGATCGCTAACACTGTCAAAACTAGAATCATTAACATCATCATCATTTTCATTAATATCATCATTAGTGCTTTGGAAGAGATATGAATTTGGAGCAACACTAACATACTCTACACTACAAACACCACTATTTGTTCCTTGATCAGATAAAGTTGCAAAACTAGAAATATAAGAATTATGAAAACTCAAATTATTGAAAGTAATATTTTCTCCTTCAACATATAAACCATTATTTAAATCTAAATAACCCTGGCCATTCATACCTACCATCCATTGACTAAGAACGCCCACATCACTATTTAAAGTTTCGTCACCCTTGACCACTAAATAATACTTAGTGCCTGCGCTTAACATTTTTTTAGGTTTAAACTCAGCAGTAGTGCCAACACCATCGTGCTGAATAGAAACAGACCCAGGAACGGCGCAATAAAGTTTGGTATTAGAAGGTAGAGCATGAGCTAAAGCGGAGCTAGAAAAAGTATTTTTGCGGAAAATCGAACTCGCAACAGCTAAGATCCTATTAATCGTGCGTTTGAACCAATTATTAGCTTGAGAGTTATCTAAACTAGCAACAAATGTGCCACTAGGACAAACTCCTGTGCCATAGTCTTTTTCTTCTAATAAAATAATATTATTCATCAAACTAGCAACATCCATACGTTGATCAAAAGGAATAGATATAGCAGCGTTGCGACAAACATTATCTGCGCCATGAGCAGGTACTAAATTATCAGTAATGATATTAGGACGAGCGCGACAACAAGTGCCAGAATCGCAACCCACATTAACCGCATCACCACAATCTAAATCTTCACTACAACCACAACATAAACCACGGTTTTCTCCAGAACAAGGAGTCTGATTAGGTTGACAAACTAAATTGCCGCTACCTAAACCAGCGCAAGATTCTGGATTACTGACTTGACAGCAACATGTACCACAATCTCCCGGTATACCACCTGCTCCTGCTTCATTTAAACAAGCAAAAGGAGAAGAACAGAAAGAAGTATTACAAGTATCAATCGCTGTTAAATCACGACAATCTTGACCAGCTCCGCTAGGGCTAGAATTTGCACAAGCATAAACACAAGCTGAAATAGTATTATAATCACCCACCATAGAAGGGGTCTGATTACATTGAGTTTCATTTGGAGCCGCCTGACAATTATAATAAGCGCAATAACCATCAATTGGACTAATGCTATCACCGCCGATACAAGTACCATCACTATAATTATAACAACAGTCGGCAGCCATAGAACAGGAACTATAATCACCATCATGTTGACTACAAAAACTTACACCTGGATTAATTTCACAATTAGCATCACAAGTACTAATATCTTTAAATAATCCAATTTTTAAAGGATTGTCAGCCGCACATAAACTAGGATCACCATTTTCATCCTGACAATTATAATAAGCGCAATAACCAAAATCTGGACTTGAAGGGTCTGAACTAATATCTTCACCGCTACCACCTACACACACATCATCTGTAATCGTATCAGTGCCTTTTGAATCTAGACAACAAACTTGACTATGATCAAGACAAGACTCTCTAGAAAGACTGCTACAATCTGTACAAACACCCGTTGGAACAGAGGTATCACAATACTTACCAGAACTAATAGCACAATTACAAGCCTGATCAGAAGCCGCTACATCAAAACCACCGCCACTAGCAGGAATAGCACAGCCTGAGCACTGACCTAATCCAGAATTATCTTCACTAGTGTCACTACCACAAGTACCAGAACAAACTAATGGAGCACAGCAGTCTCGTGCATCTTGACCAATTTCACAACAACAATCACAACGAGAACTTTCTTCTGACATGCAAATATTATTTTGACAACTAGCACCGCTAGGACAAAGATTGGCACTAGCACAAACTCCTTGAGTGTCATTGTTCATTTCGCTTTCAAATACATCCATATTAGCAATACAATTTAGTCCATCATCACATAAAGAACAGCTAGATTCGGTAGCGCTAGTACTGCTAACACATCGATTGTTTGATAGTCGCGTCCAGCCACTAGGACAAGAAGTAGGAACTTTAATCTCCCAATGACTTTGATTATTGTATTCAGAAAATACTTTACAAGTTTGAGGAGCGCTAAAAGCTACACCATTTAAATCATAATTTAAAATTGAATCTAAAGAACAAGTATTATTATTTAATACGCATACATCGCGTTCGCTATCATAGGTGCAAGCCTGAGGATTACCAGCACAAGCCGCTACGCTCTCACAACTTGCATCACAAGTACCTACGTTTTGCAAACCACCTGAGAAAGGTGAACATAAGCCAGCCGAATTAGGACAAAAAGCACCAACCTGACAAGCGCCTAAAGCTTGAGCCATGCCTTCACAGCTATCATAAGGAGTGCTAGTGCTCACACCGCCAAAGCCAGTTGCAAAATCCCATTCAAAAATAGAATTAGGAATAGTAATATAACATTCCGCTAAAGAAGCCACGCATTGATTTTGTTTATAAGTACCAGCTGGACAGCAAATATCCGCTCCACACTCATTATCAGATTGACAAATGCCTACTTCAAAATTGACCACATTGCCCCATTCTCCATTTTTGACCACCCTCACTGGTCCACTGCTAGCTCCAACAGGAACTGATGAATCTATTTTCTGAGCTGATCCATCACTGACAATAGTTTCTGTATTGTTTTTATTAGGAGTAAAGACTAAGAGAGCGCTGCCATTAATCTCACCAAAATATTCTCCCCACACACTTACTGGCGATGATACTGGCCCGCGAGAAGGAGAAATACGACAAATACTTGTTTTTAAAGACGCTTCAGTATCTATTTGAAACACATTAGGATTAGCATTTTGAGAATTAATTTCTCCAGTAGTTAATTCAA
>JBBAEC010000072.1:0-5902 GCA_041656135.1 Balneolaceae bacterium | reverse complement strand
CCCATTTTCTTCTGCTTCTTGTAAAATTGATAGCTTATCTGATAAGCTCCATTTCTTGTATTTCATAAGTCCAAAGTTATGTAATTAATTTATTAATTTCACTCCAGCTTTATAGGGGGCTAATATAACAAGTACGTATTTTTTCTAATTTTTCACAAAGTATTGCTTCATCAAAGAAAGAAGTGTTTTGCATAGCTTGATAAAAAATCATTTGATGAAAACCGATGCAACCATCATTAAACCTTTGAATATATTGATGATAAGGGCATCTATTTCCTTTTCCAAGCAATGGGTATTCAAGTAAATTCATTAACTTATCTGAAAGTAATATTCTTGGAAATTTAGCATTTTTGGATTCCAACATATAAGCATCAATCATAGCTTGACCAAACATAATTCCTGTAGAATTATGTATTAATTTACCATAGGTAATTCCGCCCCTTATCAGAATACCTTCTTCCATTAAGAGAGAACCAAAATAAGCAATTTTAGTAATAAATGATGAAAAGGAATGATTCAAATTCTCTAATTCTGCTTTGACAGAAATTACAATACTGTCTGAAAATGCAGTTATATTTACATTCTCTTGTATTTTAAAATTGTTTAGACCTTTATATTGAGCAGACTCTTCAACTTCAACTAAATCAATACCCCAATTTTCAGTTTTTTCAAAATTCTTAAATTGATTTAAAATATTATAAATAAAATTAATTTTATAATTGTCGTTTTCGGACTGTTTAATTAATTCTTTGAATCCTAAAACATCTATGAATGCTACAATTCTATTTTCGTAACTAACTTCTTCTAATTGCATTTGTTAAATTTAATTTATTATATGTCAGTACAGGTTATGGCAACTGGGTTACAGGCAACACCAATCTCACGTTGACCTTAAGCGGTCTGGCACCGGGCACTTATACCTATACGTTGGAAGCCCGGTCGATAAGCGATCCGACCTGCATCAGCAGTTTTGAAACCACGGTAACCTCTTATCCGGCATTGACGTCTCCAACCATTACAGCAACGATGTTTAACTGCCAGCCTTATACCCTGGAACTTACCGCCAGCGGACCGGGAACGGGCACCTATAACTGGAGCAACGGTATGACAGGGCAAACCATTTACGTGAACCACGGCGGCGCTTACAGTGTTACTTATACTTCTCCGGAAGGCTGCCGCGCTACAGGATTCAACCAGCTACCACACAGTCCGGAGCGTACGCTGTGGATTGTTCCTACCGGTTGTTATTGGTTGTGTATGGACAATGCCTATTTATTAGGTCCCTAGGGGCAGTATGACGGATATGAATGGAATGTGGACGGAAGCGTGTTGCAGAGCGGTTCAGGAACCGTTCCCGATCAAATGCTCTCCACTCCGGGACATTATCAGCTTTCGATTACCCACAACGGGTGTACCTACAGCAGTGCGACGCCTTTTATAGATCCGTATGGTTGTCTGATGGCATCGGCATTGAACGAGAATGAAAGTAAACCGGTGCCGCCTGTTTTAAAACTGAGTCCGAACCCGGCGGCGGAAACCACCACGGCAAGCTATGACGTAGGCAGTGAATACCGCCATGCCACAAGCATTACGGTGCACGACGTCACCGGCGTCCAGCGCCTGAAACAAAACGTCAGCGGTACACAAGGAGAAGTAATGCTCCATGTGGGGCATTTACCTCCGGGCACCTACCTCGTGAACCTGCAGGCAGACGGTCAAAACATCGTACAACAAAAATTGATCAGGAAATAGCCGTTTTATTTCTAACAGTGTTAAAAGCTTTGGCTTTTAGCACTGTTTTTTTTATCTTTATAATCAATAAGTTATATCTAAATAACAGAAAACAGATTTCAGCAGTCAGATTTCTGATTCCTGATTTCTGACAGCTAATATCACTTAAAACAAAAGAAATTATGAACAAAACAATACACGATGCTTTTTTGCAAATCTGCAAATTTGCTCTATACTCATTCTTCTTTCTTCTTTCCTCTTTCTTCTTCACAGCTCAAAACTACGACTGGGATTGGGCAATGAGCGGCGGCGGGATGTATAATTCCGAAACCATTTACGATATAAAAGTGGGCAGCGACAACAACTACTATTTCATAGGAGATATGAAAAACGGTACGCCTCAGTTGGACGGCGTCCCTGTTACGATTTATAATAACGGGGCGGGCGGTACGGACATCTTTTTGTTCTCCACCACCTGCGACGGTACGGTACGCTGGAGTCAGGCGATTGGAGGCGGGGATCATGATCGTGCCTATAACTTAGCTTTAGACAGCAATGATAATGTGTATGTGGGAACTTACGTTAGGGGCTATCCTTCTTTTCCCGTGTTTTTCAGCCCCACGGACTCCGTTCCTTCTCACCCCCATCCTGATTATTACAAACAAACTTATTTGGTAAAATATGACAGCAACGGGCAGTACCAAGGACGAAAAGCATTACAGGGAAATGTTGATCAAACGAACAATCAGTCACAAATAATAGATATATTCATAGACAGTAACGATATCATTCATTTTGTTGCAGGCTTTCGAAGCGGCACGCATTTAGACAACAATGTAACTGTACCCAATACTATAGCAGGATACCAGTATTTTTTAACAAAGTATGACACAGATTTGAATTATATCAGCAGTATGCTATTGCCCGTTGCTGATATGACAGGCTTTCAGAATTCTATGCGTTTTATATATGATGAAAACCTAAACAGGTATTATATAGCCGGCTCTAGAGAAGACGGCTCTAATTTAAGTCCTCTTACCTATAATAATAAACCTGTAATAAACCGTTCATACATATTAGCATTTGACGGTTCGGACGGTTCTGAAGTATGGCGGCGGGAGATTTATACCGACCCGCCCCCAAATAATCCATCTCACATACCATTTAATCGGATATACTCTTTAGCTTTAGATGATAATTCCGATGTGTATTTTGGAGGTCAATTAGATTGGAGGAATTTCCATATACCAGGGAGTATTATGAAAATTTACGATCCCAATGATTCAGGTACAGACTATGTTTTTACACCGAATGCGATGACAAATAATATGCCTTTTTTGGTCCGGCTTAACAGTCAGGGCACAGTACAATGGGTCAAAACTCCGGAATTGGCACCTAATTACAGCTCTGCAATGGCAGTAAGATCGAAAGGAATTGCTCTTAGGGGAAATGAAGTGGCTTTGGGAAGCCACGAGAGCTATTTTAAATGGGATTCCTTTGTAAAAAACAATCCGTTGTACTTTCAGGCAGACGCTACATTATTGCGTTTTGATAAACAAACAGGAACCACCATAGGTATGCACGACATAAAAGGAAGCATAGATACGTACCATCAGGTAATACAAGCTGTAGCTGTTTACAACGATGGCAATTATGTCACAGGAGGTTCTTTTGAAGGTAGTTTATTTGTCAACCCCGGCAGTAACATACCTATGATTTCCAGTCAGGGCAAGGAAGACTTCTTTGTCGCCAAGCTGGCAGCGAGTGTGTGCGGCACAGCGGTGAGTGTTGCGGATTTTAACAAACTAAAAGTCAATGTCTATCCCAACCCTACCAATAATATTGTAAACATAGAAACCGATGAGCAGTTATCTAATTATATAATTTATGACGTTAGTGGTCGCCAAATACAAAGCAATCTGTTTGCAGGCAGCAACCAAATCAATTTACAAAATGTAACTACCGGTGTGTATTTTATAAAAGTAACTACAGTACAAGGCAGCAGTGCTACGGTAAGAGTGGTGAAGCAGTAAACAACTTTCAGCGGTCAGCATTCAGGTTTCTGATAGCTGATTTCTGTTTGCTGATTCCTGATAACACTTAAAACAAAAGAAATTATGAACAAAACAATACACGATACTTTTTTACAAATTTGCAAATCCGCAAATTCGCAAATCTGCAAATTAGTTCATTACCGAATCCTCTTTCTTATATTATTCCCCCTTGGGGGGTTAGGGGGGCTACGCCCAACCCTATGAGTGGGACTGGGCAATCAACGGAGGCAGTAATTTAGCGGGCTACGACTACTGGCGTTATGATGCCGAACAGGTGTATGATATAGTAGTAGGCAGCGACGATAACTATTATTTTTTAGCCTCTATGAATGGAAAGGCTAGTAATACTCCGTCGGGTAGTCAGTTAGCCGGTAACGGAATATAATCAGCATATTGGAGGTTCTATCGATATTTTCTTATTTTCCACCACCTGCGACGGTACGGTACGCTGGAGCCAGGCAATAGGTGGTGGTGGTCGTGACAGGGCGTATAAAATAGCCTTAGACAGCAACAACAACGTATATGTGGGGGCAAACGTAGGCTTAGGAAGGAAGGTGGGGATTACTGAATTTCCAGTGCACTTTAGCCCTACCGTAGCTTTACCCTTCATACAAACAACTGTTCAGAATATGCCAATTATAAATGATGCATGGAAATCTGCTTATTTGGTAAAATATAGTTTCAATGGAAAAAACCAATACAGGGAGATGTAAATTATTATAATAGAGATGCGTATATATATGATATATTGATAGACAGTAATGACATTATTCATTTTATAGCAGGGTTTTTAAATGGAATACATTTAGATAATAATATAACAGTACCTTCTACTTTTACAAATGCTTATCAGTATCATTCTGTAAAATATGATACCTTAGGTAATTATATAAATAATCCGTAGTGCATTATGTGATTAAAATTAATTCATTGAAAATGAATATAGTAAAAAAATAAGACTCCGTAGGAGTCAAATATTTGTAACCCCGAATGAAATTCGGTGGCAAATGAAATGAAACGATGTCGGGTTTTGGCGCATATTTTTGTAGCGAAACAAAGTGTAGTAAACAAAAAATGTGACAAAACGGTATTTTTATAATGCACTACGGGTATAAATAATATATTGTTACCGGTAACAGGCCATTTCGTAGAGCCCAGCTTTACCTTTAAGTTAGACGAAGCCCGTAACCGGTATTACATAGCAGGTTTTCGTTCCTTTTTGAATGTAAATGAAAACGTATCTTTAACGTATGCCGGTACGGCGTTTACCCAAAACGCGTACATGTTGGCAATAGATGCGGACAACGGCAGCGAGATATGGCGCCGTGAAATGGAAATGAGCCAGATACCTGACGATTGCCGTATTTACGATCTGGAGGTAGACGATGCTAACGGCGATGTTTACATAGGTGGTAAATTGTTCAGATCAGCACAAAACGGTGGTGCCGTAACAACCATAAAAGACCCAAAAAATTCCTCATCAACCCCCTATACCTTTAGTCTTGCCATTATTGGACACATTCCATTTATAGTTAAGTTAGACAAAGACGGTGCCGTACAGTGGGCACGTACCCCCAGTGGTTATACAAACAGTATTGCACAAACAGGTTCGTATTTTGGTTTGAATGTGGCATTGCGTGGCGGCGAGGTGGCATTTGCCACTAATGGCACCAATACCATTTGGGATGGATTTAGTATGAACTACCCCTCTGGTCACAAAAGCGATCCGTTGTTAATGCGTTTCAGTAAACAAACGGGAAATGTGGTAGGTATGCACCATATAGAAGGCAGTGCCGGAGAGCATCATCTTATGACGGCTGTGGCTGTAGATAACGACGGCAACTATGTGGTAGGGGGCAGTTATTATGGCAACCTTTTTACCGACCGTGGCGTAACCAACCAGTTGGGTTATATAGGCAAATACGATTTCTTTGCCGCCAAGCTTGCCGCAAGTGTATGCGGTACGGCAGTAAGCACCGAAGAATTTAACAGGCTACAACTCAATGTCTATCCCAACCCAACAACAGATATTGTAAATATAGATACTGATGAGCAGTTATCTAATTATATAATTTATGACGTTAGTGGTCGCCAAATACAAAGCAATCTGTTTGCAG
>JBBAEC010000071.1:0-6173 GCA_041656135.1 Balneolaceae bacterium | reverse complement strand
TTGCGAGTGCGAGGGATTACGGTAAATTAGTATATACAAAAGGTTCTGTTAGTGCCGGTACGTTAACAATTAAAATTACAAGGTAAGTTTATGAGTGATATAGTTGTAAATAAATACAGTACAAGCGATATTGATGGATTGAGTGCCGCTCTTGCATCAAAAGCGGATGCTGCAATTGGTTTCACAGCCCTTGCCGACAATACGACTTCAATTTCTAAGTCAAGTTTTGCAGGTAAAGCTGGGGTTCAAATTACGTATGATGACGGTAATAATAAATCGATTACGCTAAATAACGATTTGAAAGATGGACGTATTTATACAATATATGCAAAGAATGCTCACGCTACAATAAGCATAGGTATAATTTTACCGACCCCTCGACTAACATCTATGCTTATACCGAGATATATTTTTCCGAGTGAATATGTTGCTTTTTACATAGTTTGGAATAGCTTATTAGAGACATGGGAATTTAGCGATTCAAATAATTTGATATTGACGGTAGCGTAATGAAAAATATATTGCATAGAGGCAGTACTGAAATTGTTTCTTATCTATCAAATAGAGCAAAAGGGGCTGGCGGTGTTACTACGGCTTTATATGGTTCTGTGTCGGGCACTGCGAAGTGGATTAGCGGGGTTTTAGCAAGCAATGGTAAGATTTACGGAATACCTCTCATTTCGACAACTATATTAGAGTTTGACCCAGTCACAAAGGATATACAGCTATACGGTTCTTTATCAGAAACGGTGAAGTGTGATGGCGGAGTTTTAGCAAGTAATGGTAAGATATACGGAATACCTCATGATTCGACAAAAATATTAGAGTTTGACCCTGTTACGAAAGACATACAGCAATACGGTGATTTGTCAGGCACTGCGAAGTGGGTTGGCGGAGTTTTAGCAGGCAATGGTAAGATTTACGGAATACCTTCTTCATCAACAACTATATTAGAGTTTGACCCTGTTACGAAAGATATACAGGAATACGGTTCTTTGTCAGGAACGAATAAGTGGGCTGGCGGAGTTTTAGCAGGCAATGGTAAGATTTACGGAATACCTCGTGATTCGACAAGTATATTAGAGTTTGACCCTATCACGAAAGATATACAGCAATACGGTACTTTGTCAGGCACGACGAAGTGGTATGGCGGAGTTTTAGCAGGCAATGGTAAGATTTACGGAATACCTCGTGATTCGACAACTATATTAGAAATTACTACAGGCGGAGGAAATAATATTGATAGAGATGTTCTTTTGTCAGGGTACTTAAATAAATTATAAAGAGGAAGAAAACTAACATGAAATTTTATTTTGACAACAATATAGTAACTACAAGCGATGTTGAGTTACAAAATTTAACAGAGCTTACAAGCGAGCAAATCGCATTTTACGAATTACATAAACCAAATGTAAGTGTTGAGGAAGTATTGAACTGTGAACTTAACCCTGTGCCTGTGCCGAGTTTATCAGAGTTGAAACAGTCAAAACAAAGCGAACTTGACAGCTTTTTTGCAAACATCTTCGACGGTGGGTACTATGACGAAACGACAGGGTGGACGCTCTTTTGCGGTGAAAGCAATGTAATTGATTATTCTACATTAAAAAATGCTATAATGGGTATGTCTGATAATACAGTTGTAAAAATTGGTACAATGAGCGGTTGGCAAACAAGCACAAAAGGCGTTGTTTATCCTTTACTAACTCGTTACTCTGCATATATGTTGCCACTTACGACAGATTATATGGAATTAAAATCAGATATTGAAAATTGTGATACAAAAGAAAATTTGGACTTAATATCATGGTAAGTTTAGCATTTTATACCGGTAAGAAAGGTCTGTATAATAAACTTTTAAGCATATTTATGCAAATCAAACACGTTGAACTTGTAGTAAATAATCTTTGCTATTCAAGCTCATCTATGGACGGTGGTGTTCGACGTAAATCTATTGATGTAAGTAATGGCAATTGGTTAGTTGTACCTATTGAAGTGAAGTATGAAAGTGAAATCATAAAGTTTTACCAACAAACTAAAAAACGCAAATATGACCACGTAGCTGCGGTATTAAACCATTTGTTTAGATTATGTATAGATGTGTTTAAAAAGCGTTATACGTGCTCAGAGTGGTGCATTTCAGCTTATAATAAAGCAAATGGCACGAGCTTAAATCCAAATATGAGTTTGTCTGAATTATATAAATATGCAAGTTATTAGTATGAAAAATTTTACTTCAATACAATTTATCAATGCTAAGAATAATATAACGTTGCCGTGCAAATTTCTTGGGATGAGTGAAATTGGTGATAAATGTTTGTTATTAGATGTGATTTGCTACGAGGTACAATTAGTATCGAATAACATTGATTTATTAAGTGATACAATATTCGTTAAAATCAATCATGAATTGTTTCCAGTTAGTAAAATTGATGTTGAATTGCACGAGGATTTTAGCAATATAAAAATACACTATTTATGAAAGGTTTTATTATGAGTGAACTATATACAAATGATGTTAATATTGAAAAATTTGTCACGGCAGACTTGGTTAAACGTGGCAAATATTATTTCGTGGATATATTATATTTAGACGGGACGAAGGACACAAATTTCAAGTTTACAGAACGTGAAAATGCTGAAAAGTTCTTAAATTACTGTTTTGAAACATTTGCGGATAGCAAAGACGAAACGAAATATAATAAGTCAGATTTAGTTTTGTGGTTTGCAATTGGGTTAGTCATTGGTTTAACATTTAGTTTATTGATTTAAAAAGGGTTACAGATGGACACTACAAAAGATAACGGAAGTGCAAATTTTAGCAAAATAACAGTTACGGCTATCATGTTATTGCTTACCATTATAGGATTTTTCCTCATCAACATTCACATGAAGGTTGAGAAGACTTATGAATTTGTGATAACGCAAGATGGCATAAATAAATTCCACGAGCAAGGGTTACGTGATATTAAAAATGAACTAAAAGATTTAAAGAATTTAAATAACAAGGTAAAATAATGTTAATTACATATTGTTGCATATTTAGAGACGAAGACCAAAAATGGTTACAAGGTTTGATTGATTCAATACCAGTAAACTCTAAAATAATTTTAATGAGAACTGAAAAAGGTTTAATTAACGATTGTTACAAAGTTGGTACGGAAACGATTGACGGCAACAAAGAACTTACACGTTGCGAGTATAAATACAAAAACTGGTCATTCGGTGACGCTCGTAATGCTTGCCATCAGTTCGTCGAAACAGATTGGATTTTCATGTTAGATTCAGACGAAAGGGTTCAAATTGATAATATAGACTTAGAGTACCTAAGCAAATTGCCTAAAGACGTGGGGGCGTGTACTGTAAATGTTGTTTCTTACTTCATACAAGACGGGAAACCAACAACTTCTAATGTAGCACCGTTAACGAGACTATATAGGAACAACGTTGGCGTTAGCTATAAATTTAGATGCCACGAACAAAATCGGTATTCAATTGTAAATGCGGGATTGAAAGTTGCTGAAACGACAATATCTGTTAGGCATAGAGGTTATGAGCTAACAAAAGAGGGGCGTTTAGCAAAATACAAAAGAAATTCCGAATTGATGTGCTTGGATATTGGCGAAAACGTTTTTGAAAGCGAAGACGAAGCAAATTATATAAAATTCAAATTATTTCAAACTTTAAAAGACGAACTAATTACGAAAGGTTTATTAACGGGTGAACTAAATGCAAATAACGCAACTAAATAGAGTTAAAGAATACAATGATATTGATACCTTGACTACTGAATACGACGGTATTTTAACCAATTTAGCGTGTTCGGTGGATTCTATGATTATTCGTTATTTAGGTTCTGAGATATTTGAACAAAATACGGAATATAGTTTTATATCTGAATATTCTCAAAATACATATTTATTGCCGTTTATTAAAATCAATTCTATAGTTAGTTTGCAAGTACGTCAAAATCCGACGGATACTTATTCAACAATTGCCGTTAATGAATATGCTTTGCTGCAAAAGCCATACAGGGTTTATTATGATACTTTTGTACCGAATTATGAGTATAAAGTAGTTTTAAATATTGGTTATGATGAGAACTCTTTGCCTTGCGATTTAATTCAATGTGCAACAGAAATCGTGTCTATTAAGTTTAGAGAATCAGACGTTGTAGCTGGTAAATTAGAAGGGCGTTTGGGTGTAAAATCAATTAATACTCATAGCCCTGGTGGCACTGCAATTCTTACTTTTGAGGATGTTTGGGAGAAATGGAAACGTGAACTTTCACTTTATAAGGTATTTCCATAATGGCTAATTTAGGTATCCGTTCCGGCAAATTATATCGTTCTTTTATGTTAGGGAACGAGAACACTTTAACAAAAGTGAATAAAGTAAACAACTTAGGCATATCGGTTATTGTTGGTTCTAAATTGCCTTATGCTGAAATTCAGGACAAGGGCGGTTTTATTAAGGCTACTCCTACGGGCGGTTTTTTGAAGTACAAAATGGCTTGGTGGATGTGGTTCAAATACAAAGAAACATTAAACAAATTTTGGCTAATCAATGCTTGGGCGGTGCGCAAGAATGGTGGTGTGAACATTAAAGCAACACATTACTTTGAAAATGCTATTAAAGATTTTGAACAAAATACTGAAACGGATATGTTAAATGATTTGAACAAAGAATTTGAAACATTATTGAATAAAGACGAAAAAAATAACTTTGAAAACGTAGCAAATAACACTACTAAAATATTAAAAGAATTTGCAGTTAAAATTCCTAACTATTTTCTTATTAGTTTGTCTAACAATATGACAGACAGGGGTAAAGAAACGGGGCGTCCGGAATTTGCTAAAAAAATTACGTGGGTAGCATAATGAATAAAGATGAGTATAAATATGATTTTGTTTACAAAGCAATAAAGGATATTCCAAACATCAATATAGTTACTGATGTGCCTGAATTAATGAAATGTGACAATGGTGTGTTAATAGATATAGGGGACGAAACATTTGAAAACAGACTAAGCGAAGGGCGTGTTATAAACGGTTCAGGAACGTTTGAAATTTCGTTGTGGTACAAAGACACAAGTAAACGCAAAAGTGATTATAATGCTGAAATACGAAAGAATTTAGGTGATTTGAAGGACAATTTGATAAACAAATTATATAGAATTGCATATCCTATAAAATACACAAATACAATTAATTCTACTAACAATTATAAGATAGTGATTTACGGTTTACGTGGGTTTCAGGACTTAGACGGGACACTTGAAAATGTTGGTAGGAAACAAACAACTTTTTATTTCGATTACGAATTAACATATTTATAAATATAAGGAATAAGTAAAATGGCTTTTACAGATTTAAGAAATTTTTCGACTGGTGGTAATGGACGTGGTTCTGAATTAATGGCAATTGCTGAAGTTACGAACACGGATAACGACAATTTCACGTTGGGTAGTATATTTTCAGCCCCGTGGATAATGGATTCTAATTTAGCACGTACCGCAACTACTGAAACTCTGCAAGGTGAAGGTACTTATGTTAAGAAATTGCCTGGCACGATTGAGGACACGTTGACAATCACATTTGGGCAGAGAGATGCCGCAACTAAGGACTTTTTGATGTACGGAATGCAAAATAAAACATTCTGTTTTGTCAAAAAGGAAACAGGTGCTGAAATTTCAGGTGCACATCATTGGAGAGTTTATGCAATGGTTGAGGAAGACCCCTCTTTTACGGTCAATGCAATCGGAAATGAGATTGAGAAAGCGTTTTTCGTTGTTGAAAATGCTAAAGATTTGACGTTTGATTTAACTACTTTCAACTCTGCTGGTGGTTGGGCGGAATCATTGACTTGTACTACATTTGTTGTTCCGGCGAAACAAAGACATGCTTTATACAGTCAGGCGGTGTCATAATATGAATAGAGAATTTAATGTAAACGGTGCTTTGGTGCGTTTTATCGACTTAGAAAACGAATTTGCGTTTGATATGGAGAGCAAAGGACGTGAACTTTATAAACAATTTGCTAAAAAGGCGATTAGTTCTCAATCGAAGTTAAAAGAATTAATGGCTTATATTGAAAGTGCTAATAATTCTAATGATGCCGAAATGAATGATAGAATTTCGGAATTGTCACAAATTGGTATCGACAATTTATATGAT
>JBBAEC010000070.1:0-6531 GCA_041656135.1 Balneolaceae bacterium | reverse complement strand
AAAAAGGAGAAGTTTTTGTATTTTGAACTATAATTTTGAGTGTAATTCTGGTAAGCCATAAACTCAACGTCTCTTCGGTTGTTTCTAAAAATTCCGTCTGTTACTTGGATTACACCACCAATTTCATCCCAACTGTTTTGTTTCCAATTGGTTACTGCTTTGTGTGCATGTTCAATAACACCACCATTTTGAATAACCAATAACCCTTGATAAGTAGGGTTGTCTATCGGATATTGGTTTTTATCGGTTGTACCATATACCTGGATGCCTTGCCAGTAGTCTTCTTCACTTTCGTCGCAACTTACATTGGCATTTGTGAAAGTGCTATTATCAAGTGTTAATTTTGCTCCTTGCTCTATAATGACTCTAGCTTCGGGAGCAAAACGGAAAGTCATGTTTTCAACAATAATATCTTCTCCTGAAGGAATAATTAATTCGTCTTTAATAAAGACTTCACCTATAATATCCCAAGGGTTATTACCAACGCCTGGCTGCCAAACTCCACTTGAAGTAGCGGTATATGAAGTCTCATTATAAAGTGTTGGAGCAAAATTTTGATAATTCATTCCGTCAATTTGGTCTGGAAGTGTGTATGCTTTCAACATATTTAAAGTTTGAAGACCATCACCTCCATAATTAGCGTGATAACCAGGTAAGTCGACTGCATAATCAGTAAAATTAGCAGGATTTGGATTGTTTGGATTACTAAGATATCCCAATCTTTCATAAGCTCCAAAATATAAATTTCCATCCAATGCAAGTTCAATTTGTGAATTCTGAAAATCATTTTCAACTATGTTAACTGACCCTATATCTAATGAATAAATTCCATTTCCATTTGTATCTAAAGTGTTTGGGTTATCAAAGTCATAATACTCTATAGGTTTAGGGTGGTAGAATGAAGTATCATGTGTGAAATACAATTTACTTCCATCTGGGGAAAATTCTAGCCCATGAATAAAAGGACCTTCATAATAACTACCGTTTCTATAAAAATATAGTGTTTTCTCACTCCCTGGAAGAACATTACCAGAAATATCTAATCCTGCCGTATAAATAGAAGCTGTTAAATTCTTTCCATTATGTGTGCTATTAAACGAGCCATAAGGGCAAGCAATTCTAAACTGACCATTTGGCAATTCAATCAACTCCATTTCTGCTCTTGATCCGCCATCTGCATTCTGAACCTCGAAAGGAATAAAACCATCATACTCAATTCCATTTGAGCTAATTTTATATCGTAAAATTCCATTATCTAAAGAATTAGTGTAACTAGAAACAAATAAATATCGATACTTATTACCACTATTATCTTTTAATTTTGAAGCAGTGAAAAGAATTCCTCCTGTCATATCAGTTCCAAGCCAGTCGTATCCAAATTGAGGCATAGAAGAAACATCTTTCAAAAGCTCTACTGAAGTAATAGCACCGTATTTTAAAGGGTTTCCAGATCGTGGGACATTGAAGTCAAGAATAGCCACAAAAGGGTCTGCATGATTGAGAAATGGACTTACATACTCATCGTTGCATGCAATTGCGGTCGTGGCTGAAGTTATAATATAGAATCTACTGCAATTTGCAGGGTCTGGAACAATAACTATTTCGGAAGTATTAGAAATATCCATGCAAATATAAGGCAGAAAATGAGTCGCATCATAAAAATTCATCAAATTTCCAATGAAATCTCCATCTTTATCAAAGATGTCATCATCTATAATGTAAAATAAAATATCTCCATTGGCATCTAGGTGCATGTTGGAGGCGTTGTTGTAAAATGGAGAAACCGTGGGGAGGTTATGGGGTAGGTTGTCTTTAACATAATAAGGAGGCGTACTCCAAACTGGATTTTGACTTTGGGTATATTGAGCAATACTCATCATACTTATCAAAAGTAGTAAAAAATAATTTTTAGTCTTCATAATATTGTGATTTTAAAGTTATGTTGTAAATTTAGGGCAAAAATTATGATAAAATTTTCATATTTAGAAAAATACCATTAATTTTATAAAAAAAATATACATGATAATGACTATAAACAATGATAAAACCACTATGGACATAGGGTTTAAAATACGAAAACAAAGAGAAGCTAAAGGCGTTACACAACAGCAAATGGCTGACTTTTTAGGAATGGCAGTTTCTAACTATAATAAGATAGAAAACAATAAGATAGAACTATCCGTATTGAGAATGCTAGAAATTTCTAAGCTATTAAAAGCGGATGTTTGCAACTTGCTAGAAATTGAAAACAATCATAGAACTGGTCAGCACATATCTGAAAACAAAGGGATTATTAATGGAGATTATGCCACCAATTATTTCTACGGTGAAATAGATCAAATAATCAAAAATCTTCAGAATAATGTAGATAAACTAAAAGATGTAAATGATAAGTTATAAAACATATTTCATTTTTATTGTTTTTTTCTTATTTGGAAAACTTTCAATATCTCAGACTATGTTTTATTCTGACGTGTTTCATGGAGGCGTTACCGCAGGAGGCTTCTCCACAGGATTGGGTGTAGGTTCAGGTGTAGTTAACTTACATATAGAATCAGGAAGCACTGTTCGAAAATCTTTGATTCTTACGTTTAGCACAGGGAAGCACACCAATCAACCTATTGAAATAAATAACATAGATTACTATTTTAATTCATCGAATGTTATCTCCTCGTTTAGTATCACTAACCCCTATTTTTCCCCAATTTATCTTCACTGTATAGATATTACAAATATTTTGAATAGTTTACCCACATCTGTCTTTTCAATAACTGTTCCTTCACAACCAGAATTACCTTTTGAAGGTGTGTTTGCTCCTTTTATTTATATTGCATACGAAAACCCGACCCTTTCTGTTTGTAATACAAACATTATTATTAATAACCAAGATTTAATTGGTGACGAAACATATACAGTGAATAACTTAAACCCTATTAGCACTTCATTTCCTGTTGGATTCTCTTTATACACCGACAGAACCGGATCTGGTTGGATTAAAACTAACATTATTAAATTTAACGGTAATTTGCTTGGAGTTGTTGGAGGAAGTGATGCTGTGAACAATTCATGGATTGGGGCTGGAACCAAAGGTCATTTCTATTATCAAAACAATACCCTGTTTGGTTTAGATGATGACACCCCTGATGCTGTTATGGATAGTACGGATGCCTTGGCAGATGTTTCGAGTTTTCTTAATAATAATTCTACTTCCTGTAACTTTCAACTCACTCATTCGCTTTATCCAGGACAATCAATAACTGCTACAAATGTTAATCTATCCTTCTTCCTCACCTACACCACCCCCTGCGATACCTTTACCACCACCCTCACCCCAGATACCACCATCTGCTACGGAGAAACTTTACAACTTCAAGCCACAGGCGGTCAAAGTTATGCGTGGACAGCTCTTACGGATTCTTCAGCTATTGATGATTTAAGTTGTACGGATTGCCCAAATCCTACTTTTTCTGGAACAAAAAGTCAGGTTTATACAGTAAGAATATGGAATACAGACAGTTGTTCGGTGGTAAAACCAGTTAGGATAACGGTTAAAAACCCACAACCACTAAACAGTTACACGGGAGCAACCGTCTGTGGTTTTGAGAATGGGTATATTAAAACCGTTTCTTTTCCCTCTGATTTTAGTCATTGGTATATTGTGACGCCTGATCATGACACTTTAGACAATCCAATTGGAGATACATACCCCGATTTGGGTGCAGGAGAATATAAGGTATTCTATTATGATAGTGATGGGTGCAAAAGTGATGACACGGTGATTTATGTAGAACCAGTCATCAACACCGTTGCACAATTCAACGTTCTCCCCAAAACAGGAACTGCTCCCATTCAAATTAATGTGACCAATCAGTCACAAAATGCTACAGACTACAGTTGGTGGCTTAATGATGAGTACCAAGGTAATTCTTTTTCAGGATTTTACACCGATACTTCGGGCGTGTATGAAATAGAATTAATCGCTTGGAGAAACGATACTATTTGTGCAGATACGGCATCTTTTACAGTTATTGTTTTTGATAGTTTAGCAGCAACATTACCCAATGTTTTTACCCCCAACAATGATGGAGTAAACGACAATTTTAATGTCAAGGTAAACCTTTCTGTAGATTATGATTTGGTGATTCTCAACCGTTGGGGCAATGTGGTTTTTGAAAACGCAGGCCATCTCGAAAAAGGAACGCATAATCTCTGGAATGGAAAACTTCAAAGCGGAAAGTTAGTCGTTGACGGCACATATTTTTATAAGATTACGTTTCGATTGGATAACGAGACCATAAATTGTGAAATTACGGATTGTGAGGTAGTGAAAGAAGGGTTTGTGAAGGTTTTTGGGGGGTAGGGAGTTTCCCAACCATTCCTCCACAGCAGTATATCACCTACCATTCCAACCACGTAGTCGGAGACATCTTGATTGAATTGAATGTACCTACAATGAGTTGTTTTAACAGCGGATACCCTGTTTTTAAATGTTGAATATATACGTATATATTTTCAACAAACAAACTTTGTTAAGCGTAATAAATATTTAATTAAATATTAGAAAGGTTAGAGAATTAAACGGTTTAAATCAAGAGTCAGTTGCAGAAATGCTAGGTATGAGTGCGGTTGCTTATGGTAGAATGGAAAGAAATGAAACAGAAATTTCTCTCAAACGCATCGATCAAATTGCAAAGGTACTTAATACAGATATTGAAACTTTACTTAATTTTGATAGTAAAAAACATATTATCCGGATGGAAAATAATAAGGGTACAATATATACTTCAATAAATTACGGGACTGTTAACGCCGTAAACGATGGGTTTTTGCAAACTATTGCCAACCTAAACGATAACCTTGTACGTTTGAATAATATAGTTTTGAAATTAAATGAAAAATGATCTTAAAGAAATGGCTTATTCTATTATTGTTAGCACTTACATCACAAAGTTACACTCAAACAACTATTTATCATGAAGTTTTTTATGGAGGAGTTACAGGTGACGCTTTTAACCCTTGGACTTCCCCCGCCTCTGGGCAGTTCGATGTTTATATAGAACCGGGAAGCACCATACGAAGAGCCTTGCTATTTGTAAGTTCATATTACAACCCCATGGATAAAGGAACAGTATATTTTAATGGAACACCTATTACAATAAAACCTTCTTATTCACTTAATGAACCCTATTATTATCAGTCACCTAACCAGACTAGAGAAATACAAACATTATTACTAGATGTATCTGAATTAGTAAATCCAACTCAAAACACCTATTCTATTTCAGTTGTCCAACCCAATACAGGAGGAAGGTATGTGGAATTTTATCTTTATGTAGCTTATGAAAATCCATTGTTAAGTAAGATTTGTGCTTTAGCGACAGCAAATGATATACAGCCTGGACCGGTAATGGATTATTATTTTTTCAATTTAAACCCAATAGACACCAGTAAAAATGTAGGATTAGCTTTGCATACAAGTAGTTTTTGTGACACCATTGAAGATGGTAGTTATATTTTAATAGAAGGAGATACAATAGGACTTGTAGGTGGTAATGATAATCATAGTCCTGTTTCTTGTAATGGGGTAGTTGGGTCATTTTATTACCAAAATGATACTTTATTTGGTTTGGGAAACGACACTGCAAACAGCATAATGGCAGGCACTGATGCTATTGCAAATATAGAATCTTATTTAATAGATAACAATTCAATAAACATTAGCTTTTATTATCAGTCAAATTTCAGACCTTATACCAATCCAGTTAACCAGCTCTTCCTTACCTACACCAGCCCCTGCGACACCTTTACCACCACCGTTACCCAAGACACCACCATTTGCTACGGAGAAACTTTACAACTTCAAGCCACAGGCGGTCAAAGTTATGAATGGACAGCTGTAACAGATCCTGCTTCAGGGCTAGATGTTTTAAGTTGTACAGATTGTCCTAACCCTGTTTTCACAGGGAACAGTAGTCAGGTTTATACAGTAAGAATATGGAATAATGACAGTTGTTCGGTGGTAAAACCAGTACGAATTGGTGTTTCTCAACCACAAAAAATGAGTTTTGTTGGTAGCAATACTTCCTGCACAAGTTTTACGGGTAAAATTCAAACGCTTTCAGATACTTCACTCTATAGCAATTGGTTTGCTGCTACTACAAACGGAGATACGTTAACCACAACTTCAAATGCTTTAAATAATTTAAGTGCTGGCGAATATATTGTTTCTCACACCAACAATGATGGCTGTATTATGCAAGACACGGTTCTTACAATTGGTTTACAGAATAATACTGTTGCTAACTTTTCCGTGCAACCTCCCTCCGGAACAGTGCCCTTTCAGGTGGATATTGGTAATTTGTCGCAAAATGCCACAGATTTCCAATGGCAACTTAACGGAATAGACCAAGGAAGTAGCTTTACAGGTTTCACGGCAGATAAGGCAGGCGTGTATGTTGTTCAACTCATTGCGTGGAGCGGTTTACCTGAATGCGCCGACACAGTAGAACGCTTTGTTGTGGCATACAGCAA
>JBBAEC010000069.1:0-6666 GCA_041656135.1 Balneolaceae bacterium | reverse complement strand
TTTTGAAATTAATGGGAATCGTACTATTTTTGATGGATTCTTAAAAGTTTATAGTAGTGATGATGATGAAGATTCAAAGAGTTTACCTGTGTTTAAAGAAGATGAAGAAATAAAAAACCCAGTTGTATCAAGTGAACAAAAGTTTACTAATCCTCCAAGTAGATATACTGAAGCAAAACTTATAAAGCAAATGGAAGAGTTAGGTATAGGTAGACCATCTACTTATTCAATTACAATGGATACTTTAAAGCAAAGGTATTATGTTAGTATGGATAAAAAGTCATTCGTACCAACAGAACAAGGAATGCTAACTAGTGAAAAATTAGATGAGTTCTTTAATGCTATTATTAATGTGAAATACACAGCAAATATGGAAAGTGTTCTTGATGAAATAGCTACTGGAGGGAAAGTTTGGTATAAAGAATTAGATAGATTCTATAATAGATTTATGCCTCTAGTAGAAAATGCTGATGAAAAGATGGAAAAAATCTATCCAATTTTTGTTGATGAAGAATGCCCTGAATGTGGTAGAAAACTAGTTTATCGTAACGGAAGATATGGAAGATTCCTAGCTTGTAGTGGCTTCCCTGAATGTAGATATGTGAAAAAGGAAGAAAAAGAAGAAGCGGTATCTACAGGAGTAAAATGCCCTAATTGTGAAGAGGGAATGATAGTCGAAAGAGTATCAAAAAAGGGAAGAAGTAAGGGTCAAAAGTTCTACGCTTGTGATCAATTCCCTAAATGTAAAACAACTTTTTCAGAATTACCTAGTGAATAAAATGAACCGTATATAGATTTATATACGGTTTTTTTCATTTATTATAGGAAAAATTCATTAAGATATAATTTAAATTATATATATTTTTTTTACCGCTAAAATTTACTAGTTTTTTGAAAATATTGCAAACGTTTTATAATAATGATATAATATTATTGAAAAGGAGGAATATCGTACTTGAGAAGTATTAGAAATTTCAAAAATTTATTTTTCCTAATGCTTATGGCATTAGTTATGATCGTTGCTATAGGTTGTGGTGGTACTAAAATAGAACTATCATTTGAAGAAGAAACCTATACAGTGGAAGTGGGCAAAGAATTACCTTTGGAACCTGCTGTTAAAAATGAAAAGGATGAAGAATATAAATTAGTTTTCTCATCTGAAGATACTGCTGTTGCAACTTATGTTGACGGTAAAGTTAAAGGTATCGCTGTTGGTGAGGTAAAAGTTAAAGTTACACTTGAAGGACACGAAAAAGTATTTGCGGAAGTAACTGTTGAAGTTGTTGCTGCAAAGAAATTTACTGTAACATTTAATACAGATGGTGGAAGTGCAATTAGCGCTGTTGAAGTAACAGAAGGTGGAAAAGTTACAAAACCTACTAATCCAACAAAAGCTGGACATGTGTTTGTTAACTGGTATTCAAACTCTGCAAAAACTACAGTTTATAATTTTGACACTCCAGTAACAGCTGCATTAACACTATATGCAAAATGGGAAGTATCTGAATATGACGTTACTTTCGATACAGATGGTGGAAGTGAAATTGAAGCTGTTGGTGTAAACCATGGTGAAAAAGTTACTCAACCTGACAACCCAACAAAAGATGGACACAATTTTGTAGGTTGGTTTAGTGATGAAGAATTAACAGAAGAATTTGATTTTGACACTGAAATCACTGCTAATACAACATTATATGCAAAATGGGAATTAAAGACATATAATGTATTATTCAATTTAGGTGGTGGAACAGGTGTTGCTAATGTTACTGCTAAACATGGTGAAAAAGTAGCTGAACCAGAAAATAATCCAACTAAAGACGGATATATTTTTGCTGGTTGGTATAAAGAATTTAACACTGTTAATGAATTCGATTTTGAAACAGAAGTTATAACAAGTGATACAGTTATATTTGCGAAATGGGATATAGATATGACTGGTAAAGTTGCTACTGAATTTGAATTAAATGGTGGAAGTTTCTCAATTTTCGATTTAGATTCATTTATTAATGCAACTCCTACAAAAACTCATGCATTAAAAGTTTATAATCAAGTTAGTCTATATATGGAAGCATATCAAACATCAGTAATGTTATTTGATACAGGCTTAGATTTAGCTGGAACTGGTTGGGCTCAAAAAACTGGACTTAACTTTAACGATAAAGGATTCCTACAAGTAACTGAACAAATTGTTGGATCTGGAACTCCTGCAGATTTAAGTAAATTTGATTATGTTTTAGTTGCACATGACGGCTTCCCAGCTGGTTTGGCTTGGATTAAAGGCTTAGTTGTTGGTGAGATTATTACATTTACAGATATTGATACTGCAACTGTAGAACCTGGATATGTAGAAGGAACTATTAATGTATATCCTGCTGGAACAGGCGATATTAGCGGACAAGTTGTTTTAGCTGATGATCATGAATTAATTGCTCCTGTAAAAGATGGATATGTATTTGATGGTTGGTTTGATAATGAAGACTTTACTGGAGACCCTGTAACTGTTGCTGTTAGTGGTACAGTTTATGCAAAATGGGTACCTCAAACTTATAATTTTACATATGAATTAAATGGTGGAACTTGGAGTTGGACAGCTGAAGAAGTTACAAGTCCAAAAGATGGAATTGAAGCTAACTCTGAATTGCCAGAAATTTTCATGCAAGATTTCTTTACATGGTTAAGAGATAATGATTTATTAGAATCAACTGTTGTTGATGCTGGATTACACAAAACAACTTGGGAAGACTTCTCTATGAGTTATACAGACCCAAGAGCAATCTACAACTGGGCAGCTGATAAAACTGCTGGTGGAGCAATTGGAGACGTTAAAGGTTATAGCCAATTATTCTTAGAAAGTGGAACAGGGAATGCAGAAACTGGTGAAATCTTAACATTAGTTGGTGGATTCTTTGGTGCTGATGGTTATAAAGATAAGTATGCAACTGTTGCTCAACATTTAGCTTATTTATTATATGCTAGAAATTATGGTACTGCTAATAGAACTCTATGGACTGGTGGAGCAAATGAATCTGCTGCTGGTTTCTTGCTAGATGGATATTTCTATGGTACTCAAGGACTTAGAGCTGGAAATGATCATTTCAATGCTCTAAGAGGTGTTATTCCTACTCCTACTAAGGGATATAAATTTGTTGAAGGTGAATTAGAAGAATATGCATATGATTTCCTAAAAACTCAAATGGTTGGTGGAAAAGAAGTTGTTCTTTCTGTTCCAAGTAGAAGCGGATACCTATTTGTTGGTTGGTATGACAATCCTGAATTAACAGGAACTAAGATTACTAAAGTTGCTGAAGGTACTGTTCCTGCTACTAAATACTATGCAAAATGGGAACCTACAGTTGATGAATTTGAAGTTACATTCGATTCTAAAGGTGGCTCAAGTGTTGATAGTCAAATAGTATTAGATGGTAGATTAGCAAATGAACCTGTTGATCCTACAAAAGTTGGATTTACTTTCTTAGGTTGGTTCACAGATGAAGAAGCTACTGAAGCATTCGATTTCTCAACTGCAATTACTGCTGATTTAGACTTAGTTGCAAAATGGGAATTAATCGATACAGATTATAATATTACATTAAATACTAATGGTGGAAACTCTATGGATCCTGTAGTTGTTCATGCTGGAGAAGCAGCAGTACAACCTGCTGATCCTACAAGAGAATTCTTCACATTCGATAAATGGTATTTGGATGCTGAGTTAACTCAAGAATATGATTTTGAAACATTAGTTTATTCTGATTTCACATTATATGCTAAGTGGACTCCAGTTGATTTCACAATTTCATTTGAAGTAAATGGTGGTCAATATATATATCCAAACTTTGCTGATAAAGATGCATTAAAGGTTGCTTTATTAACTGATTTCCATGCGTTCTTAAATTCTACTGAATCATTAGATACATTTATGCATGGTGAAGGAAATACAACTGGCTTTAATGGTACATGGCATAGTCTTCATATAGCTAAACTTTATGAAGGACCTAGACCTGAAGCTATTAATGAATCATTCTTTGCATCATCTTCAGATTATATGCAAAAATGGTTACCATTCTTTGACTATATGCAATCATTAGTTAAAACAACCAATGCTTCACAAAATTTCTGGAATGACTTATATGTTGGTCAAATTCGTATTGGAGAATATTTCAAAGAAACTAGATATCAAACAACATTAAATCTTCCAGCTGTTTATACTCATCCTACAAAATACAATATCTTAAGTGCAAATGTTGCTCTTCCAGAAGTTGTTAAAGAAGGATTTATATTCTATGGTTGGTATGATAATGCTGAATTTGACGGAGAAGCAATGGAATTTATTCCTACTGGTACAACTGGTAATTTAACATTATATGCTCGCTTCGTTGAAGAAGATGATTTCGTAACAGTTACATTTGAAGCTGATGGTGGATTAGTAGAAGGTGCTAGCTATGCTATTAATGAAGAAGCTACTCCTGTACTTCAAGATTTACAATATTTTAATGATGGATATGGCACAGAAGCAAGTAAAAATATTTGGTTATATAAAGGTGATAATGCTAAATTTGCTGGTGATACTGAACTTACAGATGCTACATGGTGGGCATATAAAGTTGGTTTAAATCAACTTGCATCAGGACTACTTGTAGTAGCAGAAAATATTGGCTTTAGCAAAGATACACCTCAAGGTGAATATGATTATATTTTATTAGCCTTATGGGTTTCAGATACTTATAGTGGATTCACATTTGTTCAAAATTTAGTAGTTGGTGAAGTTTTATTAGTTGAAGGTGTAGATTTTACTTCTGCTGGTAGCGCAGTTACTGCTCAAATTAAAAAATATGCTGCAACAGATGTAGATTCAAACTACAATGCAACACTACTTGCTGGTGAAGTATTACCTACACCTGTTAAAGAAGGATTTGTCTTCTTAGGTTGGTATGATAATGCTGAATTTACTGGTAGTGAAGTAACATTAGTTCCTGCAGAAGCAGATACTTTATATGCAAAATGGGAAGCTATCTTAACAGTTGCTGAAGCAAGAGATGCTGCTGTTAACGATTTAGTTACTGTAAAAGGTATCGTTACTGCAAATATCGGAAACAATGTATTCATCCAAGACGCAACTGGTGGTGTTTATATTTATTTGGGTAATGTAGAAGATTATGCTGATATATTAGTTATTGGTAATGAAGTAATCATTTCTGGAAAAAGAGCTGTATTCAACCAATTAGTTCAATTAAGCACTATTACTGATGTTGTTTTAGTGGGAACTGAAAAAGATTTGCCTGAAACTGTTGAAATTGAAGAATTAGTATTAGCTGATGTTTTAGCTCAAGAAGGTAAATTAGTAACTATTAATGGTTTAACAATTAAATCTATTCCAAATATTACAACTAATTCTTATACAGTTGTTGTAACTGATGGAACTGTTGATTTAGAAGTTCGAGTAGATCAAGCTATTGCTAATTTTGCAGTATTAAAAGCATTCTTTGAAGATGCATATGTTGGTCAAGGAATTAATCTTGTAAATATTCCTGTTGGTAGATTTAATGCAAATCCTCAAGTAATGCCATCATTAGTTTCTCAAATGGTATTATTACCTCTAACAGAGGAAGAAATTAAAGATGTTCTTGAAGATAAATTAAATCCAGGAACAGAATTTGAAATTGATATTGAATTGCCTGCAACTGTAGTTGTTAGTGGAATTGAATATACAGTTAC
Source organism: Balneolaceae bacterium (assembly GCA_041656135.1). Lineage (GTDB taxonomy): Bacteria > Bacteroidota > Rhodothermia > Balneolales > Balneolaceae > Balneola. The sequence continues at coordinate 951 of JBBAEC010000069.1, read as the reverse complement.
TTGGGTATCTACAAATCCTGCATTATCAAATGCTGGTGTAGTTACTAGACCTGCTGTTGGTCAACCTGATGCTGAAGGTCAATTAACAGCTGAAGTAAAACTTGGAGAAACTGTATTTACTACAGTTGCTTATGATGTAACAGTGTTAGCTGAAACAGGTGTAGATTCTACAACTGTAACTGCAAGCTATCCTGGTGGATCAACTTCAAATATGACTGCAGAGAATAATGCAACAACTGTTGGTTTAGATCCTGAACTATTCACAGTTACAAGTATTGAAAGAGCAAGTAATCCACTTCACGTTGGTTTAAATACTGCTGGTCAAATTAGACTATACGGTAGTGGGGATACAAATGGTAATGTTTTAACATTTGCTATTGCTGAAGGATATACTATTACTAAAGTTGAGTTTGAATTTGGTGGAACAGTTGGACAAGCTTTAATTACAGCTGGTGAAACTGAACTTCACAATGGTGCATTAACTTCAAACAGTACATTAACATTTAGTAATTTAAATGATTCTGAAGTTAGTATCAAAAATATTAATAGTGGAACTGGTCAAATATATATTCTTTCTGTTAAAATTACTTATATTGAAGGATAATAATATTTGATGAGATAAAAAAACTCTTACTGGCTAAGCTAGTAAGAGTTTTTTTTGTAAAGTAAAGTTTATTATTGTAGATATAAAAAGCACTTCAAATTAACCAAATATTATATATTCATAGGAAAAATCCACTTGATTTTATATATACAATTTTATAAATTAGGTCAAAATTCAAAAAAAAATACTAGTTTGTTTTAAGATATTGCAAACGCTTTACAATAATGATATAATATTATTGAAAAGGAGGAATATCGTACTTGAGAAGTATTAGAAATTTCAAAAATCTATTTTTACTAATGCTAATGGCATTAGTTATGATCGTTGCTATAGGTTGTGGAGGGACA
>JBBAEC010000068.1:0-6700 GCA_041656135.1 Balneolaceae bacterium | reverse complement strand
TCTTAGCTCTAGGTGAGGAGCTGTTTACTGATATTTCAGTATATCCTAACCCAGCTACTAGTCAGTTAAACATCGTTAATCCTTCTAACACTGCTTCATTAAAAGTAGAAATGTTAGATATGAACGGTCGAGTTGTCTTGGTTGAAAACAAAGCATTAACAAATGCAACTGAAGCAACGTTAGCGATTGATCACCTTGAAAAAGGAGTTTATACGCTTAGAGTTTACAATAATGAAGGACAGAAAACTTTCAAAGTTGTGAAGCAGTAAAACATTAATTCAAATAGAAATGGGGATACATGAATTTGTATCCCTATTTTTTTTTAGGGTTTTATTTTTCTTTTGGGCTACCCCTTTAAGTCGCAGATTGTAACAGCAAATTTACTTCACTTCCAAACCCTGATTTTTGATAGCCCCCCTATGAAACTGTCATCCTTCCCTTAGAAAAATTTTAATTTTTCTAAGGGAAGGATCTCTTATAATCTATTTATTATCAATCTTTTTCACAACAAAGATAAATAGATTTAAACGAAATTGCTTATTGCGATTTAAATGGATAACCCATTTTTTCTTTAACCACCATTTTAAGTGACTTGTTAAAACTAGTAATACTTCGCTTTAAAATCTTAGCATCTTATTAATAAATCAACCTACTCTTATATTAACTATCAAATGGTTGAATTGTTTTTTTTAGGGTAGTATTATTAAATAATTCAAAAATAGTTTTAGCTTTATATGCTATATAGATTGTATGAAATTTTTTTATAAGCCATTGCGGTAATTAAAAATATAGCTTACAGATTCACAATTAATCTTTTATGAATGGTAAAGGTTTAAAAAACAATAAAAGTCTTCAAAGAGTCTAAGTAGCCTCTACTCTTTGTTCAGGTATAGTTAACTTAGAAGCTACCTTAATTTAATACTATTATTTATGAAAATTTTACACAATTGCTTAGAAAACAAGAGTAAGAGCCGCGCTGCTTGGCGATACATGTTGGTGATGTTATTGTTGTTTGCCGCGAATGCGCAAAGTACGGCTCAGACGATGATGCCATTACCTAATTTTAATAATGTCTATTCAGGAAATGTAAGGGGCTATTGGTTTACTGCTCCTACTTCTTTTATCATAACAGGAGTTAAAGTACCGACCGATGCTGGAACGGGTCTGCAAAACATTCAAATAATAAAAATAAATGATGCTACCCCTGTGGCTTGGTCAGCAAGTTCTACCAATTTTACAACGCTAGCATATATTCAAGGCGCCACCAACGATGTTGTGCAAAGTTTGAATTTAATGGTAAATCAGGGAGATATTATCGGTGTTTTGGGTCAAGCTGGATTAGCTAATAGTTATTCAGTAACTGGTGGTCCTTTTTCAAGTACTATCTTAGGGCAGCCTGTGACTTTAAACCGATTGATTCATCAGGGCAATTTAACATCTGGTCCTGCAACTGATTATTCTTGGGAGGTGGGATCTGCTGCAATTAGTAGAGTAGAGTTGTATTATAACTCACCAACTCCTTGTTCAGGAGCTCCAAGTGGAGGGACTGCAAATGGACCTGCTTTAGCTTGTGGGGCTTTTGGTCTCTCGCTTTCAGGCAGTACTTCAGCTTCAGATATAACTTATCAATGGTTGTCTGCACCAGCAGCCAATGGTCCTTGGACATCCATCGCAGGAGCAACATCACCAAATGCGACAATAACTCAAACAGGTGATTCTTACTACGCATGTGAGGTAACATGTACAAATAGTAATCTGGCAGATACTTCAGTAGCGGTTTTTGTGCAATCACCGCCTATGATAGCTCCTTTTTACGAAGGATTTGATAATGCTTCTCAACCACAGTGTTGGGAGAATCTATCTTCTACTGTTAGTACTTCTGCTTGGAATTACTGGGACTTTAATAAGCAAGGAGAGTATGGAGCCTTAAATAATGGTAAAGCAATCGGAACTTTTGCTAATTCAGATGGGTCTAGTCCAACTCCTGACAGTATGATGTTGATAACGCCAGAAATTGATATTTCTCAGTTAACAACTCCATATTTGTCCTTTGAATGGTTCAGTAACAATACAAACAATCCTGGAGATAACGTACCGCTAATTGTTGAAATATTTGATGGTACTACTTGGCATTTCATAGATACTTTGATAGGAGATGACCCAGAGTGGCAGTTTGTAAATTATGACTTAAGTGCTTTCTCAAATAGTATCATCCAAGTTCGTTTTATGACCAACCAATCTGTTGCAGGAACTGCTTTCTATAACGATATTCTTTTAGATGAAGTGAGAATAGACGACTGTGTAAGTTTAGGTGGACAAGATGGGTCGCTTGATATTTGTAGATTCGACAACACAGTTGATTTGAATAACAACATTATTGTGAAACCAAATGGAGGTGGTATCTGGTCATTCCCAGGTCAGCCAGGGTTCTTAAGTGATTCAATCTTTACTGTGACGTATTTACCAACAGGTTCTTACGAAGTTTACTATGTTGAGCGCTTTGTTTGCTATGACACAACTGTTGCAACAATTAATGTGTTCGGACCTTCTTCGGCAGGTATCGATGGTGCTGATACAGTTTGTAAGAATGAGCCAATTGATCTTTTTGCTGCTTTAGGTGGGAATCTTGATTTAGGGGGTGTTTGGTATGATTTCTCAAATACTGCTCTTCCAAATTCACAGCCAAAAGCACAAGCGATTCCTGGGAATTACAACTATATTTATATTGTAAGTAATGGAGTATGTCCTGCTGATACAGCAATTGTAACTATTAAAGTTGAAGACGATTGTGATTTCTTAGCTCTAGGTGAGGAGCTGTTTACTGATATTTCAGTATATCCTAACCCAGCTACTAGTCAGTTAAACATCGTTAATCCTTCTAACACTGCTTCATTAAAAGTAGAAATGTTAGATATGAACGGACGTATTGTATTGATCGAAAACAAAGCCTTGAACAATGCATCTGAAGCAACGTTAGCGATTGACCACCTTGAAAAAGGAGTTTATACGCTTAGAGTTTACAATAATGAAGGCCAAAAAACTTTCAAAGTTGTGAAGCAGTAGCAATAGTGTCTTTATAATTAATTATCGAAAAACGTCTCCCAATTGGGAGACGTTTTTTATTTTAATGAGAATAAAGAAAAAGTATATTTTTAAAAACTATTCTCTCGATGGAACTATTGCTGTTGTTATTACTCAGGAGTTTAAGTCGGTTTATCCCCTTTGTTTTAACAGTGTGTTTTTTTTTTATAATTAATAAATTTTTTGTAGCTTAGTTGAAAACTATTTATTATGAGATTAAATTACATTAAATTTTTTGGATTTGTTTCAATGCTATTTACATTTTATGCATTTGGACAAGGTGCGTTCAACGTACCAGAAGTTTTGTACTATAAGTTCGATCAAACAGGGACTACTGTACAAAATCATGCTAACCCTGGAACTAGTACTGCTGGAACTATTTTCGGTAACCTAAGTCAGTCGGGAGTTGGTCAGTTTGGTTCTGCTCTTGTTGGAACAGGAGGTCCTGGAACATCTAATGGAATCACTACTGGATGGTCAACAAACCTTACAGGAGATTGGACCATGTCGTTTTGGATTAATATGGCACAACCCTCAGGAACGAGATATGTTTTTGGAGATTTGTCAGCAGGAAGTTTCCGATGTTTTGCTGGAGGTGTTGCTCCAGCAAATGGTATGGTTGTTAGAGGAACAGGATGGACAGACCTTCAGATTAATAATATTTTAGGATCAGGTACTGGGTATTCTGGGCATGTTGTACATATTGTTTATACAGCAGCCACTGGAGTTAGTCAGGTTTATGTTGATGGTGTTTTAAATAATACAGTTAACCAAACACCGAACTTAACTATTTCTGGAACTGGCTTTGGAGTAGGTAATTATACTGGTTCTGGTAGTGATTGTTTAGATGGAAGAATGGATGAATTCCGTTTGTACAACAGAGCTTTGAGTATTACTGAGATTGGCTCTACTTATAATCAAATACTTCCTTTAAACTTAGTTTGTGGAGTTATTACAAATGCTGGATTTAGTAATGCCCAAGGAGCTACAGTTGATTTTTCATGGGATCATGGTACTGGAAATGATAATTATGAATTTGAGTATGGTTTAGTTGGGTTTACTCCAGGTATCGGTGCTGGAACCTCTGTTTCTGCAGCTATTACAGGTGCTTCTACAACACAAACTTTAACAGGACTAGTTACAGGATCTTCTTACCATGTTTACGTTACAGAAACATGTAATACTGGGCTTGATCAATATGTTTTAGGGCCATTAACTTTTATGAATGACTATTGTGGAGTTTCTACAACTTATTCAGAGTATTTATCCTCTATAGTTTCGACTGGTGCGGTATCGAATATTTCTTATTCAGCAACTTCACAACCAGCTGGCTCTTATGCTAACGAAACTGCGCAGCTTTTCGAATCTTATGAAACCCAAACTTTTAATATTAGCACGAATTACTCAGCAGGAGCAAACGGTGTAAATATTTGGGTTGACTGGGATAATGATTTGTCGTTTGACGCTACGGATCTTGTTGCTTCTGTCTCAGGTTCAGCTGCTGCTAATACACTAACAGTGAGTGTTCCAGTGGGTACTCCGCAGGGAAATTATAGAATGAGAGTTCGTGGGCAATGGGGTTCTACTGTTAGTCCACCTCCATGTGGAAATGTAAACTATGGTTCTACGGTTGATTTTACATTGTCAATTGTTAGTCCTCCAACTTGTCTTCAACCTTCAGCACTTAATGCCTCAAATATTACTTCAACCTCAGCTGATTTAGGTTGGACAGAGAACAATAATGCTACAACATGGAATATTGAATGGGGTGTTGCTGGATTTGCTCTAGGTACTGGTACTCCAGCTAACGGAGTTACATCAAATCCTTACCCAATTGTAATAACTCCAAATACTGATTATTCATTTTACGTTCAATCTGATTGTGGTGGTGGAGATATTAGCTCTTGGGCTGGTCCTTTTACTTTCTCGAACGCTTATTGTGCACCGACTTACAGTTATTCATCGGAATACTTATCTGTAATTGAGACAGTAGGTGGTATAATGGATGTTTCTCATACCTCAGCTTCATATCCTGCTGGTGGTTATGTAGATGAAACAGCTCAAATTCTTCAGGTGTATGAAACACTTACTTTTGATTTGAATACTGTTTATACTCCAACCTATGGACATGTTGTTAGAGTTTGGGTAGATTGGAATAATGACTTTAATTTTGATCACAGTACTGAAATGGTTTCTACCATAACTGGAACTGGAGGTTTATTAACTCAACAAATAACAGTTCCTGCTGGAACACCCGTGGGAACTTATCGAGTGAGAGTTCGTGGTGTGTATGGTACAGGAGCTAATCCGATGCCTTGTAGTAACGAGTCTTGGGGGTCAGCAGCAGATTTTACATTGGATGTAATTGCTCCTCCATCTTGTTTACCTCCAATGAATATTAGTGCGACTAATATTACAACTACATCAATGGAGTTGTCATGGACTGAATTAAACGCTGCAACTTCTTGGAATATTGAATATGGTCCGAGTGGATACACCCAAGGATCAGCTGCAGGTATACCTGTGCTGGCAAATTCTAATCCATTCACTGTTACAGGGTTGAGTCCAAGTGCTAATTACGACTTCTATGTTCAATCTATTTGTAGCGCATCGGACCAAAGTGCTTGGAGAGGGCCTTATTCTCAGTACACTGCGTGTGGTATAGCTATAGCGCCTTTTTATGAAGGGTTCAATAGTGGAGTTCAACCACAATGTTGGGATAATTTATCTTCAAACCCAAGTACAAGTGTCGATAACTTCTGGAACTTTAATAAGCAAGGAGAATATGGGGCGTTGAATAATGGAAAAACTATAGGAACTTTTGTAAGTTCAGATGGGTCTACTCCAAATCCAGACAGTATGATGTTGATTACACCAGAAATTGATATTTCACCGTTAACAACTCCATATTTATCATTTGAGTGGTTCAGTAACAATACTGATAACCCTGGAGATAACGTACCGCTAATTGTTGAAATATTTGATGGTACTACTTGGCATCTCCTAGATACATTAATTGGAGATGACCCAGAGTGGCAGTTTGTAAATTATAACTTAAGTGCTTTCTCAAATAGTATCATTAAGGTGCGCTTTATGACAAACCAATCTGTTCCAAATACAGCTTTCTATAACGACATCCTTTTAGATGAAGTGAGAATAGACGACTGTATAAGTTTAGGTGGACAAGACGGTTCATTTGATATTTGTCGTATGGACAACACAGTAAACTTAGAGGACAATATCATTGTGAAGCCAAATGGTGGTGGAATATGGTCTTTCCCTGGGCAGCCTGCATACCTAGTGGATGATACATTATTTAATGTTCAATATCTACCAGCAGGTTCTTACGAAGTTTACTATGTTGAGCGCTTTGTTTGCTATGACACAACTGTTGCAACAATCAATGTGTTCGGACCTTCTTCGGCAGGTATCGATGGTGCTGATACAGTTTGTAAGAATGAGCCAATTGATCTTTTTGCTGCTTTAGGTGGGAATCTTGATTTAGGAGGTGTTTGGTATGATTTCTCAAATACTGCTCTTCCAAATTCACAACCAAAAGCACAACCGATTCCTGGGAATTACAACTATATTTATATTGTAAGTAATGGAGTATGTCCTG
>JBBAEC010000067.1:0-7060 GCA_041656135.1 Balneolaceae bacterium | reverse complement strand
TCTGGTACAATAAAAAAAGAAGGCACCGTGCACTGAATTATAAAACAATAGAAGAGTTTAATAATCAAAATCAATTTTACAAAAATGTCGCTTAACTTAAACTGTAATTTTTATTTGCATATCCACTATATTTGGCGGTTAAAAGAATATAACGCGGCATTAAACGATAGCTGTTTGTACTGTAACCAATATCGCTTACATTGTATGTGGTGAAGTTTTGCTTGTTAAACAGATTGTTTCCGCGCAAACCCAATGTCCATTTATCTCCACTGAATTTGTAGGTTGCTTCTAAATCTAAAAAGATATGGTCGCGTTGTTTTTCTGCCAGATTACCAAAATAATAATATTCGGTAACCGCTTTTACATCCAACTTTTCATCGACTTTAAAGAACAGGTCTAAAAAACTGAAACCGTTGGTATAGTTGTTTTCAAAATCGGGTGACTCTACTTTAGATAAAGTCCATTCCGTTCCTAAATGAAAATTAAATGCGGTCTTAAAATTACTTCTCCATTCAAAATTATACTGCTGATTGTAAAAGTTATTTTTACGCAAACCTGAATTATTAATTTCATTAAAAGATGTGGACTTAGAGTAATTTCCTTCCAATTTTACATTACTTTTCAATTTCCTGAAATAGAAATTTGATGTAACACCTGCTCTGTACGTATCTCCGCCTCTTATAAAAATGGTTTCTGATAATGCACTGTTTTGATTAATTAAACTTCTGCTGGACAATACATTTCTTTGAGTACTGTAATTTAGGTTTAACGAAAAACAGTAGCGGTTTAGGTAATGGCGAATACTGTATCGAAGATTTGCCATTTGCGAATCTGTCAGTCTGAATTCACCCAATCCTTTTGAAAAACTTCGTGAAGAGTTAAGCAGATAGGTATCATTTACATCAATAAAAGAAGTATTGTTAAAATTAACCATATAAGACCCATTAAAAATATGTGTTGGCATTACGTCCCAATTAAAAGTCAATGAAGGATTTACATACAACGGATTCTGTTTCTTTTCTGACTGTAATGTTTTAAAACTGTTGAACAGCTGATGTGCTTCTGCACGCCCTGAAACCTTAAACGTATTCCATTTCCATGTGTATCCGCTTTTTACATACAAATCGCCTAAGGTAAAATAACTATCGGTTTGAAATCCTTGCGGACGAAAAGTATCATTATTATTAAACAATTGAAAAACAGTATTTAAAGACTCATCATTATATTCGTAACCGACTTGGAATTCTATTAAATCGTTGTTTTTTTGTCTTAATTTAAAATCGGCTTCTAATCCGGCAAAAGTTTTTTCATTTGTAATGTCGTTGTTCATGGCATCGGCATTAAACGAAAACAAATCACCCATTAAATAATCGTCTATATTATATAACTGTGGAATTTTAGTAGAGAAATAACGTGCTTTTAGCAATACTACATTTTTGTCTTTCCACTTATGGGTATAGGTTATTTTTTGATCAACAAATGTATTTTTAGTTTCTAAACGTTCTAAAGTATTGATACCATTAAAAGTTAGATTGTGAAAGCCATTGTTGTTAATGGCGTTAGATGTGAATCTATCCTTAAAACACGTAATGTAAGCCAGGTTAATATGACACCTGTTATTGTTCATCCTTCGGGAAGCACAGTATTCTGCCCAAGTTCATCAACTACTTTTACGGTAAACACTGTTGGTACTCCCGACCTTATAGAGTGGAGCATTGTAGGTACTCCAGGGAACACAACCAACTTTGGAAACATCACCAGTGGTATCAACAGCAAAACAGCTACTATAAGTTTTAATGAGATTAGCAATAACATTTCTACCGGAATCATAAAAGTAGAGGTAACCAAATGTGGTGTAAAAACTATTGGTACATATAATGTTAGTTTACGACCAAAACCAACAATGTCATTAGGATCGTTGGAGGGTCAGTGTTTAACAAATGAAAACATTAGCTTAACTGTAACAACGGTGCCTGCTATATCGGGAGATGTAATGGTTAGCTTTGATGGTGGAGCTGCTGAAGGACCTTATCCGTTTACTAGCGGAGTTCCCTTTTCAATACCTAACGGGTTTACTAATCAAACAGGCACAGCACAAACTCAAAAAATAAAAGTTTCTATAGTTGGCTATTGTAGCTATCAATTAGAAGTTGAACAAACGGTTACAGTTGCCCCTGAAGTTAAAGTGGGAATATCGCAAGGTTACTTTATTTCATTATGCCCGGCAAGTTATGGTGCTTTAACACTTACTTCAACAATTCCTACGGGTATAAGCGTAACAGGTTACCAATGGTATAAAAACAATAGCCCAATTTCAGGAGCTAACTCTTCCAATTATACAATCTCTGGTGGTACTCCTCAAGGAAGCTATTATGTAGAAATTACCTATAACGGCTGTACTTTTAAATCGCCTAATGTGGAAGTTGTAGCCAATTGTAACACTTCGCCAAATTGTACCATTACGCCGGTACCAAATGTAAATGTAAATGCTACATGGAGTGCTTGTAACACCATATCGGCAAACGTTACCTACACCGGTTCTCCAACAATTACTTGGTCAGGTAGCGAACACCTTACACTAACAGGTTCACCAAACACCCCTACTACTACATTTACAACAGATGTTGCCGGGGTACATACTGTAGTTGCAACACTAACTTATGGCACTTGTAATGTGGTAAAAACCTTTGATGTTATTAAAAATTATCAGGCAAATTTAAAAGCGGATATTGAATGTGTAAACGGGGTTTACAATATTACGCTGAAAAATGCTTCGTCTGTTTATGACCCTAATATCAGTCCTATTACTTATACCTATTCGGGTACAGGTATATCGGGCAACCCTACAGGGGCAAGTTATTCCCTTACGGGAGTAACCCCGGGCACTAAAAATTATACCATAACGGCAACTTCTCCGGGGCAACCAACATGTAGCGCTACCATTACGTTAAATTTAGACGGCATACCAACAACCAACTTTACCGTAACGCCACTAACTTATTGTGCTGATGAAGCAGTTACCTTAAACGTACCCGGTACCTACAACCCGGAATACCGCTATGAATGGATCTTTAACAGCACAAGCTATATTGCAGAAGGTCCTGCAACCGAGATTCAGTTTGATGTATTAGGTACAACAAGTTTCCCAATATCTTTAAGGATTTCCACTCCTTATGGCTGTATTTATGAATCTCCAACACCTCCTGTGTCAGTTACCATTCATAAAGCCAATTTTGATTTAGGAAACATTGCACCTGCTACTGCCGATTATTGTGAAGGTAATGAACTGCCTTTAAGTTATAGTCCGCCGCCATTAACGGTTGCTCCAACAGATATTATCTGGATGAATGACGATGTACCCGTACATACAGGCATGACCTACCAACCTACCCAAAGCGGCAGCTATTGGCCGGTATTAATTGACACTAATGATTGTAAGTTTTACGGTATGGCGGAAAGACCTAGAAATTATACCATTCGCAAGCCGCCACACGTAAGTATTGTAGGTACTACAACCATGTGTGCTGGCGAAAGTACGGTAATTACCGGTATTGTTACCGACAATACGGTACAGCACCGTTGGACAGGTTCAACAATACCTACCGGATATGATACCTGGGTAACAGGAGCGGATAACACCGAGCTTGTTATTAGCGGTCTTTCTCCGGGTACATATACCTATAACTTCCATGCCCGATCGGCTACCGATCATTCATGCAGCAGCAGCACTTCTGTGCAGGTGGTGGTACACCAACAGGTAAGTGTTACCATTAGCACGCCTTCGGTAACTAACTGTAACCCTTATACGGTAAGTATGTCTGCAAACGGCACCCCTGCTGGTGGTACCTATTTGTGGAGCAACGGTATGACAGGGCAGAATATTAATGTGGCTCACGGTGGCGTGTACCAGGTTATTTATACCGCTCCGTCGGGTTGTAGCGCTACTTATAGTGTTGCGGCACCGCATAATCCGGACCGCGTTTTATGGATTGTACCCGAAGGTTGTTATCCAAATGTATGTGACGCCTATTTATTAGGACCTTTAGGTGAATATGAGCAGTATGACTGGAATACAAACAACATACCGGTACAATCCGGAGGCGGTGTTGTTCCCGATCAACCTGTGAATGACGGTGGAATTTTCCAACTAATTTTAAATCAACAGGGTTGCCCTTTTGGTAGTAATATGCCAAATATTACACCAGATATAGTAAACTGCCCGCCACAACCTTGTAATTTTTCGGCAACGTTTAGCTACACTGGTCCGATTCCGGGAGGCTTTACTTTTACGGTAACATTGTTTAACCCTCTGGGTACATGGCAAAGTGTTTACTTAAGTAGCTTTAACAATTTTGGTACCTTTGTGCCGGCAACGCATTTATTAAGTCCGGGAATGAATACCATTACCGTATCATTCTACGTAAACAGCAACTTTTACCCGGGTGCCAACGATATCTTCTTAATTCAGGGTGCTTCTTGTACAGACCAGGTACCAATACAATTGTACGAGGTTGGTGGGAAAAAAGGAGAAGTAAAAGAACCTGAATTGGAACTTTCGCCTAACCCAACGGTTGAAACTACTACTGCATCGTATAACGTAGGTACGGAATACAATGACGCAAAGCATATTGTGGTATATGATATGTTGGGGGTACAGCGCTTAAAACAAGCCGTAAACGGCAAAGAAGGTAAAGTATTGCTTAACGTAAGCCACCTACCTGCCGGAACCTATGTAGTAAGTTTAGAAAACGGCAGCACGCGTATTACACAGAAAAAATTAATTAAAAAATAATCATTAACCATAAAAGGTGTTGAAAGCGTATGCTTTTGACACCTTTTTTATTATTTTTGTAGGTATACTTCGAGCGAAATCGAGAAGTGTAAATAAAAACCATAAACTATGAAAAATAAACTACACACAAGTAATCACGTCACTTCGAGCTTGTCGAGAAGTCATAAAATCAACAAATTATTAATATTATTACTATTTCCCCTTTGGGGGTTAGGGGGCTACGCCCAAACCTACAACTGGGACTGGGCAGTAAGCGGTGGCGGACCATTGGGCGACTCAAGAGATGAACAAATACACGATATTAAAGTAGGTACCGACAACAATTACTATTTTATAGCTACGGTTTATGGAAAGAATGGGGTACAGCTTGATGGGCAATCCGTAAAAACATATAACCAATCAACTTCCGCAGCAGGGGGATCTAAAGATATCTTTTTATTTTCAACTACCTGTGAAGGTACGGTACGTTGGAGTCAGGCAATAGGGGGAGCTTTACACGATCATGCATTTAATTTAGTTTTAGACAATCAAAATAATGTGTATGTTGGGGCGAATGTGCGTAATACCAATGTGAGTAGCGACGGACACCCTGTTCATTTTAGTCCAACAGATTCTTTATCCTATCCTGATCTTACAACACCCCAAATAGCACAAGAAGGTTTTAAAACTTCATTTTTAATTAAATATGATAGTAACGGACAATTTATAGATAAAAAGGCATTACAAGGGAATGATGTTACTTTTTCTACCTTTTATTCACATCTTTTAGATCTTGCCATTGACAGTAAAAATAATCTGCATTTTATTGTGGGACTAATGAAAGGGACACATTTAGACAATAAGGTTACCGTTCCTAATACGGTTACAGACTATCTTTATTTTTTGGCAAAATACGATAGTAACTTAAATTATGTTAGCAGTATGCAGCTACCGGTTACTAACGGAGGGTTTCCTGGTTCTGGAGGTGTGGGGGCTGTAAAATTTGCTTATGACGAAAGTTTAAATCGCTATTATTTAGTAGGACATAGAGAAGGAGCGCCACTTTTTCCCCTTGCTTATGATGGCAGTGCTGTGGTAAACCGTTCATTTTTATTTGCCATTGACGGTACCGATGGCGGTTTACTATGGCATAGAGAACTGTATTCTAATCCAATAGTAGGAGGGCCTGCCATACAGACGGCTAACAGGTTCAAATCAATTAAAATTGATACGAATTCAGATGTATATATTGGAGGAGATTTGTTCAAAAACCAAAACGAGCAAAACCTAAAGATATATGATCCTAATGATCCCAATGTAACCCCATATCTCTTTACTCCTGGTGCAGACTTTACTTTACCTATGATTTTTAAAATTAACAGTAACGGAGTGGTACAATGGGTACAAGCAACAGCTGCTTATAGTTCAGGTGTTTTAGGACCTGCACCACGACAAGGTAAAGGTATTGCCCTTAAAGGAAGCGAGGTTGCTTTTGGGGTACAGAGTGGTGCAGATTTTTGGGGTACAATAGAAGTAGTACGTCCAATAATAAATTATCAACCGGATCCTGTATTGGTACGTTTGAATTAACAAACCGGGGCGGTAATAAACGTACACGATATACAGGGTGAGGCTGTAAGTACCAAACAAATGACAGCCGTTGCCACCGATAACGACGGCAACTATATAACCGCAGGAACTTTTAATGTCAATTTATTTATGAACAACACACTAGGCATAACCCCTTTGGTAAGCACTGGACAGTCAGACTTTTTTGTTGCCAAGTTAGGAGCTTATGCCTGCGGTACCAACAGTACCGAGAAGTTTAACAACATCAAGGTAAATGTTTACCCAAACCCAACCAATGATATTATAAATATAGAAACCGATGAAACTTTGTTAAATTATGTAGTTTACGATATGAACGGGCGTGAAATACAAAACGGCATGTTTGGCAGCAGTAACCAGTTAAACCTGCAAAACGTAACCAACGGGGTATATTTTGTTAAAGTAACAACCATTCACAATAATGTAGCAACCGTTAGGGTGATTAAAAAGTAAGTTTTATTGTTAAAAAGTGAAATGGTTATAAGGTAAATAAGCAAACTCCAACAGTGTTTTAAACAGTGTTGGAGTTCATTTAAATATAGTTTTATATTACAATAACCCGTAGTGCATTATAGAAAAAGTTGCTCAAAAGATTAAAAATCAGTATATTGTATTGACTATCAAATAAATACAATTATGAGCAACTTAGAAGCAAGTTACAAATTAATTTTAAAAGAACTA
>JBBAEC010000066.1:0-7258 GCA_041656135.1 Balneolaceae bacterium | reverse complement strand
GGTACCTTTATCTCTGTTGGTTCTACTAATTTAGTTACAAACCTTAATGCTAATTATTTAAATGGCTATGCTTACAACAACCTTCCATACGAATCCCCTCTTACCTTTAATAATGGTTTGACTAGAAATACTAATACTATCGGTCTTGGTGGGACTTTAACTCAAAATACCGAAATTGGAACTTCATCCTTTGGTTTATCATTTGTTGGATTAGGAGGAACTCAAGGTTTATATCAATCATCCAATGGTAATGTTGGAATTGGAATAACTAATCCAATAGCTACTCTACATTTGTTTAACCCTAATTTTGAATATGGTTCTGGTACCAGATTAGTCTTTGGAGATGATTATTATGATATTGGAGCAACCAACGGAGGTATTAATACCTATATTGCTGAATTTGGTTGGCAAGATAATACTGACTCTGATCAGTTAGAAGTCCATGGAAATCAAGGTATCTTTTTTACCACATCAGGCTATCAAGGTATTCCAGATTTGGAATACACCATGACCATAAATTCTTCAGGTGTCGGTATTGGTACTACTAGTCCTACACATAAATTAGATGTTGTTGGTGATGCCTACATTTCTACCAATTTAACAGTTGGTGGGACCTTAACTCTTACTCAGGGTGCTAATGATGGTTATGTTTTAACTTCAGATGCTAGTGGTAATTCTTATTGGGCAGTTGGAGGTGGTACTTATACTGCTTCCAATGGGCTTACTCTCTCAAGTACTGATTTTCAGCTTGGCGGTACTCTAACCCAAAATACTCAAATTGGTACTTCATCATTTTCACTCTCCTTTATGTCCTCTAGCACAGCCCCAATAATGAAATTTTTAAATAATGATGGTACTCCTAATTTAGAAATTAGAGCCGATGCTAATAATTCATTGGAAAATATTTTCATTGGGTTAGATGTAGGAGTAAGTAATATTGATGGAACAAGCAATACTATTTTAGGATCACATGCTCTCCGATCAAGTACTTATGGCTATAATAATAGTGCTTTTGGTTATAGTAGTCTTTATAAAAATATTGATGGATTCAACAATATTGGATTAGGTTACAATTCTCTCTATTCCAATACTTCTGGATATGACAACGATGCTCTCGGCAATAACGCTCTCTATTCCAATACTACTGGTGATTTCAATACTGCAGTTGGTCACGCTGCCATCTATCAAAATGTAACTGGCAATAAAAACACCGCCCTTGGTTACTATTCATTAGGCAGTGGTACCACTTTAAGTAGCAATATCGCTCTTGGTTATTATGCTGGAAGTAATCTCTCTGTTGGTTCTAATAATATCTTTATTGGTAATGATAATGGAGCTACTGGTGCTTATAACAATCGTCTTTATATTGGTAATGGTCAATCTCCTATTATCTATGGTGATTTAAGTAATGGCAACATTGGTCTTGGTACTACTAACCCTACTCATAAATTAGATGTTATTGGTGACGCTTACATTTCTACCAATTTAACAGTCGGTGGTACCTTTGTCTCTGTTGGTTCGACCAATCTAGTTACTAATCTTAATGCTAATTATTTAAATGGCTATGCTTATAATGGTCTTCCTTATGAAGCTACCCTTACCTTTAATAATGGCTTAACTAGAAATACTAATACTATTGGTCTTGGTGGTACTCTTACTCAAAATACTCAAATTGGAACTTCATCTTTTGATTTAACCTTTGTTGGCCAAACTAACAACACCGGACTTCATATTGATTCTACTGGTTTTATAGGTATTGGTACTACCAACCCAACCGGACTTTTATCTATTAATAATACTGCCATTACCACTGGTAGTGAATTAGTAACTAATGGAGCTTTCACTGGTAATGCCACTGGTTGGGAATTAAGCGACGCTGTTTACAATGTTAATAATGTTGTTGCTACTGGTGAATCAGCTAGTGTTGGGACTACTATAAGTGTCGTTTCTGGTACAACTTATTTAGTTAGTTTCTCTCTTTCTGATGTCAGTAGTAATACTACCGTTACTTCTTATTTTGACAATCTAACTTTTGATAGTTCTCCTCTATTTAAAAGTGGTAATAATTCATTTGCCTTTACTAGTGATTACACTGGTAATGACATGATTTATTTTATGACTGCTATTGGTGACACTGCCAGTACCTGGACTATTGATAATGTTTCTATTAAAGAAACTAGTATTTCCCCTTCATTAATCGTCACCGACTACGATGGTTCTACTATTCTTTCTCTTGGAGGTGATACTTTAAACAACACTGCCCTTGGAATTTCTTCCTTCAAATCCAATAATACTGGTTATAACAATGAAGCTTTTGGAGCTTATGCTTTATCTAGTAACACCGATGGTCTTTACAATAATGCTTTTGGTTCATATTCACTTTTAAACAATACTATTGGATATGGTAATGTTGCTATCGGTTTTGCTTCCTTGTTAAATAACACCGAAGGTAATGTAAATCTTGCTACTGGTTATGGATCTCTTATGGAAAACATCACTGGAAGTGGAAATTCAGCCTATGGGCCCATGTCCTTATACAACCTAACCACTGGTGATTACAACATAGCTATGGGTATGCAATCTGGTTCTCAATTAGAATCTGGATCAAGTAATATTTTTATTGGATCAGGTGGAAACTCTGGTACTTATGATAATCGTCTCTATATTGGTGGTATTGCAAATGCAACCCCTATCATTTTTGGTGATCTTGCCAATAACCAATTAAGTATCGGGACTACTGTTACTGGCTACACCCTAAATGTTGGTGGAACTCTAAATGCTACTACTATTCTCCAAAACGGAGTCCCTCTAAGTGGTGCCGAAACCACCAACGGCCTAAGTCTTATTGGTGGAAAAATCGGTCTTGGTGGTACTCTTACTCAAAATACTGAAATTGGAACTTCATCTTTTTCTCTTTCCTTCCTCCCTTCCACTACTGCTCCAATTATGAAATTCTTAAACAATGATGGCAGTCTTAATTTTGAAATTAAAACCGACTCTAATGGTAATTTAGGCAACATACTTATTGGACAAGGGGTTGGAGCCAGTATTACTACAGGAGATTTCAATCATGTTTTTGGATATGCTAGTTTCATTTCTAACACCAGTGGTGATAATAATAATGCTTTCGGTGTTAATAGTCTTTATAAGAATGAAACTGGAGATTCTAATAATGCTTTTGGTTATGGCGCCTTATATGAAAATATTTCCGGTGAAGAGAATAATGCTTTTGGTTTGGGAGCTTTAAATAGTAATAATGGTAGTAATAATAGTGCTTTTGGATCCTATTCTTCATTTTATAGTCAAACAGGTGATAATAATAGTTCTTTTGGATCTGCGGCTCTTTTTTCCAAAAGAACTGGGGGGAGTAATACCGCCATTGGTACTTATGCCCTTGGTTCAGGCACTACTATCAGTGACAACACTGCTATTGGTGAAGGTGCTGGTTTTGGTCTCATTTCTGGTTCTAACAACATCTTTGTTGGTGTCGATAGTGGTGATGTAGGTAGTTACGATAACCGTCTCTATATTGGTATTGGTTCAAATCCAATTATTTATGGAGATCTTAGTACTGGTTATATTGGTCTTGGTACTACTGCTCCAACTTCTTTTTTAACCATCAATGGTAGTGGATCAACTAAACCAATAGTTACACTTTTAAATACTGATGGTAGTACTAATTTAGAAATTAGAACTGATTCAGGTTTTCTTTATAATAGTTTTGTTGGGTTTGGAGTTGGTAAAACCAACACGACTGGTAGTGGTAATAGTGGCTTTGGCTTCCAATCTCTTTCTAGTAATATTGGAGGTAGTGGAAACAGTGCTCTTGGTTATCAGTCTCTCGGTAGCAACACTAATGGTAGTGATAACAATGCTTTTGGCTTTTGGTCTTTAGTTTCAAATACTACTGGTAGTAATAATAGTGTCTTTGGATCAGGTTCCCTTTATGGAAATACCACTGGCTCAAATAATGTTTCTATTGGAAATTATGCCTTATCTAATGGTTCCACTTTAACCAGTAACGTCGCTCTAGGTTATTATGCTGGTAGTAATCTCTCTGTCGGTTCTAGTAATATCTTCATTGGTAATGATAATGGAGCTACTGGTTCTTATAATAATCGTCTCTATATTGGTAATGGTCAAAATCCAGCCATCTATGGAGATCTTAGCACTGGTTATATTGGTCTTGGTACTACTGCTCCAACTGCCAAACTCCAAGTCGATGGGAATATTTTCCCTAATGCCAACCTCACTTATAGTATTGGTACTAGTTCCCTTCGTTGGAATACGGCTTGGATTAATACCGTCAATATTGGTGCCTCCACTTGGTCTCTTCAGTCACCCGATAATTCCAGATTTTCTCTATTCAATAGTGATACTGGTGGCACTGAAGCCTTTACTATCTTAAGTTCTGGAAATGTTGGTATCGGTAATACTAATCCTACTGCTAAACTCCACGTTGTTGGTAATAGTTATTTTACTGGCAATATTGGTATTGGTACTACTCCTTCTATTACTAGTGGAAAACTATTATCTATTGGTGATTATATCTACGGCAATGACACCGGAGAAATTCATTCTAGTAGTTTTATTGATACTGAAGATAGTTCCGCTTTCCTTGATGCTGCTAATTCTTCCGGAAGTGCTGCTTCACTTTCTCTTTATGCTACTGGTTCAATTAGATTTAATTTCAATAATACTACTGGTAATCATTTAGTTAATGGTGCTGCTTCAAAAATTCAAAATTTTACCAATGGTTTATTACTTGGTGTTAGTTCTAGTGTTGATGAAAACACTGCTATTACTGGTTGGGACAACAATTTATTCCTTGCTACTTCTGGTAATGTTGGTATTGGCACCACTGGACCAAGTCAAAAACTAGATGTTGCTGGAAACATTGCCCTTTCTACTGGTGGTTATATCTATGGTGACACCACCACTCCTTGGATTAACTTAAGTAATAGTAATGGAACCTTTGTCGGTTATGGTGACTCTCTCATAAATATTGGCTACAATTCTATGGCTTTTAATATCGGTGACACTCGAGTTGTTACTATCAACAGTAGTTTAAATGTTGGTATTGGTCATACTAACCCAGGAGTAAAACTTGTAAACAGTGGAGCAGCTTTAGCTTCAGGACCAACTTTAGGTTCAGGAACTGTTGGTGCAGACGCTATATTAGCGTCAAATGGTTTATATGGGTTGTATACAGGGGTATCTGTTAATGGTAGTGTTTGGCAACAAGTCCAAAGAAACGATGCTAGCACATCTGTCTATAGTTTACTTCTCAATCCAAACGGTGGTAATGTCGGTATCGGAACTACTAGCCCATCCCTAAAATTAAGTGTTAGTGGTGGAGGTATAGGTACAGATAACAACTATGCTTTTTATTCAAAAACAACAACTGGAGAGGATAAACGTCTTGTTTTACTTAATGCTTCTAATAATGTTTATCTTGGAGACATTGATAACGCTGGTGGACTTGTTTATTTTAGAGAAGACGGTATAAATGCTATGAATCTTAGTGGAGGGGTGTTAACTATCCCATCAACCACTAATCCAGCTCTTATTATTGGAAACGGCTCCACTGGTTATTTAAAAGTTGGTTCTGGTGGTTGGTATATGACCGATACTACTTGGGTTAGAACTTATGGCTCAAAACAAGTTTATTCTAGTGGCAATTACTACGGCTCACCAAGTACTATGATTTTTCAACCAAATGGAACAAATAGAATGTGGCTTAGAAATGATTATAACCAATTTAATTTTAAAGCTAGTTCCAACACTAGTACCACTACTATCAAAGCAATGATACAAGGATATGGAGCAAATACTATTTCCATTGCCGTTGATAGTAGTGATAATTATCGTATTTATTGGACTCATGACAATAATAGTGCCTACAGCACCTCTTGGTCAGGAAGTTCCTTCGATATTGCTGAATGGCATCCAGTGGGAAATTCAAATCTCAATTCAAATGGTGAATCAACCTTAGAACCTGCCCAAGTAGTTTGTTCTGACCCACAAGACAAAGGGAAAATAATTAAATGTTCTCAAACAAATACTAAAAGCTTAATTGGTGTTATAACTACAAACCCATGGACTATTATCGGTGATAATAATATGGAAAATGACCACAAAAGCGAAGAAGGTATTGCTCTTTCTGGGCAAGTACCAATAATGGTAAAAATTAACGGAATTAATGACAACATCGTTGTCGGTGATCTTCTTACTTCATCATCAACTCCCGGCTTTGCTCAAAAAACTCAAAAAGCTGGTTATGTTGTTGCCAAATCTATTGAATCTTCAAATTGGAATGAACAAGTTTGCCCTGCAGTTTCTTCTATTGAAGAAATCATTTGGCCTACCAAAGACGATAGTAAACCAGACGGAATGAACGAAAAAGAACCTTGTTTCAGACTTCCTGATGGAAGCTACGTTGGTAAAATCCTTGCTTATGCCAATCTCACTTACTACGATCCTGATATCGAACTCACTACCACTGGTCAAATCAATGCTAATTATAATATTGATGAATCAGTTTTAAATTCTCTAGGTTATTCTGATGCCAAAAATGAAATTGAAAATGCTACCTACTCTCTTACTGATTCTATTGGAAACACTGTTAGCCGTATTGCTCAATTTAGTGAACTTACTTCTGCCAAAATTAAAGCCGGTATTATTTCTACTAAAAACCTTATCGCTGATAATATCATCACCAAAAAATTAATTTCTCAAAAAGCTGAAACCGATGAATTAAAAACTAATTTTATTTCCCCTCTCGGGGATAAACCTATCACCATTGATGGTGATGCCTCTATCTCTGGGACTCTCACTACCAAAAATATTGAAACTACTCAAGTTTCTACTGAAAATCTTGAAGCCGATAATGCCACTATTTCCGGAACTCTTTATGCTGACAATATTATTTCTCGTGAAGGTTCATTTGGTGATATTATGACTGATAAAATTTCTTCTCTTCGATCCGAAATCCGAGATATTATTACTCAAAAACAAGCTACCGAATCTGCTATCCTAGCTGACTCTAATAATTGGTCAACTTCAGTTGCCACTGATTCTGCTACTATCACCGGCAACCTAGCCCTCTCTAATAATTTAGTTGTCGGAGCCAATCTTCTTGTTAATGGTAATACTCAACTTGGTAATACCTTTATTACTGGTACTTTCACTACTGGTGAAGTTGCTATTAAAGATAATTTTATTGAAACTACCAACACCGCTCTCTATATCCAGCCAT
>JBBAEC010000065.1:0-7351 GCA_041656135.1 Balneolaceae bacterium | reverse complement strand
TCCTTAGAGAAATTAAAAAACTTAAATTGTCTGTGTAGCAGAATCGGCATATGTGCTATCCTAAGAAGGTAGAATTTCTGTGAGTTCAACTCTCACCACAGACACCATTGGGGAAATATCTACACCTATTGATTGTTTGAGGTATTTTTCCCCAAACAGTTTGACAATTCTGTAAAAATTGTCATTTTCCTCTGTGTAATAGAACTGGCATATATACTGGACTTAAAATCCAGGTTTTACGGGTTCAACTCCCGTCACAGAGACCAGGCAACCCGACGCTATACAGGTTAGCGGAGACAGCCCAGAAGGGCGGTAAGGTATGGTATCGGCATGAATCGGTATCAAAGTGGGTCAACCGCCCTATTATGTCACAGTAACCCAGTTGGCAGAGGTGTCTGTCTCAAAAACAGAATGTTGGGAGTTCAAATCTCTCCTGTGACACCAAAAAATTAGGAGGAAAAACAAATGTATAAAAATATAAAAGTGGATTTTGAAAAGTTTATGCAAGTCATAGACAAATGTGAAAAAGATATTTTCATAATTACAGCAGAGGGCGATAAATTTAACATGAAAAGTAAGCTAAGTCAACTTGTCGCTCTTGGGACATTATTCAAAAACGGACAAATAGAAATTGACCATTTAGAAACAACTTGCGCCGCAGATGATTCAAGAGTCTTTAGATTCCTCATTTATGGTGAAGTAGAAAGAGAGTAGTATTATGTGGATGATTAGTCCATCAAAAGGTAGAATGTCTTTAGAGGATGTTGTTTTAGATATGAAACAATATATTGAGGAAAGCGATTGCCCAATTGAGATAGTTGTTGGCTCAGACAGTCAAAATACAAATCAAACTAAATTTGTAACTGTTTTAGCTATTCGCCGCCTTGGGCAAGGTGGTCGTTTTTTTTATGTTGTTGAATATCATAAACTTGTTACAAATCTTAGACAAAAGATATACCAGGAAACGCAAATGACTTTACAATTAGCGAATGAATTAACAAATATTATGATTGAAAATGATATTTTGTACGATGTTATAATTCATTTAGACTTAGGAAAATATGGAAAAACTAAAGAAATGATTAGTGAGATAACTGGTTGGGTTACTGAAATGGGATATGCCTCACGAATTAAGCCAGAATGCTGGTGTGCTTTTGCAATAGCCAACTATCTTACAAAATAGAGGTAAATATGGGATTTATTTATAAAATTATCAATAAAACCAATAATAAAATTTATATTGGTCAAACTAAATTATCCATTGAACAACGTTGGAAAAAACATATTAAAGATAGTAAACTAGATAAAATTAAAGATCGCCCTCTGTATAGGGCAATAAACAAGTATGGATTAGACAATTTTCAAGTAGAAAAAATTGAAGAGTGCCCTGATGAATTACTAAACGAAAGAGAAATTTTTCATATTTTAGAGAATAAATCTTTAGAAGAGGGATATAATCTTACCAAAGGTGGAGATGGTGGTTCTACTATCAATTTTGATAAAGTTATTCAAATGTATAATGTTGAAGAATTAAGTATACACCAAATTTCACTAATAACTGGGTATGCAAGAAGTTCAATAAGTTCTTGTTTACGTAAAGAGAATATTGAAATAAGACAAATTATTGTAAATGAAGATTTAATTATCAAAAAATATTTAAGTGGGGATAGTATTTATAAAATTAATAAAGATACTGGACATACTAAAACAACTATTTCAAAAATATTAAAAAATAATAATATAGAAATTACAACTACTAATAGAAGTAAACCGGTTGTACAAAAAAAATTAAATGGAGAAATTATACTTGAATTTAAGAGTGTAAAAGCAGCACAGAGACATTTAAAAGAAACTGGACAAAGTAAGACACTGAATCTTACTCATTTAATTAACTGTTTAAAAGGGAGAACAGAAATTTATTGCGGCTGTAAATGGGAATATAAATAATTTCATAACTGAAATAAAAGGCTGGGTAATTAGTGAAGGATATGAAGTCTTCATTAAGCCTGAATGTTATGCCGCCTCAGCTATAGCGAACATGATTACAAAATAACTTTAAAAGAGGAGAAATCCTCTTTTTTTATTAAATAAAAAAAGGAGGAAGCTATGAATATAAAAGTAGTTGATTTTACAAAATTTAAATCAGTAGAAATTGTTTGTTGGCAATATGATTATGGACAAAAAATAGAATTAATAGGAGAAAATATTGACTTACAAACTGTTGTTCAATGGTCTTATGATTCTATTGAAGGAATAGATAGTAAATTGATTTATGAAGAGAATGAAAAATTTTATAGTGAAATTCCTGATGAAGCACTCGCACTTACTACTGATTTTAAAGGATATATTTTTGTTTCTGATTCTGAAAAAGGAAATACAACCTATTTAATAAAAGGAAGAATAAGACCGAGAGCGCCAATAACAGAATAAAAAATAGATAAAAGATGTAGGGAAAATAGAAAGATATTACATTAAAAAAGAAGGATAAACCTTCTTTTTTTTTATGGGAAAATTTTGAATGGAGGAGGACTTATGGATGCCAAAACAGTTGATTTTACAAGATTAAAAGTAGCTAGTGTTAGTTTTTGGCAATATGATTACGGTCAAAAATTAATTTTAGTTGGTCCACTTATTATTGCTGGCATAAAAGTCCAATGGTTCTATGGCAATAATGCAGGAACCGATCATAGATTAATTGAAGAATTAGATAATGCTTTAGTTGTTAGCATACCAAATGCAGCATTGGAACAATCTTTGCCAGTTATTGGTTATATATATGCTTCTACAGAAGAGTTTGGAAATACTATTTATACAATTAACATTGATATTAGAGAAAGAGCTTCTTTAGTTGATATAGATTCTGAAGACATTATTCCAATTATTGAAGAAGATGATCAACTTCCAATTTCTTTAGAAGAGTTAGAAGCTGCTATTGAAGGGATAAACATAAAACAAGCAGATTTTACTGAGTTAAAAGTAGAAAATCTTAGTTATTGGAAATATGATTATGGACAAATTATTGAGTTTGTTGGTGGAGACATTAATGAAGAAATGATTGTTCAATGGTCATATGGAGATTTAACTCATTCAGATAGTCGCCCAATTACTAAATCAGAGGGAAAATATTATACAAGAGTGCCCAACAATGCTCTACGTCAAGACGCAATAGTTTTTGGATATATTTATCAGTTTAATCAATATTCTGGTAATACTCTTTATTCAATACAGATTGTAGTTAGAGATCGTTTAGATACAGATGAAGAAATTACTCAAGATGAACTAACTGCTTGGCAACAGCTCTTAATTGATACAAAAGCCGCAAAAGAAGCTGCTGAACAAATAGTAGTTACGGTTGAAAACTATTATAAAGAAGCGGAAGATGGTAGAGATACTGCATATGAAGAAAGAGAAAATGATAGAGATGATCTTTTTGAAGATGCGGAAACAATAAGAAATAGTTGGACAGATTGGTTACCGGGAGTCACTTATTTACCTTTCCAAAAAGTTCAATATAATGGTAGCTCATATATTGCAAGAGAAGAAAACACTGGCATTACACCAGCGGACAATCCATTAATTTGGAGACTAATTGTTTCTAAGGGAGACAGAGGAGACCTTGGAAATATTACTATTACTGACAAAAATTTTATTTTTAGTCAGCCAACCGTATCATCAGTCTGGACAGTGTCACATAGTCTTGGTAAATATCCTTCTGTAACAATTATAG
The DNA here is from genome assembly GCA_041656135.1 of Balneolaceae bacterium. Taxonomy (GTDB): domain Bacteria; phylum Bacteroidota; class Rhodothermia; order Balneolales; family Balneolaceae; genus Balneola. Next base: position 3,624 of record JBBAEC010000065.1, on the reverse strand, counting down.
AAGGTTCTAATATTAATGATCAAACCAAAGAAGTTCATGGAACTATACAATATTTAGACGTTAATAGACTACAAATAACATTTTCAAATTCAATATATGGTTTTGCCATATTAAATTAGGGAGGTAAATAATGAAAATATTAACAAATTTAGATTTATCTAAAAACATGCTTCAAAACGCTGTTTTTGATAATTTAACCACTGCTCCTTCTGATCCAGTTAAAGGATTGGTTTATTTTAAAAGTGATAGTAATATACTTCAAATTTATAATGGAACAGATTGGACTTCTGTTGGAATAACTTATAGTTTTGCTAGCGGAACAACAAATGGAGCTTTTGAAGTAACTCCTTTAGGTGGGTCGGCACAAACAGTATCTATCTATGGGTTAGGCAGTGCGGCCTTTACCAATACAAACGCATACGCTCCTTCAGCACATACTCACTCAGCTTTAACTCTTAAATTTAACACTGGGACAACTGAGGGAACCGATTTATATACTTATATAGGTAATACAGCTAAAACAATAGACATTAAATCTGGAACAGGCCTTTCTCTTGTTTCCGCCGCTAATTCAATTACTTTAAATCACTCAAACACTGTTGTTGCTGGGAATAACGCAGAAGGTGGAGTGAATAGAACATTAACTTTTGGAGGAACATTCAACGTTCCTCATGTAATTTATGACGCTCAAGGTCACATAACTGGGAAGGGTAGTATAACATTAACAATGCCGGCCAATCCAAATACAGATACTGCAACTGCCGTAGATAATATTTTAGATGGTTCAAATACAGGAACTGCAATTACTTACGCACCATATACTACTAGCCAAGCTGGATCATTAAGGTTCTATACTCATGCAACTAATCCTACTGGAACAGACAGATTAAATCTTGGTGGTTATTTTTATGCCACTAAATTATATAGTGGAGGAACAGAAGTTTCTGTTTCAACACACAACCATACTTTAGATAGTTTGAGTGATGTTACAATAACAACAATTGCAAGTGGAGAAATTTTAAAATGGAATGGTTCCGCTTGGATAAATAACACTTTAGCTGAAGCTGGTATTTCAGCAACTCATAGTCACCCATATATCGCCGCAACGAGTGGAAGAACTGTTGATCACGTTCCTGTTTGGGGAGCTGTTAATGGAACTTCTCTTGGAAATGGTTATTCAGTACAAACTACTCTTTCTTCATCTACTACTGCGCTTGTAAGAGCAGACGCAATTTATACTGCCATAAACAATGCTATTGGTGGATTATCTGGAGCAATGATGTTTAAAGGTACAATAGGTACTGGTGGGACAGTTGCTGTTCTTCCAACAACCTATAGTGTTGGTTGGACATATAGAGTTATAGAAGCAGGAACATACGCCGGAGTCGTTTGTGAAATAGGTGATATGATTACTGCTATTGTAGCAAGAACTGGAACAGGAAATTTAAATTCTGACTGGTCAGTTGGACAAGCTAACCTTGATGGAGCGGTAATTGGCCCAACTGAAGCTGTTAATAATAGATTGGTTGCTTTTGATGGAGTTACTGGAAAATTAATAAAAGACAGTGGTCTTCTTCCAACAACAGTTGGCAGGAATTTAATCACATTGCCAAACCCAAATGCTGTAGCTTTTATGAGAATAAATGCAGACAATACAGTAAGTACGTTGTCAGCAACTGATTTTAGAAATGCTATTGGTGCAGGTACTTCAAGTACTGTTGGTACCGTAACTAGTGTTTCCGCGGGCAATGGTATGAACTTTACAACTATTACTGGTTCTGGTTCAGTTACTATGGGTACCCCTTCTAGTATTTCTGCCACTTCTACAAATAGTGTTACTACTAATAGTCACACTCACGCAATTAGTGGTTTTGCAAAAATATTTTCACAAACTTTATCTACTTCAGCAACATCATATGTAATAACTCATAATTTAAATACTCAAGATATAGTAGTTGGAATTCGTGAAGTTGCCGCACCATATGAATATGTACTTAGTACAGTAAAAGCAACCACTGCAAATACTGCAACTATTGAATTCAATACAGCACCAGTTGCTGGAACTTATAGAGTAATTATTCACGGTTAATGGTGACAATGATTAAAGGAGGACGATAATGAAAATTTTAAATAATACAACAGTCAATGGTAAGGATGTTGCAGTAGGGTATTATTATGTTGTTGGTAATACTGGAGGTACAGCAGGAACATGGACAGGTACCATAGATGGACTGACTGCATACTATGAGGGACTTACAATTGCCTACAAGATAGGTACAGCAGGAGCAAGTACCACTACTCTTAATATTAATGGTTTGGGTGCCAAGACATGCAAAAGAAATAATTCAAATTTAACGACACAGTTAGGAGTTAATACAGTAGTAATACTCACATATGACGGAGTCGACTTTCAATGGGCAGACTATGATTCTACTAACTATTATGAGATGAGAAGTAGTGGGTATGACTTAGTAGGAGCAGACCCAGTTTATTCCTATAAAATAGTTGCTGAGGGAAGTGATGGAAGTTTTTATCCTCTTACATTAGAGACAGGTACAGGAATTTATAAAACTGTTTCAACTAGAAGTTTAAAAGTAGGAGGTAAAATAAGAGGTTACACCACTACCGCTACAATATCTGCAGGAGCTACTACTAGATACTATTTTGGAGAGAGTGTTACTGTAAACTGTGCTTATACTTTAAATGATTACTCAGGACTAGTAACAGGTAAGTCAGTATATATTAAAGGCTTAGTACAAGCAGACGGCTCATATAAATTAGATAATTCTTCTTATACATCTTTCTATACTCAAGACCTACCTACTACAGAAGATGGATATATTTATATTCAATTGGGTACTAAAAGTACTACGACAAGTCTTCGTATTACACCTGACCATCCTATTTTTGAATTTAAGAATGGTGCATTGAGACCATATGTTGCTATAAGTAATGCAACAACTTCTATCGGTGGACTTTTAAGTTCCACTGACAAATCTAAGTTAGATGGCATAGCTTTAGGAGCTACTGCAAATACAGGTACTGTAACTAGTGTAGGTTTATCAGCACCTACTGGGTTAACTGTAAGCGGAAGTCCTGTTACAACTTCAGGTACTCTTGCATTGAGTTTTACTTCGGGTTATTCTATACCAACTACTGCAAAACAAGGTGACTGGGATTCTGCTTATACCCATAGTACTTCTGCACATGCTCCGAGTGACGCAAACAATTATGTTCATCCTACTACAGCAGGAAATAAGCATATACCTACTTCAGGAGCTACAAGTAATGTTCTTGTCTATGGAGGTTCTTCAGGCACAGCCTCTTGGTCTGCAATGAGTGACACCATACATGGTACTAGAGGTGGAGGAACTCAACATTCAGCAGTTACTACTTCCGTTAATGGATTCATGTCGTCAGGAGATAAAACTAAATTAGATGGAATTGCCAATAATGCGAATAATTACACTCACCCTAACCACAGTGGAGATGTCACTTCAACAGGAGATGGAGCTACTGTAATTGGGAACAATAAAGTTACAGATGCTATGTTAGCTAAGATGGCAACAGCTACTATTAAAGGGAGAAAGACAGCCGGAACTGGTAATGTAGAAGCTCTTACTA
>JBBAEC010000064.1:0-7484 GCA_041656135.1 Balneolaceae bacterium | reverse complement strand
TCGATGCATCAGATCTTTCCAGTGGATTCTACATCTACCGAATCCAAGCCGGAAGTTTCGTGAGTTCAAAGAAATTGATGCTTATTAAATAGAAATGAGATTTGAGTTGTGAGGCTTGAGGATTTTTTCTCAAGCCTCATAGCTTTTATTCACCTGAGATCGCACCTCAATCTTTCCCCTCTTTACGAACACCTCATTTGTTATGCCAATAGGAAGATCTACTTCCAATTAATGGGTCGCTTCTTCCCTCTCCAATTTCCGCCTCAATGAATTATCAGATCTAGTTCTTCTTATTATTTTTACATGTAGAGTTAATTGGATAAATTAATTGCACGAGATTATGTAAAGTGTAATTGATTCTTTAAACACTTGAACTTTTAATGTTTATAAGTAGAATAAAATAAAACTGATAGACAAACAAATTTCAACTCAAATACTAGGTACATAACTACATTACGTTTTCTTAAAGAAACAATGAATTCCTGAATTTAATAGCCTTCATAAAAAAATACTATGAGCATACTCCCTGATCAATACGATAAATATACTCGCTTCTTTAAGTTTATGCTTAAATACTGGAACAGTGATGCTCTTACTGCCTCTGAAGAAGAAATTTCAACTTCCGGAAATGAAAATGATTCTAATGAGTTCGAACATAGTCCAGAGGAGTTTGTAGAGGATTTAAAGAAAATGGGACCAACTTATGTAAAACTGGGGCAACTACTCTCTACCCGTCCTGACCTGCTTCCTCCGCAATTTATGGATGCTTTGGCAACACTTCAAGACGATGTTGATGCGGTAGACTATGAAACCGTAGAACAGATTTTTAAAGAAGAAATTGGAGTGCAAATATCTAAAGCTTTCAAGTCTTTTGATAAAGAAGCACTAGCCAGTGCATCTATAGGCCAAGTTCATAAAGCAGTTATGCATTCAGGTGAAGTTGTAGCTGTGAAAATTCAGCGCCCTGGCATTCGCAAACGTTTTATAGAAGATATAGACACTTTAATGACTTTGTCTGAAAAGGCAGTCAGTTTTAGCGAAACAGCTCGAGATTATGCTGTACACAATGTAATTGAGGAATTGCGATATGTGCTTTTAAAGGAATTGGATTATACCATAGAGGCTCAAAATCTAATCACCCTAAAAGAAAATCTAAAAGAGTTTAAACATCTATTTATCCCTGCACCCACAATGGACTTCTGTTCTTCTAGGGTGCTAACTATGGAATTTGTTGAAGGTGGTAAAGTCACTACAGTTTCGCCTTTAAAGCGACTTGAGGTTGATATGAAGCCCTTAATGGATGATTTCGTTAAAGGATACTTGAAACAAATAATTGTTGATGGTATTGCCCATGCCGATCCACATCCAGGAAACGTTTACCTCACTCCTGACAATAAAATTGCCTTAATGGATTTGGGGATGGTAGCCAAGTTTAGCAACGAAATGCAAGAAACCATTCTGAAATTAATGCTCGCCTTAAGCAATTATGATAGCTCACGAGTAACAGATCTTCTGCTTAGCATAAGTGATTATGAGGATAAGAATGTTGATTTATCACTCTTTAGAAAAAATATTGCCCGTAAGGTGCAAGAAAGTGAAAACCAAAAAGCAAAGGATTTAAAGACTGGCAGAACCTTAATTGAAATCAATCAATTGGCTGCAAAAGATGCTATCCATATTCCTGTTGAGTTGAATATGCTGGGCAAAATCTTGCTTAACCTAGACCAGATTGTAGCTCAACTTACTCCAGAATATGATCTTCAACAAACGGTGCAGCAGTATGTACAAGAACTGATGCAAAAACGAATGAAGGAAGATCTAAAACCTGGCAACTTCATGGAATTATTTCTTGAGATGAAAGATCTGACAGAGAATTTGCCCTTTCGCTTAAATAAATTCTCCGAAAATCTTGCGGACAACAAAATTAGAATAAAGGTGGATGCCATAGATGAGGATCGTTTTACCGATGCCTTCCAAAAAGTGGCAAATCGAATAACGGCGGGAGTAATTATTGCAGCCCTCATTATGGGTGCCGCATTGTTGATGCAAATTGAAAGCTCCTGGACAATCGGTGGTTATCCTGCATTCGCACTATCCCTATTTGTGTTGGCAGCAATTATTGGCCTGTATCTCCTCTACGATATTTTATTCCGCGATGGGAAATAGCTTTGAGAGGTGTGGTTTGTGGTTTCAGATGACAATATTTAACTCCTTCTTGTCATCGCGGACATACTTGTTCCGCGATCACCCTCAACAGCGCTCATTACCATATTCTGGAGTTAATAGTTAATACCTAGTATTGAGTATATAGAATTTAGAAGATTTATCGCCCATGGTGTAAAAAGGGACTGAGGAACTAGTTATTGGTTAATTGGGGACTGCTTCCTACCCAAATCCAATCATACAAATCAAAGAAATCATTATAATCACAGTTCAAAACAATGGTTTAAGTAATACCGCACAAGTGAGACGCTTGCGCTAGAAATGGGAGCAGTAATGATCAAAAAATCATCTCAATACTAACTACTAAATACTAAGTACTTCTGGTTTAATTCTTGCTAGTTTTGTGCCGAGGTATATCACTGAGAAAACGAGGAGAACAATCCCTCCTTTGAATAGATAAGTTCCTAATATTTTCTGTTGGAGAAGTGTATAGGCTCCACATAATAACAGGTTCAACTGACCTAGTACTGCACCTGTAATAAATATCATAGAGGATAGAAAAAACAGAAAAGTAAATTTAAGTTCGGGTGGCATCTTTCTGAATTGGGAGGCGAGTAGCAAGCCCGATATCCATAAATTCATGGAAAGTAGCATATCAACCTTATTATTTATGGCAGCAGAATCGATAGAAACGGGGAGCATCCAAAAAGCTAGGGAGCCAATGAAAAAGAAAATCACGCTAAAATGAATACTTATAGAATTACTCTCTAAATGATCTCGAAATAGGAAATACCCAGCTATACATCCTAATAAAATTAGCAAGGGGAATTGCATGGCTATATGCCTATACAGCGTAGCATTAAACCATGGATTGAAATGAAATACCACAAGATATAAAGCCACTAAGTAAAGTAGTGCAACAACTGCTGCTACAGATTTATTCCAGGTATATATCATTTTTCTAGACTACACATTCAAAGATGTTTTATTAGTGGATTTCTGCCAATCATTATAAAACATCTCTTTTTAGTTGTTCGATGAGTTCACGGTTAGACAATTTACCGGGGTCATATACTTGCTTTATCACTCCCTCCGGATCAATTAAATAAAGATATGGGGAGTGATTATACATCCCTGACTTATATTCATAAAACCAAAATCCCATTTGTGTTAGCTTTTGCTGGATGAACGATTCTTGGGAATGTTCAACAACGGCAAAGCTCCAATTTCTGCCACGTAAAGTAGCTGACTCATCCGAGTTTCTAGCATTATCATCTTTGAAAAAGATTCTTTTATATGCTTTCAAATCTGAAAGAGAATCTCTCTTATAATCAAAACTAAGCGTCATTAATTGAAGGTTGTAGGGTGTGGGTTTTATGCCTTCAAGATTGGAATTCTCGTCGTCTGTAGAACCTAAATCAAGGTCTCGGTAGATTTCATGCAATCGTTGATTAATGATGGGACAAACCATGTGGCATTTTAGGTACACAATTCCCACCAAGGTGTAATGATTGCCAAGTGAATTGAGTTCCACTCGGCTACTATCATCTTTCAAAATAAATAGATCTTCTGGTACAGTTTTGCCAATGGGTTTAGCCTTTACAAATTCGTACGAATACGAAGTGAATGCACTAAAACCTTGGGTCCGCCATACAAGAACAACGATTACCGCCGCCAATACAACAAAAGGCAGTATCACCCAATATCTTTGGGGCGAACTATGATTTTTGGTTTTCATTTAAACCATCCTAGTAGCCAATTAATACCAGTTTGCGATAATAAACTTAGACTGCGTTAACCTAAAGTATTCCTCTGCTTCCGTGATTGAAATAATGGTTTTAATAACGAGACATAAAGGAGAAATAAACCTATCAATAATAAAACGATAAAGGGCGTAGAAAGCTCCGCCAAGTATCGACCAACTTCATGTACATCAGAGAAACTAAAGCCCACATAATTTGAAAATCGGCGAGGAATACTATTTATACCACCCAAGTAAAATGTTGCGAAAAAGCCATAGGATCCAATCACAATGGCGCTTATTGCCACTTTAGCACTTTTATCTTGGTCGGGGTTAGAATCATTATTAAAGAAATAGTAGATAAATCCAAGTAAGAATGGCACATATCCCATCAAGAAGTATGTATGAAAGTGTGCAGGAACCCACAATGTATTGTGAAAAACAAGATTCATAACAATGGTGGAATCCAATACAGCAGCAACGCCTCCAATCATCCAACCAACTACTCCCAAGAAAAAGAGCATGGGAGTAATTTTCCATTTTTTGGAAAGTCCTGATTTGTGGATTTGTGCAATAAAGCCTACTGCAGTTACTACAGTGGCAGGAATGGCACTTAGATAGGAAGCAATCTGTCCAAGTTTCTGCAATATTCCAGGTTGTTCAAAATCCATATACATGTGGTGGTAGAAGGCAAAAAGGATCAATAACATCGTAGCATTCCAAGAATACACTACTACTTTATCCGTCAGCCATTTCCGTCCTGTAAAGGTTGGCATAAGTTCGTAAACCCAAGCAACCCCCAAGTATAAAGTGATGTTTGTTAAGGTATGCCCAAATAGAAAAGCAATGTTTTTTTGAAGTAAGGCATCGAACGATAAGGATGGCTCAAAAAACTTAAACAAGTACATAATCATCAATAAAGCTGCCGCCACAAGCGATACTATTCCACATAAAATACAGACCGTAGTAATTAAAATAATAGGCTTTATTTTTACTTCAGGATCAGGGTTTCTCAAGTATTGCCAGCCAAGTAGATTTTTAAATCCATATTTTTTTGACATCCCAAAAAGCAAAGCCAATAACCCAACAAGCCAAGCAACTCCCAGTACCATCATACTCACTATACTCAAACCTGTTGCCCAATCGGCCCAAGCCCCCATGGGTATAAAAGGCAATGGATAGAGTAGATACCAACCAGCAGCAAAGTTCCCAACAAGCGTTGATACAATCAAGCCTGCAAAACCCAATACAATCATTAAAAGAACGACTTTATTTATGGTGAGATTTAGAGTCATATTTTTAGATAATAAATACCACAAAGCCGCATAGGCGCCACTGAATAAAATCCCAGCCATTCCAAGTCCATGAAGCGTCATCATGGCATAAAATGAACCCATATTAACCATTTCAGCCTGATTCATTCGCATCAAAAGCCCCAGAATAATCATACATGGAAACACCACCAGCACCAACAATTGCCAAATAATACTCCAGCGTCTATTTTTTTGAGTCATATAATCTGTATTCATGCCCTTTCCCCTTTTAAATTTAAATCGATTCTATATTTTTTCGTCATTACTAGCATCATCCTATTGCACCTCTATTTTTGACATCATAACCTGATGAGCTGCCCCACAATATTCCATACAAATGATGTGATAAGTGCCTGGTTTATCAAAGGTGTATCTTAATCGGTTTACATAACCGGGCATGGCTTGGGTTTGTACCAACAGGCGACCATCCTCATCATAAATGCCGAAGCCATGATTTACATCAGTAGCCGTAACTTGGAATTCAATCAACTTATGAACTGGATATACCAAATCGAATTGACCTGCGAATTCAAGGCCATTTTCTTCAATAGTGCCTTCAGTAATCATCCAAGCCCATTGAATGCCCACTGCTGAGACTGTAAAATCCGCTGGTTTTGAATCTTTCCCACCATTGCTTTCAAAATATGGAAGTGTATTAAGCGTGAATCCTAAAAGCACAACCAAGGTGGTAAGTAGCACTACAAAGTAGCCCGATCGTATTTTATAAAGCTTTTGCTTTATCAGCTTACCATCCTCTTCCTTCTTCGCCTTGTACCAGATGAAAATGGCAATAGCTACAATACCAACAAGAAATATGGTAAATATTGTAGCTGCTAATAACTGAACATTTGTACCCATAACAGAATTCTCCTTTTGTGTTTGTGTAAATGATAGGCGCCAGTAGCATGGCTATTTTTTAGGAAGGATGTAGAATGAGGTGAGGCAAGGAATAGCCATACAGAGCTAATGCTATTCCCTATTCGAAATGCTTTTACCGACACATATTTTCTATTCACTTTCATGCAATAGACTCGTCTTTATAAAAGTAACCCATCGAGCCGATGCCTATTTAAGACAAAAAACTCTTCTAACTTCAATTATAGTACAAATTCAAAATTTTTGAAGCAAGAAATAAAAATGAGGAGGGTACTTTCTTCTTGTAGCCGTATATAAACTTGATGGGATATAATAGTATTCCATTGTAGATTTTATTCCGATAACCATAGCAATAAGATGATCCTAACTGCGCCAAATATAAGTTCCTATATCAGTCACTCGTTTAAAGTATAAACGAATTACTTACTCGATTTTGTAATACTATTAATTAATTATCTCATTAAAAATATACTGCTCATCATAGTCCACATCGTAGCTTTTAAGTAGCTCGATATACTCTTCTCGAAAGGTTTTCTTTTGGTGATGTTCTTTTTGATTTTGGATGTAGCTATAAACTCGCTCAATATGGCTACGGCTATAGGAGAAGGCTCCGTATCCAGTTTGCCATTTAAATTTTCCATCGGTATATCCTTGTTCTTTTATCCATTTTGTAGATTCTCCTTTCACTACTTTAACTAATTCTTTCATAGATCCTTTCGAAGGCTGAAAGCCTATAAATAAATGGAGATGATCGGGCATCCCATTTATGGCAATCATTTTATGGGATTTGTTTTGGATAATGCCAGTGATGTATTTGTGTAGCTTCTCTTCCCATTCCGGATGTATTAGGCTTGCTCTGTTTTGTACTACAAACACAAAATGGATATAGAGTTGTGTATAGGTGTTGGCCATAGCTTCTAGTTTTAGTGAGTCTTTAATGTTAGGAGCAGTTAAAAGCATATTCCTTACAAAAAACACTTTACTAGACCGTCCGGTACTGCCCCGCTGGGGCAGCGCTAGTGCGCGGTTCCTGGGTTACAAAGGTATCGTCCCGATGGGACGAAAGTGGTCGTAGTAGAGCATTCACGATACCAGCCAAAACACTACCTGCTCCATCGGAGCAGTATATTTGTATCCCAAAGTACCTAACCATAGGTGCGGTACCTCTCTGAAGACTTGGACTCACCATACTAGCTTAGCACTTTACTAGGCCTTCCGGTACTGCCCCGCTGGGGCAGCGCTAGTGCGCGGTTCCTAGGTTACCAAGGTATCGTCCCGATGGGACGAGGTGGTTATAGTAGAGCATTCACGATGCCAGCCAAAACACTACCTGCTCCATCGGAGCAGTATATTTGTATCACACAGAACTGACCAGAACTACCCGCACCATA
>JBBAEC010000063.1:0-7528 GCA_041656135.1 Balneolaceae bacterium | reverse complement strand
TTTAAGAAAGTAAGGAAGGAAATGCCTGGGTATCGGAAGTTGGAAAAGAAAGTTGGGTGTAATGGGAAGGGGAAGGTTAAGGTAAATAAAGGTGAAAGAAGGAAATGGTATGTTTGAAGGGAAGGTTGGGGGGTTTAACAGTTGAGTTTGGAAAGAGAAGGTAAAGCTCTTCCTTGAGCAGTTAAACTATCCAGTCATTCTTTTCCTATATAAAGCAGAGAAATCAACTCGATTAGTTGTTTTTCTTGTTGATTTCTCTATTTTAGCTTCAAAATCTGGTGTTAAAGCTGCCATTACATATAAGTTTATTGGTGGAATACGTGTTTCAGACCATATAATCATATACCTAATACCTTTAAGCACCTTTCATAATTAGCTAATCGGTCTTTTAAACCGTTAGTACCACCATTTATTCGAACTGAAATATCACGGAATTTCCGCACATCAGCGAGTTTATTCAACTGGTGGGTATCCCAGTACCAGCCAGCCGACAACGCAGCGTACAACGGCTCAGTGAGCTTATTTGGGGCAGTTACAAAGTCAATTCCAAGCCCTTCACTACACTTTTTATAATTGTAGTAACCTGTAACTTGTATTAATCCAGCACCACGGAAGAATCTACCAGTAGTTGTACCATTAGCATGTGCAACTACTAGTGCTTCCTCTTCTAAATTACCTAAATCTCTTCTCCATTCATACGCCGAGCCATCTGCTATTTCTTGTACATAATGTAAACTACCACTTTCATGTGTTACTTGTGCTATAAATGCAGCTACACGTAGCGGTGTGTTAATTTTATAAATACCCATAGTTAAGTTCAATGGTTCTATAAACTTCTCTCGATCCTTGAGAGAAGAGTAAGGAATTAAGAACTTTAACTGGTTAATAGTTAAAGGTAAAGTCATTATTTTATCTCAGTTAAGGGTTTAGCTTCTTTTAACCAGATACCAGCAATACCAAAAGGTATAGCAAGTACTGTAAAGATATGTCCTATAAGACTATCATTAAGTGAGATACCTGTAGTTGCACAGATTGAAGAAATAGCTGCATGTGTAGAAGGTTCATACCATGCACGTTTAAGCATTATAAATGCAGTAAGTATTTTATCCATACAAAATTACCTCATTAGTTAGTTAAGTCGCCATCCTTGGCTAGATTAAGTCTTTAAGGTTGTAATCCGGTAGTACAACCAGTAGATGTATCATTTCCAGTTATTGTTACAGTGTTATTAACTCCTGTATGTCCATCATTAACACATTTATACCAATTTTTAATAGTATTGTTTTCTATTAAAAATGTACCTAAAGCTCCTGCATCAGTCGGGCTAACTGAGATGCCCTTAGACCCTGTGGCGGTTGTGGACGAGCCAATGATACCGTATATTGTGTTGTTTCTAATTGTGACATTTCCTAAAAGATCATCTCCTGTACCAGGAGCCATATCAGGAACAACTATACCGTTAGAAGCACCATAAGATGTAATATCACTATACAATATATTATTTTCAATGATAACATCAGAACAGGAGCCACATCCAATACCTTGTGAGAAGTTGTGTATTATATTATCATGCACATGTAAATTATGGATATATTCAGCCGTGGAATAAGCAGCATTTAACGATATAGCCCAACAGTTTCCACCTACCTCATCAGAATCTTCTGTAAGGTAGTTATCGAATATTTCTACTCCTTGTATTCTGCCATGACCAACAAGTTGTGCAGCTTCGCATTTTCCTCCAGCGAATGTACCAGCACCATTTGGGTCAATTCCTTTAAAGTGTGCATTTTTATGTAGGTAATTATTGAAGATATACGCATTTCCTTTTGTACTAGATATATAAATATGGTGATCTCTAACTGCCCTAGCAAAGCCGTTATTGATAAACTCATTATTATACATCATACCTCTACTGAGATTTATGAAGTTTCCTCCAGGAATGTTCTCAAAGGTATTATTTCTAATTATCCACCCTGTACTATCACCATCAGTTTTGCGATGATCTACAAATACTCCTGTAGCTGGAGCAGTTTCATTAACTACATTCCACCAAGTCTCATAAGTAGCCGCTCTTCCTGGTATTTGATCTGTGACAGTTTTAGTTAGGTAAACTGTTTTTAAATCTTCTGACACATCATCAACTCTAAATAGACCATTGTTAGAAACTGTACCAGTTATGATAAGCCCATCACCTCTTCTAGTACTTGAAGGCCATAAGGTAATCCCACCAGTGCGAGTTATAGAATCTCTAATCTCACCCGTAGTAGCTGTATTATGCGTAAATACAAGGTCTGTTACTTCTTCAGTAGCTCTTCTAATTGACCAATTGTTTCCAGAAGTCGGTGGTGCAGGCCACGCAACAGAAGCAGTGTTACTTGCTACTCCCCCAGTATCATGAACATAGCAATTTTCAAAAATAATGTAATCAGTATCCGCTGTAGCCCATATTACATTACCACCACCATTTAGACCTGTAAACTCTAAATTCTGGAAATGTACCCCTTCCTCAGAGTCCATATCACCGCTGTCAGTAAAATAGAAAACTGCACCAGCGGTAGTATTGATTATGACTGGCATAGCATCACTACCTGTTGGTAGTTTATAATCTCTAACATGAATTGGATAGTCTCGTTTACCTTTATTCGGAGTAAGGTTTAGTGAATTAGCATAATCTGCGTAGAAAGTACCACCTCTACAAAAGGCAAAAACAGTACCAGCTTCGGCAGTAGGCATAGAGTCTCTAACTTTAGCAACAGAATAGTATGGAGCAGTTAAAGAACCATCACCTACAGTATCTCCATCAATATTGCTTGTACCATTAGGTAAAGTGTCGCAGATGTATTTAACAGTGGCTAGTGGTGCTCCTGCTAAACCTACATAATCATCTGTGATACCCATTCCAAGCTTTTCAGCTATAACATCAGGTCTAGGATTATGCCCTACTTTGGACATATCCAAATAAGCGTTAGCATAGGGACTAACTAATAGTAATATAATTGTTAAAAATCTAAGCATGGTAATTATGCTCCATAAGTTGTTTTAGGTTTGTGGTAAGTTGACTCATATCATGTTGTAAGGTGGCTAAATCTTTGTAGATTCTTTGGTTGTACCAGTCTAGTATAACTATATCGGTTAGGATACCGAACTTTATAGCAGTATCAATAACCTTCTGCAATTCAACCAAGTCAGCAGCGGTACATTTATATTTTGTACCGGAAGGTTGGCAGACGAAACCAGCTTCTACAGATAATTTGAAATTACTTAAATAGGTAGAAACTACCGAAGAGCCTCCACCCGTAATAGCTGCTGCTATTCTAGAAACTTTCATAGTAATTCCTTATCTATATAAAACATTAAACCAGCAATCAGCCGCGCCAATGGTTTTAGTTGGCCCTGTTGTTGAGTTAGCTATAACAATACCAGAAGCAAATGGATAAGGTTCTCTACCGGAGTCCCAAGAGAAATTATCATCAGCGGCTACCTTAAGTATAACAACTGGAACTGCTGTATCAGCAGGTAATGTAGCTGAATCATAAACATGAATCCACTGCGTAGGCCCGCTATTATAACCAGTAAAACCTAATAGACTTCCAGCCGTATCTTTAATAACATGACTAGCTTCATAAGCAATCGAATGGACTTCACTAGCGGCAACTGTGCCACCTAAAGCATTGATAGTTGTAGTACCTAATTCTATAGTTTCTAAAGCAGCTAAGCTAGTCGCTCCGACCTCTACAGTTATATTTTCTAAAGCAGCAAGAGTAGAGACACCTAACTCTACTGTACCATTTACGGTAGTACTCTCTAAAGCCGATAATGTAGTAGCACCTAATTCAACTTCTCCAGATACTGTAGCATTTACGGTTTCTAAAGCAGCTAATGTTCCTGCACCCAATTCTACGTTACTAACAGTTAAATTACTTACTGATATACTTGAACCTGATGGATATGGCATAGTTATTCTCCTAGTTAGCAATGTAAAGTTTATCGGCTATAGCCCCAGTAACTCTTAAATTAGTTATAGGAGCAAAGATGGATAGTTGTAATTTTGTAGCGGTGGAGGAATCAGGAGGTATTTCATCATACTCAATACCACCGTCAGCAGATAATTCTATTTTACGAGTTAAATCTGCTGAATGGAAGGTAATTGTCATAGGAAAGATAACCCACCCATCCCTAAAGTCAAAGTTGTTGTTTCTAAAGTATATACATTCACACTTTTCACCGTGTATTTTTTAAGATAAAAGTAATATGGGGCCGAGCTTCCACCACTAGGAGGGGCATAGTCAGTAGCTATATCAGTAATATAGAAACTACCACTAGGTAAGCCAATACCCCCACTGGAAGGAATCGCTACAAACGAACCATCGTCAGTTGTAATATAAGTATAATGAACTCCATAATCAGTTACAGTTGCAACAAGACCTGTACCATCTGGTAAGTTAGTTAAACCATCGGTCAGGTAGACAAAATCACCATTACCAATAGTTACATTATACGACACCGACGACTCCTACATAGATTACAGTTGAAGGTTTTAATAGCTGTACAGTTAGTTTAACAAAACCAGCTTGTGCAGGTGTTATCTGGGCAGTAGATAATCTATGTGTTCTTTCTACAGCAAATGCGTCACCAGTGTAGGTAGTTGAGCCAGATGCTATAGTGGAAGCAGAGTTAATTATGCCTGGATAACTTGTAACTTCACTACCTAAAGTAGATGCAGCATCGGCCAACAATTCAGCTTTAAGAACAACATCTTTATTAGTTAAAACAGCCGCCCCATCACCATCAACCAAAAATTCTACATAAGGAGTAATAGCTACACCAACAGAACTACCAGTAATAGGTATCATATAAGTTCTTTCAACTGGCCTAGTGTATGAAGCATTTTCAGTTGATGTGAATTTATTACTTACTGCCGTACTTTTATCTTTTAAAGGGTTGTTATCCGCATATACGGTTGTATTAGCTACAATAGACCCACCATAAGTGTATTTAGCGAAGCTGTAGGATGTATCACCACTATCACAGTTAATCATAGTAACCACACTATGAGTACTCATAGTAGACGAAATAATCTCACATCCAGCAGGTAATTTACAGTTTTCAATAGTAAAATCTGTTTGGTTAACTGAAGCATCTACAATGGCTGTTAAAGTTTTATTAGAGAAGTCTGAGTTTTTAACTATAGTTTTATTTAGTCCGTTTACTTTAAATAAGGCTTCTGGGGTAGATGATGCTGTATCTAAAGCAATATTATCAAACACAAAACTTCCACAATTTAAACCAATTTTTTGTCCTGTGTTAGATAACTTAAATGAAGTGTTCTTAACTAAAACAGTCGTATATTGGACAGAAGTTCCAAAATTTGGGCCAAATTTGACAGCTACAATTGAACTAGTACTACCTAAGACAATTTTACAATTTTCAAATGTTAGGTTATTTGCTTTTTGGTTATTACCTAATGTTATGTTACCGCCGCCCAAGCTACCGCCCGCTGGTGTAGAACCTATTTCAACACCAGTAAAGTGCCAATCACCACCAAGTTGAAAGTGTAAGTTAGATCCTGCATATAATTTAGCCCCAGTAGCTAAAGTAGCTGGAGTAGTAGCGAAATCACTGACACAGAATATTTTTTGTGGGTTATCTGGAGTTGCACTGGTAGGTGATAGGAAAGTTGGAGCTGTACCAGTTGTTTCATTAGATGCTGTGTCTACCCAAACTATCTCACCGGCGGCAGGTGCAGCAGTAATAATATCAGCTAAAGTAGTTGCTGCGGTTGCGGCACTTTCATAAGGAGACAAAGCCTCTGTAGATGCCGTGTTATAAAATCTATTTGCCATTTAGAGTTACCTCATTTATTTAGAGTTGGAAAATCGCTTTTCCGCCCATTTTTCAAATTCCCTGATAGCCTTACTTCCCATGTGACCGGAAATAGCTACTAGAGCCGCACTTAGTAATTTATCAATTTCTGACCATTCACAAAGATAAAGGTAATTATCACAGCAAATGCAAAAGTAGATATTTCACCTAAAAGTTCCATTATATTAAATGACCTAACTAATCCTTGTTTTCGTTTAGCATTAAAACTCACTAGCCCTCCCCATGCTGGTAAGAGGAATACCCATAGGTATGTAATATAAGAATAACTGGTAGGGTCTTTGTCAGGCATAGCTATATCCAAATAGTTGTTAAAAGTATTAGGTTATTTGTTATTAGTATTATTACAAACCCTACCAAAAGATAAGTTTGTTTTATCGGAGAAACCTTGATATACTCCTTATATAGTGTAACCTTTTCATATAACAAAATCAAGACCTTTAACTAAGAAGGGCAGGAAATGATAGAAGATATAAACAATTCGTACATAAATGTTGATAGTACAGTATCTCCACAAGTATTAGCAGGACTTCTAGGTGTAAATGTCAGTCTTTTATACCAAGAGGCACAAGCCGCACGTTTGCCAAATGACCTATCAGCAGCTACTTATAGAGAGTGTATACAGCAGTATGTTAACTACTATAAGAAAAAACAGGACTTGAAGATACTAAAAGAAAAACACGATCAGGAACTCAAACTAGAAAAACTGGCTTCGGATGAGAAAGTCAAACTAGAAAAGGCTAGATTAGCTCAGGAAGAGGCAACTAGAGTAGCTAAGATGAGGGAAGAAAAGCAAAAGAACAAGATTAGTTATTCTAGTGATGGGGATGATACTATACATCCTTTAATGGCAATGAAGATAAAGCAGAACATCAAGACGGAACGGGCAAGAGAAGAGCAGTTAATACAAAAGAACGCCATTGAACGACAAGATTACATAGATAAAGATGAGCAGTATGAACTAGTAGAACCTTTCGTAACTGCTATAGCTGATGTTCTAAAGTATATAGCAGGAACTACTAAGGAGCCGGAAGTGCAGAAGAAGGTAGATGAAGGGATGGAGGAACTACATCAATTAGGTGTGGTTTTGCTAGAGAAAGTAGAAATAGATGCGAAGAACTATGTTAAGGTAATGTTGGAAAGAGAGTTTGATGCTGAAGAGGTAGATGATATTGAGGAAGAAGATGGGGTAAATGAAGATGAAGTTTAAACGGTCGTACAAGAATATCTCGGAAAGGCACTTTATAGGTACATTACTTAAACTATTTGCTCCACCAATAAGGTTAAGTACAATAGATTGGGCGCATTTGTACCGAAGGATGACTTCCGAAGAATCTGAAATGGTTGGTAGATTCGATTGTAATAGGACACCTGCTTTAGAATATGTTTATGATTGTTTAGACAACTGGCAAGTGTATATTGTAGTTGTAATGAAGGCTTCGCAAATAGGTTGGAGTGAGTTAACAAACAACTTCTTAGGTAAATTAATACACACAAACCCATGTAAGATAATGATGGCGTTTCCTGGGTTGACACTTTGTAGAAACTATAGTAGAGAGAAACTACAAAAGCTAATAGACAACACTAAAGTACTTCGTGACATTATTAACATTGGTGTTGCTAAAGAGAGTTTTAACTACTTTAAGTT
>JBBAEC010000062.1:0-7893 GCA_041656135.1 Balneolaceae bacterium | reverse complement strand
CGTAGTGTTCAAGGGTGGTGGTTACTCCATTTTTTGAGGCTTCCTCTAAAACCCTAACCTTTTCTTCGTTTGTAAATTTTCTTTGTTTCATGTCTGACAAAATTATTATATTTATTTAACTATAATCATGTCCGACTTTTTAGGGGGTTAAAACACTTCCCAATAAATGGCAACCTACTTCGTCCTTTTTACTCGAAATAGCCCGCTGTTTCTTCCTAAAAAACGCTTGTATCTCACTTATTTATTGAAATAGGATTCTCAATTTTATAATCGAACTCAGGTTAGGAATATACATTTACGATTACATCAAGCATATAAAATTCTATCATTACACTTAATTATTTGTTAATTTTAAAAAAAAGATTCTATATTAGCTTTTTTAAAGTAATAATATGCTTTAAAAGTTGTGGTTAATAATAGGAAGCAATTTTCCTTTATAAAGTAAATATTTTATGAAAAGAGAACTATTTGGTTTGTTTTTGGTCATGTTTGCATTTTCGGGATATGGTCAAAAAGTTGTTTGGGAAAAAAGTATTGGAGGTCAACATTCAGAATATCTTTTTGATATGACATCTACAGTAGATTATGGATTTCTGCTTGCAGGGAGTTCCCTGTCTGACAAAACGGGTACTAAGAAAATTGGAGGTCAGGGAAGTTTAGACTACTTTCTTTGGAAAATGGATCAGAATGGAGAGGAAGAGTGGCAATGGAGTATTGGTGGTGATGGTCAAGATATTTTAAAAAGCATTGCTATGACCTCTGATGTTGGATATATTTTGGGTGGATATTCCGATTCGGATAAAGGCGATTACAAACTTGTTGAAAACAAGGGAGGTAATGACCTCTGGGTTGTTAAAATTAATGCTAAAGAAGGTGTCGAATGGCAAGCAGGTTATGGTGGTACAGGTGATGATCGTTTAGTTGAGATTCAGCAAACCTCAGATGGAGGTTATATTATAGTTGCTTCGACTAATTCGCCTGCAAGTGAAGAAAAACAAGCGTCAGGTTTTGGAGGATTGGATATTTGGGTTATTAAAACGGATAATAAAGGAAAGGTTGAATGGGAAAAAACTTTTGGAGGATTATATAATGACGAACCTCGAAGTATTTTACAAACCGACAAAGGTTTTATTATCGGTGCTGTTTCAAACTCACCTGTATCAGGAAATAAAAGGAAAGAAGGTTTTGGAGGGTATGATTGGTGGATTTTAGAGTTGGATTTTAAAGGTCAATTGATGAATGAGCATGTTTTTGGGAGTAATCAAGATGACGAGCTTAATAGTTTGTTAATAATAGAAAGTGATGAGGGATATTTACTTACGGGTAATACTTTTGCTACAGAAGCCAATGGAAACTTTAATGTAGCTGCTGCAACAGATAGTGATTTTTTAGTTGTAAAAACCGACTTGAATTTTGTTTCACAAAAGCAATATACTTTTGATTTGAATGGTAGCGAGTTTTTGACTTCTACAGTATTATTAGATAATGATAATTTTTTATTATCAGGGTATAAAGTTGATAAAAAAAGTCGTAAAAAAAGCTATGTTTCTATTCAGGTAGACGGGGAGGGTGATGTTGTATGGAAAAAAGAACTTTCAACCGACGGTGATGACTTGCTCCGAAAGGCAGTAGTGACACGAGATGGTGGAATTGTCTTTGCAGGAAATTCGGACGGAATAAAGAGTGCTCATAAAAAAACTGTTCAAGGGCGTAATGATTATTGGATAGTAAAACTTCACACTAGAGATGAGCTGAGAAAGCCTGAGATTAAAATTGAGGCTTTTCCAAACCCTACAGATGGTTTTACGCAAATCGTTATTAATCATGAGTATAAAGAAGGTACGGTTCATGTTTTTGATTTAAATGGTAGGCTTCTTCACAGTGAAGAGCTTAAATATGACATGGTAATTGTAGATTTGAGCGACTATGCTTCTGGAACTTATGTAATAAATGTTAAGACAAATATAATAAACACTTCAGTAAAAGTAATCAAGAAATAATTATGAAAAAGATGCTACTTTTTGTATTTTTAATGATCACATCTATCGGTTGGGGACAGATTGTGGATGTTCCAGGGGTAAGTAATCATTCTGAAATTTCTAATAATTTTAAAGGTCAATTGGGATCAGGGAATTTTATTTTTGATGTTCCCCTTTTTGATATAGAAACGGTTAACCCTGACTTTGTGCTAAAGGGTAGTTTATGGTACAATGCACAAGCTGCGTCTACTGTCTATACTTCGCCTGGTACTTATGGGAACAGGGGGTTCTCGGTTGATTTTTTACCTACAATACATCGAAATATAAAGGAAGAGTCCACCTTATGGGATGAAAGTTACTTTAAAGTAAATTCAGCTGATTTAACAGATAATAAAAGACCAGAGCGAACAAATGACTTATTTGAATTTAGCATTTATGGGTTGAGGGCTTCTTTTAGGTTGGAATATAACAATGATAATACTATAGATGTGATAATGATAGATAGTAATGGTTATCTAGAGGTCATTCCTAATGCGACTATTCAATCTGGCAATGGAGATGCCAAGATTATTCAGTTAAATGGTTTTACAATTAAAGACCGGGATGGTTTCACTTACCATTTTCATGAAAAAGAAGAATCAGTGAGGTATGAGTCACCGAGGTATAGATCTTCATTTTTTGAAATAGCAGAAATTGCTTTAGATAATCCAGGTGATTTTAATAGTTATATCAAAAGTTTCTTGCTCAGTGAAATTATTGATAAGTACGGGCGAGTTTTAGCTAGTTATACTTACAAAACCTATCCTAATAGTATTAGTTATTTAGGTAAAACAAAAAATTATCAACAGAAAGCTATTGATGAGGTTTTAATCAATAATAGAGCGAAACTAACCTTCACCACTTCAGAGTCAACAGTTCATGGTATATTTATAAAGGACTTAAATAATACAATATTAAGTAGTGTAGGATTTAATTCGAGTGGTGTTGCTTTTTATGGAGCTAATAATGAATTGGGTAAAAGATATACTTTTATGTACTACCCGAAACCTTTACCAGATGCCTTGATAAATAACAAAGGTAATTTTCTAAAAACTGGTAATTGTCTTGATCAATCAGTAGTTTATAATAATGAGGTGCAGGATTATACTGCGGGGCTTTTAAAAACCATTATCTTGCCAAATAAGGGGAAGATTGAAATTGATTATGAAATTAACACATTCGGTCACCCACAGACAAAATATAATTTACTTAATTACAAATACATAGAAATACCAGTTACTGCTCTAAGTGATGGTAGTTATAGTTTTGACTTTCATGGGACTGTGGATTACAATTTTGAGGCTCATTTTATAAAGTTTCAATCTCAGTTTTACACAGACCCTTTATTAAAAGATGAGAATGGAAATCCAATAGCATTTTACCCTGAAGTAGATATTTACCAGTTAGGTTATTCAACAAAAATACAGTCTTTCGCATATGAGAATCAATGTACCTATGGAGAAGCTATGAATATGACATCAGGTAATGGAACCATTATTATTCGACCACGACAGTATTTTGAGTCCTATATTTCTAATGTTAAGGTTTATAAACGAGTGTTAAAATCAGAAAACGAAAGAGTCAAGTATTTATTTGGTCCTTCTATACGTGTTAAAAAAATAGTATCTAAAGACTTTGATAATTCTATTGTAAAAGAACAAATCTACTCTTATAATGAGCCAACCGATAGTAAGAAAAGTTCAGGAAAAGTAATTAATGGTTACGCATGGGACATTGGAGCTCCGCTAAGTGATTTTTCAAAATACAAACCTTTAGCAATAATTTATAAATATGTAACTATTGAAGAGGTTGGAAAAGGTAAAACTATTTATGAATTAAACTTATTGCAGAGTGCTTATAGTGAATCATCTTTTAATGAAGTAGTTTTTCAGCCGGTAAATATTTGGAAATACAATCATAATGAAGAACTTGTTGAGCATGTAAATAATGATTTTGAATATTTTGACAAACCTTCATCGATGTTTATTTCGAAGATAAAACGAGCAAATTCCACATTAAGAACTTATGAAGGAACTAGTTTTAAAGAGGTAATTACAGAAAAAATATTTGATTCAGTCAGTTTACATATGTTGAAAAATAAAATTATAGACACTTCTTTGGATCAAACATTTGAAGAAAATTATACTTATCAGAAGCTAGGAGATGCCTTTTATCAGGTTGGAGTTGAAAAAATAAAAAACAATGCCCCATTAAATCGAAGTGTTTCAACCTATCAACAGTTTAATAATTCACTAGCATATGATTTAAAGAAAGTGTCTGTAGCAAAGGAAACAAAACCTTTGCAGGCCGAAAGTGAAATTCTACGTTATGACGATGTTGGCAATGTTCTGGAGTACAAAACCAAAGATGGATTGATTATATCTCAAATTTGGGGATATAATGATTCAAGATTAGTTGCAGAGCTTAAAAATATGCCTTACGACAATATTGATACAACAATAATTAATAACATCAAGTTGAATTCTAACGCGACAACATATAACGAAAGTGCTCTGGTCGGTTTTTTAGATGACTTACGAGATACAAATACAGGTAGTTACGTTACAACATATACGTACAGCCCATTGGTGGGAGTCACAAGTATAACTGATCCAAACGGAAGACAAGAACGATATTTATACGATGACTTTAATCGATTATGGCGTGTGATTAATCACCAAGGATTAATCATTAAAGAATATACATACAACATTAAAAACTAAAATAAATCTAATATGATACGCTATATATTTGCTTTCTTTTTAATGATTAGTAGTGTTGTTTATGCACAAACCAATACGCAAAATTATACTAAAGAGGTTATTTACAAAGATGGAAAAGACCCAGGTTTTTTGTATATGGAGAGTAAAAATGATTTTGTGACAACAGTTTATTATGACGGCTTTGGACGACCTATTCAAAAAGTAGAACAAAACGCATCGCCTGTCGATGATAAGAATATTATAACACATATTGAGTATGAAAAAAACATTGGTCAAATTAGAGACTATCTGCCATTTACAGCAGAAGGGAAGGTTGTTACAGATCACGGAGATGGATCTACTTCAACTTCTTTTCACTCTAACTATATTCCTGATGCCCAGCAGGCAGCATTGGACTTTTATACAACATATAGTTCATATACAGAAAATCCGTTTAGCGAGACTCGATTAGAAAATAATCCAAACCCAAGAATCTTAGAGAGCGGTGCGCCAGGGGCAGATTGGCAAATTAATACTACTGTGCCAGAAGAAGATCGCCATACTGTTCGTTATAGTTATGAGTATAATATTGCCAATGAAGTTAAAAAATTTGATGTAAGTAGTAGTTGGAACGGTTCAAGGGAGGTTTACACCAATACGATTACGGAAAATGGTTTTTATTCTGCCAACAGCCTGAAAAAAACTGTTGTGAAAAACGAAAATTGGAAAGCTTCCGATGGGAAAAATAATACAGTAGAAGAGTTTAAAGGTGTGGACGGCAAAGTATTTTTAAAACGTACCTACAACAATGGAGTGGCTCATGACACCTATTATGTTTATGATTTTTTTGGAAATTTAGCCTATGTGATACCTCCACTTGCAAACAGTTCGATAGCAGGCACCAATTTAGATGATCTTTGCTACCAGTATTTATATGACGAAAAAAACCGTTTGGTAGAAAAAAAATCACCTCAAAAAGACTGGGAGTATATTATTTATGACCAAGCAGACCGTGTGGTAATGACTGGTCCTGTAAACAATCCTTTTAATGGTTCGGAAACACCTGGATGGTTGGTTTCTAAATATGATAATATGGGACGTACGCTCTATACAGGCTTCTACAGCGGGCATACGGTAACATCTGTCAACCGCAAAGCAATTAAAACCACAATCTATGCACAGGCGGATAACAATGAAAGCAAGCACACGGCAAACACCACCATAGACGGGGTCACTACACGATATACCAACACGAAATTCCCTACATCTTTTAACCTTTTGACGGTGAATTATTACGATAATTATACCTTTCCAGGAGCCCCAAGCACGTTTCCAAATGTAGAAGATGTGACACCGACACAAAATGTGAAAGGACTGGCAACAGGAAGCTGGACTCGTGTGATTACTACAACAAACGAGCGCAAAGCGGAAGTGTCTTATACACTTTATAACAATAAATACCAACCACTGCGTACCAACACCATTAATTACCTGGGCGGTTATACCCAGACAGATAATGCGTTGACTTTTAGAGGCCTCCCAACAAAGACCATAACCACTCACAAACGCACATCGGCGGCTGCGGTATTAAACGTAACTAATAATTACACCTATGACCATAGAGAACGCCTTACAAAACATACTCAACAAATCAACGGTGGAGCGGAAGAGTTGATTGCTGAAAATGTGTATGATGAATTAGGAGTGTTGGTATCTAGAAAAGTAGGGAATACCTCTGCAACACCGTTACAAAAAGTAGATTATAGATACAACATCCGCGGCTGGCTAACCGATATTAATAATTTGCCAGAAGCTATTCAATTAGAACTACCTCCAGGGCATATAGATGGGAATGACTTATTTCACTATAAAATTAATTATAATAGCGTTTTTGAAGGAGACAGCGAGACTGATGCATTATACAACGGAAACATTTCTAGCGTGGCTTGGCAAACCCAAACAGATTATATAGCCAGAGGTTACGCCTATGATTACGACCATCTGAACCGATTGAACTACGCCAGTCATTTAAAACAATTTGCAGTTACTAATGGTTGGTTTGTAGTAGCATATAACTACAACCGCGACGGGCAGTATGCCGAAGACCTGACCTATGACAAAAACGGAAACATCACCACCCTGAAACGCTACGGACAGGAAGAACTGGGACAACCCATAGAAATAGACGACCTCACTTATACCTATACCGCCAACCAACTGCAAACCGTAACCGACGCCACCAACAACCCAGAGGGTTTTAATGACGGCAACACCACCGGCGTAGATTATGTATATGACACCTTTGGCAACATTATCCAGGACAAAAACAAAGGGATTACGAATGTAAAATACAACCATTTAAACCTGCCGGTAGAAATTAGCTTTGCCAGCGGAAAAATAAATTATACGTATGACGCTACGGGCAGCAAACTAAAAAAAGTAGTAACCCCAACTGGCGGAGCGGCACAGACTACCGATTACCTGCACGGGTTTGAATATGAAAATACGGAACTAAAAACCTTCCCGCACCCGGAAGGATATGTTAAAAAAGACGGAGCTAATTATATTTATCACTATATTTACCGAGATCACTTGGGTAATAACAGGCTTGTTTACGCAGATTTGAACGGCAATGGTATAATAGACCCTGCATCAGAAATTATTGAGGAAAATAATTACTATCCTTTTGGACTGAAACATAAAGGATATAATGAATTGCCGGGTGCAGGCTACAAATATAAGTTCTTAAACAAAGAGTACGAAGACAGTTTTGGACTCAATGTAACCGAAACGGATTTCAGACAGTACGATGCAGCCATTGGGCGTTTTAACGTAATGGATATGCTTAGTGAATTGGCACCAAACCAAACACCTTACCGCTATGGTTTTAATAATCCGGTGTATTGGCAAGACAAAACAGGTTTGTTTGAGAGTCGTGGTGCTGCACAAGAATGGATAGATACTTGGGGGTTAACGGGGGCAAATATATATTACAACCCTCATAAAGGAGTTTACCAGATTGAAAATAATGGTGTTTCCTTTTATCAACTTGGGGAGGATATTATCAGCCATATGTATTCCATGGATACTGGCGAATTGCTATATACAATCACAAGAGGAGCTGCCGCTTCTGGAGGTGGTTCTGATGGGAGTTCGGGAATGAATTGGGCACA
>JBBAEC010000061.1:0-8206 GCA_041656135.1 Balneolaceae bacterium | reverse complement strand
TAGCTAAAGAGCCTAAACCTAAAGAAGCTCTACCGGTAGCAGCATTTAAATTAGTAGCAGTACCAGTCCAATAGATGTCAGAACTACTAGGAACCAAAGTACAAGATTCAGCAGCGCCTGAAGCATTCACGCCTAGAGGATAATAACCAGCGCTACAATTAGCGCCATTAGCAGCTAAAGAAGTAGCCGTGCCAGCTGAACTAGCATAATCGATAGTAATATTATTTGGCACTTGAGCGTCTGTCACAGAGCTCTGGGTTGCTAAAGAACCTAAACCTAAAGAAGTACGAGCAGTAGTAGCATTTAAATTAGTAGCCGTACCGGTCCAATAAATATCGGAGTTAGCAGGTGTACTGCAAGTCAAGGTGCTTCCCACAGCGCTAACATATTGACCCGCAGAACAAGCAGCTGGAAAAGATCCGATACGTGTCCAAGGAATTATAACACTATCAACATAATCTTTGGTAGCCGCGTGAGTGCCAGCAGTAGGAGCGGCAGTGATGATAGGATTGCTAAAATAACTAGCACCATTAACATATAATTTATAAGAACTAGCATCTGCGCCAATACCTAACTGACCAGGCATATATACTTTGTTATTACCATAATAAAAACGTAAGCCATAATAATCAGGAATATTATCTACTCCTAAATCACCCATACCAATATAACTATAACCATCACCTGTATAAGCTAGGTGCAACGCAGCCGCTCCTCTTCCTGCTTCGCCTAAAGAAATCTGAGCTGATTGCTCTGCATTGTTACCGCCAGAATTAGAACTATCTAAAACTAAATAAGGATTATTAGTATTTGGAGTGCCAATTGTGCCATTAACTGTTAACTTATAACCCAAAGAAGTAGCACTAATCCCAACATTAGAGCCATTATCATAAATCAAAGAATTACCTAAAGATGAAGCACTTGTCCAACGAGGCAAATAATTGGCCGTACCTGATCCAGATAAGCCACCAGCAGGCGTTGCGCAAGTTAAAGTATCACCTACTGCTGTTACAAACTGTCCAGCTGAACAAGCAGTTGGATATGTTTGTAATTGAGTCCAATTCAGAGCACCTGTTAAATTAGCAGCGTTAGTGGCATTATCAATAGTAATATTATTTGGTACCTGAGCATCAGTTACTGTGCCTGTTATTTCAGTAAAAGCATAACTTGGCTTAGTGGCTGCCTTAGCCCAAGTATAAACATTAGGATCAGTTTCAGAATAAGAAAAGCCTGTCACTCGAGCAAAAGGAATTTGACCAACCTGTAAAACACCACTTTGATCAACTCTAAAAATATCAGCCGTATTCGCACTATTTCTAATATTAAGTGGGCTCCAATCAGAAGCACTCACAATTCTTAAACCCTCACTACCAGTAGGGGCAGAAACTTGTAGTCTAGCTCCTGGACTATTGACACCCACCCCAACATTACCAGCGGCAGTGACAAAAACACCCTCATTACCACCATCACCAGACAACCAAAAAGAATTAAGACGAATATTTTGCGTAGCCGAATGACTACCCATATCATCCCCACCGGTAGCACTGCCACAATCAAAACCCTTTACAGATAAATTACCACTTGAATCAACATACAAACAACGATTACCATCGCCTGATAAAGACGTATTAAGTAACTGCCCTGGAATTCGAACCGTATCACTCACCGTGCCCAAATCAATTGTTTTAGCCTGAGCAAAAGCAGGCATAACTGCCATACTCAACGCTAAAACCATTAAAGGAAAAAATTTACCTTTTAAGAAAAACATATATTTGTTTTTAATTTTATCATACCTAAATTATATCACTTTTCAATATAAGATACAATCTAAAAGATACTCACCAACAAATCCTTTCATTTCCAAATAAACTCTGAAAACATAATTCTTATTTAATTATTCTGGCAAATATTTTTAAAATGTAATTGACTTAATTTATTCTCGATTTCTAGATTAGATAATAATTGATGATAATAAATATTTTGTGTATCAGTTTGTTGATCCTCTTTAGCAATATGCCAATTATTTAAAATATTTTTTAGACTAATAGTTTGTCTAATTTCTTTGTTTCTCACTAATTCTAATATCTCCACCAGATTTATCTTAAAATTATTAAGAATCATAACAAAATCATAATAATCACGATATCTAGCTCTATCACTCATGGCCCTAATTTTTTCAGCTGCAATTTCTTTTATATCCATCACTCGTACTTTTACATTAACACCATAAATATTTTTATAATCCATTATCAAGGGAGGTAAAATCACATTCTGCCAATAATCAATATCTATCTTTAATGAATTTGGCTGCCCTAAAGGACCAGCATATTGTAATTTTTCTATCTTGATCGTAGTTGCGGAAACATATTCTTTTTTAATTTCTAAAAAATCAATATCAGAAAAAATATTCTTAATCGCATTTAAGTCTACATTTTGAGCGCTACATGAAAAATCTAAATCTTCTGAAAATCTTAACTGAGGTAAATAAACATGATACAAGGCTGTTCCTCCTTTAAAAACCAAGCGATTACTTATATCTGATGCAAAAATAATCTTTAAAACTATTGCTAAAAAAATAATCTTTTTCAGCAATAGCCAAAGAATAATTTAATTTTTTTCTATTCAGTATACTGAGCTGACTTTTAGTAATTAATTGAATATATTGATTCAACATATTACCCTATTATTATTTAACAAAATATTCATCTGTATAAATTCGCCATTTGGCATTAAAAACATGACTAGTAGAGTGAACAAAACTATGATTTTTATTCTTTTTTACCATTGCATATAATGCGCTCGAATCAATTTCTGCTATATCTAAAACTAATCCCAGCATCCGCTTAATAGTAATTGAGCAATTTTTACTAATCGCTATCAATTGTGCTAAGTCAAATTCATGCTGATAGTTGCTTAACTTTTCAATAATTAAATCAAAATCATGTTTTGTTCTTCTGTATAATAAAAAATCAATAATTGCTTTTTCTTTTGAAGCAACACGAACTAGTTGGCCGTCAATATGATGTATTTTAAAATCTCCAAATAAACCCTTTTTAGCTTTAATAAACTTAAATGACCACTGCGCAAATTTTTTAGAATAAGTTCTTTTTTTGCCAACCGAACTAATAATTCTTAAATATTGATCAAACAAGCCATGATATTGCAAGGCTCCTTCAAACGATATATAAGCATCACGATCAATAATCTGAGCTAGTGCTAACTGACTTAATTCAATATTACCCCTCCCTGCGATATTAGTAATAACAAAAATACCTTTTTTAATTCTTACTAACCAGCCTTTTTTCACTAAAACAGTAATAAAATTTTTTACCACTTGCTTAGATTGACTTTTACCTAATTGTTCATAAATCATCTCAGAACTCACTACATCACCGTGACTAGTAATTAATTTTTCTATAATCATTAATTCTTTAGCAGAAAGTGTTGCTGTGTATTTTTTGTCCATAATATAATATTATTTAGATTACTTTATATACAAAGCATACACTAAACAAAGAAAAAGTCAATAAGAGATTAAATTAATTAAACTAAAAATTTTAGTCACTGAAAAGATAGTCTAAGCGACTTAAATGAAAAAACCAAGGAGAACGATAAGTATCTTGATTGGGTTGAATTTTTAACTGCCAATAAATAGAGGGCTGTTCATTGTTAAAATTATGCCATAGAAAAGGCTCAGTGCTTTCAAAATTATTTTCATCATTAGCTAGATAAAAACTATAATTACTATCATTAGCTAGTAATTCTAAATTAGCTAAGACCGCTGCTTTTACGGCACTATCCTTACGTTGCAAATTAACCGACTGGACTTGGCGCTCTCTGCTATGATCAAAACCTAAATCAGTAAAATTCCACAATTCTTGACTGCTACCCTTTTTAGCAGCAATAGCTAAATTATGCTCTCCGCTTAAAGCACATAATATTTGTGTCGTAGCAAAAGAATCCTTCAAGGCTAAAGAAGAAAAATCTAAAGCCCCGCCGCTCACATTTTCATTTTGTGACCAAATTTTAAGTAATAGAGGGCGAAACTCGCTTAAACCACAAATATAATAATTAGCATCTTTAGCAGAGCCAGTTTTAAAAATTTGAGCCGTAAAACCACCCGCCGTCACCCTTAAACCAAAAAATTTACTCACATCTTCAATAGTATTATTTCTGAAACGATAGGCGATGCCATCGTAACCAGCATATAAAACTAAAAAGTCATCGTCATCACCACCAAAGAAAATTTTTCCCCCTCCTCTTTGATAGCGTGGATATATTTGATAATTCGTATTATCAGTAATTAAAGGACTAAAAGCTAAGCCATCAAAACTATAGACCCAGCCACGTTCTTGAGTTAAAGCACCGCTCACAATACCGATTAACCATTTATCACTCAAATTAAAGAGCGTAACTTCCCTAATTATTTCCCCTCTAAATTCAGGCGGCAGCAACAGCGCTTTATCATTAAACCATAAATTATTATTTTCATCCTTACGCAAACAACCACTAGTTAAACATAATCTTTGTGGATCAATTTCTTCTCGCGAAAGACCGCAATCACGACTAGCGCAATCACTCTGCTTAGCCAAATTATATAAAGGTGGTAAAGTGAAAGCGGTAACATTTTCATCCCAAAATAAATCAGTTTTATTTTGATCAATATAAGCCAAACCCGAAAAAGAATCACCAAAACTAGCCACTGTGCCACTCATATTTTGTTGCACTAAAACTTCTTCTATAGGTGTATCTTGCTCTAGGTCCTCCTCTATTAATAACTGTTCTTCCGTGCTAGGCATCAACTCATCCATTATTTGCTCCGTCTCTGGATCAATTAAAACATTCTGCTGATTATTTAAAGCCTCTAATTCAATAATATTTGGTATGGCTAATTCCATCGCCGAATTTTCATCTACATTCATCAGCTCAGTATTATTTGACGGCATATTAATTAGCCTCCCTGTTTCTTCATTAATATTTGCTTTAGCACTTAAGATCACTTTCATGTCGGAACGCAATTGCCATAAAGAAAAAAAATTAATGATTGAGATAATAAAAAACAAAAATAAAACCCCTAATAAGGGCCAAAATATTTTTGGAGATAAAGGCTGGTGCCAAAAATCAAGTTTCTTTTTATTTTTCTTAGAAGCAGTTTTCTTAGAAGGCATAAATTTATTTTACCCTTATATTTTACAACAAAGACCGAAGAGTGTCTAATAAAAAAACAGTTGCCTGATTCCGTAGGCAACTGTTTTTAAATATATAATTATCTACAACCTTAACAGTGTTAATTATTCAACAATCATTTTACCAACTTCACCGCGACCAGCATGACCAGGAACATCGCAAACAAATGGATATTCACCTGGAGTGCTAGGAGCGTTGAAAGTAATGGCTCTGGTTTCACGAGGAGAAACACCAACTGCTACAGCGGATAAACTTGGATCATTAAACATGAAGACATGAGTAAAATCATCAACTGAAGAAATAGCTAAAGTGGTAGGAGCACCAGCTTTAACAGTAAATTCAGCAGGTTCCCAGCCAGCGGCACTAACATCTAATTTAACCGTACTAGCTGGTAAATCATCTTTAGCTACTGGCGGAGTTTGACGAGGAGCTTCAGGGGACATAGGGACTGCATCATTTTTTACCTCATTACCTTCAGGGGTAATCACCCTTCCCTCTTTAGAAATAGGATTAGCACCTTCAACTACTATCACTGCTTCTTTTAAGATTTCTGGAATAGCAATTTCTTCTCCCTCCATAGGTTCACCTTCCATGCCATCTGGAGTAGGGGCTGGTTCTGTAGCCTGTTCTTCTTCAGATAAATAAGGTTTAGCGTCAGCAGGAACGTTAGGGTTCACTTCTTCGCCCTGCTCCCCACTCTGACCTTTAGGCTGCATCATAACGGCAGCAACTACGATGACGGCGACAACGAGGACCAAGCCCAAAATAACGAAAAGCTTTTTGTTCTTGGACTCGCCTGCCGGCTTGTTTGTATTGTCCATAGTTTTGCTTGGGGTCACTAGGAGAAAAGCTCAGCTAGCGCCGCCAACTTATTATTAGAGCATTAAACTACTAATTAAATCATTAATAGCTAATGCTGTTTATTAATTATTCTTAACTACTCCAATTATAGCAAAGTCAGAAAAAACTATCAATTAATAATAAAACCCGCCTTTTCTGTTTGATCAAGAGCACGAGTTGGCCACTCTTTCCAATCATGACGATTGCCAGTTAAACGATATGAAATATCCACTTCTTTATCTGCCCTCAATACTAATTTATCATCTTCTATGAAGTAATAGGTGTTAGCGAACTGAGCAATAGGAGTAATAATGACTTGAACATTATTTGGACTGAAATCAATCGTCTTATGCCATACCCACAAATCACTGCCCTCAGCTACTTGATCAAAATCAATAATCTTTTCATATTCACCAGTCTTTAACATTTGATCAATCTTAGCCAAGCCCACATATTCTTCTTTCACTCCACCTACCATAGAAGGAGCAAAAGTGGAATAATTAACACCTTTAATATTATACAAAGGATCGATGGTATTAACAGTTAACTTATTGATCGCTGTAATATTGTTATTAGCCATATTAATATCGCCGCCCATAGTTAAAGTACTAGTAATATTAGCGTTACCAACAACATGCAATTTAGAGCCAGGAGTAGTGGTGCCGATACCAACATTACCATTACTCCTAATTGTCATCCTGGCTAATGTCGGAGAATCGGCAGTACCAATTTCTTTGGTTTTAAATATAAGATCGGCTACCCCATATCCACCAACTCTTTTGGCTATAATAGCCGCACCCGGTGTTCCCAGCGAACTAATACTAGGATGAAAAGCTATACCAACCGCAGTATTAGTATTAGAAACACCATGACCTAGCATCAGGGAAAAATCATTATATGTTGCTGTATCAGAAACTGAATCACGTGGGTCAATGATGGTTAGCTTAGCGCCTGGAGATGCAACCCCAATTCCAACATTACCTACCCCAGCAGCGCCATTCCAAATATTTCCATTTAAAGTACCAGACCACAAAGAGGCAGGAATGGCAGAGTCAACATATGCTTTATTAGCTGCATCTGTATTAGCAGTAGGAGTAGCAACGCCACCAATCTTATAATCAGATGCGTCAATGCTATAATTACCAGAACCCACTACAGTTAATCTGGTACCTGGGTTGGTTGTGCCGATGCCGACATTACCATCATTTCTAACAAATAATGAAGAAACTCCAGCCAAATTAGACACATTTAAAGCCGAAGTGCCACTAGTTGAGCCAGCACCCTTTACTTCAAGCGTAGAACTAATTTCTTTAGTCCCGACGCCTAAACTAGTATTAAAATAAGGCTGAGTATATGGCGTAGTTGTTTCAATAATGGCACTACCAACCGCAATATTTTTAAAATCATTTATCGCTGACGAACTAACAGTAATATGATAGTCTAGGGTTCTGGCGGTCGATGCTCCAATGTGATAAATAGGAATTAATAAATCACTACCTGAGACTTCCGGCTCACCTGGATAAAAAATTCTAGTACCGCTAACTATATCGCCAAAAGAGTCAGTCACTCTCGAGACTTGGCTAGAAAGAGTGTTAGCAGAGCTAATATAGAAAGAATAATCTTTAACAATTCGTCCCGACGGACCAGAACTAGCCCCATAACTATCTGCAACTATTTTAATTTTTACTTGTTTCGCTACGCCATTTAAAGCGCCGGTAAAAGTAATATATTTTTTCTCTCCAGAACCAATGCTAATTGCTACAGTTTTGGTAAATTCATTATATCTCTGGAAATAATTTTCAAATGAAGCGCCGCCAATAACTACCAGTTTTTCGCCAGGCGCAGTTGTGCCAATGCCCACATTACCCACTCCAGCAGCGCCATTCCAAATATTACCATTTAAAGTTCCAGACCATAACTGAGCAGGGACAGTAGGAATAGCAGAATCAACATACGCTTTATTAGCTGCATCTGTATTAGCAGTAGGAGTAGCAACGCCACCAATCTTATAATCAGATGCGTCAATGCTATAATTACCAGAACCCACTACAGTTAATCTGGTACCTGGGTTGGTGGTACCGATGCCAACATTACCCACTTCAGTTATACGCATTAATTCATTAGCAGCGGTAGGAGCAGCAGCTAAACTAGTATTTTTGGCAAATATAATATTTCTAGT
>JBBAEC010000060.1:0-8327 GCA_041656135.1 Balneolaceae bacterium | reverse complement strand
GCTGTGGGATGAGGATGAAGTTATAAGTGAAAGGGAGTTATGATGAAGTGTGTATTGAGTGTGGCCGGTAAGGTTATGATTGGATGTGGATTTTTCTGTGTCTTTAAAAATATAGAATCTGCAACAGCTATATTTGGTTGGATCGCTGCTTTTATTGGTCTTGATATATTACACATGGCACAACATTATGATCCCTACCAACGGTAGGAATCCTGCAAAGGTTTGCCCACTGTACACGTCTGACAAAACAGTGGTAGATGTGTCTGACGCAGAAATGGTTGCTGCACTTGCCTTTTAAGCAAGAGTTCCTTCGGGGCCATGTGGGTTCGAGTCCCACCAGACACACAATAGGAAAGTTTGAAAAATTATGTTTTTAGTAAAGTTTCACCTCGCTTCTGAACGATAACCATAATATGAAAACCAAGACCGCAATCATAGGTGGTGCCTTCGACCCAATTCACAATGGTCATATTGCCATGGCCAAAGCTGTTTTGGAACAGGGCTTTGATGAGGTTCTTATCCAACCTTGCTATAACTCTATGTTTGGTAAGGATATGACACCCGATTTCCATCGCCTGATGATGTGCTACGCGGCGGTATATGACCTAGATCGCAGGATTAAGGTCAGTGATTGGGAGATCCGCAATAAGTTTGCTGGTGGCACGATTGATTTTATTGACCAGTATGTCAAAGAGCGTCCTGATATTGACCTCACCTTTGTAATCGGCATGGACAATGCCCTGTGTATTAATAAAT
This sequence comes from Balneolaceae bacterium, assembly GCA_041656135.1. Classification (GTDB taxonomy): domain Bacteria; phylum Bacteroidota; class Rhodothermia; order Balneolales; family Balneolaceae; genus Balneola. The sequence goes on along the minus strand of JBBAEC010000060.1, from coordinate 7,571 downwards.
GGAAAAATTGGGAAACCTTAGTCAATGTCGTGGGTAAGTTTTTGGTGATCGCCCGTCCCGGATATGAAGCACCGGTAGATGCATGGTTCACCAAATCACCACACTCTTTCCTCTCTATCGAAATGCCAGACATCTCCTCCACACAGATCCGAGAGGAGCAGAAACACAGAGATTATTATGCTCGTCCGTGGTTCATGGATAAACTCGGCAAACAGGTGCCATTCAACGTGATGGGATACATTCATGGCTACGACCTTTACTAATATTGACTTACTGTGATGACCCATTCGGGTGAAAGAAAGGATTTAATATTATGAGTTTCCGATGTGATTGGTGTGGATGTGTTAGTCAGTTAGGAGAAAAGGTCAACAAGGTTGTTGTAGAAAGGCCAAAGATATACAGAGATAGTAATGATATAGTGGTTGGCACTGGGCGAGAAATTCAAAAAGAAGAATTTGTTTGTGGAAAATGTTATAACAAACATATAGAAAACAAAGGAGAATAGATTATGGTACCAGCAATTGTTTTTTCTATTATATTTATTTCTGTGTTTGTTGCAATGGCTATATTTATGGCTAGAGATGGAGAGATCGTTTTTTCTGTTTTATCAGCAGTTTTTGGTTTAGTATTTGGCATTTCTATGCTTGCGTGCTGTATGTATGAAGTAACGAAAAGTAATATCATAGATAAAGCCCTAGAGAGAACATATAATAATAATCTTATTGAGGTTATGGAATATAATGAATATGGGGCTAGAATTATTATTGATAATGAAGTCAAAGATGTGAGAATAATTGTTGATGAGCAAGAGGCTGAAGAAGAACAAGTTATAAAATACTTGAATAAACAGTAACAATGACAAGAGTATTAGCTTTAAGGATTGAAAAATGATAATTTCAAAGAGTGTCGATGTTCCCACTGGACAAATATTAGTCGTTCAAGGTGCTCACGGTCCACTGGAGTGCTTATCCATCGGTGATTACGGGAAAGACATAAATATCAAGGCCGACTTTTTAGGACTTGAACGTGAGCCATCCCCAGTCAGACATACCAAACTTCTTCCACTAGAAGAAAAGTGGGTAGTAACAATAAGCAGTCAATATGGATGCAGGGCAAATTGTAAGTTTTGTGATGTTCCAATGGTCTCTGGAGGTGGCAAGAATGCTACTTTTGAAGATATGATGGGCCAAATTGCAACATGTATTAACCTTCATCCAGAAGTTGAATACACAAAAAGACTAAATGTTCATTTTGCGAGAATGGGTGAGCCGACATTCAATCCAAATGTTATAGGCGTTGGAGCAATGTTGTCTAGTTTGTCTTATGAGTATAATTTTTTCACTCATCCTGTAGTGAGCACCATGATGCCTCGTCATAATCCAGATCTTCGTGACTTCATTTCTGATTGGGTGTTTGTCAAAAATATTATTCATGGCGGTGATGCTGGTCTTCAATTGAGTATCAATTCGACAGACGAAGATGAAAGAGAAAGTCAATTTAATGGACAAGCCCTTACCCTAGAAGAAATTGCTAAGGTTATGGAAGGGTTCAAGCCTGCTGGAAGAAAATTCACTCTAAATTTTGCCATAGCGGATTGGACCATTGATCCAGAGATCCTATTAAAATATTTTGATCCAGATGATTATATCATCAAACTCACTCCGATGCACAAAACCAAAGCAGCGACAGACAACAATATTATTACCGATGGTGATTATACAGAATACCATCCTTATAAAGATATAGAAAAATCGCTTACTGGTGCCGGTTATGATGTTCTGGTTTTTATCGCCAGTAAGGAAGAGGACGAAAGCCGTATTACTTGTGGAAATGCTATTTTGGCCCTTGGGGATGAATAACCCTTGTTGTGAATATTGTGGCCTCTTACCGGAAAGAGAAGAATGAAAATCCATCCAAGACTTGAGCATCTTCATCATCTCGCGAGAAGGTGTGAAGAGTGTGAGGCCCACGGGGCACATGGTGTTTGTCGCGAAGACGGCCAGTGTATTAATTTTGTATCTTGTGGTGGTAATAAGTGTAATAATCCATGCCCAAAATGCCTATTTTGGACTGGGTATGGGATAGATGAGGATTGTGTTCAGGATTTGATAGCAAGATTGGAGAGACAATATGAACAATAGTAATCCAGTTGGGTTACAATGGCTGGTCCCACAGCCACAGAGTGAGGGATAGGACAGGTCGGACTGGGGTCTTGACTGTTATTGTATTGTCTGGTGATTACTAATCGACCGGTAATCTATACCAAACAATACATTCTCTAGTGTCCTATATGCCACTCACTAACCTTGACGCGATTTTGCTAACAGTGGGTCACCTAGGTGTGCGTCCCACGCGGATGAGGATGGGTCGTGGAGATATATTAAATGGGCGTCATCAAAAGCTTTACTGGTGGTTATAGATTCCTATCTAACTTCTACGAATCACCGATTGAATACCACGGTAGAAATTATGTGTCAGTAGAACACGCCTTTCAGGCGGCGAAGGCCACCTGCGAACGCGATCATGACTATGTGACCGGGGCTGAGACCGCTGGAATTGCCAAGAGGCGTGGGCGGGAAATAAAGCGGCGTGAAGATTGGGATGAAATCAAGGTTAGTATCATGGCCGAACTTGTGTGGGCTAAGTTCAGTCAGAACCTAGACTTAGCTAAGAAGCTAATTGAAACCTATCCTCATGAATTGATTGAAGGAAACCAACATAAAGACAAATTTTGGGGTATGGTCAATGGTGTAGGTAAGAATTATCTGGGCAAAATATTGATGTTTGTCAGGGCAAAACTTATGGTTTTTGCAGACGATTACGGAAGGCAAATATATTGTTGTCCAAATTTATGATTGTTTTAGGATATTTTACATGAATAAACATATTTGTTGCTGTTGTGGTACCCAAAGGCAGTTACTATATAATGAAGAACTAGATTGTTATTTATGTAAAAAATGTATAGTGCAAGAGTTAGAAAATCTAAAAATAGAAATAGATCAGTTATGTAGTGAACTTGAATCTTGGCAAAGTATTTTGCAAAGGGAGTGTTGATGTGGAACAAAAAGGAAGCTAATAGTTTTGAAAGGTTAGATTGGGTACTTACGAAGATTTATAACGATAATGATCACACATCAGGTGCGTGGATTCTTTTTTATGATGGGCTTGAGGTTGCAAGAAAAAATTTTAACAAAAGAGAAAAATTAAAGCCACCAATAATTTGGGCCGATAACCGTATAGCGACATTCATGCAAAGACTCGATGGATTAAAACTACTCAAGAAGTTTCGTGAATTAGGGGCCGAACTAATAATGTCCATGATACTTTATAAAAAGGTAGACAATAGCTTTATTGAAGATTTTGAAAAATTGATAGCTAAAACAGACGAGTTTTTGGGAGATAACGATGGCAAAAAAGTATAAGATTCATTTAGACAGCCTTAAAGCAATGAAACATAAGCGTTGTCCGTGTATTGCTAATACCGCTGCTAATCAAGGACCGGAGTATTTTTGTCCCTGTGATGAATTCACAGCCAATGGAGAATGTATCTGTGGAGTATTTGAGAAAATAGAGGAATAATCATTATGTTTATACACCTCAGATGGTGGTGGTTTAAAATATGGAACCCTACCAAAGCTAAGAGAATCGAGATGGAAGTTCTTAAGGAAATCACAAATGAAGATTCGCACAGGATTTGTGAGCAATAGCTCATCTAGTAGTTTTGTGGCTATCGGTGTCTATCGTGGGAAGGATGCTGACAAGCTACTTGAGAAGTTCGGGGTGACCGAAAAAGAATTAACGAGCGGCGAATTCAGTGGTTCAGACATAGGTTATGGGGCTTATGTGATTAATGACGATAATCTCGTCGCTTATTGTGGCGAGTGCGATCTTATCTGTGTAGGTGTGCCTGCCGAAGAGATCCTTAATGATATGTCTATTACCGAAGCCAAGGATTTTTTCGCAGAGAAGTATAACGTGCCGGTCGAGAACGTTCAATTCATCTGTGACGAATCGGGATGGGGGTAAGTTATGAAGATTAGGGCTGGATTTGTGTCTAATAGTAGTAGCTCCAGTTTTGTTTGCGAAATTTGCGGTGAGATTGGCTCTGGATGGGATGCTAGTCCAGCCGATGTCGGCATGATAGAATGCAAAAATGGTCATGTGTTTTGCGTTGAACATGCTCTAGATTGTGACGAAAATGGTAACCGTCCATACTCAGAAGTAGATGAGTATTGCCCTCATTGCACTAAGGCTTATCCAGATGAAGATAAAGAAAATTTCATTATCTCTAGCGAGACTGGCTGCTGCTATTCATGTGGCGAATCTTCATTTGGTGATGAAGTTTGCCCAATCTGTGCCTTCACCATGGCCTCTAATCATGATCTAGCCAGATATCTTGAGAAGATTACTGGGGTTTCCCGTTCTGAAGCTTTCGAGCAGGTCAAGGCTCTTAATAAGCGTCGTAAGAAACTTTATGACAATGAATATGTGATGTATGTGGCGGTTAAGCATAATATTCAGACCACAGCACTTTTGGAAGAATTAAAGACGAAGTTTGGCACCTACGAAGCCTTTATGAAGTTTTTGGGAGATTATCGTTATGAAGATTAGGGCCGGGTTTGTCAGCAACTCTAGTACTAGCTCATTTATCATTATGGGTACGAAGTGCGATGATAAGCTTCGTGACACTCTTATTAACGCATTCAAAATAGACGAAGAAGATGAATACTACGCCAATGAAGAGTTAGAGATGAAAATGTTGGCCGAGCACGGTGTAGGTTACTTTAGTGACAGAGAGGGGCGTCCTCAGTGTGTGGGTGTAGAACTCGCCACTTTTGACGAGTGTGGTAATATTGAAGAACATGATACTCTAGACCTTAATGAGTGTCTGACAAAATTAAATAATTTTATGGATATATTTGGGATAGAAAACTCCATTAAGATTTTTCGTGGAACGATGCTCACATGAAAATAATTGTTACTAGTATGGTCCGTCTGCCAAATCTTAAAATAGACGAGCCTCATATTGTTATTTCGGTATCAGAGCCAGAGGTTGGGTTTGTTGAATACGAAAGCCCAATGCTCCTCGACAGATTGTATCTGCTTTTTGACGACATTGATAGACCCGGCAAATGGAATAATAGACCGGGTGTGATGATGACCGAAGAACAAGCCCATGATATTTGGAATTTTGTAGAAAAGTGGGATAAAAAAGCAAATACAATTGTATGCCAATGCTATGCGGGTGTAAGTCGTAGTGCTGCAATTGCTGCCAGTATTGCTAAGTGTTATCAAGGCAAGGCACAGTACGAAGCTTATTTTAATACACCGCAATATGATCCGAATGAGCATGTTGTTAGGACATTATTGGAGATAAAAGGCTTAGCACATACCGTAGATTTCAATGACAGGAGGAGATGGTAATGATTTGTCCAAAATGTTCCGGAGATTGTCGAATAATTGATAGTAGCAAAAGACCCTATGTTTTTCACTGTTGCTCATGTGGATTAGATTTTTCAGATTTAAAATGTATTACTGAAAAAGAAATTCTAGATATGATGGATGAATATATTGAGTAACTTTATGAAAATTCTTCCCACTGACATATATTATATTTGTGAAGATTGTGCAAAAGAATATGGTGGAGTTTGGCCCAAATGTCACTGTGCTACTTTTCACTTTGGAAAATGTGACATATGTAAAAAAGAAAAAACTTTAGCAAATATTGGCGATTGGAATTGGCCGGATGGCAAGACAAGGGGGATGAGAGATTGAAAAAATTCCGACTAGAGGCTGTTATAGATGATAATGAAGCTGGACTGTATTTGATGTATGGCGATGAAGTGTACGAGGAATTGGAATGGCCTAAAGACTGGCCCAAGTTTATGACCTGTGAACAATTAGCGAGTGTCGGTTTTGAGGTTATTGAAGCCTAAATGAATATTAAAATGAATTATTTTGGACTTATTGTATTTCTTATATTTGTTATTATTTTATCTATTATTTTTGCTCCTCTGCTTACCCTTTGGTGTGTTTATACAATATGGAATATAGAAGAAACATCTTATGATTTTTGGCACTGGTTAGCAGCACTTTGTCTCAGCGGTACGTTGGCCGGAATGCTTGGTGGTATAAACCGAAATGGAAACCGTTGATGGTAGGTAATAGCTTTTTGTTTACAGATCGTCAGGAGCACCAATAAGGGGACTTTGGGGTGAATAAGGTACTTATCTGTGGTAGTCGCACTTGGATTGACGAGAAAAGAATATATGATTTCATAAAATCACTCGATAAAGACACAATCGTCATTCAGGGTCATGCCAATGGTGCTGACATCATAGCTTTTAAGTCCTGCATAAAACTTTGTGTCCCAGTGGTGTGTTGTCCTGCCGATTGGGAGAGGGATGGCAGATCCGCTGGGTCGAAGCGAAATATGTATATGCTTGACAAGTTTAAACCACATCGGGTGGTTGCCTTTATGGTCGGCGAAAGCCGGGGCACGAGACATATGGTTAACTACGCGAAGGAACACGGTGTTCCTACTGAAGTTTTTCATGCGTAATAATATATAAGGAAATAACAATGATTAAAAATGCTATCGTCCGTAATACTTTTCTTGGTTATGATCATGGTATATTAACTTCATTTTTACATATCGAATTTGAGAGTTCTAGTCAATGTTTTGGGGGATATAGCCTTGATCGTCCCAATGAACAACCCAGTGTTGCATGTGGGGCTTTTATAGCTGGAGTATTAAAAACTTTAGAAATAGATTCTTGGGAAAAAATTGTAAAAATACCATGTCGTGTAGAAATAGATGAAAAGTTTGACACTATTATTCGTATAGGACATTTTGTAAAAGATAAATGGTTCGATCCAAAAACTATATTTTAATAAAAAAAAATAAAGATATAGTAATATCTAAAATATAAACATACAGGTAATTAATATCCATGAATATATCTCTTCTTCTTACTGTTATTATGATGGTTGAATCAGGTGGCGATGTTAATGCCGTAGGTGATAATGGCAAGGCCCTTGGTCCCTTCCAGATTCATGAAGCATTTTGGACGGATGCTTGTGATTTTGGTGGTGTTGATTGGGACTATAGGACTTGTGCTCATGATTTAGAAAAATCACGACAAGTTGTCTTGTGGTATTGGCAGAGATACGTACCAGAAAAAGAGTGGAGTTATGAGAGATTGGCAAGGGTACATGTCGGTGGGCCACAAGGCCACTTAAAAGAATGCACACTTCCATACTGGAATAAAATAAAGGATAGATTAGATGAGTAGAATTGGAGATGATCTACAATCTTTGGCCGATACACTTGATGATTATAATTATCCCATCGGTTCAAAAGATGGATGAAATAATTCTTATCTCTCAAGAAATTATTTGAATTTCAAACCACGAATGGAAGACAAGTGCATTATGAAATCACTAAAGACAAAAGAAAAATTTTACCACAACATTGCAGGCCGTCGTTTTAGAATAGAGATGGTTTCAAAAAAAGATTTATCAGCAAACACTCGCGGAATTTGTGATTATGACAACCGTCTCATAAAGAT
>JBBAEC010000059.1:0-9033 GCA_041656135.1 Balneolaceae bacterium | reverse complement strand
ACCGAGCTTACCAAAGAAACTTTTACCGGCAAAGAATTAGATGAGGAAACCGGAATGTATTACTTCGGAGCCCGGTATTATGATGCCGCTTTGGGAAGATGGAGTGTGACGGATCCGGCCGGGCAGTTTCATTCGCCTTATGCGTATGCAAACAATCCAGTTAGTTATGTGGATCCGAATGGGGAGTTTGCGTTTCTTGTTCCTATTTTAGTTGCAGCTGCTATAGGAGCAGGCACTTCCGCTGCAGTATATTCAACTACAGCTGGGGTAACGGGTAATTGGAATTTAAAAGATTTTGGCAAAGCGACTGCTTTTGGGGCAGTAAGCGGAGCTATTTCTGGTGGTATAGGTTCGGCTTTTGCAGGATCTGCCTTAGGGCAAACAGCTAGTTTTGGTGTTCTAAGTAATTCGGCAAGTACAACTTTATCCAATGTGGTGTTTGGAAACAATATAACTGCAGGGACTTTAGTCGGTAGTGTAGTCGGAGGGGTAATAGGTGGACAACTTCCTAAATTCTCTGGGGCAGAAGGAGGTATATTGGCAAATGTAAGTTCTGAGATTGCACACTCTAGTATAAAGGGTGCTTTGACTGGGAGTGTGTCTGGCGGTTTAGCCGCGGCTGTTGATGGAAGAAATGTACTATCAGGTTTTGCACAAGGAGCTTATCAAGGCGCGGTAGGAGGTATCGGTATTTCAACAGCCAGCATTCTTGCATTTGGAGCTTCTTACCGGCCTGAAATAGTGGAAGATTATGACTTTGGTAAGAACCGCCCGATATACAGGCGGGGAACCTTTCTAACCAAAGCATTTTTCAGAGGTGGGGGGATAACACTGGGAAGAACTCTAGTTACGAATAGGTTTACCGAAAAAGATATTCAGAAAGCTATTGCAAATAACCCGTATGCAAATCCCGATGGAGTAAGAAATGCATATATACAAGCAAATGAAGAATTAATTCTTCATGAAACTGTTCATCATTACCAGATTCGAGGGCTTGGATTGGGTAGGTTTTATAGCCAATCAGTTGGTAGTTATTTAAAACATGGCTTTCGTGCATCGTATAATAAACCTATGACGTTGGAGTGGCGGGCAGATTATTTTTCCAAATTTCTTTACGGTTTAAGATGAATTCAAAAAACTATTTAATAAAATATTTATGGATTCCCATATTATTGGCTATAATGAGTTGTAGTGTTTGGCCTGTTAAGTTTTCTATAGGGGAAGGTGAAAAGAAGATAAAGCACGTCAAGATTGGCTCAGAATGTGGAGTAATTAAACTATCGGGCACCCAACATAGAAGTTCTTTTTTTTGGTTACAAATCGAATTCGAATATAAAGAACCTAGTATGTTTATGGTTTTTCCCCGACATTTAGAGATAAAGTATTTTGGAAAAGATGTAAATAATTCTTGGGATGAAAATGAAAGAACTACATATGTAGTAGAGAAATCGGGAGCTGATTTTTTGGTTATTGATATAATCCCTGAGGTTGATTTATCAAAGGGGGCAATTGACCTGAACTTTGATCAGGTATTTCAGTGCAACGGTAATTGGATTGATGTTGGATTGATAAAGATTTGACACCCAGAGATGCAAGTATATTGGGAGGCCTTGCTAAACTTTTTCGACCTTCTCTACCATCTGGCTACGAATATAGAGGTGGGGGACTAACTATGGGGAAAAGTTTGATTCTTTATAATGATTATAGGAGCGCAGCACATGAATGGTCACATTACAGATTACAATTTAAACTTCAGGGAGTAAATTTCTATCCCAAATATTTATATAAGGCAATATTTCAAGGTCATGGATTTGGAGAAGAACATCCATATGAAAATTACATTTACAATTTGTTTAAATAAAAGAGAGGAATTATGATTGTTAATAAAATGATATTTATTTGTTTTTTATACTTAATTGGTGGATGTCATTCATTTGCAAGACCGAATTTTCTAATTGCACAAAAAGAAAATCCTGAAAATAGAAGTTCGAAGATTATATTAGAATCTGAGGAGATACGTGCTAATTTAGAGGGAATATTTGATGTAAACAAAAGGGCTAAACTGACTATAAACTTGATGAACAAAACCCAATCTGAAATAAGATTGAGTTACAACAAAGAAGAAATATGGTATAATAATTGTGACGGAGAAAAAGTGCATTTAGATAATATTGTGTTTCTTGAGGAACATATAAATAAAGTTCCAGTAACTTTGCAACCTGATCAATCCATCGACTTTTTATTAACTTTTAAGACTCCAAAATGCCTACCATATTCTATCCCGGAAGAACGTTTTGTGCTACTATTCAATTTGAATGGTTTGAAAGTTAATAAGGCTGGAAAAAACAATATAAATTTATTTAATGAAATTATTGTTTATGCTTTAAAATAGTTTTGAAAGCTTGAGGTTCCTAGAATCCTTGACTAGTTATTACTACTGATGCCTCACACCCTCAAACATATGGACATATATGGAAATGAATTGGTGGGTCGCCAAAAAGCCAATGGCGACCGCCGTTTTTATATCTATGATCACCTCGGCAGTACCCGGCAGGTTGTCAGTGAAAACAATACTATTGTTGCGAGTTACGATTATTACCCCTTTGGAATGGTGATGAGAGCCAGCCTCACCGAAACTACCAAAGAAACCTTTACGGGTAAGGAACTGGATGAAGAAACGGGTCTTTACTACTTTGGTGCACGGTATTATGCTGCTGCTCTGGGAAGGTGGAGTGTGGTGGATCCGGCCGGGCAGTTTCATACACCATATGCCTATGCAAATAATCCGGTTAGTTATGTGGACCCGGATGGGGAGTTTGCTTTATTTGCAGCTATTGCTCTTGGTGCCTATGCAGGATACTCTGCTTATAGTAATTATCAATCAAGTGGGGGTGATTTGATTTATACACTTGCGAGAACTACAATAGAGACAGCACGAGCAGCAATGTTTATGGGGGCAGGTCAGGCAGTAAGTGCAGGAAGTGCTGCGGCCGGTGCAACAAGCGTTGGCCAAAAAACGGCTGCAATTGCCACAAATTCAGCGCTGGAAGCAGGGTATGCTTATCAAAGCGGAGGAGATCCAGCTAAGGCAGCATTAATGGGGGCTGCAACAGGTTATCTTGGAACTACTGGTTTTGATAAGTTTGTTAGGGACCAAGGTTTACTTTCTAAATTGGGATATCAGGCTGTTGGTACAACGACCACCTCTATAGGAAGGAACTGGGTGAATGGCCGACCGTTATTCTCAAATGTAACTGTAGGTGCAGGCCCGGTAAATATTACTTTTAAAAATGGAAAGCCGAAATACTTATTCAAAAAAAATATTGGGAATATTGTAACCCATGGATTAGGGTTTTTAAATTATGGGATAGCCAAGGCGGGTTTTGGCCCTCCGGCGGAGTTCCATTTTTATCCTGAAAACCTTGCCTTTGAGTTTAACGGTGGAATTGCAGGAATGATTTATGATAATAAAGGCTGGACGGGAGCATATGTAATTGCAGGGACAGAACAGACTAAGAGTGTAGATGAAGATTATTTCATTCATGAAACTAATCATATTTGGCAAAGTAGATTCTTTAATGATTCTTTTGTGCCAAGCTGGATTATAATGGGACTACATTCTAAGATTCATGGATTTCATTTTAACAGTCCCGATTTTGGAACTATAAATTATTGGGAGTTGCAAGCTGATGGCAAATAAATTTATACTTAATATTTTTCTTTTAGTCTTCATACTTTTCTATAGTTGTGATACACTTTACATATACATGATTGATGGCGAAGAAAATAAAACTATTGAGGCTGATTGTGGCACCATAACCTATAGTCTTTCAAGCCTTCAAAGTAATTATTCTCTTAATTTATTAATCTATGAAGTAAATAAGATCCAACCTTTCTCATTGAAATTTTACATGAATAGTAATGATAGCGTAATGGATCTGAAGCGTATCCAGATTGATGGTGAAAATTTTCAAGAAAGAGATTCTTTGATAGAAATTTCAGATAGTTTAAGAGTAGTATATTCATATAAGAATTTAGTTGCCCGTCCGCGGGAGTCAGAAATAATAATAGATTTTAATAAAATGATTATTTGTGATGATAAGCCAATTAAGATTCCTCCTCAGAGGGTATCTACTCTGGACACAAAATAAGGGCAAGGCCAATAATGATTTTGATTTGCTGAAATACACGTTTTATGACTTCTATAGTCATGAAACAAACCATATTTGGCAAAGTCGCTTTTTTAATGATTCTTTGTAACGAATTGGATTATAATGGGGATTCATTCTAAGATTCATGGGTTTGATTTTAACGATCCCGATGGGACTTTAAATTATTGGGAGTTACAAGCTGATGGCAAATAAGTATATTATAGCGGTCTTTATATTTCTTTTTACAGGTTGTGATTCAATTCGGATTATCTTGGATGAGCAGGATGAAAATGTAATAAAATCTGACTGTGTATGGTTTGATATAAATTTTATTAATGGAATTGGCTCAAAAAGTTATATTATTCAATTAAATATTTATAAGGGTGAGATAATTTATCCTCGTAATTTTAAAGTGACTGTGGATGATAGCTTAATAAAAAATTATTCTATAAATAAATGGGATGTTCCACTTATTGATGATTCTGTTTCGATTGGAAATGAAGTAGTAAATTTTTCATATGGATTCACTGCAAAATCATACTTTGAAGCAAATAAGTTTACCCTTCATTTTGGCCATCTTTTTAAATGTAATAATGAATTTATTAACATTGATTCTTTAACAGTGTTCAAAAATGATTGATTTAAAGTAATAAGTAGTTCATTGCGTAAACGACCATTTCATTCACGGAAAATCATATTTAGCAAAGTCTGTTCTTTAATTTATTCATTCTTGCAGAGCTGGATTATAATGGGTACTACACTAAATAAAGAATACTACATTATGGATGGAAACACTATACTGGCCGTAACGGATGAGAATGGCGCCATTCAACACTGGAATCTGTATGGAAATGAATTGGTGGGTCGCCAAAAAGCCAATAGCGACCGCCGTTTTTATATCTATGATCACCTCGGCAGTACCCGGCAGGTGTGTTTGTTGCACAACAGTTATTTTCAATTTATTAGATTAGTTCTCCTTTTAGGAATATTCTTGGATTTTTAGGATTCGCCTTGGATTAGTCTCCTATTTGAGAATATTATGAGAAATAATATCTTATTTGAGGAAGGAAAAGCTCAAAATAGTGAATCGTAGCTATTCTCACTATTTGAGCTACTTTCAATGGTGGCTTTCCTGCCTTCTTAAGCCATTTTCTTAGATTAAAAGCGGTGCAGGCCATCATTACATGCTTGCTTGCCGCAGCCATGCCGCGTGCATATGTCTTTCTCATCGCATTATGATGGAGTAGCGTGCCTAAAACAGGCTCTACAATACCTTTCCGTTTGGCCAACATCCTTCGGCCTTTATCCGTTTGTAGCCGCTCATACATGCGGTCATAGTCCGGCTTACCACTACTGTGGGTGATACTTTTATAGCTACTCTTCCCACTCAGGCATTGGCTCCGCAGTGGACATCCCACGCAATCGGCCGGCCGACTGGCATATTTACGGTTAGCATATTTTCCGCGGGATTTACTCACTCCCTGAAAGCGTAACTCTTTTCCCTCAGAACACCAATAACTGTCGCGAGAAGCATCATAAGTGAATCCTTCTCGTTCTCGCTTATACCCTGAAGGATTATTCATATAAGGCGTGATGCCCGCAGCTTCAATCTGCGCAAGAGTGGGGTAGGTATTATATTGGGAATCCGCTAGCACTTCTTTAAGTGGCAGGTGATGGCCAGCTAAATTGGCCAGACTTTGATTGAGCAGGGGCACCAGGCTTTCATGATCATTTAAATCGGCATAATTAGCCAACCCCGCCACAATTACCCCTTCCTGGGCATCTACACTTATCTGCGCGTGGTAGTACATAGCCCCAGGCTTGTTGGGTTTACGAGCCAACCGCGCATCGGGGTCGCTCGTTGAACGGTGGGTTTTATTGGATCGTTTTCTTTTAACAGGAGTCTCTGGAATGGGAAGAGCTACAGCACTGAGCATGTTTGGTGGCTGCTCACTAGGCGGTGTGGGGGGTGGGTCTTCGGTAGGTTCGGTGTCCTCTGCATTGGTCTGAATCACTTGCCTGCAATAGACGCTGGCATCCTCCATAATAACTGTGCGCGTCATGGAATCTACACTGGCATTAGCTTTAACAAGAGCGCTGTCTACCGCTTGACGCTTCCCACTAACCATACCTTGATCCACGCATAGATCTAATACCTGTCGAAATACCTCCATATATACTGCCTCCCCCAACAGAGCTCGGGTACGTGAAAGCGTGCTATGCACAGGAAGGGGCTCGTCTATATCGTAGCCTAAAAACCATCGAGCCGCTATCGAATCCGTGCAGTAGCGACATAGCGGGCGATCTCCCGTTATATTATTGAGGTAGCCAAGCAGACACATCTTAAAGAATACGACAGGATCAATGCTCTGTTGGCCCTCTTTGCCATAAAAACGACGGGTACGTTTATAAAGAAAGCGCAAATCCAGTTGTTGTTCAATCGTGCGATAGATGTGATCTACCGGAACCAAGTCTTCCAGAGAGAGTTGGTAAAAGAGTTTGGTGGTACGTAGTTTTTTTCCTTGCATGAGAAAAGATAAAAAAACACGGCTAAAAATCCTACTATCACACTGTTAATATTGATAATAAAGCCGTTTATTTAAAACAAGTCCCAGTAACAAAATTTGAGTTGTGCAACAGACACAGGTGGTAGACGATAGCAATGCCATTGTTGCGAGTTATGATTATTACCCCTTCGGTATGGTGATGAAGGCCACCCTCACCGAACCTACCAAAGAAACCTTCACCGGCAAGGAATTAGATGAGGAAACTGGCCTCTACTACTTTGGCGCTCGTTATTATGACGCAGCTTTAGGTCGATGGTCAGTTACTGATCCAGCTGGGCAGTATGCGACTCCTTATGGTTATCCAGGAAATCCAGTAAGTTATGTGGATCCGGATGGGGAGTTTGCTCAATTGATATATCTAGCTTATCAAGGTTACAAAATATACAGTTATGCAAAGATGGCATATAATTTTTATCAAGGAATTAAACACGGTGGTATTCAGGGACTTGCATTAGGAGTAACAGGAGTTGCTAAAGGGGGGATAGTTTCTGGAGCTGCTGGTACAATTACAGGAGGAATAGGTTTTGGTAATACTCTTGGAGGTTCATTGGTAAAAGGAGGAACTACAGGTGCTTTAAGTGGAGGAATCTTATCATATTTTACGGGAGGTTCTTTCTTATCGGGAACGTTAGATGGTGGACTAAGAGGAGCAACACTTTCTGGGTTTGATTATTCAGCAAATGTTGTATATAACCAAGCTATAGGTTCTGATAATTTTGACTGTGCTGCAGGTGAGAGATGCATGAAACCTGATCAGATTCCTGAACATATTGGTGATGCAGGCTATGATATGACTAATAACAATATTAATGATATGTTTGATGGTGGGGCACGAGTAACAAGTGAATATAGTAAAAGAGATTATGGTAGTTACAAATTTCATTCTGGTCTTGATATAGCCCCATCAACTATGGGGCTAAGAAAATATGGAACAAAAGTAAAATCAGTTTTTGATGGCATCACAGGAGCTAATCAAAGAAGCAATGGAACCTATTTAGGTAAGGGAAACTTTATTGAAGTTACTTCTACAAAAAATGCTTTAATAAAGGCAAGATATTTTCATGTTACTCCAAGTGTTAAACCAAATAATATAATAGGAAGGGGACATGCAATTGGTTATTTATCCAAAACAGGATATTTAAACGGTCCACATGTACATCTTGTAACCTACTATAGAGGTATCAGATTTAATCCAAGACATATCTTTAGAAAATAAAATCATGCGCATAAAATTTATACTGATAATAGCTACAAGTATTATATTTCTAGCTTCAGTGCAGTTATTTGCACAAGAAAAAGCAGAATTGATCGAACAAGTAAAAGATACATTTGCAGAACTTTCTGAACCCACTTTATATATAGATAAATGC
Source organism: Balneolaceae bacterium (assembly GCA_041656135.1). Taxonomy (GTDB): domain Bacteria; phylum Bacteroidota; class Rhodothermia; order Balneolales; family Balneolaceae; genus Balneola. The sequence continues at coordinate 945 of JBBAEC010000059.1, read as the reverse complement.
GATCTAGTATATGAAAACCCAGAAAAATTTTATACGTTAAGTGTTGAAATACCAATTTTTTATAGATCATTGTGGAGAGATTTTAATGCTGACGGAACTAAAGAGTTATTAATGACAGGCAAGTACAAAGTCAAAGAAGGGGGAGACTTTAAAAAGAAATCATTTCTGTCTATGCTATCCGTAGTGAATGGGAGAGTGATACAAAAAGGATTCATTGAGAGTAATTCTGATGAATTAGTCATTCGATATTTTCCAGATGCTAAGAGGCCAGTATTTGCTATTTACTTTGGTGAGGATGATTTGTGGTGGGTTACGTGGAACGATGAAGACTTTCAACCACTTGGCGACAAGGAATATTAAAATAATTGAAAACAATATATGATTTGGGAAGTGTTATTTTGGTGTTAGTGAACTCAGCAACAAAGAAACTTTTACGGGAAAGGAAACTGGATGGTAGCACCCTTTTAGCCATAACCAATGTACTAGCGCTACGTAACCCCGTGGGCGAAGTAGTAGATTATGTAAGCTGGGGCGGGAACTCTTATGGCGGCTACACCTGGAACAAAAACCAAGGGAACGACGAAACAGTAGCCCTACACCGTAATAAGGTGGTTTGTACCTCAGACTGCTCCAAACCTGATGATTGGACGGTGAGCACACGGGCACCATATGGGCAGGACTTTTACTACGACAAAGACGGCAACCAAACTATTGACAAAGACAAAGGGCTGGCAATGGGTGAGCCCCGCGGGTTGCACATGTATTACAATTTGCAAAATTTACCCATTCAAATTGGAGATGATATTACGTATAAGTATCATGCCTCAGGTCAGCGCTTTTACAAAAATGTGGCCGGCACTGAAGAATACTACATTATGGATGGAAACACTATACTGGCCGTAACGGATGAGAATGGCGCCATTCAACACTGGAATCTGTATGGAA
>JBBAEC010000058.1:0-10090 GCA_041656135.1 Balneolaceae bacterium | reverse complement strand
GCACTCGGTACTTTTGATGCACAGAGATTAAATATAATTCCTGACCGTACTTTAATTCCCCTTTCCGAAACTTGGGAAAATATTGAAAGTATTCAGGATATATTGGATGAAGCAATTTCAAACCCAGTGTATTGGATTACGCCCGCTCCTGTAATTCATGAACTCCTTTCAGCAAACCCATTGTATGAATATACTATTGAGCCCGCTGACCTTGCACAAGTTCAGCAAGTAGTAGCAGGAAAGGCAGGTGTTATTATAGATTCACTAGGAAGTAGAATGGGTAAGAATGGCCCAGAAGCATGGAATTATCAAAATGATGGACTCCATCATTCACTTTCTGGTCATATGAATGTGGTAAAATTGATTCTCAAAAAGATGGCAGAATCTAGTTCAACTAAAAGTTAACTCGTAGATTCATTACATCTACCGCTGGTGAAATAGAACTGTTAAAGTCTGCAGATTTTGTTTGAATTAAAGTAGGATTGATAAACCCTAGGCTTGTTCCATTATCAAAGCTAAGTCCCAGAAAGCCACTAGCATTAGTAACAGGAGTATAAGCTGCGATTGATGGACCTGTTGTACGCTTTGCTAGCATGACGGTATCAAAAACACCAAAGCCAAAACCTACCCAAGCACCAACAGCCGCACCATATTGTAAACCCTCTTTAATTGGGTTGTTTGCCACTAGCATTACAGAAGTCACAATTATTGAACCAACTGCAGCGCCATAAAAGGTGTCAAGTAAAACGATGATACTACTATTATTACCATCGTTAAAAAGACCAGAAACAACGAGATCTCGGCCACCACTTACCGTAACATCGTATGCTCCCATACCAACGCCGTATAAAGTACCAAGCCCAAGACCAACGCGTAAATAGGCAAAGTCACTCGTGTTATATAAGCCCATAGTTGCGCCACCTAAAATCGTTCCCTGGAGAGCACCATTTAGCGTATTACCTGCAAGTAATTCTACCGTTTGAGCTTCAGTGCTTTTCGAAGAGAAAACTAAAAGACTTATAAAAAGGGAGAAAAATAATAAATACGTTCTTTTCATAATGATTCTATTTTTTTGAAAGAAGTTAACAATTAATTAGGTGTGTTTGATAAGCTTATTCAGGATTATTAAGAGCGACCGGAATAATTTTACCATTAAAAAACTGATGCGCGGTACTTACAAAATTACAAATATACGTTGCCATTTGTTCAGGCCTAACAGGGGCTTCATAACCAGGAAAAGCCTCGGCGAGCATTTCTGTTTGTACGGCACCAAGACATAGGCAATTAACAAATATATTGGATGGAGCCAATTCAGCACTTAAACATTCTGTTAAAATAGCCAGAGCACCTTTTGCAGTTGAATACGCTGCAAGCCCTGGAAACTTAGCACTTCCCTGAAAACCACCCATACTACTTACGTTGACGATATGGGAGTGGCTATCAAAATGTGGCAATAAAGATTTTATTAAATCTACGGCAGAAAATAAATTCGCATCAAACACTGATAACCATTCTGCTTTAGTAGTTTCAAGAAATGATTTATTTATAACCATACCAGCATTATTAACTAAACCAGAAATTTTACCAAAGCTAGCAACAGTTTTCTCAATTCGAGAAATGTCATCTGCATTAGTTAAGTCTGCTGTAATGGTAATAATATTTGGGGTGTCGGCCTCAATCTCAAGCTTTTTTAGCTTGTCGTGTGATCGGGCAATAGCCACCACTCTATGGTTATTCTTTAAAAGTGCTAATGTGGTGAAATAACCAATGCCACGGCTAGCGCCAGTTACAATAAAAGTCTTCATAAAATAGAGTGTTAAAGCGTTTTGCTAAAAGGTAAGGAATGCAAAGTGTTTACAAAACATTAAATATGATAGGCGTATATTCTATGTGAAAGCGCTTTTTTATGGGTATATTTGAATTACTGAAATTTTTAAAAACTTGAATAATTAAAATGGACAAAAAGTCACAGAAGCCTCTTGTTCCTAACAATATTGAGGAGTTGAACCGCTACGTTGCAGGTAAAACCATTGCTGAAGTTGAAGAGTTATACAAACCAGAACGGATAGCTAAACTAGCTTCCAATGAAAATAGATTAGGAGTAAACCCGAAGCTAAAAGAAAGTATTGAGCAGGCTTTAAGTGAAACAAATAATTATCCAGATCCTATTGCTCGTAAGTTAAGAAAGGCAATAGCTGTCAAAAATGGAGTTAAAGAGACGGAAATTATTGTAGCTGCGGGTTCAGAAAGTATATTAGCTATGATATGCCGCACGTTTTTTTTAGAGCAACAAAATGGAATTACGGCAGATGCTACATTTGTTGGCTTTTTTGTGCAAATGGGAGTACGTGGTGTTAAGCTTAAAAAAATCCCCATTACCAAAGACTATCGTTTTGATGTAAAAGCAATTGTAAATGCTATAGACGAAAAGACAAAACTGGTGTACATTGCAAACCCGAATAACCCGACAGGTACGTACATCACTAAAAAAGAATATGAATGGATGATGAGCCAAATTCCTAGCGATGTATTAGTAGCAATGGATGAAGCTTATTACGAATTCACTGAGGGAGTGGAAGATTATCCATCTGCCTTAGACTACGATTATGACAATGTAATTGTATTACGAACTTTTTCTAAAGCGTATGGCTTAGCAGGATTTAGAGTGGGCTACGCTATTGCACGAGAAGAAATTATAGACTACTTACTGAAAACGAAGCTTACATTTGAGCCGTCGGCATTGGGGCAAGCTGTTGCACTTACTGCATATAACGACCATGAGTTTTTACAAAAAGGTTTGGCTGTAGTAAGGGAAGGGAAAGAGCAATTGTATCGCTTTTTTGATAAGCACGGTGTAAAATATATACCCTCTATTTCAAACTCGGTAATGATGGTGTTAGATACCGAAGAAGAAGCTATAAACTTCACACAAGCAATGCTCGAAAGAGGTGTGATTCTACGCCGGATCAATGCGTTTGGCCTTCCCAAATGTGTGCGAATTACCATTGGTATGAAGGAAGATATGGATCAGTTTGAAAGAGTATTTGAAGAAATAAAAAATATCATTTAAGGATTTAGGATGGCAAAGGGAAAATCGAAATCTGTTTCGAAAGCGAGTGATAAAGTAGATTGGAAAGATGTAGCGAGGCTAATGTTAACCTCGCGGGCAATGGATGAGAAGGAGGAGAATGAACTTGTACCACAGAAAAAAGTATTATATCAATTTTCGGCACGTGGTCATGAACTGGGTCAAATTTTACTAGCAAAACTACTAACTAATAAGAATGATGCAGTAAGTGCTTATTATAGATCACGTCCTGTTTTATTAACGCTTGGTTTGGATCTAGAGGACGCTATGGCGGCACCAATGGGCAAATCTGGGGGATACAGTGATGGCCGTGATATTGGTGTTGTGTGCAACAAACCAGATGCCGATGGCCCTAAAGTTTTACCTATGGCGGGAGATGTTGGTTCACAGTACACCCCAGCCATTGGTTGGGCACAGGCCATTGAATATCGTAGATCAGTTTTAAAAGAAAAAGAATATAAAGGAGCCATCTCGGTAATATTAGGTGGAGATGGTTCTGTAGCCACAAACGGTTTTTGGTCGGCATTAACTATTGCTACCACACAAAATCTACCTGTACTCTTTTATATTGAGGACAATGGGTATGGGATATCAGTACCAAGCGACTTCCAAACGCCCGGGGGTGTTATCACTGACAACCTGCGATCGTTCAAGAACTTAAGAATTGTTGAAGGCGACGGTACTGATCCTGAAGCCGCTGCCGCTTTAATGGAAGAGGCTGTGGGTTTCGTACGAGCAAGAAAGGGGCCAACCATGATACGCCTTCGTGTGCCTCGTTTAAATGGTCATTCCTATCAAGACAATCAAGCGTATAAAACAGATGAGTTTATTGAAGAGGAAAAGAGTAGAGATCCATTAGTAAAACTAGAAAAATATCTTGTTCCCAAACATCTAACCAAGCGAGCTTGGAATAGTCTCCAGAAAAAAGCCAAACAGACTATTGATGAAACTGCAGAGGCAGCTTTGGCAAGACCTGAACCTGATACCAACAACACAGAAAAGTATGCTTTTTATGAGGAAGGTGAAGTTCAGACCATTGGTGGACTCATTGTTGGTGGGCACGAATTCCCTGCATCTAGCGAAGAAGTAAATCCTGAAAAACAACGTATTAATATTGTTGAAGGAATTCGTAAAACGTTAGATTTCGAACTTTCTACAAATCCGAAGCTCCTTGTTTTTGGTGAGGATGTTGGGCTAAAAGGTGGTGTACATGCTGCAACCATGGATCTGCAAGCTAAATATGGAGATAAGCGAGTATTTGATACTAGTTTGTCGGAAGAAGGCATTATTGGGCGTGCAGTTGGAATGGCTTATGCAGGGTTAATGCCTGTAGCTGAAATTCAGTTTAGAAAATATGCCGACCCAGCCACCGAACAGCTTAATAATTGTGGTACTACACGATGGAGAACGGCCAATAGATTTGCAGCGCCAATGGTAGTTAGAATGCCAGGCGGTTTTGCAAAATGTGGTGATCCATGGCACAGTATGAGTAATGAAGTGTTTTTTACGCATGCAATTGGTTGGCAAGTTGCAATGCCAAGTAATGCTGAAGACGCTGTTGGTTTATTAAGAAGTGCCATGCGTGGCAACAACCCCACTATTTTCTTTGAACATAGAAACTTGTTAGATGCTAAATATGCACGTAAACCTTACCCAGGCGATGAGTTCGTTGTTCCTTTTGGAAAGGCTAAAAAACTTAAAGAAGGAAATGATATAACCATTATTACTTGGGGAGCTATGTGCGAACGTAGCGAACAGGCCGTAGAGGAAATGGGCATTTCTGCTGATATAATAGATTTACGAACACTAATGCCTTGGGATAAAGAGGCTTGTATAGCATCTGTTAAAAAGACTAATCGATGCCTAATTGTTCATGAGGATAACAAAACGGCGGGCTTTGGAGCAGAAATAGTATCTGTACTTACAAAAGAGATTTTTGAGTATTTAGATGCTCCAATCGAAAGACTTACTATGCCAGATATTCCAGTTCCATATAACTTTGCACTAATGGAATCGGTGCTACCCAACGCGCAAACTATTATAAAGAAGCTCGATTATTTACTCTCATATTAGTAAAAACAGAATGTGTAAGTAGGGTATATAAAAGCTCTTTAATCGTGGTTATTAATACTAGCTTTAAATAACTTTAGCGTCATGAAAGAGCTAAGGTTATTTTGAGTTTAGGTAATAAGATTATTGTCAGTTTTGTATTTTTAAGCGTCCTTTTAGGGGGTTTGGGCATACTTTGGGAGATTTACTACGAGCAGATTACAAATCAGCAACTAAAAGAAAGTAAAGAGGCTTCGCAATTGGTGCAGTACACCAATGAGATGGAGATTAGCCTCTATCAGAGTTTATTGAATCTAAACTCTATTCGCGAAGCAAGCCAAGAAACTGAAATAGATAATAGCGCACAGATAAAGCCCTCAGTTTCTCTACTTACCAATAATTATAAGGAAGAGGTGAGGAAGTTTACCTCTTCATTTGGCAGTTTTGAACTGCTTATAGATACAGAAAATTCTTTAAGAGATGAAGTGGTAGAATTGCAGAACTTATTTCTGTTATATACTTCTTTATCTAACGAGTGGCTTGGTTTGCTAAAAGAGGATGTTAGGCTAGCAAACGAAATGTTTATATCCTCAATAGAACCCTACTTTAGGGCTCAGATTATGCCGAAAGTATCAGAAATGAGAAAAAAGGCTACCACTAGGCAAGAGCATAAAATTCAATTGTTGAATGAGAAATTATCACGCGCACGCATAGTAAACTTGCTAGGTACTATGTTTGTGGTAATTATTGGGATTTTACTCGCTCTATACATTTATAGATCTATTGCCACACCATTACACCATCTCAATAATGCTGCTAGTAATCTTGGGTCAGGGAATTTAAGCTACAGGATTAAATCGATATCTAATGATGAGTTTGGTGATTTAGCTTTGGCTTTTAATAAAATGGCCCAAAATTTAGAAAGCAAAACAATATCTACTGAATACTTAGATAATGTAATAGAATCTATTCAGTCGGCCATATTTGTAGCAGATGTTGAAGGTGTAATTACTAACTCAAATAGTTCGGCAGCCAATATATTAGGGTATACAAAGGTTGAGCTATTGGGTGAATTGCTAACTGATTTTATTAGCACTACAGATTTGAATATTGATCCTGAAAATGGAGAGTTTGATAGTAATGGGCAAAAGGAATTCAAGCTGATAACCAGTAAGGGTGAAAATATCCCTGTTATGTTTTCGGAAGCAGATTTAATAGAAAATGGTGTTAAGGTAGGAACTGTACGTGTTGCAAGTGACATTAGGGAGCTCAAATCTATTGAAAATGAATTAAAAAAAGCTCTCCGCGAAAAAGAACTAATGTTGGCTGAGATTCACCATAGGGTTAAAAACAATCTAGCTGTAATTTCTGGGTTATTACAATTACAGAGTTTTCAAAGTGATAATGAAGATGTAAGCAAAGCTTTAATAGATAGCCAACATCGTATCCGTTCTATAGCTTTAGTGCATGAAATGCTGTATCAAAGTGAGTCGTTAGCATATATCGATTATGGTGCATACGTTAAAGACCTGGTGGGTATTATTAAGTCGATGTACCTGTCTAAACAGAAAAACATTGAGCTTGTTACTGAAATAGAGCCATTTTCTTTAGATATAAATCAGGCTATTTCCTGTTCTCTTCTTATAAATGAGGTATTAGTAAATGCGTTTAAACATGCGTTTACTAATCAAAATGAAGGGAAGATTAGTGTAACAGGAGGAGTGGTAGATGATATGGTAACTTTGAGAATATCGGATGATGGAAAGGGCGTAGATCAAGTAGAATTCTATGAAGCATCATCATTAGGAGCAACTTTAATTAAAACTCTAACTAGCCAACTTAATGGCTCATTCGAGGTACAAGATCAACCCGATGGAAGAGGATCAATGTTCGTTGTTAGATTTAAGAAAGAATCAACCGTGTAGATAATGAAGTCGAAGAGGCTCCTCAAATTTCTCAATGGCATATCGCAGCATCGTTCTAGGCATTTCCTTGAAATGCATATCTAGAAATTGCGTTTCTACTTCCAAATCTCTGTTCCCAACTTCTCGAATCATCCAACCTACCGCTTTGTGGATTAAATCATGGTTATCGTTCAACAAAATTTCAGCAATAGCGAGAGCGTCTTTATAATCATGTTTTCTAATAAAATAAAAACAGATAATCATTGCGATCCTCTTTTCCCAAAGTTTATCCGAATTTGCCAAATCGTAAAGTATATCCCTTTCCTTATGCTCCAGAAATGGTCCAAGAATATGATGACAAGAACAATCAACTAAGTCCCAATTGTTTACATAATCTAAATTCTTTAGATATAGTTGAACTACTCGATCTGAGTCTAAATTGGTAGATTTCTGAATACGATAAACAATTAGCATTAATGCAGTTAATCGAGCTTCATGGTATTTATTCTGTAAGAGTTTTTCTACCTCAAAGAGAGGCATTTGAGAATATTTCTTGGCAATTTTGCGCTGGCTAGGAACATTGATTCCCAAAAATATCTCTCCTTCCCCATATTCGCCTTTACCACTTTTAAAAAAACGTTTAGAGTGTTCCGCTTTATTTGGATCCGCTAGTAGGAGTAATTCGGAAAGAACAAGTTGAGCAGTCATGGTTTATGGGTAGTTAAATTCTTTGGATAGTTTATTATAACAAAAGTGACAATAACTACTGTGGCACTTTCTTGTTTATTGAGAATAAAATCAGAAATTTAAAATTCTATTGAATTGATTACTAAATTAGAGGAAACTGATTACGATTATTCATGGAGTTAAGAGTAAAGCAGATTATGATATTTTCTGATAAATGGGTGTATAAATATCTATATTCTTGAATATATTGGCTAAGCAACTAACTTATTTAGAAAGTTTAAAGCCTAGATCAGTACAAACCTCGGGTAACTTCGGAACAGTTGTACAAGTTAAAAATAATCTTATTTGTTTTATTAGCGCTGCTACTTAAAGACGTATCTGCACAGAAGTACAATATTAAAACGTATTCGGCGAATAATGGGTTGCCGTCAAGTCAGGTTTATGATGTTCACTTTGATGACTATGGTTTTATTTGGTTTGCTACTGCAAATGGGCTAGTTAATTTTGATGGAATTACTTTTAAAACATACGATAGGAGTAATGGCCTAAAAAGTGAATTAGCACTCGACATCTTTGAAGATAGCAAGAAAAATATGTGGGTTAGCTCTGAGGGCGGTGGGGTGGCATTATTCAAAGAAGACTCATTAATATATTTGCCAGAGCTAGCCCTATTAGACACCATGCTGGTAAACTATATTTTAGAAACACCATCAGGAGAGTTATGGTTTAGTACAAACTCACAAGGCATAATAATTTGGAACTCGGAAACTAATAGCATTTCAGAAATTACGACGAATGATGGTTTACCAAGCAACCAAGTTTGGGACCTAACCATTGGCAAAAATGGAGAGGTATATATTGCTACCATGAGCGGGGTAGCGGAGTATAAAAGTGGCGAAGGTATAACTCAAACTTGGACCAAGAAAAATGGGATGAGTGGCGAAGCGACTTATCAAGTATATGAAGCTATAGATGGTACTAAATGGATAGCTACAAGTAATGGTGTCACACTAATTAAAAATGACGGCACACTTGAAACAATTACAGAGGTTAATGGAGAGCCCTTTAATTATGTATATAATATTACCCAAGATGACGAAGGTCTGATTTGGATAGGAACAGAACGTAGGGGACTATATTGGTTTGATGGGCAAAATTATACGCATATCACAAAAAATAATGGGCTCAGTAGTAATTATATCCACCGGTTAGTTAAAGCAAAAGATGGCACTATTTGGATTGCAACAGATGGGAATGGCGTAAACATTTTTAAGGATAAACGCTTTAGATTTTATGATACAAATACTGGTTTAGGTTCCAATTCTGTTTATGGAATGCTGAGAGCTCGTAACAATGTGCTGTGGTTTGGAAATGAAAAAGGTCTTACTAAATATTCAAATGGTACCTTTAAAACATTTGTACCGCCGAAGAATCTATTTTATGAAGATGAAATATGGGGTATTAAAGAATTTAGTAATGGCAATCTATTACTGCTGACCTATAATTATTCAATTATTGTATTTGACGGATCTAAGTTTTACGAGCTTGATAGCGAAGTGAATTTATCAACCTACTATATAAATGATTTTTATATAGATGATGATGATGCAATATATTTTGGTGATTCGAATGGGTTATTAAAATATGAGGATGGGAAATTAGAGCCTATCAAAATAAATGGTAACTATTGGGGTAGGGTGGTAATCTCAATATTTAAAGACTCAAGAAATAAATTTTGGCTTGGCACCTATGAAGGACTAGTTAATTATGATGGAGATGTGTTTACAAGAGTTGGTGAAGAGCAGGGAATTTTAGGCAAAAATATTTATGGGATAATAGAGGATGAGAAAGGAAGAGTTTGGGTGGGTACCGACAAAGGGATATTCTATTCCCAACAGCTTGCAAGTAATGCTGACACATTAGTTTTTCAAATTTTTGGCGAAGAAGATTATCAAACAGATGAAACCGTGTTCTTGCAATTTGATGATAGTGGTGGACTTTGGCAAGGTACTAATACTGGTTTAAATTACTATGATTTGAGCTTGTGGAACAAAAGGGATATGCCTCCTCGTATCCATTATGCACTTCAGGAATATGGCAAAGGAGCTGAATTTAATGAAGGCGCAACTATATTAGATGAAACTGGGAGGCTATGGTTTGGAACTGCTCATAATGGTTTGGTGATTCACGACTATAATTTCCAAAAAGAGAAAAAGATTCGAGCGGATACTGCGCCAAAAACTTTTATAAGAGAAGTTTTTGCAAGTGGTACACAGGTATTTAAACAGAGTGAAGTGGTAAATAACACAAGTACAAAGGTAGTATTAAAATATAATAGCAATAGTATAGAGTTTAAATTTGG
>JBBAEC010000057.1:0-10887 GCA_041656135.1 Balneolaceae bacterium | reverse complement strand
GCAGTTTAACAGTTGACTAATTTTAATAACAAAATATCAGTATTGAAACTACGCCATTAGGGCGATTTTTTTATGTCAAATTTTATTCTTTTTCATGTTGTATATTGTAGTATATTATGGTAGAATAGAATTACTTGTACATGGGGGGGTATTACAACATGTTCCTTAAATCAACACCACAAAAAAACGGTCGTATTAATTTAAGTTTTGTCGAAGGTTATAGAGACCCTTTGACCAAGAAAACAAAACATAAGACTATAGAAAATTTGGGTTATGTAGACGAGTATCTAGATCGTTACGAAGACCCTCAAGCACATTTTAGAGAGGTTGCTCGTATTCGCACGCAGAAGTTAAAAGAAACAGATTCCGAAAAAGAAATCTATTTAGGATATGTTTACGCAGATGAGCTTATGGATGAGAACGAAGATAACCTACAACATATGGGATTCCTACCGCTAAGCTCAATATATCACGAACTAAAACTACATCAGTTTATTATCAATCGCCAGCGGAGCTTGGATATGGATTATTCATTAAATGACGTAATGCAGCTTTTGGTATATACACGTGTACTATCACCTGGTTCCAAGATGGCTAGTTTCAAAGAGAAAGATAATATTGCCAGACCCTTTAATTGTGACTGGTACGATGTTTATCGTGCTTTAGATTATTTTGCTTCGTTCCGCGAAAAACTCCTTCTCCACCTTCACGAGCAGGTTAGGATAAATTACAATCGCAATACCCATGTAGTTTTTTATGATGTTACAAATTATTATTTTGAGATTGACCAAGAGGATGAATTTCGTCGCAAGGGCTTTTGCAAGCGCAACACACGAAATCCCTTGGTTCAAATGGGCTTACTTCTGGATGCTGATGCTATTCCAATTACATACCGTCTATTCAAAGGAAATACCCATGACAGTCAAACTATGATGCCTCTAATGCAAGAAACGCGCACTAACTATGGGCTAGGCAAGATTATTACCGTTGCTGATAAGGGGTTAAATAGCGGTGATAATGTTGCATTTCTAATGTCAAAAGGTGACGGATTCATTTTTTCACAGAAAATACGAGGTTCTACCCAAGACCTGAAAACATATGTTTTTGACCCAGCGGGCTATGTGGAAAAACAAGGCATAGTGAAGCAGACTGATGAATGGAGTGAAAAAGAAAACAATCAAAGTGCTCCTGCTTTTCGTATGAAATCTAGGCTCTATCCTCAGGAATTCTGGGTAACACATGCAGACGATATTAAACGTAAAATTCCCTTAGATGTGAAACAAATTGTTTGCTACAATGAGCTTTACGCTAGACGTCAAAAGCATAAGCGAGCAGAGGTTCTTGCAAAAGCTCAAAAAATCATTGCAAATCCTAAACGCTATGAAAAAAAAGAAGCCGGTGGGGCATTACGTTACGTAAAGAACATTGAATATGATCCGGAAACTGGCGAGTGTATAAATACTAAGCGCATTCCTTACTTGGATCTTGATAAGATTGCTGAAGATGAAAAGTACGACGGTTACTATGCGATTATTACAAGTGAAGTAGACATGCCAGACCATGAAGTTGTTAAGGCTTATCATGGTCTTTGGGAGATTGAACGTAGCTTTAGAATCACAAAAAGCGACCTTGAAAGCCAACCTGTTCATGTTTCCTTGCAGCAAAGAATTGAGGCTCACTTTCTTACATGTTTCATCGCACTATTAATTTTAAGACTTTTATGCAAGCGACTAGATGGAAAGCATGCTCCCGAACAGATAATTAAATCTCTAAGAAAATATCAAGTTTGCTTTGTTAAAGATAATGTGTTTAAAACGACTTACTATGACCATATTCTTAAAGATATAGGTGATGCATTAAACCTAACCCTAAATAGGCGTTACCTAAAAACAGGCGAGATAAAACAACTTGTAGCAGATAGTAAAAAAGAAATCTAAAATATACAACATGCTCCCGAAAAAGAAGAACCTCTGTGGTCTACTATTATCAATGAATACAGAGGTTTTATTTTGATTCCACTGTTAAAGTCGAGATTATATCATGAATTTCGAAGAAATTTCATGATATAATTGCTATTGTGCGTTTTTTTATGATCCACTTATGATAATATCTCAGTGTAGCTATCATCTAAAATTGTTTGAATAAATGGATAGCACCATGGTAAAATATATCTAGATGCTATTTTAATCAGATGCGAATGCTGTTATTACAAATTATGAAAAAGAGGTGCGCTATGTCAGAAATTTATCTTGCGGGCGGTTGCTTTTGGGGAACCGAGAAATATCTTTCATCGATAAGGGGCGTTTTGTCTACACAGGTGGGTTATGCGAATGGAAAGACAGAAAACCCCACTTATGAAGAAGTGTGCCACAAGAATACGGGGCATGCTGAAGCAGTTCGTGTCGTCTATGATCCCGAGCAAATTCCTCTGGCATTTTTACTAGAGCTATATTATGAATCAATTGATCCTGTTTCCGTCAACCAGCAGGGCGGTGACCACGGTACGCAGTATCGGACTGGTATCTACTATGTGGATTATACGGATCTGCAGGTGATTCAGAGCTCCATTGCACGATTGCAGGAGCAATACAGCAAGCCTATTGCGATCGAGATAGAGCTGTTACGTAATTTTAGCACTGCGGAGGAATATCATCAAAAATATCTAGATAAACATCCGGATGGCTATTGCCATATTTCAAAAGCTAAGTTCGAAAAGGCTTCGAAGTCAATCGTGAATCCTGCAGTTTACAGAGCGTCGGACGCTGATACGCTGCGCACAAAGCTGACGGCAGCGCAGTATGAGGTGACGCAGAAAAATGCCACCGAACCTCCCTTTCAGAATGAATTCTGGAACACCTTTCAACCCGGAATTTATGTGGATATTACTACTGGTGAGCCACTTTTTACCTCAAGTGACAAATTTGAATCCGGCTGTGGCTGGCCCAGCTTTTCAAAACCGATTGATCCACATGTGATTCACGAAAAACAGGATACTTCTCATGGAATGCACAGGACGGAGGTTCGAAGCCGTGTGGGAAACGCCCATCTAGGTCATGTGTTTAACGATGGTCCCAAGAAAACTGGCGGATTGCGGTACTGCATTAACAGTGCATCTTTGCGGTTTATCCCGAAAGACGAGATGGTACAGGAAGGCTATGGGTATCTTTTAGATCTGATCAAATGAGAATGTGATGTGTAGATTATATCACCTGCAGAAAATAAAGCACTCAATCAGCTGTCATTATTGTTATTGATTTTATTTAATCTATAAATCTATTTCAAGTAGTATTGGGGTGTGGTCTTGTCTTGGACCTGAATCAATCATTTCAGATTTAATAACCTTATCTGCAATCCGCTCACTTACCAGCCAATAATCAATTCTCCATCCAGAATTATTAATTTTGCTTGTCTTAGCTCGCTGAGCCCACCAAGAATATACTCCCGTCACATCACCGTGAATATAGCGAAAGGTATCTGTAAAGCCCTTTACTAATAGGTTAGTAAAACCTTGACGTTCTTCATCAGTGAAGCCAGCTGAACGTCGATTGCTTTTTGGATGAGCCAAATCTATTTCTTTATGTGCCACGTTAAAATCACCTGTAGCAATAACAGGCTTAACCTTATCTAGACATGCAAGGTAATCAGCATATCTTATATCCCAAATTTGACGCTCTTCTAAACGATTTAAGCCATCCCCTGCATTAGGCGTGTAAACTTGAGTTATGTAAAAATCGTCAAATTCTAACGTAATAATGCGTCCTTCAGCATCCATAGTGCTAGGTGCCCCAATCGCTGGAAAAGTAACAACTGGTTTTAAATCATTCCTATAAAAAAACATGGTGCCAGCATAACCTTTGCGGGCTGGTTCAATTGAAGAATTCCAAACAATTTCATAATCTGAAAGCTTGTCATTAAAAAATTCAAAATGCTTTTTAGTAGGACCATTATTTGATAATTTTGTTTCCTGCAAAGCAATAATTGCAGGCTTATGCTCAATTATCGTGTTTAATACATCCCGAGATAATAAAGCACGTGCCGACTCACCTATCAATGCTGCATTTAATGAATCAATATTCCATGAAATAAACTTCATAATTTTTTTCTTTTGTCTTCCTTTCAATATAGTAACATCCATTTCGCATAAAAAGGGTCTTTGGTCTGTTCAATTTATTCAAATAATTGCACACAGCTATTAAGAGCACAGCCCCCAAATTCATCCAAACCAAAATGTTTAACCTCAATATGTATTATAAATGAGGTTAAATGCAATTTGCAACTTTATTCAAAGAAAAGATAGCATAATATTTATACTTCCATACCTATCAGCCACGCTTTGCCCTAAAGATTCAATGATTATACAAAGCTCTTACTTACTCTTCGTGTCTCCAAAATATGATGTGGCGTATCTATCCAACTGTGCAGCAATGTTCGGAAAGGATATACTCAAGTCCAGCGTCTTAACACTGATCTTATTTCCACTCATCAGAAAATCATAATCCGGCGTAATGATCTCTTCTGTTTTTGCATACAAAATCATTCCTGCTACAATACCGCTGCTCCTTACATCCAGATTTTTCACATAAGTAAAAATCTGATACAAATTATTGGAGTGTAGGGTTTGGCTGTCATATTGGTTCTGAATCTGCATGGTACGGGAATAATACTTCGTATCAATGATAAGAATTTTTTCACCAAACCGCAATGTAATATCAGTTTTCATAATTGGAAGATAATCAATGATAACATCGTCGACATTCCAAGCTATCTGGGAAGAAGCTGCATGCAATTTTGGGTAGTGGTATCGATAATATTCTAGCACAAATTTCTCAAATAGCCGCGACATATGTTGTTCATCAAGAAACGTAGCCATTTTGTATTTGCCTTTTTCGGTTGATAGTAGCAAGCCATCGAGCACAAAATAGCAAATATTCAACAGCATTTTATAATGTTGATTATTTCTGTGAAACTTTAGTCTGTTCCATTGGATATCGGATGGCTCGATAATATCTACCGCATTCAGAAACAGCATTAATTTTTTCAGTGCTTTTTTGTGTTTTTCACTCACGAGTGACTGCCGCTGCAGGATAGTCGCTGTTGTTTTCAGTATCTGATTAAACAAATTATTTTCAGACATTTCATCGTACTCACAGGAAAGCATCTGTCTCCGTTGATATTTATTTTTTATCGTCCCATAGATGTCCAGTTTTCCTCGCAAAACAGAGAGATTATCACATTTTGTAACATAATCTCTATATATACCTTGTTTTATCAGCTTTGCAATACCTTTTAAAAGGATGGAGGCAAATAGATCGTGAATATTCTCAAACTCCTCCGCTGCAATTTCATCATATCCTGACTGTCTTAATATCTGAAAAGCATAAGTGAGCATATAATAAATATTTTTAATCAGAATACCCTTATCTTTAGTCATTGAACACACCACGCAATATGTTTTCCCACTTCTGCAGTTTTGGCTGCTCATCATACCAATACTCGTTCAGCATCGGAATAATATCGTATTCAACGACCTCCTTCATCCATTCTTCGGTACATTCCTTTTGACCGCAGAAATAACTTTGCCCAATGCAAAAGCCTTTCCCAAGAGAACTGTCTGCTATAATTTCTTTGTTAAGATCTTTAATTCGTTCGATCAAAGTATTGAATGTGTCGTTGTCCAAGGTTGCCTGATACGCCTTAAAACCATCCGAATTAAATCCCGAGGCTAATTCAAAGAAGCTAAAACGCCGGCGTAGGGCGTAATCCATCATAGCGAGGCTGCGGTCTGCTGTATTCATCATACCGATGATATATAGATTGCACGGAACCGCAAAGGACATCCCATTATACGCAAGAGTAGCCTTTGCGTCACGATAGTCTTTTTCAATTAGCATGAGCAGTTCGCCAAAAATTTTACTCAAGTTGCCGCGGTTTATCTCATCTATAATAAAAAAGAATGGTTTGTCTGGCTCATTCGCTGCCTTCTGGCAGAAACGATAGAAAATGCCATACTGCAATTCAAATCCATCACCCCGTGGCTTATATCCCATGACAAAATCTTCATAGGAATAATTCTGGTGAAACTGAACAAATTCAATACGGCTGTCATCTTCATTTCCAATAATAGCATATGCCAGACGCTTTGCTGCAAAGGTTTTGCCAACACCCGGAGGTCCCTGCAAAATAAGATTTTGTTTATTCCTTAACAAGGAAACCAAGGTATCAAAATTCTCACCGGTCATATACACTTCTTTTAGAAATTCATCCTTGGAATAAGCATCAGCCGTTTCCTTTTGAGCAATGGGGTTTTCCTCGCGGATTAAGTCCGTAATAAAATCAAATTCGTCCTTTGTGAGCTTAAAAAGACTGCCATTTGGGTTTTCAAAGAACTCCATATGCTCCAGTTCAGGATAGTTTTTCAGCGTAGCATAGTCAATCGGTGTGGACAAACCTTCAATTTTCTCAAAATATAGTCTTTCACCATCATTTTCTTGTACTATCTTTGCAAGAGCCACCACCTGTTTTACTGGGTTCGATTCATATCCAATTACAACATCTCCAGCTTTTGCATCCAAAAAGTTCTGAAAGATGCGGCGTTTATTACCATTGTCATTGTAAAGTGTATAGCTTTGCACTTTACCGACACCTATTTCGGAAAAGCTCCAAATCTTCGGATTGGCATTCAGCCACCAGTAGCTGCGATTCTTTGTGTTGTTTCCCTCTGCAAATAAAGGTACTTCAGAAAGGTCAAACTGATCCAATGCCTTGCTCAGTTCATCGCGCAACTTCCAAATATAGATTCCTTCAGTGCTTTGATCTGCATGCTTCCCTACATACAGAATCGGCCACCATTTTGAATTCTCGTTGTCTTCAGTCTTAACAGGGCACCCAGTAGTCTTAGCTACTCGTTTTGCAAGTGCTGAAGAACCCGAATTATAGAAATTCTTCGTTGCACCATATTTAATAGAAAGTTGCGTACAGGTAGCCATGCCGCCATGGTCTTTCATACGCTTCATGATTTTTAGGCTGTTTTGGTCAAACACTGTTTTATCAGCAAGAAGTTCTAACCATTGTTCTGTCGATATATTTGGACTGTAGTCAGCTGGGAACCATTCTGCTTTCTTATAATAACGGCTGATATAAAAACCTACATCAATGGTCAACGTCTTAAATGCCGGATCCGGATAGCAATCGTCTGTTATTACAGATTTCAGCATTTCTACCAATTCTTTATCTTTTTCTACATATGCACAGATTTCATTATAGAGATTAAGCCCACCAATCAAGTTTGCTGTGGAGGAGCCTCTTTTGGGAATAAAATCACTTTCCAGCTCCTTTGCGACTTTAACATACTCAGAGTACTTGTAAATATAATATTTATCAGGATAGCGCAGCCAGAGATAGGTACTAATAGAATTTAGATTCTGATAATGCTGCTTCCATGCACCATTATCGTGCTTTACCCGCAGCGTTTCGGCATCGGACTCAAATTTCTCGACACGTTCAGCAAGCCCTTTGGTTTCATCATAAAGATTGAGGAACATAGCTCTGACCGCTTCCATTTCTGCTTCCGCAAACGCTTTTATCATGCCCCTTGGAAAATAGCTCCTTGCAGCAAGCAGATTATCTGTTTTATCTGTTGCTTTCATGAACATATCCAAAAAATCTGAAGCATGAATATCCCAGTGATCTTGAAAATGCTTCACAGCTTCCCATTTATATTTTTCTTCATTCCATTGGCTTGGTATGAAATTCTTTTTGTAACTGGTAAGAACAGCCTCCAATTTTTCGGTATTTATCATATCGCTATACCCCCTTAGCTTGTGATATCATAACATTCATTGCATTCTGCAAGTTTTGGGCTTTTCTGTTAACACAGCTCATAAGATTAATGTTTAATTTTCACGACATATACTTATCTATTTAATTATAAACCAAATTATGTGGTCAACCTCTAACATAGTTTTCTGTTCATTGAGTATCTCTTTTTAATTTTCTGCATATGTCAGTTACTCTAAAGTATAGACCTTTTATGACATATGTCAATAACTTATTATAATCGATTAATCATACTGGCGGTATAAGCTGCGCCAAATCCATTATCAATATTGACTACGCTAACACCACTTGCACAACTATTTAACATGGATAACAGGGGTGACAATCCATTAAAATTTGCACCATATCCAACACTGGTAGGTACTGCTATGACAGGCTTATCAACCAGACCACCTACCACGCTGGCTAATGCTCCTTCCATACCTGCAATGACGATGACAACTTTTGCACCACGAATGACATCCAATCTAGCAAAGAGACGGTGAATGCCTGCCACACCTACATCTGTAATAACCTTAACCTGGTTCCCTAGAATAAGAGCGGTTTCTTTTGCTTCTTCAACAACTGGTAGGTCAGAGGTCCCAGCTGATACAATGACTATGTAGCTATCGGTTTTGGGCAGAGGGCTTTGTTCAATGGTAATAACTTTACCTAGGCAATTAAATTGAGCCTCAGGCGCAAAATCACGAACGGATAAAAACATCTCTTCAGTAGCACGCGTGGCTAGAATATTGTTTTTAGTGGTTAACATAAACTTCACAATATCCTTGACTTGATCTACAGTTTTACCTTCACAATATATCACTTCTGGATAACCAACCCTTAGTTCACGGTGATTGTCAATGATAGCAAAGCCAAGGTCCTTAAAAGGTAGGTCCTTTAATTGTTCAATGGCATCATCTACAGAAGTATTCTGGTTTTGTACATTGTTTAATAGTTTTTTTAAGTCATTATAGTTCATAATATCACCTTATATAATGAAACATGGGAAAAATTCATTATTCATTTTCCTCTCTAAATTTATATAATCATACCTTGACGCTGCCGATTAGTTCTATCACATATGGTAAGCTGTCCTATACAGCTAGACTATTTCCCCCGAGGATCTAATTACAGACTATGGATTTATTTAATAATCATATTAGATTGCGCCAGATTGCAACGAAGTAGCAATTTCCTGCAGGTTAGCCTGCAGGAATAAGTCGCAAAGGGACTTACTGGGGATCAATCATACTATTAAAACTTCCGATTTGGTAACCTAAAAGGTCAATGGTAACAAACTGAAACCCGAATTCTTTTAGTTTTTTAGTGATAGCATCAGCAAGTTCATTTTCCATAAGTCTTAAAATATTATCTTTGGGTACTTCTATTCTAGCAAGAGCTCCATGACTTCTTACTCTAACTGCTTTAAATCCTAAGTCCATTAAATACTTTTCAGATAACTCTATTCTTCTTAGGCTTTCTTTATCAACCCTCGTATTATGAGGTAACCTTGTCATTAAACAAGCATAAGCCGGTTTATCCCAAATAGGCAGACCCAATTCTTTTGCCATTTTTCTTACTTCGACTTTATCTATTTGATTTTCAAGAAGAGGGCTCACTACATGCAGTTCTTTTAAAGCTTTCATACCAGGGCGAAAATCTTTTGTATCATCAAAATTTGAACCATCTAACACATAATAAAAGCCTTTTTCTTTTGCAAGCTCTATAATCATATTAAATATGTGCCTTTTACAAATATAACAACGTTCCTTAGGATTGTCCAATAAAACATCCATGATTTCCACATCAATAATGGTATGTGGAATTTGATATCTATTGGTAAATTCTTTTGCTTCTTCAATTTCCCAATCAGCAATGTAAGGACTGTTAATGGTAATGGCTAAAACATCATCCCCTAATACATCATGAGCCACTTTTAGTAGTAAAGTACTATCTACACCTCCAGAAAAAGCAATGCATACTTTACCTAGTTTTTTTATAAATTCTTTTAATTTAGTAAGTTTATTTGAATGGTTCATTACTTCTCCTTTTACTTTTGTATCATTTTATAAACTTCGTCATAGATATCCTTAATAGGTACATCATTTGCTTTTGCCAAACACTCACATTCTGAAAATTCTGGCTTGACTTTGATAACTTTTCCATTAAGAATACCCTTTTTAATTGTGATATCACCATATTTTGTTTTTACTTTCTCAAAAGCCCGATTAAGCATTATTTTATCTACATAACGTTGTCTTATCCCTAATGTGGATGTTTCTCGAAATATAATTTGCTGCATCCTTTTAGCATTTTTCTCGTTAACTAAAACACTAAACAAGGTCGCAGGACGTCCTTTTTTCATGATAATGGGTGTTTTATATACATCTAGAGCGCCATTTTCAAATAATATATCTTCAATATATGAAAAAAACTCCGGGTTCATATCATCTATATTGGTCTCAATTAGAATTTGCCTTTCAGTTTCATTCAAATTTTTTAATTCACCTACAAACACCCGTAAGACATTAGGAATTTCAAAATCTTTTGTTCCTAACCCATAACCTGTTTTCTGCATATTAAAACTTAATTCATCTGTAAACTCATCAACAGTAGCTTTTAAAATGGCTGCCCCAGTCGGAGTTGTGGTTTCAGATTGCACTCTACCTTTGTGAATAGGTATGTTTTTCAATATTTCAGAAACAGCCGGTGCAGGAACTGGGAATAATCCATGTGCACACTTTACCATACCACCACCCACTTCAACGGTGGATGAGTATATTTTATCAACCTTTAAATAATCAATACAAATGGCAGCTCCAATAATATCAACAATAGAATCAACAGCCCCGACTTCATGAAAATGCACTTCATATAAAGACTTACCGTGTACTTTTCCTTCAGCTTCCGCTACTTGCCTAAAGATATCCATACTTAATCTTTTGACAGTTTTTGATAAAGAGCTGCTATTTATAATTTCCTCTATTTCTTTTAAACCCCTATGTTCATGGTTGTGGTTATGGTTATGGTTATGGTTATGGTTATGGTTATGGTTATGGTTACGTTCAT
>JBBAEC010000056.1:0-11585 GCA_041656135.1 Balneolaceae bacterium | reverse complement strand
GTTACCGATGATGCAGGTTGTACTGCAACAGAGGTAATTACGCTGAATCCACCAAGTGGAGCTGATGATGCTTCGTTCGACTTTGCTGATTTCTGTGAAGGGGCTCCCAACGGTCCGACAAATATTGCTACTCCAGGCGGAACATTTAGCTTTAATCCATTACCTACTGATAATGCAACTATAGATCCTTTGACTGGTGAGATTTTCAGTGGAGTCCCTGGAACAACATATTTTGTAGAATACACAACTTTTGGGAACTGCCCAAGCACTTCGACAGAAAGTGTTACGGTGTTTTTTGTTCCCATAGCAGACTTTCACGTAGAACCAAATGAAGGTGTTCCACCATTAGAAGTGGAAATTGATAATAATTCATCATCGAATATAGTAAGCTCTTTATGGAACTTTGGAGATGGAAACATTGAAGTAAACAATAATGAGTTTTTATCATACACTTACACAGATGCTGGACAATATACACTTGTTCTTACTGTAGAAAGTGAAGATGGTTGCACAAATTTCATCAGTAAAGAGATTAATGTCTTTCATTCTGATATAGAATGGAAGTTTCCTAATGTGTTTACACCAAATGGAGATGGACAAAATGATTTCTTTAAATTAGTTGGTCATCTGAATGTACATGAATTTGAAATAATTGTTTTAAACCGATGGGGAAATACCGTTTTTGAGAGTAACTCAGTAGAATTTAATTGGAATGGGAAAGTAAATAATAGTGGTGCTGATTGTATTGACGGAACATACTTTTATAAAGCACGTTTAATGAATTATAATGGGGATGAGGAAGAAGTCCATGGATTTGTGCATTTAGCTCGTAATAAGTAACGTTTTATATCTAAAAACCTATTGTACATTGGAAAAATTATTTAAGATACTATTGTACGTTTACACATTAAAAATGTTAATATCTTCTTCTTCTATTATTTTTTTTATAATTTAGTGGTCTAAAACAATAATATTATACTTATGAAACAAATTTTCTTTATATTATTTTCATTACTTTTTATTGGCAACACCTTGTCACAAACTTGGGAAGTAGCAACAGCGACTGATAATTACGTGATTTATAAAAGCGAAATTAATTATCTTAATAAAGTGGATGATATAAACCATCAACGGATAATTTTTAAGTATGAAAACTTAACTAATAATGAAATTACGCTTCATTTTAATCGAGATTTAACATATAAAAATGCGAATGGTATAAATGAAATTCGCCAAGACGAGGATTTTAAGGTTACTATTTCTGCCAATTCAAGTATTGAATATGACTCAAAGAAGATAAAAGATAAAACTTTTTATGTATTTAAAAAGGATAATAATGGATATATAAAAAGTCAACTGCTAAACTTTGACTTTATAAACATTAATGCATCAAAACAATGAAACTTAAAGATATAATATTAATGAAATTATCTGCTGTAGTTGTATTACTAACACTGAATACAACTGTAATTGGGCAGTGTGAAATATATGCATCGGCTACTCCCTCTACAATTTATTGTGGACAAGAGGCTATACTTTCTGTAAGTGCCTATGGAAGTGGAACAGTAATGTTAAATGAAAGTTTTGATTCGGGGTCATTTGGTCCAGGTTGGAGTTCTACTCCGAACGCAGTAATGTGGAATAACCCTTGTTCTCCAAGCGGTGTGGATGGAACTACTCATGCATGGATGGGTAACAGTACGAGTGTTCCTCGTGACATAGTTACAACAGCGTATGACATCACCGCAGCAACTGCAGGCGTGACCGTCTGTTTTGATTTGTTATTTGCTACTCAAGCTCAAGCTGCTCCTTGTGAAGGGCCAGACGAACCAGACGAAGGTGTTTACTTTCAATATTCTATTGATGGAGGAAATACTTGGGTAACGATTAATTATTTTGACCCACAAGGTGGATACAATACTCCTTATACTTCATGGGATAAGTGGTGTTTTGAGATTCCTGCAGCTGCAATAACAGCAAATACGATGTTTCGTTGGCATCAATCAGCCGACTCAGGTGCAGACTATGACCATTGGGGAATAGATAATGTTGAGATTGTCCAAAATGATGTAGATGCTTATATTGAATGGGGGACACCAGGCGATAGCTATTATCATAATTACGGAGTTGGTAACTCTGGAGGTGAAAACCCAAATCATGTTTCACCAACAACTACTACAACGTACGATGTTAAAATTACGACTGGAGACGGCTCGGTATGTACCGATCAAGTTACGGTTACTGTAATTGACCCAGTTTATGAGGTAGATATAGATGTAAATCCAAACCCAGTATGTCCTGGCGATTGTGCAGATATATCAGGTACTGCCGTACAAGTACTCGATCCGGGAGGAACTGTTACTTTTGACCAAAATGAATTAAACCCTGTAGGTGGTTTTGGTTTTGGAAGTATTGGCGCTGAAGTGAATATCAATGTACAAGGAATTAATACGAATAACATTTATACAGGATTAATACAAGAAGTTTGTATTCACAATTTCACTTATTTTGCCGGTGGTTTTCCGAATTCCGTTGGTATTCATAACTTTGAATTCACATTAATTTGTCCTGATGGTACAGAAATGACGTTGATTCCTCAGGGAACTCTTCAAGCTTCATCAAATGGAGATAACTTAGATGGGGTTTGTTTTATTCCTGTTGGTGGAGCAACGAATATAGGTAGTCAATCTCCTCCGTATTCAGGTACTTATGACCCAGCAGATCCTTTTTCTGTTTTGAACGGATGCGATCCCAATGGAGTTTGGACAATTGAAGCTACGGCGTCTACCCTTATTGGGGTTGGGGTGGGTAATTTTTCAGGATGGTCTATTACGTTCGATAACCCTCCAATCCACAATGATATTAATTACTCTTGGTCACCAACCACAGATTTATCTGGACCCACAAGCGGTACAAATACACAAGCAATTAACAATCAAGCTTGTCCACCTTCAACTACATCCTATGAATTGACAGTAGATAATGGAGTGGCTGGTTGTTTAACGCATACAGAAACAGTTGATATAGTGGTTAATCCAAACTGTTCGTGTACACCTCCAAATATCGTAACAATTCCTTTGGTTGGCTGCAATGTAGATTTATCTGATGCTATCGATCCATCTTCTGATGCCGCAAATCTATCTTATCATGGTTCTCAAGGCGATGCTTTAGCAGATATAAATCCAATTACAGGAAATGTTAATACTACAGGTTCGTATTGGGTTCGAGCAGTTGACCCGAGTGATCCAACTTGCTATTGGGCTTATGAAATTACGGTTACTGTGCCTATCATAACATATCAAACAACCAACACGAACCCTGCTTGTGGACAGTCAGATGGTGAAATTAATTTAACAGCAAGTGATGGAACTTCTCCATATACTTACTCCATTGATGGAGGAGCTACTTCTCAAGGAAGTGGAAACTTTACAAATCTTGGAGCTGGTACATATAATATATTCATTGTAGATGCTTTAGGTTGTGAAGTTACAGGAACTGAAAACTTAAGTAATGTAGGTGGAGTTACAATAGATGACGTTCAAACACAAGATCCTTCTTGTTCTAATGATGACGGAACAATTTCAATAACAGTGAGTGGTGGAACTTCTTATGATTTTCAATGGGAAGATGCTCTAGGCAATACCCTGGGAAGTATTACAAATACAATTGGTAATCTACCAGCAGGTACTTATACAGTTGTTGTTACCGATGATGCAGGTTGTACTGCAACAGAGGTAATTACGCTGAATCCACCAAGTGGAGCTGATGATGCTTCGTTCGACTTTGCTGATTTCTGTGAAGGGGCTCCCAACGGTCCGACAAATATTGTTACTCCAGGTGGAACATTTAGTTTTAATCCATTACCTACTGATAATGCAACCATAGATCCTTCGACTGGAGAGATTTCAGATGCTACAACAGGAGCAACTTATACAGTTGAATACACAACAAGTGGGGGTTGTCCTGCTACAGAAACTGTAACTGTATCTGTGGGTATGGGTGCAGATATTTCAGTTTCAACCATTGATCCTTCTTGTGGCAATGCAGATGGAGAAATTACGATTACAGCAACTGGTGGTTCTGCTCCTTATCAATTCTCTATTGATAATGGTGCAACTTTTGTTCCCAACAATGTATTTGACCAACTTAATACTGGAAGTTATACTGTTCAAGTGATGGACAATGGCGGATGTATATCTGAACAAATAGTTAGTTTGAGTAATATTGATGGTCCAGTGATTGATAATATACAAACTATACAATCTTCTTGTTCAGGAAACACAGGAGAGATAATAATCCAAGCATCTGGTGGAACAGGAACTATTCAGTATAGCATCGATGGCGGAAATACTTTCCAAGCAACGAGTGCTTATACAGGATTGGCAGCAGGGGATTACACTATTGTTATTCAAGATGGCGCTGGTTGTCAAACAACGAGTACT
The DNA here is from genome assembly GCA_041656135.1 of Balneolaceae bacterium. Classification (GTDB taxonomy): domain Bacteria; phylum Bacteroidota; class Rhodothermia; order Balneolales; family Balneolaceae; genus Balneola. Next base: position 7,143 of record JBBAEC010000056.1, on the reverse strand, counting down.
ATATCCGTAGGAGCTGCGAATCCGCCTGTCTTGTCAATAGACGATTTTAGTGATGTATCTTGTTTTGGAGCAAATGACGGGAGTATATCGCTTTTAGTAACTGGTGGAACGCCAACTTTTGCTTTTGCTTGGCAACCCAATGTATCTTCATCTGAAACCGCATCAAATTTAAGTCCTGGGACTTATACAATTACTGTTACCGATGGGCTGAATTGTACTGACCAAATTACGGTCACAATTCAAGAGCCAGATGAAGTTGTTATCCAAGCTGAAGTTGTAGGAACTACTTGTGGACTGGATGATGGATCAATCTCTTTAGATGTATCTGGAGGAACTGGAAGTTATTCCTATACATGGGACGGAAATGTGAGCTCGACCGAAATAGCGGATAACCTTGCGGAAGGAATTTACAATGTTATAGTTACTGATGCAAATGGGTGTAGCGCAAATTATTCTGGAGAAGTATTGATTGATGAGAGTTTTACCATTGATATCAGTCCAGATGATGCTTATATTCAACAAGGTGAAAGTATAAACTTAGATTTGTATATCGATCCGAATGTTGATATTGATACGATAATTTGGACTCCAACTGAAGGTATAAGTTGCAGTAATTGTGATAATCCAACGGCTTCTCCTGAGGAGACAACAACGTATTTTGTCGGTGTTATAGATGTCAATGGCTGTGTTTCTACTGATTCTATTACAATTGTTGTAGAGCCTCCTTGTGGAGAGGTGTTTGTTCCTAACATATTCTCTCCTAATGCAGATGGAACTAACGATTTTGCTTGTGTATTTGGAAGTTGTGTTGTTACAATGGAGTTTTCTATATTTAACCGCTGGGGAGAAGAAGTGTTTTATTCAGAAGATCAAAAAGACTGTTGGAATGGAATGCATAGAGGAAAACGCGTTCAATCTGGTGTTTACACATACATATTGAGAGGAACCTTAAAAGGAGGAGAAGAAATTAAAGAATCGGGAAGCATCACTGTGGTGAATTAAAATTAGTATAAGAAAGGTATTTATCTGTTATTCATTATTTTAATAATGACATTTTTCTCGTCTGTTTCAACATCATAAACGGGTAATCTTACTCAAGATGCATTCATACTTGATTATGTGAATTGAGAATTGGGAGTATCCTATAAACTGTGTAAGTTATTAAAAAGGGGTTAAATAATATTTAGTTTCAACTCTTCATACGTCACAACTGCCCGATATTAATCAAGGAGACAAAATTATTGTTGTTTGCAATGTATATCACGCTGGAAACCAAGGTGTTAAAAATAGGTGTTAAAAATTTTTAGAAGTTGACATACGTGGATGGTACTGCTCTTAATTTTGGAACCATTAGTCATGGAAATACCAAAAAAAGTATTTTAATACAAGTGAACAAATTTGGTATTTTTTTAATCAATATTCAATATCAATTTTTAGGATTTAAAATTCAAAAAATATCAGGAGTTAAAATTTATCCAAATCTATAAAAAAGTAAAATTAATTTAGAATTTTTAGAAAAAGTTAAAAAAATCGAAATTTTTAATTTTCCTAGAAAATCATTTTTTTTCAAGGCAAAATTTCCCTAAGAAATTTATAATAAAATTTTTTTAGCGTGCTATATATTATTGTTATTCACCCAGATACACCAAATTTTAGAAAAACAACAACAACGCACTTAACCTTAAAAATAACCGCTCAAACCCTTAAAATTACCGACTATACATCAAAAAAAATTATATTTTTTTGAAAAAAACATGTTAATTTTTTCTTTATTGATTTTTTATTGCCTTATAATTGCTCTAAACAATAAAATTATTACATGAATTATGTGTCAATTTTATGTTAATATTTGTTAATTAAATTTAGTTTTTTATGGAAAATATTTACAAAAAAATAAGTGATTTTCTTATCATTACATTTATTGGCTTTTTTCTTACAAGTCAATATAATTTTACTTTCGCTCAATATAATTGTGCAGACGCCATCCCTTTAAGCGTTAGTAATTTTGTTGACTTACCATTAACATGTGGGACGGTTGATAATTTAAACACAGGAAGTGTTGGTCCTTGGTGTACAGACCAAGACGATGGAGGTACTATTTCGACATATTATGGAGATGGACTTGAAGCATTATATTTGTACGTTCCTGAATCAAATGGACAAGTAACAATTACTATTCATAACATTGATTGGGCTGCTGTTTTTGTTTATGACGGTTGTCCATCAGATAATGGAACCTGTGTTGTAGCTACAAGAAGTACAACTTCAACCCGAACTTTAACGTTTAATGCAGTTGAGCAAACTGAATATTACATCTGGGTTGATTCATGGCCTTCGCAAACGACATCTCCTTGCTCAGAAGGAGGAGGAATGATGGATTTATCAGGTCCCGACATTTTCGTACCTACTCCATGTGCAGGTATTCCTGAGGCTGGAGTAATTGATGTGGCACAACCTTTTTCTGTTTGCCCAAACTTGCCTTTGAATCTCCAACTTACAGGAAATACAATAGCGAGTGGTTTAACTCGTCAATGGCAAAAACGTGAGCCTAGTGGAACCAATACTTGGACAGACATTTCAGGGGCGACATCATCCTCTTTATACTTGCCAAATGGTATTTCTGTACCAACTGACTTTAGATTTTATATAGTTTGTGATGCATCTACTGAAAGCGACACAACCGATGCGGTCTCATTATCAATTAATCTACCTTTAGACTGTTATTGTATCCCTGAGGCAACTAATACGGCTCGTGGAATTGATAATTTTAGCACCACAGGTGGAGTTGACAATATTAGTAATTTAACATCAGGCTTCTCTACCGATGGTTATGGAGATTTTACTTCAATGATTGTTTCAGAAGCCCCTGGAGGAAGTTTTAATTTTAATGTTGATTTCCTAGGTACGAGTACTTACGGATTTAAAATATGGATCGATTGGAATAAAGATGGACATTTTGATGAAAACACAGAAGTCGCATGGAATAGTAATGCATACGGGTCAAGTCATTCTGGTGTTGTAAATATTCCATTATCTGCCTTGCCAGGACAGACAAGAATGAGAATTGGTAACTCATTTACTCCTAATTCTGGTCCTGCTGACCCATGTGTAACAGGGTATTCTAGTGGAGAATTCGAAGATTATACATTAATGGTAATTGCCGATGAATGTATGGGAACGCCAGACGCAGGAATAATTAATCAAGACCCTATCTTCGGTGCTTGTGAAAGCGTTCCACTTACATTTGTTGCTGAGGGCGCAACAATTGCATCAAATATGTCAAGACAATGGCAAAAACGTGAACCAAATGGCGCCAATATTTGGGAAAACATTTCTGGTGCAAACACTACAGAGCTATATCTTCCACTTGGAATTACAGAGCCTACAGACTTTAGATTTTATATGGTTTGTAACGTTTCTGGAGAAAGCGATACAACTGGTGTTGTATCTGCATATATTAAAGCACCAGAAGACTGCTACTGTATTCCTGTAGGAGACAATCCAAATTATTTTATTAATAGTTTTGTTACCACAGGTGGTCTGGAAAATATTGATAATCAAAATACTGGATTCTCACCAAATGGTTATGGAGAATTTTCAGATCAACGTGTAAAAGTAAACGTTGGTGAAAGTTTTGATTTTGAAATAGAATCTGTTGGCTCATCAGCTGGAGTTAGAATATGGATTGACTTTAACAAAGATGGTCAATTCTCTACTGATGAGAATGTTTTCCAAACCTCAAGTTATTCCCTCAATCATACTGGAACAATCACTATTAACGATACCATCACTCCTGTTGAAACAAGAATGCGAGTTTTATCTGACCGATTAAGCTCAAGTGGTAATACTGACCCATGTGAAACAGATTTTAGTGATGGAGAATGGGAGGACTACACAATCCGTATTGTTCCTTGTGATACAGAAGCAGGTACAGATGGATACATTGATGTCTGCCGATTAGAAGGAGAAATTGATTTATCTACAATTATTACTCCAGCAACAGATTGGGGAGATTGGAAAATTCAAAATATTCAACATCTTATTAACGGTTCGATTTTTGACTTCTCCTCGCTTCCATCACAAAATTATGAGATAAAATATATGGTAGAATCATTGTGTAATAACGTATATATTAAAGATTCAGCAATTGCCAATATCAATGTGTTTAATGTTTCGTCAGCGGGCAATGATGGAGTAATTTCTGCTTGCCAAGGAACTTCAATTCAATTATTTGAAGGATTATCAGGAAATGTTGATTTGGGAGGAGATTGGTATAACCCTAATGGTGAATTATTAGGAAATACGCAGTTTTATGTTTCAGATAATCCTGGTTCTTATGAATATCTATATGTAGTTTCTAACGGAGTATGTCCTGCAGACACAGCAATTGTGACAGTAGAAGTATTCACTCCGTGTGAAAGTTCTATTGAAGAGCAAATGTTTGCTGAACTTTCTGTTTATCCAAACCCTACCTCAGATAAAATCCATATTCTGAACCCTTCTAATTTATCTTCTCTTAATATTGACATTCTCGACCTAAGTGGACGTATGGTGTTAAGTGGAGATAAAACGCTTTATAAGGCTGAAAAATCAACATTAGATATTGGTGGACTGGCAGATGGAATTTATACATTGCGCATATACAATGAAGATGGGCAGAGAACATTTAAAGTAATAAAACAATAATATTTAACAACGAAAAAAGGAGGTGTTTTTATTCGATGCCTCGATTATTAATAATAAAATTTAAGATTATGAAAAGTATTTATAGTTATAGGAAGATAAGCAATATTCTTGCCACAATTGTGGTAGGGATGCTTTTTGTTGGTCTCAGTAATTTTACTTTTACTCAAAATATTGTTCAAATTGGTACAGGAACAGAGTCGCCAAGTAACACATTATATAGTCCAGTCTATCGTTATAGTGCTTCCTCAACTACGAGTGATGTGAGAAGTAATATTAAGTTTACTGCTGCTGAATTGACAACAGCTGGAATTGTTGCAGGAGACTTAATTACAGCAATTTCATTTAACAAAACATCAACTGGACATTTTCTCGTTCCAGCTGATTATACGGTTAGAATGGGAAATAATACCAATTCAGATCCATTAACGGGTACAATCAATGACCATTGGGCTGACATTCTTGCGAATCAAACGGTAGTTTATCAATCTACTACGTTTGACGTTCCTGATGCAGTGGGATGGATGGTTTTACAATTAGACCAGCCTTTTATTTATACAGGTGGTGCAATTGAAATTTCTACGGAATTAGCAATGACAGGTGGTAATTCTGGGGCTGACAATGAATTCAATTGGGAATACACCTCTGGATTTGATAACTATGTAATTGGAACTACAGGGTCTTCATCTGGAAATGTGTCTAGTTATAAAAAACGTCCTAATATTCAATTTCATTATATTGAAGGTGTACCTTGTACGGGTGCTACTGCAGCAGGTACGATTGATATTGCTCAACCATTTTCTACTTGTGCAAGTTTACCCCTGAACTTAACACTTCAAGGAAATACTTTGACAACCGGCTTGACAAATAAGTGGCAAATGAGAGAACCTAATGGAACTAACGTTTGGGTAGATATTGTTGGTGCAGATGGTTTCTCATTGGATCTTCCGAGTGGTATAACTGTTGAAACGGATTTTAGATATATCGTGATTTGTGATGCAAGTGCAGAAAGTGATACAACACCAGTAGTAAACTTGCAAGTACTTCCTCCAGAAGATTGTTATTGTACTCCAACTGTTGCACTCGCTGGCGACAAAATTGCAAGTTTTTCAACTACGAATGCTGTAACAAATGTGAATTTAACAACTATTCCAGACGGTGCTTATCAGGACCTAAGTGCTGGCGACCCTATTACTGTTAATGTAGCAGGCGAATCTTTCGATTTTGAAGCAACCTATCAACTTGGAAATGCTTCTTATGGAGTCTGGGTTGATTGGGATAAAAATGGACAATTTGAACCTTCTGAATTGGTGTTTTCAGCAACTGACATAGACACTGTTCAAGGAACAATACCAACGCTACTTACTGCGGCACCTGATACATATAGAATGAGGGTTAGAGCTGCATTAGGAACGTCTCCAGTAGATCCTTGTGCTCAAGAAAATTATGGGTCTGCAATAGACCTTAGTTTAATTATTCAACAAGCTGCTCCTCCTTGCTCTGGTTCGCCTACAATTGGAACGATTAATGACATACAAATATGTGCAGGAGTACCGTTTACATTAATGGGAACCGGATTAGATGTTGGTATTACTGGAATTACTTATCAATGGCAAGTTTTTGACCCGATAACTTCAACTTGGTCAGATATTGCGGGAGCTGATGCTTCTGAATATACTGTAAGTGATGGAGTTACTGAAGCTACTTCATATCAACTTGTTGCTACATGTACAAATACAACTGATCAAACGATTTCCAATATTGTTAATGTAACCTTGTCGCCTCTTACAGACTGTTATTGTATTCCATCGGCTACTAATACATCTCGTTATATAGATGATTTTACTACGACTGGTGGTATTCAAAATATTACAAATGATGCCTCTGGATTCTCAACTGATGGATATGGAGATTTTACCTCAATGGTTGTTTCTCATTACCAAGGGGAAGAAGTAAACTTTATTGCTTCATTTGGAGGAACAACTACATTTGGATTTAAAATTTGGATAGATTGGAATCAAGACGGTGTTTTTGATGCTTCAGAAGTGGTCTTTCAGACTTCAAGCTATTCTAACATACATGTAGGATCTTTTACAGTTCCATTAACGGCTTTACCAGGACAAACAAGAATGAGAATTGGAAATTCATTTACCCCTAATTCTGGTCCTGCTGATCCATGTGAGATAGAATATTCGAGTGGTGAGTTTGAAGATTATACATTTGAAGTATTCGAATTAATTGCTTGTGCTGGTATTCCTGATGCAGGAACCTTAACAGATATGGTAGTCTGCGCTGACTTTGATTTTACTTTAGCTTCAAGTGGTGTAACCAGTTTTCAAACTGGATTAACTTATCTTTGGGAATCCTCTCCTGATCAAGTTACTTGGACAGAGGTTTACAATGGTACAGATGCAGATTATACTGTTATTGGTGGAGTAAGTGATACAACCTTTTTCCGAT
>JBBAEC010000055.1:0-13192 GCA_041656135.1 Balneolaceae bacterium | reverse complement strand
GTTAGTGAATTACCTGACTTCTAAAGGAGGTCTCGATATGATTCATTTTTCAAATTCGATATTAAATCCGCAACACCCAAAATATATAGTTAAATCGACTTTATCATAGCTTAAATCCTTGCTTTTTAGGCTATTCTCTTTTTGATGCAAAGATGCATTGTTTTATCTTATAGGTATGGATATACAAAGTGTACAAGACAGAATTGTAAGAGAATTTGAAGTATTAGGCGACTGGACCGAAAGGTATAAATACATCATTAAGCACGGCGCCAAAATGGAACCTATATCAGAAGATGATAGAATAGAATCCAATTTGATAAAAGGTTGCCAGAGCCAAGTGTGGCTAGTTGCTAAGTATGAAGATGGTAAGCTTTCTTTTAAAGCCGATAGTGATGCAGCTATAACAAAGGGGCTAGTATCTTTTGTAGTTAGGCTTTATTCAGGCAATACGCCAAATACTATTTTAAATACAGAACCTGAATTTATTGGTAAAATTGGGATGGCTCAGCATTTGTCACCAACTAGAGCCAATGGCTTAGCCTCTATGATACGGCAAATGAAAGTTTACGCTCTTGCCTACAAAACAAAGGAAACAAGCTCTTAAGCTTCTAATCATCCATATATCATAGGTTGAAATATATTTAGCTAACTTCAATATTTATAACTGTTATTAATATTGATTGCACCGCTAATATAATTTTGTAATATTGTGAGCAATCAATCACTTTAAAGCAATTGTATTATGAAATATAAGATTCTTTTGTCTACACTCATTCTAAGCTTTTTTACCATTGCTTGGAATCACAATTCAGACCAACATGCAGAGCCAGAGCCGCAATCTCTCAAGGCCATTATGCAGCTTTTGATGATGGACATGCACACCGTTTCGATGGGCATTTATTTGGAGAATTATGAAGTTATATATTCGGGCGGCAAAAATATCAACTCCCATCCAGGTATTATTAAGGAAGAGCAAAAAGAGCTAGCGGATATTTTAGGAGTGGAAATGAACTCTTTTCATGGTATGGATATGGTTGTGCACCATCATGCAGATTCAATAGCTATGGCGGCAAAAGAAAAAGACATGCAGAAAGTATTGCATCATTACCAAATCGTGCAAAATGGTTGTGTGAGTTGCCACGTAGCATTTAGAGACAGAATATTAGAAGCCAAATCAAGTGTTAAATAAATAGCTGCTTTAGCACTTAAACTGACATCAAAACCAACTCATTTTAGTTAACAAACTAGAGGAAGCAGCGTTTGACTTTCGGTTAAATGTGAAGGTAAAGTATGTCGCTGAGCGGATTGACTTGGTCGTATACTAAATCGGAAAAATTCGATTGTGGAAAGCTTTTGGGAGAAAAGGTGCTAGTCTCCAAAGTTTATAATCAAGGTACTTAACTGTATAAAAATTAAGTGGCCATCCCCCAACAGTTGAATGAATATTTATTTACATTTTAGATAGCCCTTTATTACCACATTCCATTCAAAATAAATTGTTTCTCATGGCAGTAAAAATATTAACATCAGCTGATATTCATATAGGTCGAGCATCATCGAGCAGTACTGATGGGAAAAATTTAACCACTAGAGAAGCATGGCAGCGAATGGTGACTTGGGCGATTCGGGAGAATGTAGATGCGGTGGTTTTAGCGGGCGATATTGTAGACCAAGCGAATAAGTATTTTGAAGCAGTTTCCGCTCTTGAAGATGGGCTCAATAAACTAGATGAAGCAGGAATTATTGTTTTGATGGTTTCAGGAAACCACGATTTTGATGTGTTACCCTCCATTCTCAAAAACCATTCCTTTAAAAATGTATATCTGCTGGGTGAAAACGGTAGTTGGGATTTTGAAACGATTGAATTAAATGGGGTATCTATACAATTTACGGGCTGGTCATTTCCCTCTTTGCATTACAAGAGTGATCCATTAATTAATTTCCCCAAAGAAAAAGTGGATGGGAATGCAGTTACTGTAGGGCTTATCCATGGCGATTTTACAGATGCTGAAAGTTCTTATGCTCCCTTAAAAATAAATTCCATGAGTGGAAAAGGGGTAAATGTTTGGGTGATGGGTCATATCCATAAACCAGAGCAATTCAATTCAACAAATCCTCTTATATATTATCCCGGTTCTCCACAAGCGCTTAGTGCAAAGGAAAAGGGTGAGCATGGTGCTACTTTGCTTACTATTGAGAATGATAAAAGAATAAATACAAGGCACATTCCTCTTTCAACCATTCGGTATGAAGAAATTGAGATTGACATAACGGGCTGTACCGAAGAGGATGAGATTAAAGCTAAACTCATAGGTGAGTCTGATTCCTATTTAAAAAAGGAAATCACAAGGCATGAATATTTAGAGCACCTCAGCTTCGATATTCTACTTACTGGAAGCCAAAAAGATTTACCAAAATTAGAGCGTTGGATGGAGAGCTGGGATATAAATGAGTTCTTGAGAAATAAAGAAGGTTTACAAATCTCAATAAGAAAAGTGACGCACCAATGTACTGCCAGTGTTACGAATCTTGAAAGCTTGAAGGATGAACCCAGTCCGGCAGGGCTTCTCGCTCAAGCAATTATCGACCTTGAAGCGGGAGAAAATTCAGCATTTATTGACTCGCTAAGAAAAGAAGCTCTAAGCTCGTTGAGGTCTTTAAACTCACATTCTACTTATTTACCCATTCGCGACACAGAGAAAATTGAGCAGATTGATGAGGATGATATCAACCAATTACTTCTTCAAGAATGTAATCGTCTACTTTCTCAATTGATCCAAACTAAGGCGGAGGGCTAAGACGATGAGTAAAAAAGTGCTCCGATTTGAAAAAGTAGATATCAAAAAGATGCCAGGTCTGAACCACGGTATAAAGGCGTATGAAGGTTTATCACCTCATATCAATATTATTGCAGGACCAAACGCTTCGGGTAAAAGTTCAACAGCACGAGCAATTCAGCAGTTAATGAGCCAAGAAAATGTTGGGAATATTACTGCCGAAGGTTCATTCAGCATTGAAGAAGAGTCGTGGATTTCTCATTTAGACCCCTCTTTTATCAAAACTCAAAAAAATGGAATAGATGCAGAATTAAAAGGGGTTCCATCAAATGAAGAGCAGTCAAGATACATGCTTTCACTTCATGAGTTGATAAAGAAAGATGATAAAGATCTAGCGGAAAGTATTTTAAAGGATGCTATTGGTGGATACGATATAGATGCCGCTAAAGACAAACTCGGTTATAGCATTATAAGAAAGCCTAAAAATGTAAAAGAGTTTAGAGAATTTGAAAGTGCTCGTAAAACAGTTCGTGAAATTTCAGAGGAGCAAAGAGATCTTCGTGCAAAACAAGATCAATTAGAAACACTTCTTAAGCAGAAAGAAAAAGCAGAGAAAGCCGAAGAATTAGTCAAATTCTATAAGCTTGTAGAAGATTTCAAAATTAGGCAAGCATCATTAAAAGCACTTGAAGATGAGTTGTCGACTTTTTCTGATAAGATGAAGTACGTGAAAGAAGATGACTATAAAAATTTAGATGCTTTTTTAAAGGAAATACAAGACAAAAGTGCCTCACTAGAAAGAGTTAAATCTGAAATTAGTCGTTTCGAAACTGAACTCACACAAATAAATCTCCCTGAGAACGGTGTGGATTCTTTAGACGTGAAGTATGTGGGGAATGAAATAGATAGGCTGAAGGAGTTAGAGAGTAGCATTTATGAGGCAGAGAATGAAATTGCTCGGGTAGATTCTGAGCTGAAAGATTTGTCTAAGAAATTAGGTTTAAACGATGGTGAGTCTACTTTTGAAGGACTCAATTTAGAAGGGATTAATTTAACAGACGAGTATTGGCAAAGTGCTTTTGATCTATTTGGGGAAATTAATCAGTTAGAGAAATTGATTAAGCATCTTAGTGAGAAAAAAGAAGAGGTCACTACTAAGAGCGAAACTCTAAAAGCTGGCATCACCGCACTATCTAGATGGCTAGGAACTGCGGAAGATTCTGGGAAATCAATTTCAAGCTCGCTTCTAGGAATCTTGATTATTCTTTCCATTGCAACCGCCGCTGCCTTTTATTTATTTGGAGCTGTTGGCTATGTAGGATTAATCTCAATAGTGCTTTTGCTGATATATTTAGGGTATAAAAATAAGTCCGATAAGGGCAGTGCAAGTGTATCCGTAAGGAAGAGCGATTTCGAAGAAACGGGATTGGTCGCGCCAACTTCCTGGGAAGCTGAGGAAGTTGCAAAACGTGTAGTTGACCTGATAAATGAGCTGGAAGAAACAAGACAACTAGAAAATATTATTGAGCAAATTGCTAATAATGAACGTCTTCTAAAAGAGAAAAAAGAAGAATTCGAGAGATTTAGAAAAGAGGCGGAGAAAGCAAAAGAAGCTTTAAAAATTATACCCGGTTTGGATGGTGATTCCCTAAAGAATTACTCGGCACTATATTGGTATTTAAAGAATGTGCTAAGCTGGCAAGAAAATAGAAACAAGATTAATGCAGAAGATGCTGTTGTCAAAAGAGCCAAAGAGCAGATAAAGGATCTAGTTGGGAAAATAAATCCAGTTTTTGGTAAGTATGGTTTAGGCACTGTAACTAGCTTTGCAGAAGCAAAAGCCCAGAAAGAGCAGTTGGAAGAGTATAGAGAAGCGTATAATGATTTAGTTAGAAAGCTTGAGACTGCTAAATCAGAAAAAGTGCGTACAGTTCAAGACAAAGTACGCGCCGAAGGAAATACCCAAAGTATCTGCGATAGATTAGAGATAAAACCAGAAGACATAGATCTAGTTAAAGAATTAGTTGGAAAGCTAGAGCAGTATAATAGAGTGATTGAGCAAAAATCTAACTCAAGTGCTATTCTTAGTGAAGCTAGAAACTCAATGAAGTCGCACAGTATTTATTCTGAATTAGTGGATGAAGTTGCGGTGATAACTTTGGATGAGTTATCTCATAAAATAAAGCAATTTGCAGAAGAGGCGGCTGAACTAACTAATATTAACAATAGTATTGTTAGAATTGAAACCTTAGTTAGAAGTACTGAACAAAAGCACGAGTTAGAAAACGCACTTCAGAAAGAAGTGCAAGCTTTGCAAGAGTTAGAAGAGCTTTACAAAACGAACGCCAACTCAATTATTGGAGAGCTCTTAGCCAAGCAAGTTAAAGCGCATTTAGGTGAGAAGAATATGCCTGAGGTGTTTGTGAGGGCAAAAGAATTATTTAAACGAATCACTAAAAATAGATACGAACTATTAGTTGATTCAACTAAGGGCGATGCCGGGTTTAGTGCAATGGATTTACGTGACGGAGTAGGACGTTCACTTGAAGAACTTTCAACGGGAACGCGTATTCAGCTTATAATGTCGGTCCGATTGGCTTTTATAGAACAAGCAGAGGGCGACATCAGCTTACCAATTCTGGCTGACGAATTACTTGCAAATAGCGATACCCAACGTGCAAATGCTATAATTGATGCGCTAATAGAAATTAGTAAGGCGGGTAGGCAGATTTTCTATTTTACGGCTCAGGAAGATGAGGTTGCCAAATGGGAATCTAAATTAAAGAACGAAAAAGATATTGAGCACAAGGTCTATGTAATTGAACAGGGAGATGGACTTCATAAATTGGAATTGGAAAGGGTTCAAGTATTTGCAGGAATTCAATTACAAAAGGAGATCCAAAAGCCAAACTCTATGAGTTATGAGGCTTACGGTGAAGCTCTTGGCGTACCACCAGTACACTCTATTTTTACGCCCGTTGAGCAACTCCATATTTGGTATCTGTTTGATGATGCAGTGCTATTATATAGTGTGCTAAAAACCGGTATTGAGAATTGGGGAATGTTGAAGAGCTATTTCAAAGAAGGCGGGGTTTTGGATGGATTGGATAAAAACACCCAAAATAAGATTGAACAAAAAGCTGAGTTAATCGCTCAATATTTAGAGTTGAAACAACACGGTAATAATAGACCTGTAGATAGGCAAGTGCTAGAAGATTCTGATGCAGTTACCCCCACTTTCATTGATCCTACTGCTGCCCAATTAGAAGAGTGTGACTTTGATCCCAGTGCTTTAATAAAAGCCTTAGAAAATAGAGCAGTACCTGGATTTTTCACTAATAAAAGAGAAGAACTCGAAGAGTATTTTATCAATAATGGCTACATCCAACAAAGTGAACCATTTTCACAAGATGAAATCCATATTAGGTTGCTTGCCTATATTTCGAATACCAATATATCGACAGAAGAAGCAGAACAAGTATTAGGGCGATTGAATAAGTAAGGCTAGGCTTAAGAGGTAGTATCCCTAAAAGTGTGTATGAGTTATTTTTATTTATACTCGGTAATCTGAGTTGTTGACTAGACTTATGAATTCATTATGATGTGCAGGAACCAGAGGTTTTCACACAGGCTGGGACGTTCGTAACAAGGGAAAGGAATCTATGCAATGCGATCAATATTTAGCGCGTGCATCATTTTAACGAAATCTATCACTATGAAATTGGGTCTATTTAATGAGTTAAGTTGCTTTTCAAAATAAACATAGCCCCGAGATTCATCTCGGGGTAAATGGATAAAAAACAATAATTGGTGGGCAAGATTGTTTTATAAAAAACGCACACTATTCCACCGAAATTTCGGCAAGATTCATTTTAAGAGCCATCTTCGGTATTAGTTTCAGATCGATGATTATAGATGAAGGATATCGCCTGCCTATGCCGCAGGCAGGCTCCTCTGGAGCTAAATATATTCCAATTTTGAATTGGTAATTATATTCAGGCATGATGTGGTTGTTCTTACTACCCATTTCTTGAATCTATCTCAGATATAATATTTTTTTTACTTTACACACTATTTTGGATAGTACCATAAAAAGATGTGTAAAGAGATTAGCCCCTTGGGAGGTCTCTTTGAGCTTTTACGGAAACTTATGTCTTTTATTCGAGCTCAGTTTAGAAACCGCTTAGCCATCACTAGCATCAGCTTTTAAAAAGTGATATTTGATTTTATGAGAGGTGAGCAAACCCAGTACCGCAAAAGAGGTGAAAAGGAAAAAACCAATTTGTAGGCTAGAAGCGTTTGTAGTCATGATATCTAGGTGCTCAGTAATAGATTCAAGCCCGGCAAGTTGATCCGAAATGATACCACTAAACCCTATATAAGCCATAAAAATAGCAACTACCATTACATCGGCCATTGACCATTTAGAAATCTTAAAGACTAAAAACTTTAACCAGCTATTTTGTTGAGCCTTTTCCGAATAAATATAAATGAGAGAGCTAACAAGTTTTGTAATTGGGAGAACCACACTGAACATAAAAACGAGTACGCCAACTGCAAGTACATCGGCTTTGGAGCTAACAAGCATAAGCCGAACCACCTCTAGAATACTTTTACTTTTAAAATAAAGCACTTGGTCTTTAAACTGAATGCTTTCACCCAAAAGACTGAACTCCATATTAGAGATTCGGGCATCAATATTAATCATGGGTAGTAAAACCCCCACAATTAGCAATATCCCACAGGTAAGAGTTAACAGAAGGAAATCTAACTGGGAGAAGTTATTATTAAAAGCGACAACAATAAATAAAAGCATAATCATTGAGAAAATAGCAATTATATAAGGTTGTTTTTGTGCTGTCAAATCATCAATAGCTTCTTGGATGGTAGAAACGGCAACTATTCTGGTTGGTGCATTATGTTTTTTTAAGATAATATTTAGAAGAGTGTAATCTACTTCAGAGAATGTTTCGTCAGAATATTCATCAAGTTTTTCAAGAATAAAATCTTGGGCAAGGTTTTTATTATCTGGGTCTTTTATGAAACCGATAATGCTTTCTGTAAGTAATGGAATGTCTTTTCGCATCACATCATAAACGCCAGTAATATTGGCTACACTGCCTTTAAAAAAACCCTTTATAGAACCAGAATTATACTCAAAAAAGCTTTTTTCAAGTTCATCAATTGCGGTTTCAAGAAAAGCGGCAATTTTTATTCGAAGATCTTCTTCTTTAGTGGGTTCAAGCTCAAAATCATTAATGCGCTTTATAATGATGCTAGAAAGTGCTGCCTTCCATTCATCCACATTAAAAATGCCGTACTTAATTTTCGAAAGCTCAATAACTTCAGTGTCAAGCACACGTGTTTTGGACTCTATATTATAAATAGATATGGAGGATACTAAAATCCCAATAAGCAAAGCCGCTAAAAATATACTCCGATAGTACTTCAAGAATTTATAATAAAGTAAAAATTGAAGTGTATAGTACCTACTGGAAGTTTCTGTAGCAAACTAAATGTTTAATAAAACCTAGCTAAACTCCATGTCTAAAAGCTCGCTTAAGATGTGTTTACTTTTAGTGGTAGAAATTTGAGCCCCTAGCTTTATTAAGATACTGTAAAGCCCCGTGTGCACCCTGCTTGTATATAAGAAGTGTTTAGAGCCCCGTAACTCATTCGAAAGTGGTGCTTCCTTAGTGAAATGCCTTATAGTACGATCATATTCGGGGTCATTGAAATCAAACACATCTTCTTTATATGGCTTTGAAAACATAATGCCGTAATTACGAGCAAAATTGTAATACTCTTCTTCACGATCCTGGTTTTCTGACTCGGTATTTATCACATTCAGTTTAATATATAAGTCACGAATAGCTTCTTTATCATCGGCTAAATGAGTAGGAAGTAGCTTCAAGTAATTCATAAAAAACTCATCAGGGAATTTTTTAACGCAACCAAAATCTATTACGCCTAATTTTCCATCTTCAGTAAATAGAAAATTACCGGGGTGAGTATCTGCATGAACGTAGCCGCCCAATCGAATTTCTTCGTGGAAAAAATCCCAGAGTAGCTGCCCAAATCGATTACGTTCTTCTTGAGAGGGCTCTTGAGCTAATAATTCTCCTAGATGTTTTCCTTCAATAAAAGTCATACAGAGCACACGGCCTGTCGAAAACTCCTGAATCCATTCTGGAATCAAAACTTCATCACTACCAAAGCGGGCTCTAAACTGATCAATTTGTGTTCCTTCATGTTCATAATCTGTTTCTTCAAGTAAAGTATTTCTTATCTCTTGAAAATAAGGCTCAATGTCAGAACCCTTTTTAATCAATCTTTTGGCTAACGCTTTTGCTACTGCCATATCAGAGTTGATGGTTTCACGGACATTAGGATACTGAATTTTTATAGCCACCTTGCGCCCATCTTTTAGCTCGGCTCGATGAACTTGACCAATGGAAGCAGCTGCAAAAGCGACCGAATCAAAACTTTTAAATAGCTTTTCCGGGTAATCACCCAATTCTCTTTTTATAATAGAGCGAACAAGAGCTTTATTTATGGGTGGAACTGAATATTGGGCTTGGGTCATTACCTCGGCAAATGCCTCAGGCAAAAAACCTTGATCCATACTCATGCCTTGGGCAATTTTGAGGGCAGTGCCTCTCAACTTTGTGAACTCTTTAAATACTTCTTTGGCATTTTCTGAATGGAAGGCTCCATCGTCACTTTCTTTGCCCGTAATTTTCTTTTTTAAATATCGCTGAGCATAATTAGTGCCCACTTTTATTCCAGTCTTGGCAAATATCTTACTTCGGTCAAACTTCGATGAAGGAAAATCACTCATTAACTGCACTCTCGTCTTTAAATATTTCGGTAACCCAATTTCCAACACAGGGTATTTTATTGGTGATGTCCTCTTGCGTAACTATATACTTGGCAAGGTCAAAACCCTTATCAAGAATTTTGTTATATGCTATTTCCTCTATAAAACTGGTCATTTTATCGGTAAGTGCCATGCTACGTTCATAACCTACCGAGTCATCTGTTAGCCAGTAATCAACAAGGTGTACATATTGCTTTGTTAGAAAGTGATAGAAATAATCCTTCATTAGAAAGCCAGCACTAACGGAAATATTTGGGTCGGTAGTAAAGAAACGATGGAAGAACTCTTTTGTTTGAATAAAGAATTCTGATTTTGAACCAGCCTTTATTACTCTCTCGTGAAATGAATCTTCAACAAACTCACGGCGCTCATCCATCATGTCAAACATCGTATATATAAAGTTAGATGTCTTTTCGCTGATGGTATAACTATCAAAATCTTCAATCTCTTCAATCATAGTCTCGTATCGAAGCAGCAATACAGGGTAATAAAAATCTAGAATTGAATTTTTATCATCAAACAAAGAATAGATATCGGATGCTGTAAGTTTTGTTTCATTCACAAGGTTTAAAACGGTGAAATGTCCTGATTTTTGGTATTCATCCAGGGCTGTTTCGCAGAGTAAAATTTTATGATTCAATTGGTCAGTAGTCATTACAATAAATGGGTTAGATATAGTCAACGAATGAACAGGTAAAACAGTTCATCTGTAAATAAAGTTTTAAGCAAAAATTGATGATAAGAATAGCACCATTGGTGTGTAGCTTATTCTAGTAAGCAACTCATATCTATAAACCTTTTACTTTGCTTTATTAGGTTTAAATAGAAGTGAAATATTTAGGCTATTATTATAAAGAGTAGGGCGTGTGAGGTGGCTACCATATATTTTAACTTTATAGTAATAAGTGCCAAAATATTATTAGAGCCCTACTATTTTGGTAGAAAAATGAACAGAATTCAAACAAAAATAGAATCTAAATTAAACAACCAGTTTTTATTTCAGATTTAAATAAATTTCTAAATTTAGCGAAACCCTAGTACTTAAAAGGTTTAGTCAAAATGGAATCAATAATTCTAAAAAATAAAGCAAGAAAAATGAAAATAAAGTGAAATAAAACTTGCCCCCCATACTGCAATGCCTTACCTTTGTAATCCTTTCAGGGAAACAAAAACAAATACGATTTTCAAGCTGTTAAGTCAGCTTTTTTTGTCTGAAAGAAATGTTCTTTGAATTGATGTAGAAAGCATAAAACAGATTGTTTGTGCGAGCGACTAGAAGTTATTCTTTTGAATGATAGAAGTGTAGGGTTGAGCTCACAGAGTATATATAATAATATTATTACAATGGAGAGTTTGATCCTGGCTCAGGACGAACGCTGGCGGCGGGCTTTACACATGCAAGTCGAAGGAGAAGGAGCAAGCTTGCTTGCTCTGGAGACTGGCGGATGGGTGAGTAACGCGTAGGCAACCTGCCTTTAACTATGGGATAACATGTCGAAAGAGGTGCTAATACCATATGATATTACGAATTCGCATGAGTTTGTAATTAAAGCCTTCGGGCGGTTAGAGATGGGCCTGCGTGCTATTAGTTAGTTGGTGAGGTAATGGCTCACCAAGGCAGTGATAGCTAGGGGGTCTGAGAGGATGATCCCCCACACTGGGACTGAGACACGGCCCAGACTCCTACGGGAGGCAGCAGTGAGGAATCTTGCGCAATGGGCGAAAGCCTGACGCAGCCACGCCGCGTGCCGGATGAAGGCCCTATGGGTTGTAAACGGCTTTTGAGGGGGAAGAACGACCGAGTTTCGATTTGGTGTGACGGTACCCCTTGAATAAGCACCGGCTAACTCCGTGCCAGCAGCCGCGGTAATACGGAGGGTGCAAGCGTTGTCCGGAATCATTGGGTGTAAAGGGTGCGTAGGTGGGAGCTTAAGTCTGGGGTGAAATCTTGCCGCTTAACGGTAAAATGGCCCTGGATACTGGGTTTCTTGAGTGTAGAAGAGGTAAGTGGAATTCATAGTGTAGCGGTGAAATGCATAGATATTATGAAGAACATCAGTGGCGAAGGCGACTTACTGGTCTACAACTGACACTGAGGCACGAAAGCGTGGGGAGCGAACAGGATTAGATACCCTGGTAGTCCACGCCGTAAACGATGCATACTAGGTGTTGGCCCTTCGGGGTCAGTACTGCAGTTAACGCATTAAGTATGCCACCTGGGGAGTACGTCGGCAACGATGAAACTCAAAGGAATTGACGGGGGCCCGCACAAGCGGTGGAGCATGTGGCTTAATTCGATGCAACGCGAGGAACCTTACCTGGGCTAAATCTATAGCGCTACCTCTGGAAACAGAGGGTTTCTTCGGAACGTTATGGAAGGTGCTGCATGGCTGTCGTCAGCTCGTGCCGTGAGGTGTTGGGTTAAGTCCCGCAACGAGCGCAAC
The DNA here is from genome assembly GCA_041656135.1 of Balneolaceae bacterium. Taxonomy (GTDB): domain Bacteria; phylum Bacteroidota; class Rhodothermia; order Balneolales; family Balneolaceae; genus Balneola. Next base: position 1,091 of record JBBAEC010000055.1, on the reverse strand, counting down.
CCCTGTGGTTAGTTACCAGCACGTAATGGTGGGGACTCTAGCCAGACTGCCTACGCAAGTAGTGAGGAAGGTGGGGACGACGTCAAGTCATCATGGCCCTTACGTCCAGGGCTGCACACGTGCTACAATGGATGGTACAGAAGGCTGCCACCTAGCGATAGGGCGCAAATCTTTAAAACCATTCTCAGTTCGGATTGGAGTCTGCAACTCGACTCCATGAAGTTGGAATCGCTAGTAATCGCGTATCAGCAATGACGCGGTGAATACGTTCCCGGGCCTTGTACACACCGCCCGTCAAGCGATGGAAGTTAGGAGTACCTAATGTCAGTGCGCCAACCCTCGGGAGGCAGCTGCTTAGGGTAAGCCTAGTAACTGGCGCTAAGTCGTAACAAGGTAGCCGTACCGGAAGGTGCGGCTGGATCACCTCCTTTCAAGGAGAGCGACGATATCTTACACAGCTCGTAACAAACAATCTGTTCTATGCTTTCCCATCAACGGTGACGGGGATAGCCCCGGCCGCATTAGGGCATGTGCGCGTAGTGCTGCAGGCCTATAGACGGGCTTGTAGCTCAGGTGGTTAGAGCGCACGCCTGATAAGCGTGAGGTCGGAGGTTCAAGTCCTCCCAAGCCCACCAAAGTGAAGGGGCTATAGCTCAGCTGGCTAGAGCACTGCCTTTGCAAGGCAGGGGTCCAGGGTTCGAATCCCTGTAGCTCCACAGAAATTTAGAAGGGCGCGGCAGCGCTAGAAGAAGTAGTAGTAGAAGAAAAAAGAAATTTAAGTACCGATTATAAGCGTAGCCTGTACAGGTGAGCGAGCCCAGAGGGGCTCCAAGCGTACAGGGGCGGCAACAAGATACAGAGTATTATGCCTCGCAAGAGGCTATGATAGCGTGCTCGGGCAGTCGAGCGGTTCTTTGACATGGTGAAGAAATAATAAATATAACAATGTAAATTGTTCTGGCGCGGCAACGCGACAGACAATCAGTACGTTTGACTCATCGCGAGATGGGAAGGACGTGCGCCTAGGGTAGTTGCGTTGGATGTAGTAATCCGCGTAACACACACAATAACAAGCTCAAACTTTTTGAGTA
>JBBAEC010000054.1:0-13204 GCA_041656135.1 Balneolaceae bacterium | reverse complement strand
AGATGGTAATGCCAGGCGATAACGTAAAGTTAGACGTGGAATTGATTCACCCAGTTGCTATGGAAGAAGGTTTACGCTTTGCGATTCGCGAAGGTGGCCGTACTGTAGGTGCTGGTGTGGTAACAAAAATACTAAGCTAAGGAGTTCTGATAAGTGGCAACACAACAGAAAATCAGAATAAAATTGAAGTCGTACGATCATAACTTGATCGATAAATCTGCTGAAAAGATTATTCAGACGGTTAAATCAACTGGCGCATTGGTTTCGGGTCCTATCCCGCTACCAACACGCAAAAGTATAATTACTGTAAACAAATCTGTGTTCGTAGATAAAAAATCTCGCGAGCAGTTTGAGTATCGGTCTCACAAAAGACTAATTGATATTCTTTCAACAGGTTCACAAACAGTAGATGCACTGATGAAGCTAGAGCTTCCGTCTGGTGTTGATGTAGAAATAAAAGTGTAATTTAAGGATTCAGACACAATGAGTGGTTTGATTGGAAAAAAAATTGGAATGACAAGCGTCTTCGACAGCATGGGCAGAAATGTCCCAGTTACTGTTGTTGAAGTTCCAGCCGCTGTTATCACCCAAATCAAAACAGTTGAGACGGACGGCTATAATGCAGTTCAGATTGCTAGTTTTGAAAGAAAAGACAAAAATGTATCGAAACCCGTATTAGGGCATCTCAAAAAAGCAGGTATTTCAGGTAAAGCTGTACTTATGGAGCTTAGAGATTACTCACCAGACGGTTTAGTTGTTGGCGACGAATTAAAAGTTGATTCAGTATTTAGCGTAGGCGATACAATCGATGTTGCAGGTACTTCAAAAGGTCATGGTTTTACTGGTGTTATTAAACGCCATAATTTCCATGGTGCAAGTGAAAGTACACACGGCCAACAAAGTGTATTAAGATCTCCAGGATCTATTGGTGGTGCTTCTGACCCCTCAAGAGTATTTAAGGGAAAGAAAATGGCTGGCCAATCTGGTAACGAAAGAGTTAAAGTTAAAAACTTAAGCGTTGCTAAAATAATTTCAGAATCAAACCTTGTTCTTGTTACAGGTGCGATACCTGGACCAAACGGTGGTTACGTAGAATTACTAACTAAACCATCCTTATACTAAGATCATGAAAGTAGATATTTTTAAAATAGACGGAACAAAGACTAGTAAGAAAGCTGATTTAAGCGACACTATCTTTGCTATTGAGCCTAATGAAGGTGCTATTTATGAAGACGTTCGTCGCCACATGGCAAACAAACGTCAAGGTACTCATAAAACAAAAGGTCGTAGCGAAGTTGCTGGTAGTACTAAGAAAATGTACCGTCAGAAAGGAACTGGTAATGCTCGCCGTGGTGATATTAAATCACCATTATTGAGAAAGGGTGGTACTGTATTTGGACCACAGCCTAGAGATTACAGCTTTAAAATGAACAAGAAATTAGTTCAATTAGCACGTAAATCTGCATTATCTATGAAAGCTAGTAACAAAGCAATTGTGGTTGTTAAAGACTTCACTTTAGAAGTTCCAAAAACAACTGAAATGATAGCTATGATAAATGCCTTAGAATTATCAGGCAAAAAAGTGCTATTACTTACAGCAGGTGGAGATTTAAACATCTACAAATCGGCTCGTAATCTTCAAAAGGTTGAAGTTGTAGAGGCTAATAAGCCAAACACATACCAAATTTTACGCGCTGATGTAATTGTATTTCTTGAAAGTGCAATTGAAATGCTTGAGAGTAGCTTTGAATCTAAAACTACTGAAGAGGCTGCAGCATGAGTATCTTAAAAAGACCACTAGTTACAGAAAAGTTGACTCGTATTTTTGAAGAATCAGGCAAAGTAACTTTTGAAGTAGACAAAAGAGCTACCAAGCCAGAAATTAAAAGAGCAGTTGAAGCTACCTATCCAGGTGTTAAAGTTGCTAAAGTTAACACGTTAATTATGCCATCTAAACCAAAAGGTCGCTTTACTAAAAGTGGATACCAAGCTGGTAGAACTAATACATGGAAGAAAGCAATTATAACCGTAAAAGAAGGCGAAATAGATTTCTTCGCAGAAATTTAGGATCGGATATATTATGGCAACTAAGAAATTAAAACCAATGACACCAGGTACGCGACATAGAATCGCTCCTGTGTTTGATGATGTAACCCAAAGTAGTCCATTAAAAAGACTAACAGTTGGTATTGGTCAATCAGGTGGACGTAACCGCCACGGTAGAAAAACCTCTCGACATAGAGGTGGTGGGCATAAACGTCGTTACCGTTTAATCGATTTTAAAAGAAATAAATTTGACATACCTGCTAAGGTTCAAACTATTGAGTACGATCCTAATAGGACTGCTCGTATTGCTCTTTTAGCATATGCTGATGGCGAAAAAAGATATATTATTGCTCCTAACGGCTTAAAAGTTGGCGACACTATTATATCAGGTTCAAAAGTAGCTCCTGATACAGGAAATGCGCTTGAATTGAGACACATGCCTCCAGGCACATTCATTCATAGTATTGAATTACGCCCGGGACAAGGTGCTACAATATGCCGTAGTGCTGGTACATCTGCTCAGCTTTTAGGTAAGCAAGATAAGTATGTAACTGTGAAACTTCCTTCAAACGAAGTTCGCATGATTTTAGGTACGTGTATGGCTACAGTAGGTTCTACTAGTAATCCAGAACACATGAATACCACACTTGGTAAAGCGGGCCGTAGCCGTTGGTTAGGTCGCCGTCCCCAAACTCGTGGTGTTGCAATGAACCCGGTTGATCACCCAATGGGTGGTGGAGAAGGTAAAGCATCTGGTGGACATCCACGTTCACCTTGGGGCACCTTTGCTAAGGGTAAGAAGACAAGAAATAAAAAGAAATTGTCTTCTAAGTACATTGTAAGAAGTAGAAACGCTAAGAAACAACAATAGTAAAGTATGCCACGCTCACTAAAAAAAGGCCCATTTGTACATTACAAACTTCAAAAGAAGATTGACGCGGCCAACGAAAGCGGAAGTAAAAAAGTGATAAAGACCTGGTCTAGAGGATCTATGATAACTCCAGATTTTATGGGTCTTACACTTGCAGTACATAACGGAAAGCAATTTATACCGGTATTTGTTACCGAAAATATGATTGGTCATAAACTGGGTGAGTTTTCCTCACCACGTACTTTCCGAAGTCATCCAATTAAAAAGGGTAAATAGGTACTAAGAGATGGATACTATAGTATTAGAAGCACGTGCAGTGCAACGACATTTAAGAAGAGCACCTCGTAAGGTTCGGTTAGTAGCTGACGCAGTAAGAGGAGCACAGGTAGATAAAGCTCTAAAAAGACTTCAATTTACCAAGAAGGGAAGTTCTTTAGAGGTTTCTAAAGTGATAAAATCTGCAGCAGCAAACTTACGTGATAAGTTTCAGGAAGAGCGTTTTAACGACGAGGATCTTTACATCAAAACAATCTTTGTTGATGAAGGTGTTACTCTTAAAAGAACACAGCCGGCTCCACAAGGTCGTGCGCACAGAATTAATAAACGCAGTTGCCACATCACAGTTGTTGTAGCAAAGCGTGAAGAAGAAATTGTAAATAAATAAGCGAGCAGTATCTTGGGACAAAAAGTAAATCCAATAGGTTTTAGATTAGGTATTATTAGAGGTTGGGATTCTAACTGGTATTCAGATGATAACCAGCCAAGCTTAATACTTGAAGATGCGAAGCTACGTGAGTATTTATACACACGCCTTAGTAATGGTGGTTTATCTAATATTATTATTGAAAGAACACCAAAGCGTATTTTATTAACTCTTCGTACTAGCCGCCCCGGTGTTATTATCGGAAAAGGTGGTGAGCAAATTGAATTGCTACGCGAAGAGCTAAAAAAGATTACTAACAAAGAAGTTCAGATTAACGTAAGTGAAATTAAACGTCCAGAACTTGATGCTAGTTTAGTTGCACAAAATATTACGCAACAACTACAATCTCGTGTATCTTTCCGACGTGCCATGAAAACTGCAATTGCATCTGCAATGCGTATGGGTGCTAAAGGTATTAAAGTGCGCTGTTCTGGTCGACTAGGTGGTGCTGAAATGGCACGTACCGAGCACTACAAAGAAGGACAAGTTCCATTGCACACTTTACGTGCAGATATAGATTATTCAAATGCAACTGCAGCCACTATTTATGGCTCTATTGGAGTTAGCGTTTGGATTTACAAAGGTGAAATTATAGGAACTGTTGATTTAACTCCTGGAGCACAAGCTCGTAAAGAAGCCGAATCTAATACAGGTGGCGGAAGACGTGGTGGAGATGACAGAGATCGTCGTAGTCGCCGTCGTAGCCGTAGTAATCGTAACAGTAACAGGTCTAATAACCCAAAGAGTTAATAAACGATGTTAGAACCAAAAAGAGTTAAGCGGCGTAGAGTACATCGCGCGAATTTAAAAGGCAATGCTCATAGAGGGCATATTATAACTTTTGGTGATTTTGCATTAAAGGCAATTGAACCTAAATTTATCACAGCTCGTCAGATTGAAGCTTGTAGAATTGCCATAGCACGATCGTTACAACGTGATGGAAAAACTTTTATTCGAATATTTCCAGATCAACCAATGACAAGTAAACCAGCTGAAACTCGAATGGGTAAAGGTAAGGGTGCTTTAGATCACTGGGTATCTGTTGTAAAGCCAGGCCGCATTCTGTTTGAGATTGCAGGTGTAAGCGAAGAACGTGCTCGTGAAGCAATGCGCCGTGCATCTCACAAGCTTCCAATTAAAACAAAATTTGTAGTTCGTAGGGGCTACGACGACAAATAAGGAGCATGATAGTGAAAGCAAATGAACTTAGAGAATTGTCGGCTACAGAATTAAATGCTCGGTTGAAAGACGAATTAGCAGCATTACAAAAATTAAAGTTTTCAAAAGCGGTAACAGGTCAGTTGGAAAACCCAGCTCGTATCACTCTTCACCGACGTGAAGTAGCCCGTTTGAAAACCATTATCAATGAAAATAATAGTGCAGAGTAAGCATTAGGAATTGACTATGGCAGATATAGAAAGAGCAAACCGAAGAGAACGTACTGGCCGTGTAGTAAGCGATAAGATGGACAAGAGTATTACTGTTGCCGCTGATCGACAGATGAAACACCCTATTTATGGGAAATACATCACAAAAACTACCAAGTATATGGTACACGACGAAAACAACGAAGCGAACATGGGGGACATTGTTAAGATTATGTCAACACGTCCTCTTTCCAAGCGCAAATCATGGCGCCTGGTATCAATCGTAGAAAAAGCTAAATAATTTTTAGGATATAGCGATGATACAAACGGAAACAGTATTACAAGTAGCAGATAACAGTGGAGCTAAAAAAATCATGTGTATTAAGGTTTTAGGTGACTCTAAACGCCGATACGCAAGAATTGGAGATTTAATCTCTGCTTCAGTTAAGACCGCTATGCCTGGTGGTAACGTCAAAAAAGGTGACGTTATAAAAGCAGTTATAGTTAGAACAAAAAAAGAATATCGCAGAAGGGATGGTAGTTACATCCGTTTTGATGAAAATGCTGCGGTTGTAATTAATAAAGACAAAGAGCCAGTAGGTACACGAATTTTTGGACCTGTAGCTCGCGAACTTCGCGAAAAAAGCTACATGAAGATTGTGTCGCTAGCTCCAGAAGTACTTTAGAAGGATATATATATGTCACGCAAGTTTAACAAACAGAACAAATTGCACGTTAAAAAAGGTGATGAAGTTAAAATTCTCACTGGTAAAGATATAGGCAAAACTGGGCGAGTACTAATGGTACTGCCTAGCAAAGAGCGAATTCTTGTTGAAGGAATTAATATGAAAACGCACCACGATAAGCCTACGCAAGACAATCCCCAAGGTGGTAGATTGAAAAAAGAAGGAACTATTCACATCTCTAACGCGATGGTAATAGATCCAACTACGAATGAAGCAACAAGAATTGGTCGCAAAAGAATTGAAGATGGCAGTAAAAGCCGTTGGGTTCGCTATGCAAAGACCAGTGGCGAAATTTTGGACAAATAATTTAGCGTGATTGAATAAAATGGCTGAAGCAAGATTATACACACAGTACAAAACGGAAATCGTTCCTGCATTAAAGGAAGAGTTTTCTATTGAGAATGTGATGAGAACACCTAAGCTTGAAAAGATCGTAATCAACGTTGGCGTTGGCGAAGCAATTCAAGACAAAAAAGTGCTCGATACCATAGTTGAAAACATTGCACAAATTACTGGCCAAATGCCGGTAACTACAAAGGCAAAGAAATCTATTTCTAACTTTAAGTTAAGAGATGGCATGCCTATTGGATGTAAAGTTACACTGCGCTCGCGCATTATGTACGAATTTTTAGACCGTTTCATCAACTTAGCATTACCAAGAACACGAGATTTTCAAGGTGTTCCTGATAAAAGCTTTGATGGACGTGGAAATTATACGATGGGAATTAAGGAACATACTATTTTTCCTGAAATCGACACCGATAAAGCTACAAAAATCCATGGTATGGATATTACTTTTGTAACAACAGCAGAAACCGACGAAGAAGCATTCGCATTGTTGAAACACTTCGGAATGCCCTTTAAAAGAAGAAACTAAGAGATACTCCTATGGCTAAGAAAGCTTGGATAGCACGTAACGAGAAAAGAAAATTAACCGTAGAGAAATTTGCGGAAAAGCGAGCAGCGTTGAAAGAAGCGGGCGATTACGAGGGGCTACAAAAATTGCCGCGTAATGCGAGTCCAACTCGTGTACGTAATCGTTGTAGTATCACTGGAAGAAGCCGTGGCTATATTCGCCGTTACGGTGTTTCACGAATTAAATTTCGTGAACTTGCCTTAGATGGCAAGATTCCAGGTATAAGAAAAGCAAGCTGGTAATTTTAATTCAGAGAAATAATGAACGATCCAATAGCTGATTTTTTGACCCGAATTCGAAATGCCCAAACAGCAGGGCATCGCAAAGTGGACATCCCCGCTTCTAAAATGAAGCGCGCGCTTGCAAAAATCCTTGTAGATAAAGGATATATTGCAAAGTTCATCGACATCGAAGACGGAAAACAAGGTGTAATACGAGTATTCCTTAAGTATGATTCTTATGGTATGCCTGTAATTCGCGAAATTAAACGAGTTTCTAAGCCTGGCCTTAGAGTTTACAAAGGTTCTTTAGAAGTACCTCGTTCGCATAACGGTTTAGGAGTTGTGGTTGTTTCTACATCGAAAGGCCTAATGACTGACAAAGAAGCACATAAGCTTAATGTTGGTGGCGAAATACTTTGCACCATTTATTAATAACTGAGTTTAGATTATGTCTAGAATAGGAAAATTACCTGTACCAATAACCTCTAAAATTGATTTCAGCATAGGTGCTGATAATCTAATTACTGTAAAAGGTGAAAAAGGTACCTCAACATTACAAGTACATCCTAACCTCTCGCTCGAAAAAAGCGATACGGAAGTATTAGTTAAGCGATCAAATGACGAAAAAGAAAATAGAGCCATTCATGGTCTATATCGTTCGCTAATTAATAATATGGTTGTTGGTGTAACAGAAGGTTATACTAAAAAATTAGAAGTTATAGGCGTTGGCTTTAGAGCTGCTGTTAACAATAATGTTTTAGAACTTAACTTAGGTTACTCACACCCTATCTTCTTTGTACCACCAGAGAGCATTAGTGTAGAAGTTGATACAAAATCATCTAAAACCATTACTATTATCATTACTGGTATAGACAAGGAATTAGTTGGGCAAGTATCTGCTAAAATTAGATCTTTTAGAAAACCTGAGCCTTACAAAGGAAAAGGTATACGATATGCGGGCGAATACGTTCGTCGTAAAGCGGGTAAATCAGCTGGTAAATAAGGAAATTTGATATGAATAAGAATCAGTTTAAAACAGAACGTAGAAGTAGAATTAGACGTCGTATTAGATCTACAATAATAGGTACTTCAGAGTGCCCTAGGTTAAGCATTTACAAGAGTAACAAAAATGTTTACCTACAACTTATTGACGATAGTGCAGGCGTAACACTTGTAGCTAGTAAAGGAACTTCAGGCACAGAAAGTGCAAAAACTGTTGGCCAGAACATAGCTAAATTAGCTCAAGAAAAAGGAATATCTAACGTTGTATTCGATCGCAGTGGATACAAATATCATGGAATTATCAAAGCGGCAGCCGAAGGCGCTCGCGATGGTGGTTTACAGTTTTAATCGAACGGTTTAAGTAATGCCAAAAATAAGAAGAAAAAAATCTATTCCAGCCTCAAACCTCAATCTTGAGGAAAAACTAGTACACGTTAACCGTGTTGCTAAAGTAGTTAAAGGTGGACGTCGTTTTAGCTTTAACGCAATAGTTGTAGTTGGTGACGGAAACGGTGTAGTAGGTCACGGCCTAGGTAAAGCAAATGAAGTTTCTGACGCAATTCAGAAAGGCTTCGATAATGCTAAAAAGAACTTAATTCGTGTTCCACTTACTAAGACTAGAAGTATTTACCATCCTGTTGTTGGTAAAGCTGGTGCAGGTCGAGTATTATTACGTCCAGCCTCTGATGGTACGGGTGTAATTGCAGGTGGAGCTGTTAAAAACTTATTAGATGTAGCGGGTGTGCATAACATACTGTCTAAATCTCAAGGCTCTTCAAATCCACATAATATGGTTAAAGCTGCTTTTAAAGCACTTAGCGAGTTATCAGACCCTATGGAAGTGGCACAACGTAGAGATATATCTCTTAACAAAGTATTTCAAGGTTAATACCTAAACGAGTTTATTATGGAATTACATAATTTAAAAGCACCGGCCACCAATAGTAAAGACAGAAAGCGTGTTGGACGTGGGCAAGGATCTGGAAGAGGCGAACAATCAGGACGTGGACATAACGGACAAAGATCAAGATCAGGTTATAGCAGCCGTGCTTGGTTCGAAGGTGGACAAATGCCACTACAACGTCGTGTACCAAAGTATGGTTTTACCAATCCAAACAGAGTACAAAACCGTCCTATTAATGTTCAAACCATAGCTGAATTTATTGAAGCTGGTAAACTTAATGAAACGGTAACTATTGCTGACTTAATAGTATCAGGTTTAGCTCACAAAAACGACCATATTAAATTATTAGGTCGTGGCGATCTCACAGTTAAATTTACTATCGAAGCACATGCTGCTAGTAAAACTGCTGTAGAGAAAGTTGAGAAAGCTGGTGGATCAATCACTTTAATTACTAACTAACTTACGAGCCTAGGGACGAATGAGTCTGGTAGAAAACTTCCGCAATATTTTTAAAATTGAAGACCTGAGGAATCGCATCCTTTATACCATTGGTATATTGTTGGTGTACAGAGCAGGTAGTTACATTACACTTCCAGGAGTAGATGCTTCAGCACTTATAACAAGTACTGGTAACGCGTCAAGCTTATTGGGATTATTTGATTTATTTGTGGGAGGTGCCTTCTCAAGAGCAGGTGTGTTTGCGTTGGGTATTATGCCTTACATTACCGCATCTATTATCATTCAGCTTGCTGGCGCAATTGTACCATATTTCCAAAAGCTGCAACGCGATGGGGAAGAAGGTAGACGTAAGATTACAAAGTTAACTCGTTACGGAACTGTATTTATTACAGCATTTCAAGCAATAGCGTTTTCTATAAACCTTATTGCTACTGCTCCACAAGCAATTGTAGTAAGCAATCTAGCATTTTCTATTACTGCCATGATTGTATTGACAGCTGGTACTGTATTTGTAATGTGGTTAGGTGAAAGAATTACAGATCGTGGAATAGGTAATGGTATTTCGCTCATAATTATGATAGGTATTATTGCTGCATTGCCTGCTAACTTCTATAACGAGTTAGTTACTAAGCAAAATGCAATACTTGTTATTATTGAATTAGCAGCATTAGTTGCTGTAATTGCAGCGGTAGTGTTATTAACACAAGGCACAAGAAAAATACCAGTTCAGTATGCAAAGCGAGTAGTTGGTCGAAAAGTTTATGGTGGTACAACACAGTATTTACCACTTAAAGTTAACGCGGCTGGAGTAATGCCTATTATTTTTGCTCAGTCAATTATGTTTATACCGAGTACTATTGGTCAATTCTTTCCAGAGAACCAAACAGTACAGTTTATGACCTCATGGTCAGCAGATTTTACAGGAGTGACCTATTCAATAGTGTTCTTTCTAATATGTGTGTTTTTTACTTTTTTCTACACAGCTATCGCTATCAATCCAAAAGAGATGGCAGATACTATGAAAAGACAAGGTGGATTTATACCTGGCGTACGCCCTGGTAAATCTACAGTAGAGTTCATTGATAATATATTGACGAAGATTACCCTTCCAGGATCTATCTTCTTATCTTTTGTTGCTATTCTTCCTGCAATTGCAACAGGCTTACTTGGGGTAACTCCTGGCTTTGCTCTGTTCTACGGTGGAACTAGCTTATTAATTATTGTTGGTGTGGCATTAGATACGCTGCAACAAATTGAGAGTCACCTCATGATGCGTCATTACGACGGATTTATGAAGACCGGAAAGATTAAAGGCAGAAGAAGAGCTTAATAATGATTTATCTGAAGAGTGAAAGTGAGATTGACAAGATGCGTGAGAGTGCGCTACTAGTCTCAAGGACTCTTGGAGAAGTGGGTAAAATAATTGAACCTGGTGTTGAAACAGGAACATTGGATAGAGTGGCAGAAGATTATATACTTAAATATAATGGACGCCCAGCTTTCAAAGGCTATGGCCCACGAAACAACCAATTTCCAGCAACACTTTGTATCTCTGTGAATGATGAAGTTGTTCACGGAATACCAGGAACTAGAAAATTAGTAGAAGGCGATATTGTTTCTGTTGATTGTGGAGTAGAAAAAAATGGTTATTTTGGAGATCATGCGTTTACCTTTGCTGTAGGCGATTGTGATGACGAAACCTTAAAACTACTTAGAGTAACACTAGAATCGCTTTATAAAGGAATTGAACAAGCAATACACGGTAATAAAATTGGTGATATTGCTTATGCTATTCAAAGCCATTGCGAAGATAGTGGTTTTGGAGTAGTAAGGGATTTAGTCGGACATGGATTAGGAAAGGCTTTACACGAAGACCCTTCCGTTCCAAACTTTGGCAAAAAAGGCCGAGGCGAAAGATTAAGAACAGGAATGACACTTGCAGTGGAACCAATGATCAATTTGGGCAGCTGGCGAGTAAAAACATTGGATGATGGCTGGACAGTATGTACGGCAGATGGTAGTGTTTCGGCACATTATGAACATGATATTGTAGTTCGTGAAGGAAAAGCTGAAATTCTCAGTACTTTTGACTATATTGCCGAGCTATCAAAAAATCAAGAAAATATATTTTACCATGGCTAAACAAGAGCCCATTAAACAAGACGGAATAATAGTTGAAGCTTTGCCCAACGCACAGTTTATAGTTAAGCTGGACAATGGACATGAGTTATTGGCCCATGTTTCTGGTAAAATGCGAATGTATTACATAAAAATACTACCTGGAGATCGTGTGGCGGTTGAAATGTCGCCTTACGATTTGAGTAAAGGTAGAATCACATACCGATATAAATAACCAAGGTTATGAAAACAAGATCTTCAGTGAAGAAAAGAAGCGCAGATGACAAACTTGTACGACGCAAAGGTCGTCTCTTCGTAATTAACAAGAAGAACCCGCGCCATAAACAGCGTCAAGGTTAATTATTTAATAGCATAAATATATGGCACGTATTGCTGGAATAGATTTACCCAAACAGAAACGAGGCGTTATCGCTCTAACCTATATTTTTGGTATTGGGAGCACAACCTCAGAGCAATTACTACGTAGAGTAGGAATTGATCCTAATCAAAAAGTTGAAGATTGGGACGAGGATCTTGTAGTTGAGCTTCGAAAGATTCTTGATGAAGAATACAAGGTTGAAGGTGCGCTTAGAAGCGAGGTTAACGGAAGTATTCGACGTTTAATCGAGATTGGTAGTTACCGTGGCATGCGTCACAGAAAAGGACTACCTGTACGTGGACAACGCACAAAAACCAATGCACGCACCAGAAAAGGCAGAAAACGCACTGTTGCTGGTAAGAAAAAAGTAACGAAGTAATATAACACAGTTTAAACATGGCTAAAAAACAAACAAAAACCTCTGCGGCTATAGCTGCGAAGAGAAAAAGGAAAAAGCAAGTTAGCGATCCTAATGGGATGGCTTTTGTGAAAGCTACTTTTAATAATGTGATTGTTACTATTACAGACGCATCAGGCGGTGTACTATCTTGGTCTTCTGCAGGTAAAGAAGGTTTTAGAGGTTCTAGAAAGAACACTCCATATGCAGCTCAGTTAAGCGCTGAAACAGCAGCAAAAGCAGCATATGATATGGGACTAAGAAAAGTAGAAGTGTTTGTAAAAGGGCCAGGATCTGGCCGCGAGTCGGCAGTTCGTGCTATGGCAAGTGCTGGTTTAGAGGTGTCGTCTATTAAAGACCGCACTCCAATTCCACACAACGGATGTCGCCCACCAAAACGTAGAAGAGTTTAATCGTAAGTCTTATTTATAATGGCAAGATATACAGGCCCCAAACAAAAAATAGCTAGACGTTTCAAAGAACCAATCTTTGGACCAAGCAAAGCACTAGAACGCAAACCATACGGACCTGGTCAGCATGGTCGCTCACGTTTTCAACGCAAGTCTGAATATGCTATTCAGCTTGAGGAAAAACAAAAGGCAAAATACACATATGGTTTACTGGAAAAACAATTCCATAATCTGTATGAAACAGCAAGTGCTAGACAAGCAGTTACTGGTGAAGTATTATTGCAATTACTAGAATGCAGATTAGATAATATTGTGTTCAGAATGGGATTTGCTAAAACAAGAAGACAGGCTCGCCAATTGATTACACACAAGCATATTGTTGTAAACGGCGGTCTAATTAATATCCCTTCTTATAGTGTAGCTCCTGGTGATGTAATATCTCTACGACCAAAATCTAGAGGCTTAGAAATTGTAGAAGACTCTTTACAGGGATCTTCAAGAAATAAATTCAAATGGGTTGAGACCGATTTGAAATCTAAATCAGGTAAGATGTTATACGTTCCTACAATGGAAGAAATACCTGAGAACATAAATGTTCAGCTTATTGTTGAGCTTTATTCTAAATAATATTTAAATTTATTTATCATGAGTAATTACAGTATTCA
>JBBAEC010000053.1:0-13499 GCA_041656135.1 Balneolaceae bacterium | reverse complement strand
GAGAGTAAAAATAATGATAAACATCCTGGGACACCCAAAAAATATAAACTCCTTATTACAACAAATTGAAAATATAGAGCTTACACAATAGACATTTTCATAAACTTAAAAATTGCGGAAGTCAGGAGGTGGAATGGTATCTGAATCTAGACAACTCTGACAGGGTTAGTACTTTATTGGTTGAACTTACAATCGTTATATATAACTCTGTCAAAGTTAAATCACGCCCATATTAAAAATCTCATAGCTCACTCCTCACAGCTCAAAACTCCTTTTGCACTTCGTCTAAATCTCTGAATTGGAGTTCGTAGAGGTGGCTGTAGAGGCCTCGTTTTTCGAGGAGTACGACGTGGTTTCCATCTTCTACAATTTCGCCTTCGTCGAGTACTAAAATACGGTCGGCATGCTGAATGGTGGAGAGTCTATGGGCAATTACGAAAGTTGTTCTCCCTTTCATTAATCGATACAAAGCCTCTTGAACTTGAGCTTCTGAATCGGAATCGAGGGCGGAGGTGGCTTCATCGAGCAATAGAATTTCTGGATTTTTAAGAATAGCTCGTGCAATGGCTAAACGCTGACGTTGTCCCCCACTTAGCTTCACCCCTTTCTCGCCAATGGTTGCTTCGTAGTTGTGGGGAGTATCCATAATAAACTGATGAGCATTAGCATCTTTAGCGGCTTGAATAATTTCCTCACGTGTAGCATCTAACTTTCCATAACGGATATTTTCTTCAATACTTGCACCAAATAGATGCACTTCTTGGGGAACCATAGAAATATGATTTCTAAACGACTTCACTTTCAAATCTCGAATATTGATACCATCCACTTTAATCTGACCAGAAGATGGATCGTAGAATCGTGGAATTAAATTCATGAGTGTTGTTTTACCTGCTCCACTTGGTCCAACTAGCGCTATAGTCTGTCCTGCCTGTGCAGTAAAGTTTATGTCTTTCAAAACCTTTCTGCCCGACTCATATTCGAAATCCACATTCTCAAAACCAATCTCACCAGTAATGTTTGTAATTTCTTTGGCATCACTTTCATCTTCTATCTCTGGCTTCTCTTCTAGCAACTCGAATATTCGCTCTGAGGCTCCTGCCGCTGTATTTACTGCTGTATATAATCTAGAAATCTGACTTATTGATCGTGAAATATTAAGCGCATAAATTATAAACGCCACAAGGTCACCTGCAGTTAATCGGTCTGCTAATACTTCCTTCCCACCGTACCAAAAGATGACCACCAAAGTGCCCATAAACATGATACCAACCCCCGACCAAAATAACTGGGTCAACACCATTTTTCTTCTGGCGGTTAAAAACAGCTTTTCTATAGCGCTAGAATATCGCTCAACCTCATAATCCTCACGCACAAAAGCTTTAACAAGGCGCACCGCCCCTAAAGCATCTTCAGCAACTGCTGTAGAATCGGCTAGCTCGTCCTGAATTCCTTTAGAAAGCTCTCGAATTTTTTGCCCAAAATAGCGCGTTGCAATGGTGATAAATGGAACCGTCACAAAAATGACACTGCTCAAACGCCAATTCAAAATTATCATCAGCGTGATGGAGCCAATAAATGAAAAGGTGATGGTAAATAGTTGTGGAAGGGAATCGGTTAGTGCAACTCGGATGGAGCCCACATCATTAGTTAACCGAGATGTTATTTCGCCCAATCTACGTTCCGCAAAAAAGCGAAAACCTAAGCGATGAAGATGCTCATACACCTTTTTTCTTAAATCGGTTATAACCCGTTCGCCCACCCATTCCAGAAAGTAATTTCCCGCAAAACTAAACACAGCTTGCAGAACAAATAACACCATCAGTCCTATTGCAAGCAAATTGAGCATACTTGCATCGCCTTTATCGAACACCGCATCTAGTAATTCTCGCAGCCCAAGGGGAACACTTAGCCAGATTAGAGAGGCTATCAAAACCACAACAGTAGCCGAATAGAAGCGTACCCTGTATGGTTTGGTAAGTGAAAATATTTTTATTAGTGTATCTTTAAGAGTTGCTACACTATACTTTTTTGGAGAATTTGAATCTTGTTTAGCCATACTAGGAAATTTAAACCTTTTAGTATCAAATTTAGTGCCAAGTATTTAAGCATTTTTATGCGCAAATTACTATCTAGTATTTAAGTCCTATAAATGAGTTTATGCATATGGATAGCGAGTTATTAACATGGATCTTTTTAATTGGCGGTGTCACTTTAGTGGTACTCGAAACCGTTATACCAAGCGGTACTGCCATAACACTGGGCATTAGCGGTATTATTGTAGGTCTTTTGCGTTTGCTTGGCCTGTTTGGCAACCCCATGACTGCGACAATGGCATGGCTATTTATCTCCATTGGCTTAGTTCTTGTTCTTCGCCCTCTAGTAAAAAAATATTTTGGTGGCGAAACTTCCTTTAAATTTGCCGACGAAGATTATGAAGCTATGGATCAAGTTGTAGATGTGCTAGAGCCCATTAACGACACCGACAACAGTGGCCGTATTCGATTCCAAGGCATTTCGTGGCAAGCGCGTACCATTGAAGGAACGATACCCGCAGGTACACAAGTTAAGATAAAGTATAGAGATAACACTACTTGGATTGTTGAACCCGTAGATAGAATTGACAGTTCAAATTCACAAAAACTAAAAGAATAAATAAGGCAGCTTATGTTTTGGACAACCATCGTTTTAACACTTCTTTTCTTCTATTTTATCCTTACTCGCCTTTTCATTATAGTGGAATTTCGTGAAGAAGTAATTCAAGAGCGGCTAGGAAAATTTAAGAAAAACCTAAAGCCGGGATTTCACTTTCTGGTTCCATTTGTAGATCGACCTGCCTATCGCAGAGAAATGCGCGAGCAGGTTCTAGATGTACCCATACAAACCTGTATTACTAAAGACAATATTGAAGTGGCCGTAGATGGTCTCGTTTATATTAAGGTTATGGATGCATACAAAGCTAGTTATGGTATTGCCGATTACCAAGCTGCTTCTATAAACTTAGCGCAGACAACCATGCGTAGCGAAATTGGTAAAATTACCCTCGACGACACCTTCTCTGAACGTGAGAAAATGAATGAAAATATTGTCCGTGAAATTGATAAAGCCGCTGACCCGTGGGGTATTAAAGTGCTTAGATATGAGCTCAAAAATATCCGTCCTTCCAATTTGATTATTGATACGATGGAAAAGCAGATGGAGGCTGAACGTGAAAAAAGAGCTGAAATAACCCACTCTGAAGGGTTTAGGCAGTCTAGAATTAACGAGTCGGAAGGAGAGCAGCAAAGCCAAGTACTCATTTCGGAAGGCGCCCGCCAACGTCGTATAAATGAGGCTGTTGGTAAGGCTAAAGAGATTGAGCTTGTTGCAACCGCAACAGCTAAAGGCATTCAACGCATTGCAGATGCCATGCAGAAACCAGGCGGAGAGCTTGCTGTGCGAACCAAACTTATAGAGCAGTATATAAATGAATTTGGCAATATTGTGAAAAAATCTAATATCTCTGTTCTGCCAACAGAAACCGCCAATTTGAAAACATTTTTTGAAGGCGTTAGAACAATAAGCACCCATACAGGCGCTGAATTTTCCACTAAAAAAGAGGGTAAATAATCATGGAAATTATTGAGCTAATTAGTAAAGTTTTAGTTGGTGTATTTGCCATATTTTTTGTGTTTAAGGTGATACAATCCTTACGCCTAGTGCCTAATCAGTTTGCTTTTATTGTAGAGCGTTTAGGTAATTATCACAAAACCTTAGGACCAGGTTTTCATGCACTTATCCCCTTTCTCGACAAAGTAGTGTACAAACAAGATCTGCGAGAAGAAACCATCGAAGTAGAACCACAAGAGTGCTTCACCAAAGACAACGTTAAAGTTGAGGTTGATGGAGTGATTTATTTAAGTGTGGTAGATCCTGTAAACGCAAGTTATGGGGTTACAAATTATCGCTATGCAGCTATTCAATTAGCACAAACAACTACGCGTTCTGTAATTGGTGTTATGGATTTAGATGAAACTTTTGAAGAACGTGCTAAGATGAGTAAAGAGGTTGTTGGTGTGCTTAGTGAGATGGAGTTGCCCTGGGGTATTAAAGTTCACCGTTATGAAATTAAGAACATTGTAACCCCTCGTACCGTGCAAAATGCGATGGAACGCCAAATGACCGCAGAACGAGATCGTCGTGCTGTGATTGCAAGATCGGAAGGTAGCAAAGGTGCTAAAATTAATGACGCAGAAGGTATAAAAACGGAAATGATTAATATTTCTGAAGCCGAAATGCAGCGCCAAATTAACGAGGCTGAAGGTTTAGCTAACGAAATTGAAGCTATTGCAGAAGCAACGGCTATTTCTATCGAAAAAATAGCAGAAGCTCTTTCTCAACCTATGGGCACCCAAGCTATGCAACTCCGCTTGGCTGAAAAATACCTAGGTACACTATCTGGACTAGGTCGCGAAGAAAACAACATCATTCTACCCAAAGATATATCTAATTATGATGCGGTTATGGCAGGGCTCTCTCTTGATGAATTAACTGAGGATAAGAAAAAGAGTAAATAGTAGTTAGTACGGAGTAATTAGTAGTTAGTATTGAGTAGTTCTCGTTGGGAATACCTGCTTGAACTTAGAATGCTTTGCGAACTTAGCGTCTTCTTAGCGCTCTTCGCGTGAACCTAAATATTTTCACGCGAAGCACGCAAAGTTTTACGCAAAGAAACGCGAAAACTCTATGAAAGGAATTCGAAGAGTTCCATGCGATTCATATATCTATCGTCTCAAATTTTAAATCTATCCAAAACCTGTCTCCCGTCGGAGCGAGACCGAAATCTGGCTTGTCAGATTTCAGAGGGAGGACTCTTGAGCGCACTACATGCCCACAATCTTAGAAATTAATTACGTCAAATCCTGTAGCCGATATACACAGTTTTGTGGACTGCACCTTCAATTACCTCGTTCCCAATGTCTAGTTGAGGACTACCTGCCAGAAACTAAAATTTTTCACGCAAAGGCTTTGTGAAAGGAATTTCTTCCTTCCTACAGCTATATCAAATAAATAATCTTTTAAGGCATTGTTATAATTCCCCTTCAGAAAAGCGCTTTTTTGCCTAAACACTATTAAATTTTAAAGAAATATTTAGATATTGCCGTCAAAATGTTAACTTAGGGATACTCATTCACACTTCTTTTAAAGCTTACAAACAATTTAAGAAGTGTATTTTACTCACTCTAAGCACCTACAATGATAAAATCTTATCCTTACATTTTTTGTTGGCGTTCAACTAAGCTACACACGTCAGTAGTTCCCTTCTTTCTGCGGTTTCAACGGTTAAAGAGTTAGCGCTTAACAGCCTCTTTGCTTCTTGTCTTTTTGAAATTTCGCATTGAGCCTAAAAGCCAGTCCTATTGTAATAACCTAACCCAAATTCAAAATATTAGATTTGTTGAAAGAAGAAATAATGTCGCTTGTAAGGAAAAGAAATCCTAACGAATTAGAATTCCAACAAGCTGTAGAAGAAGTAATTGACAGCGTAGAACAAGTTCTAGATAAACATCCAGAATACCGCAAACTTAAAATTTTTGAACGTTTAATCGAACCTGAACGGATGATCACCTTCCGCGTATGCTGGACAGATGACACAGGTGCAGTTCAAATTAATCGTGGTTATAGAGTTCAAATGAGCTCTACTATAGGTCCATACAAAGGTGGATTACGCTTCCACCCTACTGTAAATGCTAGTATCCTTAAATTCTTGGCATTTGAGCAAGTATTTAAAAATGCATTAACGGGCTTACCATTAGGTGGCGGGAAAGGCGGTTCAGACTTTAACCCAAGAGGGAAGTCAGATGGCGAAATTATGCGCTTTTGCCAAAGTTTTATGACCGAACTTTATAGACACATTGGAGATTTTACCGATGTACCAGCTGGCGATATTGGTGTAGGTCAACGTGAAATTGGCTACATGTTTGGGATGTACAAAAAGATTAAAAACGAATTTACTGGTATGATTACGGGTAAAGGTGAGTATTGGGGCGGTAGTGCCATTAGGCCAGAAGCTACGGGCTTTGGTTTAATTTACTTCGCATCTAGTATGCTTGCAACACGTGGCGACACTCTAAAAGGAAAAACCTGTCTCATCTCAGGCTCTGGTAATGTCGCTCAATTCGCTATAGAGAAAATTCTAGATGAAGGTGGCATTCCAATCAGTGTTTCAGATTCTGACGGTTTTATTATTGATAGAGATGGTATTAATCAAGAAAAATTAGCCTGCATCAAAGACTTCAAGAATAATGGTAGATGTAGAATTAAACACTATTTAGAGACTTACCCTAACGCAACATACACTGCCTACGAAGCTGGTGAGAAATCGAACGCACTTTGGAATAATAAGGCTGATTGTGCCTTTCCATGTGCCACACAAAATGAGATAAATGAAATAGATGCTCACAATCTTGTGCAAAACGGAATAAGCTTAATCGCAGAAGGCTCTAATATGCCTTGCTCAATTAATGCCATAGACATTATTCAAAAATCTGATATTCTTTATGCACCTGGTAAAGCTGCCAATGCAGGTGGTGTTGCTGTTTCTGGTTTAGAAATGACTCAAAATCGCATGGGTGTTTATTGGACTCGTGAAGATGTAGATCAGCACTTAAAAACAATTATGAAATACATTCATGATGTGTGTTTAAAAGCTGCCGAAGACTATAATATTCCCAATAACTATTTAGCTGGTGCAAATATTCATAGCTTTCTAAAAGTAGCTAACGCAATGAAAGCACAAGGCTTCGTTTAATAGGTTTAAGATCTAAGGTCGATTCTAATTCTGATTACTCGGAATAGATTCGAGCTTGGGTTATAGACTCTCCCCTATTTAAGCCAATCTATAACCAATACGGCCCCATACATTTACCTCTCCATTGGAACTCCTTTCAAGATTAATATAATTTTGAAAACTTAAAGTTTTTATAGACTTTATTCTGAGGTTGTAGTTAATATCCTGATTTCACTTTCTATAACTACGCTTATTTATTAAACAAACTAACCTACGGATTATAAAAAAGGAGAATGTATGAATTGGTACATAAAAGCTTTAAAACAATATGCCGACTTTGAGGGAAGAGCACGACGAACAGAATATTGGATGTTTGTTTTATTCTATATCATATTTACAATTGCTGCAATATTAATAGACGGGTTATTAGGTTTTTCGATGACTGATGGCGGTTTTAGCCCCATTCAAGGGCTCTATTCTTTAGCAATGATTGTTCCTGCTTTAGCTGTAGGGGTACGAAGGCTACATGATATAGGTAAAAGCGGCTGGATGATTCTAATCGGCTTCATTCCTTTTATTGGGTTTATCTGGCTATTAGTTTTATACGTAACGGACAGTAATCCTGGAACGAATCAATACGGTCCAAATCCAAAAGAATAAGCCTTCATAATTCTTAACAGACATAAATTATTCTATCATTATAATCCTGTTTGAGTAGATGTATTCTCATTTACTTAAGCAGGATTTTATATATAGATATAAGAAATAAGTTTTGAGCTATTCTTCTCGTTGCGAAGAGCCCTCCCTCTAAAAGGGAGGCAATTCATATTCAGATACTTCAGGAAAGAAAAAAACCTAATATTTAGAACTAAAAAACTCCTTCTTATATCTTAATACTTACATCTTATATCTACGTTAGCAGGGATTTCTATCCAAAATGAACGTGCGATTAAATGAAGTAGTTTATTTATTAGCCAAATCAATAATACATTACAATTATGAAGATAATTAAACTGTTTTTGAGGGTTTCAATCGCTGCCGGATTTTTATCCGCCTCTGCCGATAGGCTTGGTTTTTGGGCAGCAGATGTTTCTGCCTGGGGAAACTGGGAATCCTTTTTAGAATATACTGCGGTCATAAATCCTTGGTTTCCAGCCTTTGCCATTCCTACTCTTGGATTTTTAGCCACCGCGGCCGAAATAATTTTTGCGCTATGTCTATTAGTCGGCTTCAAAACAGAATTGGTTGCGAAATTAAGTGGAGTTCTATTATTAATCTTCGCTTTATCGATGACCTTTTCTATAGGTATAAAACCAGTGTTTGATTATTCCGTATTTAGCGCTTCTGCGGCTGCTTTTGCTTTAAGCTTAATCAATGTTAAATATCTAGAAGTGGATAGTTTAATTTCTAACAACAAGCCGCTAACTATCTAACCATTTGAGAACGATGGATAACTACATTCTCGCACGCGTAATTCACATCATTGGGGTGATTGTATGGATTGGCGGAGTTGCCATGGTAACTACGGTTATTATCCCTACCGTTCGTAATTTAAAATCGAAAAAATAGATCTTTCGTGTATATGTCAGTGAGCTATTTAACACCTACAATCCCAAATATCTCGGATGATAATTGAACTCAGAACTACACACTTATTTTCATATAATTTTGTATCTTCTAGGCTACCTAATCACTGCTCTAGTGGTTCTATTTCCAACTCTTCCATTCAACCCTACACACTTATTTACTCAGAATTTACATAATGAGGAAATTAACTAAACTCTTATTATTTTTTTTCCTAAGCTCTTCGGCACTAGCTCAAATAAATGAACCTATCAAGCCTGAAGTAAAAATAGGTATTGCCTTAAGTGGAGGTGGCGCTAAAGGATTTGCACATATTGGTGTTTTAAAAGTTTTGGAAGAAGAAGGGATTCCCATCCAAGTGGTAAGCGGGACAAGTATGGGTAGTATTGTAGGGGGCTTATATGCTATTGGTTATACACCAGCAATGCTAGAAGAGATTGCAATGAGGGATGATTGGATCGACTTTTTTAGCAGTAATCCTGCCCGCGAAACACAAGCAATTTTTCAGCGTTCGCTAGAAGATAGGCACGTTGTTTCGGTACCCCTAAATAATGGTAGGTTTGCTTTGCCTCAGGGATTTTTTGAAGGTCAAAAGTTCTCGCTAATGTTAAGCCAACTAACACTCCCCTATCATAATGTTAGCGATTTTACCGCTTTTCCCATTCCCTACGGTACAGTAGCTACAAGCTTAGAAACAGGTGAAGGCGTGCTTTTCACACAAGGTGACCTCGAGCAGGTTATTAGGGCAAGCTCAGCCTTTCCTAGTGCTTTTAAACCAATTATGATTGGAGATCATTCGTATGTAGATGGTGGTTTAACTCGCAATATACCAGTAAGTGATGCCATAGAGTTAGGTGCCACCTTTGTAATAGCGGTAGACGTTACAAGTAATTTAAAAACACCTCAGAACCTAACTTCATTTCTCGATGTAATGAATCAATCGATGGGTTTTGCTATGAAAAAGTCGGATGCCGAACAGATAGCTCTTTCCAATTTCTATATTCGTCCAAATATAGATGACTTTGCGATGTACGATGTAAATAGAGTAAGTGAGATAATTGCTGCTGGTGAAGACGCTGCAAGAAAATTAATTCCAGAACTTAAAGAAGCTCTTCAAGAGTATTCTTATTCACCTAGCCAAACCACCTTTAAAAAGATTGAGATTCCAGAAGCACTAATATTCGACGAAATACATATTGAAGGTATTTCTGGGGGCGAAAAAATGGTGGCTCAAGAGATTCTTAAATTTGATTCTAATCTGCCAGTAACCCACCAAGATTTAGAAAAAGCAATAACACTTCTGTATAAAACTGGCCTTTATAATATGATCAATTATCGTTTGGTAGATATTGCACCAAATGAAGGGCAAAAACTTGTATTCACTATTTCTAGCTATGATAGAAATCAGTTCGCTTTTGGCGCTCGCTTCGATAGTGAGTATAAATCGTCGTTACTTTTTAGTTTAGACAAGAGCACTGTATTCTATAAAAATGATTTACTAATGTCTGATTTACGAGTAGGGAATCAGTTTCAGTTGAAGGCCAATTACTTTAAACCCTATTCCTTTTTCCGAACATCAGGATTAAATTTAGTTGCACAAATTAGAAGAAGCCCTTTTAATATTTACACCAATCGTACTATTGGCTCCTCTTTAAATGTTGAGGTGCTCTCTTTAGATATTCTTAGTGGCATCCAAGTTCTAGAGAATGTTACTATGTCTGGCGGGTTTCACTTTGAGGCATATAATATTGGCCAAAAAGTGGGTGAAACAATATTATTTGGAGGCACTAATACCAACTCTTCCGCACAATTTTTAATTTATGGTAATACCTTTAAGCGTGCCATATATCCGATTGATGGACATAATTTCTTTTTAAAGGGAGAGTATTCACAAAAAGGTTGGGATCACACTAAATATTTAGCTCAACTCTCTTTTCTGTGGCATCAATACTATCCTCTGAATGCTAAATTCTCTTTGTTTTCGAAAGTGATACTTGGTAGCACTATTCATAACAACTACAATGTACCGCTGCACTATTATTATTTTGCAGGAGGAACCTTGCCCATCCCTCTCTTCAGAGATAATCAATTCGATTTTTATGGATATAACGTGCAAGAACTTAGGGGTACCAATATCCAATACTTGCAAATGGGCGGACAATTTAGCCTCACTAGAAGCTTCTATTTAAAGGGAGTGTTTAACCTTGCGAATTTAAGTAATACCTGGGATTGGGATTTTAATTACAAGAACTTAAGCGACGGCTTTGGCTTCTCCGTCGGCTCCCCAACCGTTATTGGTCCTGTAGAATTGATGTTCGATTCAAGCGGTTTAACTGGTCCCTTTAGCCTGCGCATTAATGTAGGTTATACTTTTTAGAATCAGAGAAGTCAGTGATCAATTAACAATGAACAATTAGCAATGATCAGGAAATTGTATTTATTAATCTAATCCTCTCAAATCTCAATTATACACATCACTAATTATCTACAAACCTGACGGGTTTTGCAGTTTCTATTCTCATTCCAAAATCATAGTTCTAAACCCATCAGGTTTATTTCTAACTCAAATCCCAATCATACAAATCAAATAAATCACAGTCCAAAACAATGATTTAAGTTATGCTGCTCAAACGCGACGCTTGCGCTAGATGATGAGATCAGTTAACAATGAGCAATTATCTTGAATGAAATTCAGCCTCATAGCTCAATGCTCACACCTCAAAGCTAATTAAATCATAGTTCAAAAACGATGATTACCGCACAAACAAAAACTCTTTATCCACCTCTTGCATAAAGCGCCAATCCATTTGGTCGAGGGTATATACCAAATGGTAGAATCGTTCATCGGTATCTTCGGCTACATAATGTAGGTGTTTTGTGAGCATGGTATTTTCCATGTGGGAGGTCTCAATTCTGCTTATTTGGATGGAATTATGCTTTCCTTTTAAAAAACGATACGGCTGCAATCGATCAACCAAAGCCATCTCAAGAGGACTTTTTCTTTCTACCTCATCTTCTACAAAAATCTCGAAGCGTAAAGGAACCATTCTATGAGCTTGCGAGGGCAAATGTTTGTGCTTTTTGGTGTGCACCAATAATCGATCTACTAATAATCCTTTTTGGCTTTCTGTGTTGCTCAAACTCCACAGTAATTCTTCGTGATTAAATTCTAGTTCATAGATAGCGCCCTCCTTCGTTTCTACGGTGTAAAATGATTTCCGAATCCCCCCTTCTACTTTACTATGACATGAGCGGATCTGTTTTAGATGCTGCACATATTGCGGCCTCCAGCTAGGTTTTTGAAGTCTGCTGTGCCTACAAAAAAAGATTAATATTTCTACGATTGGATACTTATTCATGACCATTTCTATTTGGTCGTCTTAAACTATACACATATTTTATACATATCAATATATAAGTGAGAATTATGAGAAAAAATAAAGACTACGAGTATCACCCAGAGCACGATGTGCATAGAATCACACTCTACAACACGGTTTATCCTGAGCACCAACATCGTGCACAAAAAGAGCGGTTATATCTACATTTCGATTTTGCTTGTTTCTACGCTCAGGTCGAGCAGCTCCGAAGACGGATGTATGGTTTGCCCTTAATTATTGGCGGTTGGCGTAAAGAAGATGGCACGGTAAAGGGCATTGTGGCTACTTCCTCGTACGAAGCCCGAGCCTTTGGAATTAAGACGGGCATGAGCGCTTTGGAGGCTAGTCAGCTCTGCCCCTACGTTTGCATGTTACAAGTGGATTATGCCACGTACACCGCCATCTCGAAACAAGTTCATCACATCTTTAAAACCTTCTCTCATAAAGTAGAGCGTTATTCGATGGATGAGTATTTCATGGACATCACTTTCCTTTCTCAAAAAAAAGATGCCGAGATTATAGCCTTTGCACAGCGTTTACAGGACGAGATATTTAAAGCCACTAATTTATACGGCGCTATTGGCTTGGCAAGATCCAAAACCTACGCAAAACTCTCTAGCAGTTTGAATAAACCCAAAGGTATTACCAGTATTTTAAACGATGAGGATGAACGAACCTATGTTTACCCTCTAGATTTAAACGAGGTTTGGGGAGTGGGTAGAAAGCGATACGAACATATTTTAGCAGAGGGGTTTCGAACCATTGGCGATGTGGTAGATTATGGCAGCGATAAAACTTTTATGCGTCTGTTTGGTTCTAATTTTGGGAAAATGCTCTACCAAACTATTACGGGAAAAGACCAAGCTAGAATATTAGAAGAAAACGATTATTACACTCCTAAATGGGGCGTCAGTTATGGTCACACTTTTTCTGAGGGGTCGTGCGATGTAGAGCGGATAAAAGGGGAATTTGCCATTGCAATTGAACAGGTTTGCTATCGCTTACGTGCCTATGAAATTAAAGCAGCCTCCTTTTCTGGGATGTTTGGTTTCAATAATGGCGAACAACCTGCAGTAGGTTTTAAATTCGGGTTAGATGGCTACACCAACGTAGACAAACTGATATTTGATGCCTGTATGGCCCGCATACTCCCCGCTATTAAAGCGGCGTGCAAAGCAGGTAAAGAGATTAGAAATATTATCATTGGCACCAAAGAGATTGATAAAACCGAACAGCTAAATATGTTCTTCCAAAATGAACCCGAGCAGCTAGAACGGCTGAAAGCCATCGACCGCATTAACAATGCCTACGGAAAAGGAACCATCACCAAAGCCCATACCCTTCTGCGAGTACAAGGAAATACACACTTTGTGGAAAGGAGTTAGCCAATCTGCCCGTCATCGCGGACAAACTTGCTCCGCGATCACCCCAACAGCGCTCATTACCATATTCTGGAGATACCACATCGGGGTGCGGCATGACGGGCTTTGAGTTTGTTATTCCCCTCGTTGCGTCGCTCAAGCGCGACGCTTACGCTAGATGTGGTGTAATAAGGGACTGAGGGATTGCGGATTAAGAGATTAAGCAAATAGGAGATTCAGTTAACAAGAAGCTTTAATCAATTATCCGAAAATCTTACGAGTCTATTCAATTAAGTGTGTCAATTTATAATTTAATAAATTAGACATATGAAAAATACAGAAAGCACATTAGACATGGAAACACTCATACAGCAGATGAGCGAAGAGCTTCGATCTGGAAAACCA
>JBBAEC010000052.1:0-14230 GCA_041656135.1 Balneolaceae bacterium | reverse complement strand
GCCAGCTTCAAGAACTGATAAGGAAACAAGTCCTTCAAACCCGTAAACCCAATAGGCACTATGAACGCAAAACCAAGCAAGGTGGCTACAGGAAATATAAATAATACCCTAAGTTAGCACCATTACCCCGAGGGGGGGAGAAAGTTCTTGAATATATTAGAGATAAAAGGCGTAATACATAAGACTTGGCTTCAAGATTTGGTTCTGAGTAGTGTCATTTTTTTAAATCTCAGTTGAAGTTTCCCTTGGGGAGGGATAGGTTTTCTGCCTGCTAAAAAGCAGAGTGAGAGCAGTAGTTAGAACTGCCCAGAAAAGTCAAATTGTACCCACTTTGGGATTCCTGTTGGTGAGGTCGCACTACCTATGGATTCAACATTGGAAGTTCAAAAAACAGCTATATCTTCTACAAACGCAACAAGGGGTTGCAACCCCTTGTCCCATTAGAGGTCTTTCTTTTTGGCATAATATTTACTCTACTCAAGAGCGCTTTTATATAGAATAAACAATCCCATTAACACTAAGAAATAGCCAAAACCACGTTTCAGATTCTGTTGAGATATCTTTGTTCCAATCTTGTTCCCTGCAAAGCTACCTAGGATACCGATGGAGGTAAAAGCTAAGATAATGTGCCAGTTGATTTGTAAATCTAGTTCTGCAAGAACATCTAAATACTTGTAGAAGCCAGCAAAGCTTTGCCATGCTACAATCATTAAGCTTGTACCTACAGCAACCCGCATAGGCAAGCCTACTAATAGTACTAGAGTTGGTACAATAAGGAATCCTCCCCCTACGCCTACTAAACCTGTTAAATGACCAACTGCAAGGCCTTCTATAATGAGTAGTAGCCTTGATGGATTTACCGCCTTAGATTCAATATTCTTACCAGAGTTTCGAATCATCATGGTGGCAGAGATTAGCAGCACCACAGAGAATATTAGAAGCTGCGTGTTTCCTGAAAGAAACCGAGAAAGTCCTGCACCAGAATAAGCCCCTATCATTCCTGGAATCCCAAAATAGAATAAGCTTACAAAATGGATTTCTTTATTTCGGATATACGGAAGAGAGCCGATTACACTTATAATACCAACAATACCGAGCGATTCTGCAATGGCAAGCTTTTCAGGCTCCCCTACTAAATATACGAGCAGGGGCACAGTTAGTGTTGCCCCTCCCGAACCAAGTAGCCCTAAGGAAATCCCTATAAACAATGCTCCTGCATACGCCCACCACATTAATTGGCAGCGATTACATATTTACGTTCCTCTAACCAAGGCTCTACCAAATCATTTACATAATAGGCCTGTATACCTTCTCTCTCTAACAAGGCCGATGCTGCCGCTGAACGAGCCCCTGAACGGCAGTACACAAGTACTGGGCCATCCTGTGGAACTTCATCAACATGATCTAGCAAGCGAGTATGAGCTATATTTTGCGCTTGTGGATGATGTCCTAAATCAAATTCTGTTTTTTTACGGACATCTAAAATATGAGCACTCCCATTTTCCATCAATCTATCAACCTCTTTAAAGTCGATATTTGGTGTGGTAGCTACTTCTGCACCACTAGCAATATATTCATCCATATCAGCGATGGTGGCGTAGCCTTTAATATTATCTAACCCTATTCGAATAAGGTCGAGTACAGCTCCTTCAACATTGTCTTCTTCAATAATCAGGTAAATATCTTGCTCATCTTTAACATACGAACCGGCAATGGTATTAAAGGTTTTGTCGAAGGGCGCATATAAAGCTCCTTTAATATGAGCTTCCATAAATGCATTTCTATCTGCACGGGTATCAAGAAGTACAGTGTTAGAGTTGTTTAAACTTACGACGATTTGTTTAATACTCTTTTTCTGTGGAGATGGAATAGTACCAAGCACTTTTGGTCCCATTTTATTATCACGCTTCATTCTAGCAAAATAGAGCGGTGGTTCTGGCTGACCATCCAAAATGAAATCCACAAAATCTTGTTCAGAGATAGCTGCTCTTATTGATCCGTTAAAACGTTGCTCGTAGCCCACAGTAGAATCTGGCACTGCACCTAAAGCTTTTCCACAAGCGCTACCGGCACCATGACCGGGCCATAGCTGTAGATATTCTGGCATAGCTTTGAACTTCTCAAGCGATTTATACAAAGTGCGAGCAGAGCTTTCCATCGCCCCTGCTTGGCCGGCCGCAGTTTCTAATAAATCTGGACGACCAACATCCCCTACAAACACAAAATCGCCCGAGATTATACCCATTGGCTCGTTTGTAGTGGCACCGTCTGTAATTTGAAATATCATATGCTCTGGGGTATGCCCAGGCGTATGAATGGCTTTAATTCGAATATTGCCGAGACTAAACTCATCGCCATCTTTTAGTAACACATAGTCGTAGTTACTTCCAATAGCCCACTCATATCTCCAGTCTTCACCACCTTCATCCGATACGTACACTTTTATGCCTTGCTCGGCTAATTCGCGTAGCCCAGACAGATAATCTGCATGAACATGAGTTTCTGTTGCCGCTACAATTTTTAAATTGTTCTTTTCTGCAATTTGTTTGTAGCGCTCAATATCGCGCATTGGATCTACTACAATAGCTTCGCCACTAACTTGGCAGCCAATTATGTAAGCATACTGTGCTAATTTCTCTTCAAAGATTTGTTCAAAAAACATATTATCTGCTAATAATTAATTTATGGAAATCTGGAAACCTCAACTCTAAGTTAAGCTAATAAAATAAGGTTTCTTACCTGCACTTAAAACCTAAGATTCCTCTCGTTTCCTTAACCCTAACTTAATGAATATTTCTGCTGGACAGAAGTTTGTAAACGAAGACTGAAACAAGTTCAGCCCTACAAATAAGGTAAAGAATAGCCAATACGTGCTATGATAATGAGCAAGTAGTAAACTTAGCATGATGAAAAACCCTGCTAGACGACGTATTCTTCTTTCCATTGGGCTCATTACTGAGCATAGTAGTGAATCTTTATTTTCGTTTTTCATAATTTTTATACTGAGGCCTCAACATTAAGTTGAAATGCATGTAAAGGATAATTTTCACATTCTGGATTCGTGTTATTATGCTTTTTAACTGCTTCTAAAACTACTGCTACCGTAGCTTCATCTTGAATGCTGAAAAATAGCTTAGAAAGTCTTTTATAGGTATCTGCAGCAAACCAGCTTGATATATCTGGCTTATGCTGCTGCGTGTTAAAGCCCTCAATGTCTGTTTCGCTATAAACAGACACCCCATTATTTTGAAGTATTTTACGCACTTCTTTAGCATGCGATTCAATCGCCATAATAAGTAGTAGTTTCATGATATTATTCGTTTTCTGTTACTGTTTCTAGGGAATCGTTTTGCTCTAGTTTTTTACGATTAACCATATAGTAAACTAGAGGCACCATAATAAGAGTGAGCCCTGTTGAGGCTATGGTTCCACCCATCAAAGAAATAGCTAGACCTTGAAATATGGGATCGAATAGGATTACGAACGCTCCAATTACTACAGTGCCAGCGGTTAATAGGATGGGCATTGTACGTACAGCGCCGGCTTCAATTACGGCTGTCTTCAAATCTGCACCATCATTCAACCTTATTTCTATAAAGTCGATAAGTAGTACAGAGTTTCTAACCATAATTCCTGCCAAGGCAATCATACCAATCATTGATGTTGCGGTGAAAAACGCACCTAGCACCCAGTGCCCCACAATTATACCCACTAGCGACAGTGGTATTGCAACCATCATAACTATTGGGACTTTAAAATCTTGGAACCAACCAATTATGAGCATATATATAATGAGTAATACTATGGCAAAGGCGATTCCCAAATCACGGAATACTTCGTATGTAATTTGCCACTCACCATCCCATTTAACGGTATAGTTTTCCTCGGCAAATGGTTGGCCAGAATATATTTGTGAGAGAGTGAAACCTGCAGGCATTTCAATCTCATCAATTTTCTCACTCGCATCTAGTAAAGCATATACTGGACTTTCTATAACACCAGCAACTTCAGCAGTGATATAAAGCACATCTTGTTGGTTTTTTCTGTGGATGCTTGGATTCAGCGATTCTGTTTTGCGTTCTACAAAATCACCAATGGGCATCATGGCTCCTTGATTATTTTTCAAGTATATAGATTCTAGATGATCCACATTAGATCTCTTTTCAATCGGCAACTGAAGCATGATCGGCACATCTTCGATGGAAGATTCCGTATGTAATCGTCCAGCAACCTGTCCCGAAAGCGCTAATTGCATAGTTTGGGTAATTTGCTGCGGTGTAATACCTGCTTGAATAGTTTTCTGCCTTTGTATTTCAAAATTATGACGTATTTGGTCAGCTTCACGCATCCAATCAATATCAACCACGCCTTCTTGTCGATCAAAAATGGCCATGATTTCCTTACCAATTCTCTCACGCTGCTCATTATCTGGGCCATAAACTTCTACTACAAGTGTAGAAAGTACTGGCGGTCCTGGTGGAACTTCTACCACTTTAACATTAGCGTTGTATGCCTCACCTACTTTTTGAACAATTGGTCTAATGTGCTTTGCAACATCATGACTTTGAGCTTTTCTTGCGCCTTTATCAATCAAGTTTAACTGTATATCGGCAACATTAGAGCCCTCACGCAAGTCATAATGGCGAACTAATCCATTAAAGTTAATCGGAGCATGAGTTCCTGCATAAATCTGATAGTTATCTAACTCAGGAACATCCTTTATACTCAGCGCAATTTCTTTAGCAACTGCATTCGTTCTTTCTAAGGTTGTACCTTCTGGCATATCGATAATTAGCTGAATTTCATTTTTATTATCGAATGGAAGCATTTTTACTTCTACCATTCGGAACATAAATAAAGAGGCAGAGGCTACGAGAAGTACAGTAACCGTTCCTATAAATACCCATCTTTTGGTAGCACTAGCTATTAATGGCTTCATTGTTATTGAATACATTCTATAAATGAAGGTGTCTTCTAGTCTGTATTCTTTCTGATTTCCTTTGCTATCGAGTATGCCGTGCGGAAGTAATTTATATGCTAACCACGGGGTTATTACTAAAGCAACAATTAGCGAAAATATCATCGCTAAGGAAGCACCAATCGGCATTGGGCTCATATATGGTCCCATCAATCCTGAAACAAAAACCATCGGTAATACAGATGCAATTACCGTAAATGTGGCTAGAATTGTAGGATTTCCTACTTCGTTGATAGAAGCAATGGCTGCTTGTTTAAACGGTAACCTTCGCATCTTGAAGTGACGGTGCATATTTTCGGCAATAATAATGGAATCATCCACTACAATTCCCGTCACAAAGACCAGAGCGAAAAGTGTAATTCGGTTTAAAGTGTATCCAAATAAGTAGTATAAAAACAAGGTTAATGCAAAGGTAACAGGTACCGATAAAAACACTACCAATCCACCTCTCCAACCAAGCGATAATGCCACCACTATTGTTACAGCAATAACCGCAAATAGTAAATGTGTAAGTAAAGAAGTTACTTTCTCAGATGCTGTTTCACCGTAGTTTCTGGTTTCAGAAATTTGTATTTCGGAAGGAACTAGATTTCCTTTAAGCAACTCTAACTTACTAGTTACCTGACCAGCAATCTTCATCGCATCCGTACCTGGACGTTTTGCAATAGAGATGGTAACCGCTGGATAGTTTAAGCCTGTAAGATCATCCGCCTTAACTCCGCCTGCACCTTCCCCATAAAATACATAGTTCGTTGGCTCAGCAGGACCATCAATAACCTCCGCAATGCTACTTAGGTAGATTGGCGCGCCGTTTGTTACCTGAACAATCAAGTTTTCAACATCACTTGCACTTTTTAGGAAGCTGCTTGTTTCTACAAGAAACTCGGTATCGTTATTGGTGAAAGATCCTGAATGTGTTTTCTGGTTCGAGACTTGAATCATACCCGCTATCTCTAACGGAGAGATTCCTTGTGTTGCCATCTTATTCTTGTCGAGCAATACTCGCACCTGACGAGCCCGCCCACCATGAACTTTTACTTCGGCTACATCACTAATTTTCTTTATCTCTGAACTTAATTCCTGAGCGGTTTGTCGAAGCTCATAGTCGGTATAAATACCCTCTTTTTCCCAGAGTGTTAAAGTCATCATAGGCACATCGTCAATCGACCTTGTCTTCACAAGTGGCATGGTTGTACCAGATGGCATATTCGCCATGTTCTTCATCAGAGTGTTGTAGAGCTTCACAAAGCTACGTTCTACATCTTCACCTACAAAAAACCGAGCAGAAACCATCGCTTGCCCATCTAACGAAGTGGAATACACATACTCCACTCCTTCAATAGTTGACAGTGCTTTTTCTAAGGGAATGGCTACACGTTGTTTTACTTCGTCGGCACTCGCTCCTTGGAAACCGATAAAAATATCGGCCATTGGCACATCAATTTGTGGTTCTTCTTCTCTTGGCGTTAAAATGGTTCCATAAATACCTAGGGCAATAAAGGCAACCATTAACAACGGGGTAAGCTTGGAGCTTATAAAAGCCTGCGCTATTTTTCCTGCAATTCCAGATTTCATAATCTTCTCTTTTAAAACTTAATTAATTGGACTGATTTTTTGAGCATCTCGCAAAATCAGAGCGCTTTCTGCTATAATTCTTTCGCCAGCTTTTAATCCAGATAGCACTTCAACGTATTCACTATTTTTTGAACCGGTTCTAATCCATCTTAAAATGGCTTTATCTTGTGTGTTAAGAACATAAATTCCTTCTAGCTGACCACGTGTTACTAGTGCTGATGCGGGAATTCCAATACTTCCAGATGTTGATGAAGGCAAGTGAACCGTAGCATGCATACCAGAGCGCAAGGTGTTTTTATGCTCAGATGGAAGCTCAGGCTTCACTTTCACTTTATATTGATTGCTAAATTGTTGTCCTGCAGTGCTTATATCTGTAATAGTAGCATTTTGTGGCTTGTTTGAAACGGATGCAATGAACACCTGTAGTTTATCACCTAACTGTAATTTATTTATATCAGATTCTGGTACTGAAAATTCAATTTCAAAATCTTCTGTGTTTTCTATCACAATTAAAGGTCTACCAGGGCTTACTAAATCCCCAACCTCAGCATTTTTTGCAGCAACGATTCCAGTAAAGGGAGCTTTAATCTGTGTGTAGGTTAATAGGTCTTCTATTCCTTTCAGCTGATTCTCAACTTCAGTGACTTTGTTCTTAGCCATCGAGTGGTTTAGCTGAATTTCATCCCATTCTTTTTGGGTGGCACTTTTTTGCTCAAACAGTGTCTCAAAACGTTTGTAGTTTTTATCTGCAAGCTGAAAATTTGCTTTCGCTGAATTTAATCCTGATTCGATTTGACGCTTTTGAGCAATTAAATCACTATCAGCAATATGAAGAAGCAGATCTCCTTTGTTTACTTTTTCGCCAATGCTTACAGGCGTAGTTCGGATGGTACCCATTACTTTGGTACCCAATTCACTGCGTTTTGTACTTTTAATTACGCCAGCAAACTCTTTGCTACCTGCTATGGAAGCATCACTCACTTCAATTACATGTGCGCTAATACTTTCAACATTAGTAGTAGTTTTTGGAACAGTGCTATCAGAACAAGCTTGGGTAAGGCCTAGCATTAGCACTGCAGCTAATAATCCTTTTGTACGGGTGTTAATCATGGTTCGTAGTTTCATCGATTTCTATTATGAAAATGGTTTATATGGCTTTTTAAAAAATGGTGTTAGAGCTCAGTTTCTAAGAGATACTCTAGTTGTGCTATTGATACGAAATATTGGTACTGAGCTTGAAGATGACCAAGCTGACTTGCTAGTTTCGAAGTTTCTGCTGCAAGTAAATCGGTAGTTTTTTCTATACCCTGGGCATATCTATCTGCTCTCATTCTTGCATCTTCATCAGCTTGCTCTGTTTTTAGTTTTGAGAGTTCTATACTGTGTAGCGCTAATTTTATAGAACGACGCGTATTTCTAACATCAGCCTGATATTTGTTTAGGCTATTTTGATAAACGAGTTCTGTTTTTCGAAGTTCTGCTTTACGTTGCGCTACAGCACCAGCTTGTTTGTAGCCTTTAAATAAATCCCAACGTAAGGTGGCACCAATGGTATAGTTATCACTTTTATTACCAAACACTTTAGTGTCGTGTAATTCATAACTCCCAAATGCATTTAGCGACGGCAAGAAACTAACTTTAGCTGATTTCAACATCGCACTCGATGCTTTCAATTGATGTTCTATTGCTACTACCGCTGCATTCCCTTTACTATTTGGGCTTACAGAGATATCGGTCACATTTGCTGGCTCTAGCTTATCAATTACTTCAATAAATTTCTCACCCTCCAAACCTAGCAGAAGTGATAATGCATCATTCGTTGTGTCTCTATTATTTTGGGCATCTAGTAAAGCTTGCTCTGCATTTAGAACCTCAACTTGCACACCTAAGAATTCCGATTTACTAATAAGCCCTTGCTCATAGTAATTATTAGCCTGGTTTTGGTATGCTTTATTGGTTTCCAAATAATCTTGCTGCACCACAACCTGCTTATCTAAAATGGCTAATTGATAGTACAGCTCCTTAACTTTCAGCTTTACATGCTCTTTGGTTGCCTTCAATTGCTCATTAGCTGAACTATATTGATGTTTTGCTGAGGCGCGGGCATAAAAGCCGTCTGCATTAAAAATAGGCTGTCTCACTTCTACTTTTGTGGTAAAAGAATGGAGAGCATCAGGACTATTCATTACTGCGGGATTAAAATCGGAGGCATTAATAATTCCTTGTCTCAGTTTTATACCAAATACACCAATGGGATCATTTGTTTTAACTCCAGTTTCTTCAATGCTTATTTGAGGAAGAAACACAGCGTTGCCTTGACTTAACATGGCTTTGGCTCCAGCTTTTGTTTGCTGAGCAATCAAAACATCCATCCCTTTATCGTTTACCAGCTCCAATGCCTGATCTAAACTAAGTTCAATTTTCTCTATGCTTTGCGCCTGCATGGGAACGCTAAAAATGAGCACAGAAAGCCCTATAAAAGCTAGTTTTAGCAATTTCATTCTATATATTTTTTAAATTTTTGCTTCTAATTGAAAAACAAGAAGTGTTATAAGCTCTGAATAGCTTTCTTTAATTTATCTTCAACTTCTTGAGCAATGGCATGTAATCCGTCATTTTCAATAGCCTGCATAGAAGCGATTGGATTTACAGCAGACACTTCAATTTTACCATCGTCCGTTTCTTGAACTATAACATTACAAGGCAACATCACCCCAACCTTACTCTCTTTTTGAATAGCTTGGTGTGCAAAGCCTGGGTTACAAGCTCCTAGAATACGATAGTTTCTAAAATCTATGTCTAGTTTGTTTTTAAACACTTCATTCACTTTAATTTCGGTAAGGATACCAAAACCCTCTGCTTTTAGAGCTTCTGTTACTCGCTCAATTGCGTTGTCAAAATTAGTGTCTAGTAAAGTAGTTGTATAGTAACTCATTCTATTCTCCATTTGTGTTAATTTGATGACTAAATGATAGGGATGATTTAGCTCTTGTTACAACATGTAGTAACAAGTATATTACATGTAACAAAAATGGAGCAATATGACCAGCGATTATAAACCTAGATATGAACAAATAGCTGATCAATTACGATCAGAAATTAATGACCAACGTTTTGAGCCAGGCGACAAACTACCATCTGAGAAAAGATTATGTGAATATTTTGATGTAAGTAGAGTCACCGTTCGCCAAGCTTTACAAAACCTAGAACAACAAGGGCTCATTTTTAGAAAGCAAGGTTTAGGTTCTTTCGTAAGCAAACAAAAGTTAAATCAACCTCTTGTTCACCTTACCGATTTTTCTGAGGATATGAAGCGTGCAGGGCATGAAAGTACTTCTAAATTAATTTCCCTGAAGAAAGTAGCAGCTATTGCTGAAGTTAATGAAGTGCTAGAGCTACCCAACGACAGTGCCCTTATTCAAGTTGATCGGGTCCGATTGGCTAACAATAAACCTATAGCCGTTGATGTAACTTGGCTCCCCCCTGGCTATGGGCAGCTTTTGTTCGACGAAAATTTAACTACTCAAACCATCTATCAAATATTAGAAGAGAAGTATGATATCCCCATTACAGGTGGGCGGTATAAAATTACTGCCACTGTTGCTGACGCCTATCTTGCAGAGCATTTAGAAGTGAACATTGGGGATGCAGTATTAGAGATTGATCGTTGCTCAAAAACAATTGGCGACAAAAAAATATATTTCCAGAAAAGATATAACAATCCAGAGTTTATAGCGTACGAACTTGTGCTTTCAAGAAATGAAGAGATGGTTACATCTTTTAAGGAAGGTTTTCCTCTAAAAGAATTCACTCCAAAGTTTTATACACTTTGATTAGGTGATTTATTTATTACATTATACACTTAATTATCAATTCTTAAGCGCATAACTTAGCATCAAAATAACTACTATGAGACTACGAACTACTACAATATTAGCACTTAGCTTTTTTTTGCTATTTGCTGCCAGTACTGTTTCTGCTCAAAATTTAGCAGAATTTGAGAAAAAAGTGACTGAATTCACTCTCGATAATGGGCTCCACTTCATTATTATTGAGCGTCATGAGGCACCCGTTGCCAGTTTTTATACTCACGTTAATGTGGGCGGTGTTGATGAGCCTGTAGGTAATACCGGCCTTGCGCATATCTTTGAACACATGGCCTTTAAAGGTAACGATTATATTGGTACCACTAATTGGGCCGAAGAGAAAAAAGTAATCGATGAGATGGATAAGTACTACAGAGAGTGGCTAAATGAAAGCTTTAGTTCTAATCCAGATTCTGCTGTTATAAAGGCAAAATGGGCTAAATTTGAAGAGCTCCAAGAAAAATCTAAAACCTATGTAGTGAATAACGAGTTCTCTCAAATTATTCAAAACAATGGCGGAACAGGTTTAAATGCATCTACAGGTGCCGATTTAACTAATTACTTTTATAGTTTACCATCTAACAAAGCGGAACTGTGGTTCAATCTCGAAGTGGGGCGTTTTAAAACTCCAACCTTTCGTGAGTTTTATATAGAAAAAGAAGTAGTTCGTGAAGAGAGGCGCATGAGAACTGAATCTAATCCCATTGGTCGATTAATTGAAGAGTTCTTGGCAGTTGCATATACGGCTCACCCTTATGGTCGCCCAATAGTTGGTTGGAACTCTGATATTACGGCAACTACCATTCAAGATGCTTACGACTTTTATGACAAATACTACATTCCTAGCAATATAACTATTGGTATTGCCGGTGATGTGGACCCCAAAAGAATGAAAGCTCTAGCTGAAGAGTATTTTAACGATTTGAAAGGTAAAGGAAAAGTTGCACCTCCAGTAACAACTGTTGAACCTGAGCAAAGAGGTGAGCGCAGATTTACGATTGAAGGCGATTCACAGCCCATTCTACTTATTGGGTACCACGCTGTAGCCGAATCTCATCCAGATTTTGAAGCGCTAAACTTATTGGGCAGCATCATTTCAGATGGCCGTACTTCAGTACTTTATAAAAAACTGGTAGAAGAAGAGAAACTTGGGCTACAAGTAGGTGCTTTTAACGGATTCCCTGGAACTCGCTTCCCTTCTTTATTTTTAACCCTTGCCGTTCCAAACCAAGGTGTTGAGCCAGAAACCATTGAGAATCGTATTTACGAAGAAATTGAAATCGTAAAAAATGGGTCTATCACTCAAGAAGAATTGGATAGAGCTAGAACACAAATTCGCGCTGGCATTATTAGAGGCCTAGCCAATAACACTGGGTTAGCACTTAATTTTGCAAGTACCCATGCAACTTCAGGTGATTGGAGAAATGTATTCAACCAGTTAGATCGTTACAACAAAGTAACTCTAGACGACCTACAACGAGTAGCGAATACATATTTAGTGAAGAAAAGCCGAACCGTTGGCTATACAGTTAAAACTGACTCCTAATTAAGACATTAATTCAAGCACATACTATTATGAAACGATTATTATTATTTACTTTGCTGATGGTTCTGTCTATTAGTGTGACAGCCCAAAAACGCTACGACGAAATTAAGTATCCTAAATTGAATAGCTTTGAAAAAGCTAAAGTTGAAGAGTTCAAACTCGACAACGGCATCACTTTCTATTTAGTAGAAGACAAAGAGTTACCACTTATTCGTGTTAATGCAATTGTTCGCACAGGTAATTTACTAGATCCTGAAAGCAAAACAGGGCTTGCCTCAATGGTTGGCCAAGTTATGCGCGAAGGTGGTTCTAAAAGCTATCCTTCCGAAAAATTAAACATATTACTAGAAGATAAAGCAGCTTCTATGAGTGTTTATATTGGCGAAGGCTCAGGAAATGCTTCAATGAGTATTTTAAAAGAGGACTTCGATGTGCTTTTGCCTGCATTTGTAGATTTAGTTCAAAACCCTCTATTTCCAGAAGACAAAATTGAACTCTACAAAACTCAAGCCAAATCTGGTATTTCACGCAGAAATGACGATCAAAGCCAAATAGCTAGTAGAGAATTCAATAAATTAATTTATGGCGAAGATTCTCCTTACGCCCTACAAGAAGAATACGAAACCATAGATGCTATTACTCGAGATGATCTCGTTCAATTTCATAAACAAGCTTTTGTTGGCAATAACTTAATGCTTGGTGTTATTGGCGACTTCGACACAAAGGCGATGAAAAATAAACTGAAGAAAGCTTTTGGAAATTTACCTGCTGGTTCAAAAACTAATCTCATCTATCCAGAAGTAAATTACACGTACCCTTCTACTATTAGTTTAATTGACAAATCGGATGTAAATCAAAGCTATGTGCTTATAGGTCATATTGGCGGTTTGAGAGATAATCCCGATTATGCATCTATTCAAATGATGAATCAAGTTCTTGGTGGTAGTTTTTCGGGACGATTGTTCCAGAAAGTGCGTTCCGACCTAGGCCTTGCCTATGCAGTTGGCGGTAGCTACGGAAGTGGTATGAATTACCCTAGTACCTTCACGTTGTATGTTATGACAAAAAGCTCAACTACTGCAGAAGCTATTGATGCCATTTTAGTTGAAGTGAAGCGTATTCAAGATGAGCCAGTAACAGCTAAAGAGCTCAATGACGCTCGCGACCGCTTTTTAAACTCCCTTGTATTTAAGTTTGATAGCAAAAATAAAATTTTGACTGAGCGCTTAAACAACGAGTATTACGGCCTATCTCAAGATACTTTTGATAAGTATGTGGAAGATTTGAAAAAAGTTACGATAGCTGATATTCAGCGTGTTGCAAAAGAATACTTACGTCCCGATAAAGTTCAAGTGTTGGTAGTTGGTAATAAAGCAGAGATTGGCGACCAACTCAATAAATTTGGCAAGATCAATGAAATTGATATCGCCATTCCTGAACCAGCATCTGATGCTGATGAAGTTGCTGGCGATAAAGTACAGGGTAAGCAGTGGCTAAAGAAAATGTCAGAAGCTATCATAAAACCGGGCACAAAAGTTACAAGCATCACTACCGTAGCCACCGTTACACAAGTTACACCAATGGGAAATATGGATTTAAAAAATACATCTACTATTAATTTTGAAGTGAATAGTATAGAATCCTCCATAGATTCACCCCAAGGTGTTATTGGTTTGAGCGTTGCCAATGGGCAAGGTAAAATGTCGATGATGGGGCAAGAACAACCACTGCCACCAGCAATGGTTGGGCCGATGGTTAAGGAAATTAAAAATAGCTACCTAAATATTGCACGTACCTATTCTAACTTAGATGTTGAATACATGGGCACCGAAAAGGTAGAAGGCACAGAATATGTGGTAATTAAAGTGGTTAACGATGGAGCTATAACATTTTTGTTAGACTCAAAAACTGCATTACCGTATCTCTCACGTACCTCAGGATTTAATCCACAGGCGGGTAAGTCTATTGTAGAGGAAAACACTTACACCGAATGGAAGGCCGTAGGCAGCGTTAACTATGCCCATTCTACTGTTACATCAGCTGATGGCAGCAAGGCCGCCGAAACAAAA
Source organism: Balneolaceae bacterium (assembly GCA_041656135.1). Taxonomy (GTDB): domain Bacteria; phylum Bacteroidota; class Rhodothermia; order Balneolales; family Balneolaceae; genus Balneola. Next base: position 196 of record JBBAEC010000052.1, on the reverse strand, counting down.
ATTGAGTCATTAAAAGTTAATTAGTAATAATCTCTTAGCAAGTTAAAACCCGGCACTAATCAGGTCGGGTTTTTCCTGACTTCCGCAATTTTTAAGTTTATGAAAATGTCTATTGTGTAAGCTCTATATTTTCAATTTGTTGTAATAAGGAGTTTATATTTTTTGGGTGTCCCAGGATGTTTATCATTATTTTTAC
>JBBAEC010000051.1:0-16344 GCA_041656135.1 Balneolaceae bacterium | reverse complement strand
AGATAAATGAATTGATTAGTACCGAGTGGTAATATTTAAACCCTCGGTACTATTTTTTTGTCTAGTAACTATTAGGCTCTGGAAGGTACTGTCCTAAAAAGTGTTTAAAATTTATAAATGTCATTTTACTTCCATTTTGACTAACCATTAATTTGGTCTTATTTGGCTAGTAGCTTTGATTTTCAGAGCATAAATAGCCCCGAGATTTACCTCGGGGTAAGTAGATTAAAAAAAATAGATATCGGTGGGGAGGCTTGTTTTATAAAAGATGCGTACAAATCCACCGAAATTTTGGCAAGATTCATTTTAAGGGCAATTTTCTGTATTAGTTTCATTTCGATGATTAAAGTCGAACGATATCGCTCCGCTGGAGCTTGAGGCTTAGAGGTTAGCATATATCTATTAATATACCGCTCCTCTGGAGCTGAATACATTCCAATATTTGAAATGGTATCTATATTGAGAAATGTTGCGGTCGTTCTAATTGCTTATTTCTAAAATCCATCTCAGATAAAACAATATTGCGCTTTAAGCACTTTTTAGGACTGTAGCGATAAGATGCCCCTCTAATGAAAACCTCTCACTTGGTACCTAATACCAATAGGCTCAATCTTAAAATAAATTTGAATCGAAATGCGTTGCAAAAATCACCTTAAAGTTGAATCCATATTAGGTGGTTCAGCCTGATTACTCTGCATCTAATTTCTTACCAAAATCAGCATCAATTTTAACGTAGCGAGCAATTACAAATGAAGGTATAGTTGCTATTAATATCCAAATGAAGAATAATTTATAACCTAACATTTCCTGAATCCAGCCACTAAAGGCACCAGGAATCATCATGCCTAAGGCCATTAATCCAGTAGCAAAAGCATAATGAGCTGTTTGGTGAGAACCTTTAGCAACGTAAATTAAATACATCATAAATGCAGTGAAGCCAAATCCATAGCCAAATTTCTCTATACCAACTAAAGAACCGATAATAAAATAAGAGTCTGGTTGAAAATATGCTAAGAAGAGGTAGGCTGCATTAGGTAAGTTCATTGCAATAATCATTGGCCAGAGCCACTTTTTCAGCCCGTCTCTTGAAATTAAAATTCCCCCAACAATTCCCCCAACAACTAAAGCGAGTACACCAACAGAACCATTTATAACTCCAATTTCGGTGGTGCTTAACCCCAAACCACCAATTGCTTTGTCATCTAATAAAAAGGGAACTGCTAGCTTAACAAGTTGTGCCTCACTAAATCTATAGAGCAAAATAAATGAGAGGATAAGCCCAATTTGTTTTTTCTTAAAGAAGAGTGCAAAAGTGAGGAAGAAATCCTTAAGAAGGGTAGAGTCCGCACTTGTTTTTTCGGAAATATCACCAATAGGCTTTGGAAGAATAAATGCATGATAAGCACTCAACAGAAGCATAAGCACAGATAATATGCTAAAAACAACTACCCATGAGAACTCAACATTACCAGTAGATGAAGCTATTATACCTGCAATAACAACAAATAAACCTTCACCGCTCATAATAGCTAAACGGTAGAATGTAGATCTAATTCCAACAAAAAATGCTTGGCGGTCGTCGCTAAGGGCAAGCATATAAAAGCCATCAGCGGCAATGTCGTGTGTAGCAGAACTAAAAGCTAGTACAAAAAGAAAAACCATACTAACAGTGAAAAAACTCTCGGTATATAACGAAAGAGCGACACCTGCAAAACCCACTGCAATAACAGCCTGGGAAGTATAAGTCCACCATCGTTTGGTTCGCACCATATCAACTAGTGGGCTCCAGAGGGGTTTAACAACCCAAGGTAGATTTAGTAAACTTGTATAAAAAGCAATTTCAGTATTCGAGTACCCAAGATTTTTGTACATAATAACTGAAACAGTCATTACTACTACATAGGGTAGACCTTGGGTATAATATAGAGTTGAAATCCAAGACCAAGGGTTTTTCTTAAAATTGCTCATAGGTTAATACTTTTTATGTGGCTATTTCAATCCGTTTTAATGAATCTATTTTTTCTGTGGGTTAGAGAGTACGCAAAAATTATGCAAAGATGATAAAAAAAAGGCGAATTTAAATAATTCGCCTTTTTAGGGATAGACTTTTTAGTCTAATTCTTTCCAGCGTACAAAAGCTTCCATTGCTTCGTACTCTGCTAAACCTAGCTTATCATAAGCTATAGCAGTGTTTCTAGTTCTTTCATCAGCTCTTTGCCAAAATTCTCTACGATCGGTACCTGGAAATAAAGGACGATCTTTTTGAGATTGGTGCTTAAAGATAGCACGACGTTTACGATCGGTTTCTTCAGGGCTTAATGGAACAGCCATTTCAATGTCTTCGATATCCCACTCTTGCCACGCACCGCGATATAGCCATACATAACAATCCTTCATCCAAGGTTCGTCTTTAAGTTGTCTTAGCGCTTGGAAAATAGCCTCTAAACAAACTCGGTGTGTTCCATGAGGATCAGATAAATCGCCAGCAGCATAAATTTGATGTGGCTTTATAGATTGTATAAGGTCTGCAGTAATTTTAATGTCTTCAGGACCTAGTGGCTTCTTTCTGATTTTTCCAGTTTCATAAAAAGGAAGATCTTGGAAGTGGATGTTTTCGTCGGGCAAGCCAACATATCTACTTGCAGCTTTAGCTTCGCCACGGCGAATTAGGCCTTTAATAGTTTTAACCTCTTCTGAGTCAACATCACCCTCGCCTTTATTCTTTAAGAATTCTCTTACGCCATCAAAAATATTATTGATGGTTGAATCCTTAACACCAAAAGCTTCGCTATAATCAGATACGAAATCCGCAAAACGAAGCGCATCTTCATCAAATACCGCAATGTTTCCAGAGGTTTGGTATGCTACATGCACTTTATGGCCATGATCCACTAATCGAATAAAAGTACCACCCATCGAGATCACATCATCATCGGGGTGTGGACTGAAAATAAGTACTTTTTTAGGGAAAGGGCTTCTACGCTCAGGACGATAGGTATCATCAGCGTTAGGCTTTCCACCTGGCCAGCCTGTAATAGTGTGCTGAATTTGGTTGAACACTCTAATATTCACATTGTATGCAGTACCAATTTCAATTAGTACGTCATTCATACCATATTCACGGTAATCTTCTTCAGTAAGCTTTAAAATAGGCTTATTAACTTTATTACTTAACCAGATAACTGCTTTTTTAATTAAGAAATTACTCCATTTAATAGAGCCAGCTAACCATGGTGTTTTTATCCGAGTTAATTCTGCTGAAGCAGCTTCATCTAATATAATTTCGCAGTTATCATGATTCTGTAAGAAAGTAGAAGGAATGTGAGAGCTAATTTCACCCTCCACTGTTTTCTTAATAATCTTGGCTTTGCCTTCGCCCCAAGCAAGCATATAAATCTTACGAGCTTTCATAATGGTACCAACGCCCATTGTAATAGCTCTTTTAGGCACATTCTCTACACCAAAGAAACTACTAGCTGCATCCGCCATTGTAACTCTGTCGAGTGTAATAAGCCTAGTTTTTGAATCTATTGAAGAGCCTGGCTCATTGAAACCTATATGTCCTGTTCGGCCAATGCCTAGAAGTTGAATATCAATTCCACCCGCTGCTTCAATTTTCTCCTCATACTTTATACAGTAAGCAGGTACATCTTCCTTTTTAATAGTACCATCGGGGATATTGATGTTAGCTCGGTTTATATCAATATGATCAAAGAGATACTCGTTCATAAAATGAACATAACTTTGAAGAGTATCTGGTTGCATAGGGAAGTACTCGTCAAGATTAAACGTAATAACGTTCTTAAAACTTAACCCTTCTTCTTTATGCATGCGTACAAGTTCGTCATAAACTTGGGTTGGTGTAGAGCCTGTTGCAAGACCTAATACCGTTTTCTTATTGGCTTTATTTCGCTCAATAATTAAGTCCGAAATTTGACGAGCTACATGAGAGGTGCCTAAAGAGGCTGTGTCAAAAATGGTCGTTTTAATTTTTTCGTAAATTGTAAGTTCCGAGTCGGAAAATATAGTAGACATAGGTTAAGATTGTTTACAAAAACTGGTTTTTCTGTTACATAAAGTTAAGTATTCAATAGATGTAAAATACTGTTACAGCGAGAAAATCTCATTCAGTTCATATTCTTTTTACATCGCTCGAATTATGTAAATATACGTAAATTACATTAGTAAAAATATCAAATAAAATAGTAGGTAATTATTTAATAGTGAAGGATTTGGAAGCAAGAACTTTTCCATTCTTATCAACCACATCTACCCGCCATTTACCTACCCAAGTATGCCAAACCTTTTTAGAGCTCCAGGTTTTAAAGTTTGCTGAGCGCACAACTAGGCTACTAGACGATTTCTCTTCATCGTTGTAATACCACACATGCTTAACAGTAGGATTATTTTTAGCCCCAGAAATAGTAGTTAAGCAATACAGTGTGGCCACGTCACTATCAAATAATACGCCTTCATTTTTAAGTGAACCATTATCAATGCCTGTGCCAATACCTATCGATTTTACCGCTAGCTGTGCTTGAGCAAAAGCGGGTACAGCTGCAAATAAAACAAATAACAGAAACGTTTTCCGTAACTTCATCAATGCTCCCTGTAATAGTTTTATTTAGTATCTATTTGGTAAACAACCTGTGCAAATAATTGCTGCTCTCTGAACAATTTGGACGTTACCTTAACATAATCTATTTAGCTTATTATATTAGAGTAGGCCATCAAGTGCAATTTTATTCTGAATTTATTTTTATTTAAGACCATTATGTTACTATTAATATTATGATTGATACTCATTCCCATATTTATTTGCCCGATTTTGATGAAGATAGAACACAAGTTATGGAAAGAGCAGTAGAGGCTGGTGTTTCAAGCATCCTAATGCCTGCAATTGATTTAAGCTCATTGGCACAAATGGATAGGCTGAAGCATGAGCAGGTTCGGTTTTATAAGATGGCGGGAATTCATCCTTGTGATGTTGAGGAGATTGAACCAGGTTTTGAGGATCTATTACACACGCATTGTAACCAAGATGATATAATTGCAGTTGGCGAAACTGGTTTAGATTATTACTGGAGTACTGAGCGTATTTCTGAGCAAAAAGAAAGTTTATGCATTCATTTTAGAGTTTCTAAAGCCGTTAATAAACCTATTATTCTGCACAACAGAGAAAGTACTGCCGATTTACTTGATCTGATTGAAGAAGCACAAGATGGAAATTTAACTGGTATTTGGCATTGTTTTAATGGAACCGTTGATGAAGGTAAACGTGCCATAGATCTAGGTTTTCATTTAGGCATTGGGGGAGTAGTAACTTTTAAAAATGGGGGCGTAGATAAAACGGTTAAACAGCTACCCTTATCAAAAATGGTTCTAGAGACTGATGCACCTTATCTTTCGCCAGCACCAAAGCGAGGTAAGCGAAATGAACCCGCATTTATGAAATATACGGCAATCAAACTAGCTGAGTTATTTGATCTAAGCTTAGAAGAAATAGATGCCAAAACCACCCATACAGCAAAGCAATTGTTTGGGCTGTCTTGATTAATGTTAAAGAAAGATGACCATTCTAACGGATAGTGTTTTCTATCAATCTTGCTACTAACTACTAAATTCTAAATACTCTCATCTTACTTAATCAGCATCATTTTGTGAATACGACCTGAGGTTGGTGTTTTCACCACAACCATATACATCCCTGAAGCGAGGTCGGTACCATCAAAAGTGAATTGGTGAAATCCAGCTGAAAGCCGTTGATGTGCAATTTCTTTTACGGTTTGGCCTATGGAATTAACAATACTGATGTATACGTCTGTCGAATTGTCTAGAGTAAGAGTAATTTCAGTACTTGGGTTAAATGGATTCGGATAATTGCCAATGTCTAGGCCGCTGGGCAGTTCGCTGTGGCTAGCAAAACTTTCTGTATGAGTTATAACTCTGCGTTGTTTCAACTCTATTATTCGGTTATAGGAAGCGTCAATAGTGGCTTCATCAATCACGCCTTCGCCTATTTTTTGTACAATCAGTTTAATGATGTGATGAGTAATTGATTTGTCTTGGTGTAGATTTTTGTTGAAAAGCAAAATGTCAGAGTCTGAATTTACAGCCTTAATAATTGCTTCGTCAAAGCCATAATTATCAGAAATAGCTTTCATAAACAACTCATCTGTAATTACTACACCTTTAAAACCTAAGCTATCTCTAAGAATTGTAGAGATAGCATATTCTGAAAGTGAGACAGGATAAACCGAATCCCAATCTTCTTTAAATACGTGTGCTGTTAAAATAGCATCTTCGTAACCGCCCTCTATTAAGAATTTAAAGGGTGCTAGCTCTCTTTCTTCCCAGGTATTGGTGATGTCAGTGAAGTTGTGGTGAGAGTCGCCTGCTGCACTTCCATGCCCGGGAAAATGCTTTAAAGCTGTAGCTATATTCTGTTTTTGGTACTCGTCTATAGTCCAAGCGGCATGAGTAAAAACGGAGTATTCATCACTCGAAAAACTTCTATCTAAACCACCGATTGCTGGGCTATCAGGATTCACATTTACATCTACAACAGGAGCTAAGTTAAAATTAAAACCGGCCTGTTTCATCCAACCAGCCATCAGATGAGCTTGGGCTCGAGTAGAATCTTCGCGGTTAATTTCGGTGCCTAGCTCATACGCAGTGCGAGTTTGTTTATACCCATTATTCTCATCTAAACGAGCAACAATGCCACCTTCTTGATCGGTAGCTAGTAATAACGGCGTATTTGCCATGTTTTGAAAACTAGCATTTTGTTGTTTAATCTGAGTAGGAGAGGCAAGATTTGATCTAAAAAACAGAATACCGCCTAAATTTCTATGAGCTATATCGTAAGCCAAAGTATCTAAAGATTCGGAGCTCGAATTAAAAGAAACCATTATCATTTGGCCAATTTTGTCTTCTAGAGATTGAGAAAATGTTAATGATGTAAATACAAAAAATAGAGCGAGGGTAGTAGCGGTAGTTTTCAAATAAAGGGAGTGAGATATTTTAAAGTAAATCGGCTGTTTGAAGTTTCTTTAAAAAAAGAGTAGCCAATTGGCAAAGATATAAAATAATATATGATTTGACGCCCGATATAGTATCTATTTGAAAGAATCCTATCTCATAAATATTTCTGCAAAACTAATTGGCCGAGGCAAACACCTTTGTATTGGTATTAAGCCATTATTAGAGTGGGTTAACACCAAGTAACTGTAACTCTTTAAACTCCGAAAGCACTTCTTTAGAAATACTCAAAAATGAATATTCAAATCTATAGGTTCGGTCTTCACGAAGTTCTCTGAAAAGAGCTTTCTTATTTGGTTTAGAAATCAAATTGCGTAGTGCATCATCATATTCTATTATTGGATTTAGGCGCTTTAAGAGCTCAGTTAAAGTACTTGCATCTGAATCAATTTCAACGGCTTTAATAGTGCTGTCAATTTGAATGGATTCGGAATTTATCTCAAAAAAAGCACATAATTTATCCACAATTATTTTGGTTGCGCGCACTTTTGCCTGCTCAGAATAACCTGCGATATGTGGAGTTGCAATAAATGCTTTTTGGGCTAAATGGGCATTAAAATCAGGCTCATTTTCCCAAACGTCAATAATAACATCTTGAACCTGTTGGGTTGCCATAGCTTTTAACAAAGCAGACTCATCTATAATCCCACCACGAGCAGCATTGATAATCAATGCAAATTTGTGAGTAGTAAGTTTGGCTTCATCCAACCAATGCCAAGTTTTGTTAGAGCCAGTTTTTAATAGAGGTGTGTGAAAAGTTAACACATCACAGGCTAAAACTTCTTCTAAAGAAGCTGATTTGAATGTAGGATCGGCAATTTCTCTTGGTGGATCGTAACAGACATAACTAAGTCCAAAATTATCAAATTGTTTTTGAACTGCGCTTCCCGCTGCGCCAACACCAATTATTCCATAGCTAAGAGAGTTTATGGAAATGGATTTATGAGCTGCCCATAATAATAAAGATGTGATAACATACTCTGAAACAGCTTTTGCATTGCATCCTTTTGCATCAATAACTTTCACGCCATTATCCTCAAAATAATCAGCATCAATATGATCGCTTCCAGATGAAGCAGTACCAATTAACTTCAATGAAGTGGGGATTTGAGGGATTGATAACGCGTTTATATGCGTAACAGTGCGTACAAAAAGAGCATCGTAATTTGCAAAGCTTGGGAGATCATGAGCAGGATTGTAGTAGTTAACCTCAATTATATCAGGGGTTAAGCTACGAATTTTGTAAATGTTTTGATCGGCAATAATTTTCAATAAGTTTCTCCATTAAGAACAGGAAAATAATGCTTTTTTAGGCTATACTTAAGTATGGAAAAAAATTATAACATAGTTTCAATAATACGCAAAAAACGAGACGGTGATATTCTTACACAAGATGAAATCCGTCATTTAATTGATGCCTATACGGCCGATAAGGTTCCTGATTATCAATTCAGTGCTTTTTTGATGGCTGTATTTATAAATGGCTTAAACGATGAGGAGTCTGCTGCATTAACCGAGGCAATGCTACATTCTGGAATTGTGGTCGATTTATCGAGTATACCAGGTAAAAAAGTAGATAAACATTCTACTGGTGGTGTTGGTGATAAGCTTTCTCTTATACTCGCTCCTATTGTGGCAGCTGCAGGTATTCCTGTGCCAATGATTTCAGGACGAGGTTTGGGGCATACCGGCGGTACTCTAGATAAGCTTGAATCCATTCCTGGGTTCTCTGTAGATGCAGATTTAAAACGATATGAAGAAATTTTAAAGCGCCACAACTTAGTTTTAATTGGTCAAACTGCAGAAATTGCGCCAGCCGATAAAAAAATATATGCGCTTCGCGATGTAACTGCCACCGTAGAATCAATCCCTCTTATTGCTGGAAGTATAATGAGCAAGAAACTGGCAGAAGGCATTGACGCACTTGTGCTAGATGTTAAATACGGTGCAGGGGCATTTATGAAAACGGTTGAAGATGCCACAAAACTTGCTACAGCTTTAGTTGGTATAGGCGAAAGATTTGGCAAAGAAACCATTGCATACTTAACCAAAATGCAAGAGCCTTTGGGTTATAAAGTAGGGAATTGGTTAGAGATTGAAGAAACCATAGACGCACTAAAAGGCAATGGTCCAGAAGATACGATGATGATATCGCACTTACTTTCTGGAACAATGATTTATTTGGGTGGCAAAGCTTCTAGCGTTGAAGAAGGAATTAAAGTAAGTCACGAGATGGTATCAAGTGGTAAAGCTTTCCAGAAATGGCTAGACATTGTTGAAGAACAAGGTGGAGATGTTAAAGTTATAAATAAGCCAGAAACATATCCTAAGGCTAAATTTGAGTTTGAAATTAAATCTGATAGTAGTGGCTATATTTCAAAGATGGATGCTTTTGAGATTGGCACTGCTTCGGTTGAACTTGGCGCAGGACGAAAGGTAAAAGAAGACCCGGTTGATGCACAAGCTGGAGTTACGCTTAAAAAGAAAGTTGGAGATAAAATTGAAAAAGGTGAAACAATTATGACGGCTTATACGAATAAGCCTAGCATGATTGACGCCGCAACTAAACTTTTGTATAAAGCAGTTTCAATCTCAGAGACAAAACCAAAGCCGGAACCACTAGTTACACATATTATAGATAAAGATGGCACTCGTCCTTTCGATCTATAATTGTATAAATAACTAGAAACCAGTTATTTTGTATCTGTATTTAGGGCATTAATAAAGGAAAAAATACCATGTTTAAAAGATTTATACGCGCAATAAAATCGATGTTTGGGGGATTAATTAGCTCCATGGAAGATCCAAAGTTAATTTTGGAGCAAAATATCCGTGATCTAAATGATCAAATTCCGCAAATGAACGAAAATATTGCAACGGTTAAAGCCAACCTACTCATGCTTCAAAAAGAATTGAAGCGAAATGAAAATCAAATAGTTGAGCTTACTTCAAAAATAAAATCTGCTATACAAGCAAATCGCGATGATATAGCTGAAGGCTATGCATTACAGCTAGAGAAAGCTAAAGAAACCATTCTGCATACTAAAGACCAACTGCAGTTTGCCGAGCGTGCTTATGAGAAATCGCTTAAGGTTAAGAAGGTATTTATGCGCGAGAAAGACCGCAAAATTCAAGAGGCTAAAGAGGCCTTAAGAGCTAGCGAGCGTGCAGAATGGCAATCTAAAATTGCAGATACTTTAGAGCAATTCGAAGTGGGTGGCATAGACCAAACGCATAATGAAATGATTTCCCGAATTAATGAGCAATCAGCCAAGAACGAAGCTCGAATGGAAATTGCACTCGATAGTATTGATACTGAAACTATGGAGATTGAAGCGAATGCAGAGAAAATTAGAGCGCATGAGCTGGTTGAGCAATTTAAAATGGAAATGGGGCAGTCTTCTGGTTCTATTGAAGTGAACGAAGAGGCTGAGCCAGAGCAGGAAAGTTCAAATAAATCGAAGACGCTGGGTAAAAAAGAGAAAAACTGATAAGGAAAACATGAGTACCCAAAATGAGGAAGAACGCGAGCGCTTAAAAGAACAATACAAAGATCATTACCGGCGTATTAAAGAAGCAAAAGCACAACTCAAATCTGCCGAACAAAAGGGCAAGATAGCCCAAGCCTTACATAATATGGATGCTGATAATTTGCTTGAGTCGGTAGATGAGTTTTTGGGGAAAATTAAAGACAAGGTTACTCATGTTGAGGCTCGCCTAGATGTAGCAATGGACAGTTTAGAGGATGATGACTCTAAGCTACAGCAAGAAATTAGAAAGGATGAACTAGATGAAGTTCTGAAAAAAGAAAAAGCTAAACAAACCTTACAGCAGGTAAAAGCCGAAATGGGAATGCTGTATTCCGAAATTGAAAAACACGCCGAAGAAATTAAAACCGAAAAAACTATCGGCCATAATAAAAGCAAAAGCTCTCCCGCTGCTGACGATAAACCCCAAGCCTAATGGCAACAGAAGAACTAAATATAAATTATACACGCGAAGCTTTTATGAGTCCCATCAACTTGGGCGTGCTCTTAATAGCAACGTTATCAGCCTTTATGCTGAGTGGATTTGGTGAGGTTTCTAGCGTAATGCTTACCGCTGTTTTTGGAATGGAACTTATTTATCTCGGAATCATACCAAAAATGCCTCGATTCAGAAAGAAAGTTGAATTGAAAAAGATGAAAGAACACCACGCTACTAATAGCGAGAAAGATCTTTTTCACTCTCTAGACTCAGTAGGGCAGAAAAGGTTTCTAGTGCTTAAACGTTTAGCAAAACTAGTTCAAGAAAATTTTGAAAAATTACCATATAGCTCTCAAGGGCTGCTCGATAATATTGAGAAAAAGATTGATGAGCTTTTAGGAAACTATCTTACTCTGCTAGATTTGATTAAAAGGTACGAGATCTACCTAAATACCTCGCTCGAAACTAATTTGAAAGAAGAAGTAATCCGACAAATTGAAGAAATTAAAACTACAGAGTCGGAGAAGTTAAAACGCACCAAGGCGCGCCGTGTTGCTATAATGCAAAAGCGTTTGCAAAAATTTAAAATCGCCAAAGAGAAGTACTTGGTGTGCGAAACTCATTTAGAAACTATCGAAGATGCCGTTCGGTATATCTACGAACAGTCTATGACAATGAGTAATCCTGAGGAGATTGGTTTTCAATTAGACAATTTACTCACAGAAGTGGACGAAACTTCACAACTGATTGAAGATTTAGACCAAGATATTTTACCAGGTTTTGCCACAGAATGGGAGACTGAACTGGATTTTGATTCTATTTTAAATGAACTTTCAGATGACCCTGAAATTAATAAAGCTTCTAAAAAGCAAGTTAAGGAATAAGAAATGAGCCAGAACTATCAAACATTAATCCTAGAAATTGACGAATTAGGTGTTTGCATACTTACTATCAATCGCCCTGATAAGATGAACGCACTGAATAACCTGGTATTTGAAGAGTTAGATAGTGCTATTTCGCACATTAAAGGGAATAGTGATGTTAAAGGACTCATTATTACTGGCGCGGGTGAAAAAGCTTTTGTTGCCGGCGCAGATATAGCAGAGTTAAATACTTTAAAGGATGCAGAAGCTGTTAAGCTTTCTTTACGTGGCCAGAGAGTTTTTCAAGACATAGAAAACCTAACTATACCTGTTATTGCAGCAGTTAACGGCTTTGCTCTTGGTGGTGGGTGCGAACTGGCAATGGCCTGCCACATTAGAATTGCATCCGATAACGCTCTACTTGGCTTACCAGAAGTTAGCCTAGGTTTAATTCCAGGTTATGGTGGAACTCAGCGGTTACCTAAACTTGTAGGGGCTGCAAAAGCATTAGAATTAACACTTACTGGTCGCTTCGTTAACGCAAAAGAAGCGCATGAGTTAGGGCTAGTAAACGCTATTACAGAAGAAACAGCGTTAGAGTCAGCAAAAATAATGATGAAAACCATATTAAAACATGGTCCACTTGCCTTAAAAAATGTTATCTTAGCCATCAGAGAATCAGGTGATAAAGCGGGATATGAAAATGAAGCAAATTTATTTGGAGATTTGTATAACACTGCTGATTTTAAAGAAGGGACTAGCGCATTTCTAGAAAAAAGAAAGCCCGCTTTTTCTGGTAAATAGGAACTAAATTTTCTTTAATGAACGACGAACCTCCATCGGTAAGTTGCACTTTTATTCGAGAGGCTCTTAAATGAGTTATCAATGGCTTCTCATAGTGGTTACCATAGTATTAAGTGGTTTTTTCTCTGGTGCGGAAATTGCATTTGTTACAGCTAACAAACTTAAGCTAGAAGTAGCATCTAGAAAAAACAATTTAATCTCGGGAGCAATAGGTTTTTTCTCTAAAAACCCCGAGACATTTTTGACTACTACTTTAGTTGGTAATAATATTGTAAACGTGGTATATGCTACGCTAATGACATTGTTTTTAGCCGAACCTGTATCACATTATTTCAATGTATTATTTGGCATCTATCCGTCTGCTTTCCAAATTCTTACTATTCAAACAGTTATTGCAGCTTTTGTAATTATGATATTTGGAGAGATATTACCAAAGGCGATATTTCGGGCACAAGCGGATATCATGGTAAACGTTATTGCACTACCGCTACGCCTATTTTATTACCTTCTAAAGCCTCTTATTGTACTTGCTAATAGCTCATCAAACATACTTATAAAATGGCTTGTACCTGACGCTGAGAAAGCTGTTCAGTTTTATAGAAGAAAGGATGTAGAGCTTATATTTAAAGAACTTAGAGAGGGAGGAGGAAGCGATGAGATTGACGAAGACGACTCAGAAATACTTCACAACGTACTAGAGCTTTCTAATAAGCGTGTAAAGGATTCTATGATTCCACGTACCGAAATCAGAGGCGTTGATAAATCTACACCAATTGATGAGGTGCTAAAAGTATTAATTGAATCTGGGCATTCTAAATTGCCTGTTTTTAGAGATAGTATTGATGACGTAATAGGCGTTGTTTATGTGCACGATTTCTTCAAAAACCCTAAGTCTCTTCAAGAAATTATTCGTCCTGTTAAACTTGTGCCTTCTAGTAAAAAATCTAAAGCACTAATGACTGAGTTTCGTAAATCCAATATGTCGGTGGCCATAGTGCTCGATGAATATGGTGGCACAGCTGGTATGGTAACCATTGAAGATTTACTTGAAGAAGTTGTTGGCGACATCCAAGATGAACATGATGTTGAAGACATTATTATGAGGCGTGTTTCACCAAATAGCTTTATAATTAGCGGTAATGTAGAAATTGAAGAGCTTGTTGAGCAATTCAATGAAATTGAAATTCAAGTGGAACCTTCTGAGTACGATACCGTAGCAGGCTACATCATAAATAATTTAGGGCGTATCCCAAAAGTAAATGAAGAGGTGCTAATTGAGAATTATAGATTCATAATTAGTAAAGCTACACAAAGCCGTATTGAAACGGTTAGATTGGTAATATTAGAATAAAATTTTTCTATATACCCTTTAGTTTACTCTGTAACTTAAAAAGTATAAACGATGTTTGATCAGTATCCACAATGGTCTCAAGAATTTGCTAAAAAATATCTTAGCCGAACTATAAACACCTTTTTGTTGCACGGCAACGTACACGATTTAGTGCCTCTTAAATCGGAAAATGAAACGGATTTTTTACGACTGAAATCATTCCTCTCGGATGAGTTTTTTGGCTCAAGAGATTATGTGATATTTTATGATCGCTCGTCTGGTATTTACTTCAGAGATAAAGAATCTCAGCAAGATTTCAATCAAGCCATTGCAGGCAGAGATAGTTTAGTTGGCACCGATTACGCTCAAAAAATGCCAAAAGATCCAGTTAGAGTGATGTCTTTGCTGGAGCAGTATTTCAGGCTACGTTTAGATCAAAAGAAGAGTGTCGCGTTAATTATCGATTATGCAGAAACCATAATACCAATGAACGACGCTGGCTCAACAGGAAATGAAGATAGAACCTCACTAGTTTACCTTTCAAGATGGGCACACGACCCCATGTTTCTAGCTTCCGATTTTACCACTGTATTAATTACAGAAAACCTGTCAGACTTGAACAGAACTCTTGTTCAAAATCCATATACCACGGAAATTAAGATTCGTATACCGGAGGAAGAGGATAGGTTAGAGTTTATAAAATATGAAACTAAAAATGATGAGTTTAGCACCATATCCGCAGTATCGCCAGAGATTATAGCTCAACAAACGGCTGGGCTGAACTATGTAAACATCAGAAGTGTACTTTCTAATTCACGTGAAAATAAAGAACTTATCACCTTTGAAAGTTTAGGCGAAAGTAAAAAAGAGCTCATTGAAGCGGAAGCTTATGGATTACTAGAGTTTATAGAAACACCTTACTCGCTCGATAATGTTGCGGGGCATGCCCATGTTAAGAAGCATCTTCGCCAAGCAGTTAAAGCCTTAAAGGAAGGTCGCCAAGATGTAATGCCAATGGGTTATTTGGTATGCGGACCTGTAGGAACTGGTAAAACCTTTTTAGTTACTTGTTTTGCAAGTGAGGTTGGAATTCCAATGGTTAAACTGAAAAATTTTAGAAGTCAGTGGCAAGGTGTTACCGAAGGTAATCTAGAGAAGATTCTTAGTTTACTTAAGGCAATGTCGCCCGTTGCTGTAATGATTGATGAAGCGGATGCGTATTTAGGAGATAGAAGTGCTAGCGGTGATAGTGGAGTTTCGAGCCGTGTCTTTTCTCAGATTGCTACATTTATGAGTGATACTAGCCATAGAGGTAGAATTATGTGGTTTTTGATGACAGCTCGCCCAGATCTAATGCCCGTAGATTTAAAAAGACAGGGTAGAGCTGAAGAACATCTAGCGTTGTTTCCTCCATTCACCAAAGATGAGCGAGTGGAGCTTTTTGAAGCAATGAAAAAGAAAACAAAACTGAAACTCACTGAAGAGTACGTACCTAAGATTATTGAAGATGGCACCGTTACTTTTACTGGCGCCGATATGGAAGCCGCTTTAACACGTGCCAAATTTAGAGCCGCTGCACTTGGTGAGAAAGTGGTGAGCCCAGAAGTTTTAGATTTATCTTTAGCCGACTTTATTCCGCCCACTTATCCTGAAGAAATTGAGTTGCAGACTTTAAATGCTGTAATTGAATGTACTTCAAGGGAATTACTACCCGAGCGTTACCGTGATATGGATAGAAATGAAATTCTCTCTACTATTGAAGAGCTAAAGTTTAAGATTGGATAAAGTGAAAAGAATGTTCAAAAACCGACCTATTCCTCACAGAATTTTAATTGGTGTTGGTTTGTTCTTATCGGCTGCAATAACAGTTTTTGTGCTAGCAAAGGGGGTAGGCTTGTTACTCGCGTATGGTTTTGATGCAAATATATCCAAACAAGTGTATCAGATTGTAGTTCTTTTAGCATTTGGAGGTCTAGCTTCCATTTACTTCTTTAGCTTTAAGATAGTAAGAAAACACATACGCCAATTTGGGCTTCAATCCCCCGCTGGTGGTTATGGAATGGAGTTGATGCACATGTTCCAAGGTGTAATCATCATCGTGATAATAGCTTGGATTTGCTACACCATTTTTTGGAATTTCAAAGAGATTCTAGCTTTGGTTTCTGGGTAGATAACTCTTTGGGCTGAGGCACACCTTCTTTGCGAGCTTAGCGAATTTCTTAGCGTTCTCTGCGTGAATCTGAAGATTATCACGCGAAGACCGCAAAGTGTTTTACGCAAAGGAACGCGAAGAGGGATGTAATGAAGTACTATCTACTTTGTGAGTTTAGCGAATTCCTT
>JBBAEC010000050.1:0-18131 GCA_041656135.1 Balneolaceae bacterium | reverse complement strand
TTTGTTACCACACCAGCACCTACAGTACGGCCACCTTCGCGAATCGCAAAGCGTAAACCTTCTTCCATAGCAACTGGGTGAATCAATTCCACGTCTAACTTTACGTTATCGCCTGGCATTACCATCTCTACACCACTTGGTAGTTCACACGCTCCAGTTACATCCGTAGTACGGAAGTAAAACTGTGGGCGGTATCCTTTAAAGAATGGAGTGTGACGTCCACCCTCATCTTTGCTCAATACATACACTTCGCAAGTGAATTTTGTGTGCGGCTTAATAGTGCCTGGCTTACATAATACCATTCCACGTTGGATCTGGTCTTTTGTGATACCACGTAGTAAAATACCTGCGTTATCACCCGCTTGACCTTGGTCGAGTAAGCGACGGAACATCTCAATTCCAGTAACCACACTCTTCAATGGCGCTTCAATAATACCAACAATCTCAATCTCGTCGTTGATTTTAAGAATACCACGCTCAATTCTACCGGTAGCTACTGTTCCACGACCTGTGATAGAGAATACATCCTCAACAGGCATCAAGAACGGCTTGTCTACGTCGCGAGTTGGGGTTGGGATAGTTTCATCCACAGCAGCCATCAAGTCAATAATGCGTTGCTCCCATTTCTCTTCGCCATTAAGTGCGCCAAGAGCTGATCCTTGAATTACTGGGATATTGTCGCCATCAAACTCATACGCTGATAGTAACTCACGCACTTCTAGCTCTACAAGCTCTAATAACTCTTCATCATCCACTAAGTCTACCTTATTCATAAAGGCTACAATTTGTGGAACACCAACCTGACGAGCTAACAAAATGTGCTCGCGAGTTTGTGGCATCGGGCCATCAGTGGCTGCTACTACAATAATAGCACCGTCCATTTGTGCCGCACCAGTGATCATATTTTTAACATAATCCGCGTGACCTGGACAATCTACGTGAGCATAGTGACGATTTGCTGTCTCATACTCTACGTGAGAGGTAGCAATGGTTATACCACGCTCGCGCTCTTCAGGAGCATTATCAATTTGATCGTACGCATGCGCTTGCCCGCCATATGTTTTTGCCATGATGGTGGTAATTGCTGCCGTTAGGGTAGTTTTACCGTGATCTACGTGTCCAATGGTACCTATGTTTACGTGCGGTTTGCCCCGCTGAAAGGTCTCTTTTGCCATGATTTATATCAGTTTAAATTAATTCTTTATGATTGACTTTCGATTATTTCCTGAGCAATCTTAGCAGGAACTGCTGTGTACTCTGCAAATTCCATAGCGTACACTGCGCGACCTTGAGTCAATGATCTAAGGTCTGTTGAATATCCAAACATTGTTGATAGTGGAACATTTGCTTTCACTATTGAACCATCACTTCTGGAGTCCATACTTAAGATGATACCACGACGACTATTTAAGTCACCAATAACATCACCCATGTAGTCTTCTGGAGTTGTAACTTCTACCTTCATTACAGGCTCTAACAACTCTGGTTTAGCACGCTTAGCAGATTCTCTGAATCCGATTTTTGCTGCTAACTCAAAACTTAATTGATCCGAATCCACATCGTGATAAGAACCATCAAATAAACGCACACCAATATTTTGTACTGGGTAACTTGCTTGAATACCATTATCTAATGCGGCTTTAAAACCTTTCATTACAGATGGAATAAATTCTTTTGGAATATTACCACCAACAACTTCGTTGATAAATAAGAAACCTTCAGAGCGGGTAATTCTATCTTCTTTAGCAGTTGTATCATCGAAATATGCTAATGGTGCAATTTCAAACTGGATGTCGGCAAATTTACCACGACCACCAGACTGCTTTTTGTAAGTTTCTCTATGCGTAATAGCTTTTGTAATAGTTTCGCGGTACGACACTTGAGGTGCACCAACGTTTGCTTCTACTTTAAACTCTCGCTTTAAACGCTCAACTAAAATCTCCAAATGAAGCTCTCCCATACCTGCGATAGTAGTCTGACCAGTTTCTTCGTCAGTACGTACCTGGAAAGTAGGATCTTCTTCAGATAATTTCTGCAAGCCAGTAGATAGTTTGTCACTATCAGCTTTTGTTTTAGGCTCTACAGCTAATTTAATAACAGGCTCAGGGAATGTAATTTGCTCAAGTACAATTGGGTGGTCTAAATCACAGAATGTATCTCCTGTGTATACTTCTTTAGCTCCAACTACAGCAACAATGTCACCAGCCTGTGCTACCTCAACATCTTTTTTATCGTTTGCATGCATTTCTAACAAACGCCCGATACGCTCTTTTTTACCAGTATTGGCATTAAGAACATACGATCCTTTTTCTAAACGACCTGAATAAACCCGAATAAATGTAAGCTTACCTACATAAGGGTCAGTCATAATCTTAAATGCTAAAGCTGAAAATGGCTCATCAATATCTGATGATCTAGTTTCTTCTTTTTCAGTAACTGGATTAATACCATGCACTGCAGCCACATCTAATGGACTAGGCATAAAAGAAATAATACGATCTAATAATACCTGAACACCTTTGTTCTTTAAAGCTGTACCACAAAGTACTGGAGTAATATCTTTAGCGATAGTAGCCTTACGGATAGCTGCAAGAATTTCTTCCTCAGAAATCTCCTCTTCCATAAGGTACTTTTCCATTAACGACTCATCGTGGTCGGCAATAGCTTCGAGCATTTTAATTCTATACTCTTTCGCTTTCTCGAGTAAATCAGCAGGAATTTCTACTTCTTCGTATTTGGTTCCTAAATTATCTTCTTCCCAAACCATACCGTGCATATTGATCAAATCAACAACACCAACAAAATGCTCTTCTTTGCCAATAGGTATTTGAATAGGAATTGGGTTTGCTGCCAGTCTATCCTCTAACTGACCAACTACATTATAAAAATCAGCACCAGTACGGTCCATTTTGTTTACAAAAGCCATGCAAGGCACTTTGTATTTGTTAGCTTGACGCCAAACTGTCTCAGATTGAGGCTGAACACCACCAACTGAGCACAACACAAAAACAGCACCATCTAATACACGTAATGAACGCTCTACTTCTACTGTAAAGTCGACGTGACCAGGAGTATCAATAATGTTAATTCGATTGTTTTTCCAAATACAATGAGTTGCAGCCGAAGTAATAGTAATACCTCGCTCCTGCTCCTGATCCATCCAGTCCATTGTAGCAGTTCCCTCATGAGACTCACCCATGCGGTGGCTACGACCTGTGTAATACAGAATTCGTTCTGATACAGTTGTTTTTCCTGCATCAATATGCGCCATAATACCAATGTTACGCGTTCTGCGCATTTGGTCTACAACTTTGGATTTTTCGTCTAATTTAACTTCTGCTGACATAATTGTTGGTGTGTACTATTAAAATCTAAAATGAGCGAATGCTTTATTGGCTTCTGCCATACGATGCACCTCATCTTTCTTACGAACTGCACCTCCATCATTATTGGAAGCATCTATAAGTTCGCGTGATAAACGTAGCGACATTGATTTGTCATTACGCTTACGTGCTGAGTTAATCAACCAGCGCATACCAAGAGCAACACCTCGCTCCTGACGCACCTCCATTGGCACCTGATAGGTAGCTCCACCAACACGGCGAGATTTTACCTCTACTACAGGGGTTGAATTCTGAAGAGCTGACTTGAACACATCAAGCCCACCTTCTCCAGTTTTTTCCTCTATAATTTCAAATGCTTGATATACAATCTTACGGGCAACGTTTTTCTTACCGTCCCGCATTAAGTTGTTTACAAAACGAGTGATAATCTTATCCTCATATATAGGATCTGGTTGTACATCTCGTTTTTCTGCTGTTTTTCTACGCATGCTCGATTAATCTAAAATTCTTTGTTACTATCCTTTAGGACGTTTTGTACCGTACAAACTTCTACTTTGTGTACGACCTGCTACACCCGCAGTATCAAGCGTACCACGTACGATGTGGTAGCGAACTCCAGGTAAATCTTTAATTTTACCGCCACGAATCAAAACAATACTATGTTCTTGTAAGTTATGACCCTCACCCGGGATATAAGCTGAAACTTCTATTCCGTTGGTTAAACGAACACGCGCTACTTTACGTAAAGCAGAGTTCGGCTTTTTAGGGGTAGTTGTGTAAACTCGAGTACAAACGCCACGCTTTTGCGGGCTACCTTGTAGTGCAGGAGATCCTGTCTTTCGAACTTTACTTTTTCTACCTTTTCTAATGAGTTGTTGTATAGTAGGCACTGTTACTTTTGTCTAGTTAATGCTATCAAATCGAGAGCTTGACAATATAGGCAATATTTAAACACTACTACAAAATATAATTTCATATTATTTCATAAAATCACTGATTATCTATATTATCACCTAAAATCACCCTTTATTGATACTTATATTACCCTATTCGCACTATAATGATATATAACACTATACCAGTTGAATATTTCCTCATTACCTAATATCTCCCCTAAAAAGCTTGAAGCGCTCGCTTCTATGGGCATTCATAGCTCCATGGATTTGCT
The DNA here is from genome assembly GCA_041656135.1 of Balneolaceae bacterium. GTDB lineage: Bacteria > Bacteroidota > Rhodothermia > Balneolales > Balneolaceae > Balneola. The sequence goes on along the minus strand of JBBAEC010000050.1, from coordinate 13,619 downwards.
CAACTTTTTCCCTCGTAGATACCTCGACAGAAGTAACGTTCAAAAAATCGGACACCTAATGGGTGCGGGCGAAGAAGTTACCATCATGGGTAAGGTCACCGATATACAAATAGTGGGCTTTGGTAAAAGTAAGCGCTTAGAGGTCAGCATCAAAGATAAGACCGGTTTTTTAAAAGGAGTTTGGTTCCGTGGGAGCTCTTATTTTCAAAAGTATTTTAAGGAAGGGGAATTAGTAGCGTTTTATGGACAGGCAAAACGCTTTGGTAAATCTATATCTATAGCACACCCTGAAGTTGATAAAATTTCAGATGAATCTGATTTAGATGAGTTCTCACGTATTGTACCTGTGTATCCTAGCAGTAAAGAATTCGGTAAAGCCCGCATATCAAGCAGTGTTATTGGTGGCTGGGTAAAGAACTTGCTAGATAAATTTGTACTGGATGAATTTCTACCTCAAACACTATTAGATGAATTCAATTATCCTACCCGAAAACAGGCGTATGAAACCATTCACTATCCCGAGAGTCATAATGAACGTAAGCGTGCTTTAGAACGATTTAAATTTGAAGAATTATTTTTGTTTCAACTAAGCATGGAGAAAATTCATCACACGGTGGTAGAACGTAAAACGGGTCACATCTTCTCTGCAACTGAAGGTTATACATCTACCTATTTTAACAAGCTTCTACCTTTTAAATTAACGAAGGGACAGGTTTCTTCTCTTGCCGATATTAAAGCAGATGTGCGATCGGGTAGGCAGATGAATAGATTAATACAAGGTGATGTGGGTGCTGGAAAAACCATTGTGGCCATCGGGGCTTTATTAATGGCTTTAGATAATGGCTTTCAAGCAGCATTTCTTGCCCCAACCGAAATACTAGCTGAGCAACACTATCGAACATTATCCACTCAACTGGAAGGCTTAGATATTAACATCAGGCTACTTGTGGGTGGGCAGAAACCAAAACTTCGCATGGATGTTTTAACCGATTTGGAAGGTGGAAATTGCCAAATTGTAGTTGGCACTCATGCTATTATTCAGCAGGATGTTAAGTTTTTCAATCTTGGGTTAGCAGTAATTGATGAACAACATCGTTTTGGGGTGAAACAACGCTCCGAATTATTAAACAAGGGCAATCATCCGCATATTTTGGTGATGAGCGCCACGCCTATTCCCCGCTCGCTTGCCATGACGGTTTATGCAGACTTAGACATCTCTATTATAAAGGGGCTCCCTGCTGGCCGTAAACCCATCCGCACCGCTATTCGCAGTAACAAAAAAAGAGATTCAGTATATCAGTTTTTAGGGCAGGAAATTGAAGATGGTGGTCAAGCATATATCATCTACCCATTGGTAGAAGAATCGGAAGCGTTAGACTTAAAGGATGCCACTGCTGGCTTCGAGAATATTAAACGTCGCTTCCCTGATATTAAAGTGGGCTTGCTGCACGGACGAATGAAATCTGATGAGAAGGACGAAATTATGCGTTCTTTTATTCGGAATGAAACCCAGATTTTAGTCGCTACCACTGTTATTGAAGTAGGGGTTGATGTGCCCAATGCTTCCATTATGATAATTGAACATGCTGAGCGATTTGGGCTGTCGCAGTTGCATCAATTACGAGGCAGGATTGGGCGTGGTGAGCGGCAAAGTTACTGCATTTTAATGCCTGATGTGAAAGTGAGCAAAGATGGCGCTTTTCGATTAAAGACGATGGAAGAAACCAGTGATGGATTCAAAATTGCAGAAGCGGATTTAAAACTACGTGGTCCAGGTGATTTCTTAGGCACCAAACAAAGTGGCCTGCCTGATTTCAGGGTGGCTGATATAGTAGAGGATCAGTTTATTTTAACCCAAGCGAAAGCCAAAGCTCGAGAGTTTATCGAAATGGATGCTGATCTAAATCGACCCGAAAACCAAGCTCTTAAAACTATCTTTGAACCCTACCACAAAGAAAAAGAAATGTTTTATGGGATGGCATGAACTAGGTTTGAGCGATGAGGCTTGAGGAATGAGTTTTCATTTCTGAGGTTATTATTGCTGATAAAAACATGAATAGGAACGGACTTTAGCCAAATTTATTATACACACAACCCAGTTCAAGAGATTTTGAAAATTGGGCTAAAGCCCACTTTCTCTGGGTGGACTCTTAACCACTGGCTGAAGCCAGTGGCAATTCATGGTTTGTGGAGTTTTGAGGGGCAACTTCTGTATTCTGGTTTCTTTTTTCTCCCACAATGTTCCTTTCCTATTCTAGTTAATATTATATAAATTATAGACAGGCTAGACAGTTTAATAAAAGAGGTGTTTATGAAAACTTCTAAATGGCAACTTCAGGATGCCAAAAACAGATTCAGTGAAGTAGTTCGCAAAGCTACGGAAGAAGGTCCACAAACTGTTACAAAGCACGGTAAAACAAGTGTGGTTGTTCTATCTATTGAAGATTATAAAAGATTGGAGCAGCCTAGTACAAGTTTAGCTGAATTCATTCAAAGTTCACCACTTGCTTCAGTTGAGCTAGACATTGATCGTGATAAATCTACTTCACGCGATATTACTATATGAGTTATCTAATTGATACTTGCTGTATTTCTGAACTAGCAAAACCAGAGCCTAATAAAAATGTCCTGAGTTGGTTTTCGGATCATAATGAACTCGATTTATATTTAAGTGTCATTACTTTTGGTGAACTCCATAAAGGAATTGAGAAGCTCCCTCCCTCTAAAAGAAAACAGAACCTTAGCCATTGGGTTGATGAGTTTTTATTTAATAGATTTAAAAACAGAGTTCTAAATATCACATTAAATGAAGTGAGTGAATGGGGCAAAATTTTAGCCAAAGCAGAAAAAGCGGGAACACCACTGCCTGCTATAGACGCTTTAATTGCGGCAACCGCAATATCTCAAGGTTTTGCTGTGGTTACCAGAAACACTAAAGATATGCAGGCTTCTGGCGTGGCACTGATTAACCCGTGGGATTATCTGACCAAGGATTAATATATGTGACCTTTGGTCCATTTAAGAATGAAATGAAATAGCGATGAGTTCTGAGAAGGGAGTAATTAGATTCTGAATACTGAATACTATGTACTAAATACTATGCCCCCTTCTCCTGTTCTACTTTGAATATTTTTGCATCGGCAACGAAGGTTGCGAATGGTATAAGGGATGCAAAATATGCCCAGAAATTAATTCGTAATGACCACTTCTTATCAAGGTTCACTACAAAAACCATTACGCAGTAAGCAATAAATAAGATGCCGTGAGCCATCCCTACAATCTTGTTGGGCATAGGCATGTCAAACATATATTTTAAAGGCATTGTTAATGCAAAAGAGAGGTAAGATATTCCTTCTACAAAGGCTAATATTCGTAGTATTCCTAAAGCGCTTCTAAAATTCATTTTTTAGGGTTGAAAGTACGAATTTAAAGTAATGGAATGGCTTTTAAATCTGTTAAATGATGTGGCAATTATAGTTTTGAGGGGTGAGCTTTGAGTAATGAGGTTAACTCCTCAATTCCTCAATTCCTCAATTCCCACATACAAAATAAAAAAAACCTTCTCCCTAGTGAAAGAGAGAAGGCTTTTTGAAAACATTCGATTTTAAATTAATCTACCTATATATAAGGTATAATTAGGTTCAATTAATCGAGACCACCTTTACGGTTTGGTGAGCGTGGCTCTGGCCATGTCATTTGCTCGCCAGAACGTGGGCTAATTGGTAATACTGATCTCACACGCGATGTGGTTTCAGAATCTTCACTTGCCATATATGCCATAATAGCTGTTAAAATAGCGTTATTACGTACATCATCGAAAACGATTTTATCGTAAGTATCTAAATTAGTGTGCCAAGTGTAATTCCAATAGCTCCAGTTAAGCGAACTTAATGAGAAACCTGGTGCGCCTGCAGCTACAAACGATGCATGATCGGTGCCACCGCCAGATGGTGTTCCTGGGAAGGTAGTCTCTATGTGTCTGGTAATATCACGAGGAACAGCCTCTAACCAGCGTCCGATATAATCGTATGAATGTAGAAAGCCTTCACCAGAAATTCTTACAACACGACCTGTACCATTATCTTGGTTAAATAATGCCTGCATGTTTTCAACAATTTCTGGATGATCTTCAACAAAAGCTCTAGAGCCATTCAAGCCTTGCTCTTCGCTACCCCAGTGGCCTACTAAAATAGTACGCTTTGGATTTGGGTAAACTTTCTTCAAAATACGCATGGCTTCCATCATTGTAATTGTACCAGTACCATTATCGGTAGCACCAGTTCCGCCATCCCAAGAGTCGAAATGTGCAGATAGAATTACATACTCATCTGGCAATTCGGTTCCTTTAATTTCTGCAATAGTGTTAAATGTAGGTACTTTACCCAACTCTTTACTTTCTGCTTTTAATCTGATCTTTGGCTTGCTACCAAATTCAGCTAGACGGTATACTAAGCCATAATCTTCGAGTTGCAGATCAATAACAGGTATTTTTTTAGTGTTAGCACTAAATACTTTATTTGCACCAAAACCTCTAGACCAATACGACTGAATAATACCAACAGCACCTGCTTTTTCGAGTGCTTCATTTATATTACGTGTAGTATAACCTGTATTGCTGATGTTATCGTAAAACGCTTTTGTAAGTTCATCACGATTTTCTTTCATTTTGGTGAATGATTCTTCGGTAGCAAATTCTTCCCAATTATAATCTGGGCGACCAGTAGGCTGGTTCATTGAAACCATTACAAATTTACCTTTTACGCTTGGCAACCATTTTTCGAATTCCGCTGCATTAGCAATTGTTGGTAGTATTACCGCTTCTGCAGTAACTGCTTTTTTAGGACCATTAGGGCTCCATGCTAATTGCATTCCTGATAGCGTAACTACACGTGGCTCAACTAGATCGATATGCGTGATGCCTCGTTCCCAGCCACGCCATTCGCCCCATTTTTCGTTGCGTGCGTCAATGCCCCAGCTTTTATATTTATCAACTGCCCAGTTGTGTGCCTGCATCATTTGTGGGGTACCCACTAAGCGTGGCCCAATTACATCCATTAAATGATGTGCAAGATTTTCTAACTGCGAGTTATTGTTTGCTTCATCCTGAATTTTTTTTACCACCATTTCGGTAGTTTGAGCAGTTACAATGCTGCCGCTCAACATCAGAACAAATAATAGTAATGATAGTACTCTTTTCACTGTGTAAACCTTAATTTAGTTAACTGTTATGGCGGAATATATACAGAACATTACACAAGAGCCTAGTAAATACTTTTTTTAACGTTTATTGAGGGTAGTTATGAGGGGTGAGCTTTGAGATATGAGGCCAGATTTTGGGTTTTATATCATTTCTAGCCCATAAGTTTTTAATCTCGGATTTGGTTGATTTCTATGATTTGAATGATGGGATGTGGGAGGTAATTAACTCTGACAAGGTTTTGAACCCTTTCAGAATCGTGGTATTTGGTGGGTTTAGTTGTTTATAGCCTTTAATTTCCTACCTCCTCTTCCCGAAGCTTCGGGATCCTCCACAAGGAGGAGGACGTTTTGGGCAGTCATAACGCTCCCACTGTCATCGCGGACAAACCTGTTCCGCGATCTTCTTAACAACGTTCAATCCTAGTTCGTAGAACACCCTCCGCTTTTTGGGGTACCAAAAACCACCTCCCTCAATGGAGGACTTTTTTTTAATGTGGATTGTAAGGAGTGTCCATTAGATGCGTCTTACTTGTTATGAGACGGAACAAGATCATACCATATAATTCGTACCTGAAAGAAAAAGCGAGGATACTTCGAACTAACTCTACGCTTAGTGAGATTTTATTATGGAATGAAATCAAAAAGAGAAAGCTAGGAGTTCAATTCCACAGGCAAGTACCTATAGATAGATACATAGTAGACTTTTACTGCCATGAGTTAAAAATAGCTATTGAAGTTAATGGGAGCACACATGATAATCCGATTAGCTACCAAAAAGATAAAAAGAGGGAAAATATATTAAATAACCTAGGGGTAACCATCATACATATTGATGATGTAGATATTAAATCTGATTTAGAATCTGTTCTAATTTACTTAAATCAAATGCTTAAAAAGTCTCCACTTGAGGGGAGCTAATCATCCAAACAGTTCTTTGGATGATTCGAGGGGTGTTTGTGAATTCAATTCATATTTTGAACAAAGCCATATTCTATTGGTGGCTTCACATTCAACTGTCATCGCGGACAAACCTGTTCCGCGATCTTCTTAACAACGTTCAATCCTAGTTCGTAGAACACCCTCCGCTTTTTGGGGTACCAAAAACCACCTCCCTCAATGGAGGACTTTTTTTTAATGTGGATTGTAAGGAGTGTCCATTAGATGCGTCTTACTTGTTATGAGACGGAACAAGATCATACCATATAATTCGTACCTGAAAGAAAAAGCGAGGATACTTCGAACTAACTCTACGCTTAGTGAGATTTTATTATGGAATGAAATCAAAAAGAGAAAGCTAGGAGTTCAATTCCACAGGCAAGTACCTATAGATAGATACATAGTAGACTTTTACTGCCATGAGTTAAAAATAGCTATTGAAGTTAATGGGAGCACACATGATAATCCGATTAGCTACCAAAAAGATAAAAAGAGGGAAAATATATTAAATAACCTAGGGGTAACCATCATACATATTGATGATGTAGATATTAAATCTGATTTAGAATCTGTTCTAAATTACTTAAATCAAATGCTTAAATAATTCTTCCACCAGCCGGCGGAGAGCTAATCATCCAAACAGTTCTTTGGATGATTCGAGGGGTGTTTGTGAATTCAATTCATATTTAGAACAAAGCCCATATTCTAGTGGAGGCATCATCTTCAACCGTCATTGCAGACAAACCTATTCCGCGATCTCCATAACAACGTTCAATTCTAGTTCGTAGAACACCCTCGGCTTTTTGCCCGAAGCCTATGGCCAAAAACCACCTACACGAATAGAGGTATTTTCAATATGAATTCCCCAATAACTAATACCTAAGTACTTTTCACTGATAGTAGATTTCCAAGTAAATAACACCCAATCACTTAAATATGATTGAACTTATAGAACCAAACAGTTCAATGGCTTAAACTAAAAGTGTGTTAGTAAATAGTAGTAGACAAAGCCTAGGAAGGAACTTATAAATCAACGAAAATGATTTATTTTAGGGCTTGTAAAAGAGAAAGGGAAAATAAAACATCTACCTCGATAATACGAGGTAGATGTTGAATGACTTATTTAATTAGAGTCAATTTACGAGTAAGCATATCCTGCCCTACTGTTAATCTATATAGATAGATACCACTTGATAAATTAGCAGCATTGAAGCTAACATCATGTGAGCCAGCTGACATCTGCTGATTCTTTAATAGTGCAACTTGCTTACCCAGCATGTCATAAACAGCAAGGGTAACAAAGTTGTTATTAGGAATAGTAAAGCTAATTACTGTAGATGGGTTGAATGGGTTCGGATAATTCTGATTTAAACGAAGATCCTTAGCCATGTAGTTTTCTTCTTCATTTGAAGTAACACTAATCCCCTCAACACTAGTAATTTCACCAGCGTTTACAGTAACAGTTTTAACATAAGTACCAGAAGTTATTGTATAAGTACCTGGTTTAACTTCCCCAATTACATAATTCTCGTTATAGAATGGATCACTTCCAATCTTGCTAGATGAGAAATCGTAGGTTAAAGAATAGGAATAAGTATCGTATGGAGGGCGAGTTTTTGGATCTGGATCGATATCAACTCTAGTTTCATTCAATGCACTTGGAACAGTACCAACGATAACACCAGTGTTTGCCATGCTAACCCATAGTTCTGGATTCATATAGCTATTGTCTAAAGGAGTTTCGCTAGAATGCCATCCGTAACGTATTTCAAAATGCAATCTTGGGCCAGATACATCACCGGTTTGACCCGCAATAGCAATAGGATCGCCAGCTGCAACAGTTGCGCCTTCAGCAACAATGGCCTTAACTAAATGACCATAGTATGTGTTAATCTTTTCATCTTTCCAGTTTCCGTCTAGGATAAGGAAGTTACCTGCAAACAGCTCGTCGCTAACAGTGCCAACAGTTCCTGCGTGTGCTGCAAAAACAGTATCACCTACTTCAGTTACAAAATCCACACCTGTTTGTGTTCCATTAGCTGAACTTGTTTCACCAAATAGGAAGCGTCCATTCATAGGTCTATCATCAGAAACAGGACGTACAAGGCGTACAGCCTCTTGTGCCACCAGTGGACTGCCAGCAAAGAGTACGGTTATCATTATTAGTAGAATATTTTTCATAAGCTTATAGTATTTAGTTAAAGGTGAGTGATGAATCTATAAAAATTAATTCATTTATAAAATGAATGCTAAAATAACTTTACAGGCCTTAACAGTAGCAAGGATAAGGGCAAAAGCGGCATTGTATAATTTTACAATTCAAGTAGTAAATTCTCTTTTAGGGTTTATAACTTAATGTTTTGGCATTCATGAGTTCAATATTTATTGAGCCAATAAATGGCTGCAATCTTTCATTTTAAGGCTATGGACTCAGTTATGGTATAATAATTGAGAATTTCATTTGTTATTTTCTTCTGATTTTGGACTGTATTGTAAAATCTAGCTACAATTTACAATTAGCACCGCTCAGCGCCAAATTCCGGAGATACCGCATCTAGTGCGTGTGTATTAAGCCCGGAGGGCTGGGATTGGTTGTTGTGGCTAGCTTTGAGGAATGAGAATGATTAATTCCACAATTATCGTTTTTTAATCTCGGATTTGAGGGATTACGCCGATGGCACGGATTTTTAGTTTTGTCCTCGTTGCGACGCTCTGCCGCGCAATGCTGTCGAGGAGCTCTGCTCCGAAGAATGTGGCAATGAGTGAAATCCCTGCCCCAAAGAGTCCTCACCCTGATTTTGTGCAAGCACAAAATCTGTCCCTTCCCCTAGGAGGGACAGATTTCTGGGAAGTTTTTGAATTCCTGAACTGAAAATTATCTTTCATTCTTTTAGTAAAATCTGTGGTCAAAATGTGTCTCTCGTCAGAGGAAATCCTAAACCATTGTTTTAATTTTTGATGAGATTGGGTTTTTTAGATTTTTGTGTATCAAGATTTGCCTGACGAGCTATTTGCAGAGTCTGTGGCAAAAATGTCTCTCCTTGGGGAGAGTCAGAAATTAAACTTGTTTTATTTCAGAGAGAGGACCCGTGAGTGCCCAATTTGCTCACAATCATCGTTTTGAATCACGGATTAAAGGGATTACACAGATGGCACGGATTTTAATGTTTGGACATTTCCGGCTGGGTTCGATATGACGGGCATGTATTAAGCCCGGAGGGCTGGCATTATTATAGAATTTCGAATTTGGTTAGGCACGAACCCTGAAAGGGTGATATTTTCGTGGTGTGTAATCAATGATGGTTTACAATATTCCATTTCGCATTTATGTCACCCCTCCGGGGTTTTGGTATAGGTGGTTGGTTTGTTTTTCTATAATAATGCCACCCCGTTGGGGTTTTTATCGCCAATCATCGTTTAGAATCAGGATTCTCATGCAACACCCAACCCCTACACTAATTCCTAATTCCTGTTCATTGTTAATTGTTCACTGAAAACTGATTCTAGCTTCCCAAATCTAGCGCAAGCGTCCGCTTGTGCGATTATTCTCCACTGGAACCAGAGCCTGCCAGCAAAGGTAGGGTTCCGGCAGGCATTACGAACGGGACCTTCGTGACGAGGGGAAAAGGAAGTACTTAGTATTTAGTAATTAGTATTGAGATGCCAAATTTCTGAGTTCTGCATTCTGAGACCCGAAACCTCCAAGGTTTTCAACTCATCTAAATTCTCGCTCATTTTATCATTCCAAACCTTGGAGGATTCTTTCAAATTCTACCACCTCCATTCCCCAATTTCCTAATCACTGTTCATTGCTAATTGTTAATTGATCATTGTTCATTGCTAACTAATTTCTGCTTCCTTTGCAAATCGCTTTAACTTTGATTAAAATGTTAGTTCATGTCTTTAATATATTATGCCGTGTTGCATAATTCTTATCTACCAAATTTTTTATGACAAAAAAGGACACTATTATGAAAAAAACGATACTAACAACTGCCCTCCTCTTTCTTATCTCGGGGATGAGTTTTGGGCAGACAGAAATTTTTAATCTTGTTGGCGGTGGTGCATTTCCTGCCGGTTGGGATAGCACTAATAATGTCGCTAAAAATGATATAGATAGAGGAAGCTACTGGCTACTTGATGCAGGAAATCCTTCAGACATTATAACCACTTCTACTTATGATTTATCTGCATACAGCACAGCTACTTTTAGTTTAGATATAACTTCTTTTGGTTCTGGAGTACATCACAATGCTAAAATAGAATTTTCAACTGACGGTGGAGCAACTTTTCCAAATTCTTCTACAACCGTTCCTACTACTACATCTTATGCTGGAAGTGAACATATTCTTCCTTCAGTTTCAAATCAAGTAGTGATAAGAATTACAAATACTGGCTCAAGTGGAAGAGGAATTCGTTTACAGAACTTAAAATTAGTGGGAACCTTAGCTGGTGGGACACCTACAAAATTAGTTGTTACTGCTGTAAATTCAAGTAATTCACCTTCTGTTGGCACCGCTTTTGATGTAACCGTACAAGCCCAAGATGCAAGTAATATTGCTGCAAATGTTTCAGGCGCAGTAAATGTAACATTATCAAAAGCAACGGGTTCAGGAATTTTGGGTGGTACGTTAACAGGAACTATTGCTGATGGTACCAATGAGATTACTATTTCGGGCGTAACTTTTGATACTGCAGAATCTGGAGTTTCTATAACCGCTACCGATAACGCTGCCAATTTAACTGCTGGGACCAGCGCTACATTTACAGTGTTGTCAGCTGCAGATCAATTGGTATTTGCTAGTGTTCCTAGTGAAGGCATCAAAAATACTGCATTATCTAGTTTTACAGTAACAGCCCAAAGAAATGATGATAGTAGTACAGATCTGAATTACACCAAAGACATTACTATTTCTGTAGATTCGGGAACAGGAACTATTGGCGGAACCGTTACAAAAGCTGCGGTAGCTGGTGTTGCCACTTTCGATGACATTACATTTGATACAGACGGTTCTTTCACCATAGAAGCAACTGATAATGCTATTACAAGCAATCCTAGTTCTGCAATTGTAATTACTACTTTTTATGAGCTGTTTCTTTTGGAGAACTTCAATAATGCTCTTTTAACGGCAAGCTATGCTAACGATAGCTTTGTCGGTAATCATGGGTTTACTTGGACTTATGTCTCCTCACGCGATCACGACGATGATAAAAACAATTCAGGTATTAGCGGAAAGGCTATTATGCTTCGAAACCAAGCTACTGGTAGTAAAATAACCTCAAGCACTATACCTGGTGGCATTGGAAATTTCTCAGTTAAACTTTACAAAGGATTTACGGGCACAGGAAACCGTCAAGTTGAATTATTTGTGAATGGAGTTTCTAAAGGGACTTCAACTCCTTTTAATGATTACAATGAACATATATTTTCTATAGATGGCTTAAATATTTCAGGAAATGTAATAATTGAACTTAGAAATGTTACGAGTAACCAAGTTATAGTGGATGATATTTATTGGACTAGTATAGACGACCGTATCAAATTAAGCATTAACGGAAATGAGGGATGGAGAATGCTTTCTACACCTACTTCCGATGACAAATACTCTGATTTACTCTCTAATGTTTGGACTCAAGGTTTCACAGGTGCCAATTACGGATCTGGCTCACCAAATGTTCAAACCTTTGATACTGGTACCAATAGCTTTGGTGCTATTAGTAACTTAACAGATGCAATGACTGCTGGGCAAGGCTTCATCACTTATATTTATAGTGATGATGACTACACTAATTCAGAAGCCAACACTGGTTTCCCTAAAACACTTTCTGTTACTGGAACTTTAAATACGGCTCCTGTTTCAGCAAGCATTAACACTGCTGCCGAGAAATGGTCCTTAGTAGGGAATCCTTTTAATTCTACCATAATCTGGGGGAATGACTTAGTGAGAACAGATTTAACTGGCGTAGTCTATGTGTACGATCATAGCTATGCAACTGCTGATAGAGATGATGTAGCAGATACTAGTTCAGCAGGTGGAAATTACCGCGTTTGGAATGGAACTACTGGTTCTCTTACCGATGGTAAAATTGCTCCTTTCCAAGGCTTCTGGGTTCAGAACGTAGCTGAATTAGCAGGAACACCTGCTCTTCAGTTTACAGAAGCTTCAAAAAGTACAGGTGGTCAATTCTACAAGCAGTCCACACAAAGCGCATCTTTTAGAATGATTGCCCAAATGGACGGATTTGCCAACGATGCCTACTTCTCGTTTACAAACGAGGGTAACATCGGCAAAGATAATTATGATGGGCTTAAATTAGCGCCTCTCGATTATGCCAACTATCTAAGTCTTGGCACCGAAGTGAATGGTGTTCTAATGGATATCAATAACTTGCCTTTTGCTTTAAAAGAAAATGCTGAGTTTCCAGTAGAGATAAATTCTTTCAAAAAAATAGACGGCGGTTACGCCCTTAAAGGTGGCGAAGTAACATTGAGCCTTGCCGATCTTAAAAACATCCCAGCCGAATGGGGTATTGTGTTTAACAACTACAATACGGGCGAGACTATCGATTTAAGAGCTCAAGATAGCTACACGTTCGAGATTGCAGCTAAAGAGAAAATGGTGAAAGCGAAAACTGCTTTTAGCGTGCTTTCTCCTGCTGGCGTAACTCGTGAGAAGTCGATGGGGGCTTCAGGTTTCAGTATCACTATTCAGCCTGAGAAAACTCCTGTTACTCTAGAACCAAAAGATGAGCCAAAGATTTTTGCATTAGAGCAGAATTATCCGAATCCATTTAACCCAACTACTACTATTAAGTATTCGGTTGCAGATGTGGGTCATGTGAATTTGGCGGTGTTTAATATTATGGGCCAGAAAGTTGCTGAGCTTGTAAATAGCAGCAAGCAGGCGGGGAATTATGCCGTAAGCTGGCAAGCACAAGACATGGCGAGTGGCTTGTATTTCTACCGACTCAGCGCAGCCGGACAAACCATAACCCGTCAAATGACATTGATTAAATAGCAGTGAGCTTTGAGGCGTGAGCAGTGAGGTGTTCTTGCTGCTCCATGCTTCCTCTAAATACTCTGTACTAATTTCTAAATACTATTTTTATGAAAACAATATTTTTTACACTACTTACACTTACTATTATTTTGGTTCTATCATCAGTTCTTTTTGCACAACCTCCTGGGTTGCCTGGCATTCCATCTCAAGCGCCTATTGATGGTGGACTTGGGTTGCTCGCCGCTGCCGGTGGCGCGTATGCGTGGAAGAAGCTGCGTGGAACTAGGAATGAGGGGTGAGCTCTGAGGTTTGAGGTTTGAAGAAATCTTGAGCCATTAATTTACAAACATATCGTCCCGATGGGACGAGTTTATGGCATCGTTTTTGAATCACGGATTAAAGGGATTACACAGATGGCACGGATTCTAATATTTTCCTAGATCTAATCCTGCATATCTACAAAATCCTAATCCCGAATTCTCG
>JBBAEC010000049.1:0-19273 GCA_041656135.1 Balneolaceae bacterium | reverse complement strand
GTGCAGCCAATGATGTTTGTATAATAGGATATAATGCATCTTCAACAAGTAACAATCAATTTGTAACAGGTTCTTCCATCTCCCCCTACAACTCATATCATTTTGGGAGAGGAGTTGAGCAACCGTCAGCTACATTAGGCATTGATGGTGTTAGTTTAAATGCAACATCTATACAAGCAGGAGAAACAAATGCTAGTGCTGCTAGCTTCCCTTTTAGCATTAATGCCAGTCGAGGCACAGGCACAGGAGTTGGCGGAGATTTGTTGTTTAAGTTCGCACCTGCCGGAGCTTCGGGAAGCTCACAAAACACATTACAAACAGCCTTGCAAATTACGCCCACAACAGAAAGGATAGTAAGCCATTATACACACCAGTTCAATGATGGTATTAATTTTAACGATACACCTACTTGGGTGTTCAAAGAAATAGAAATAGGACAATGGAATATGGATGAGGTAGATAGCGTCATCGTATTACACGGCATTGCTAATTGGCAAAGTATAAGAGATATTACAGTAATTGTAAGAAATGATGAAGATGTAGAGACACGACATTACGTATTAAACGACCAATTTAATAAAGTAACGCATACTTATTATAACGCAGACTACTTTTATCTATTCAGAGGAATTACAGGGCTATTTGATAGTATTGATTTTAACGCTGTTACAGATGGTGTTGGAAGCGAATACAACAGGGGTTGGATAACATTTTGGTACAAAGTTTAAGAACGGCATAATTTTCGTAAAGTCTTTTTTCAGCTAAAAAAAGATTGTCCAATTAAAAAATTAATCTATCTTTGGCGAAGTATAGGCAATAACGTTCTTTAGAATTTCTGATTATATGTCCCCTACCCTTTTATTTACTGGAAGTATGGAATAATTTATATTATGTTAAATAGAGTTTTCTAAACTTTCTTTAATTAGCTCCCTATTTCGGATAAAGTCCGGGACAAAAATCACAAGAATTTTATTGCCTTACATCAAAGTTAGATGTAAAAATACTGATACTCTTTTAAGGGTTTATACTTACAAGCCCCTAAGTGTTTATTGGAATTTTTATAAGCTAAAATTTAACTTATGAAAAAAATAAGGCTTACATACAACTGCATTACCATCAATAACAATAGTTATCAGGTACTTATTGGCGACTACAACAACAATGATTTGCTTCAGTACAGACAGTTTAGCTCAAACAAATTAGCAGAAAACTTCATCAAAAAGACAAACAAGTTTTTAACGGATGTGCTTCACGAAATCAATATGTTGTATGCTCGTGTACATTACGAGTATCGTGTAAATTGGGCGGTTATCGCAGACAATTCCACAGATAAGCATCACGAGCGATTTATTAGTAGTCAATTAGATATTGTTAGCGACAGTCTAAACAAAATAGCCAGTGCTTCCAACGCACAAGTTAAGCATGTAGGTTTAACTGCTTTCAGGCTGTTTAACTTATGTTGCAGCTCTCTTAGTCAAGTAATAGACTATTTAATCGAAGTCAATCAAAAACGCTCGCAGACCAATCTTGTTTACTCCTACAAGTTTTTGCTGAACGATATCATTAAGCTAAAAAGCAGAATTAACAATTACAATACAGGTACAGAGCTTTACATAAGCAGATTGCCAAAAAAAGAACCGGTTAGAATTTTAACTAAAACCATTATAGATGAAAGGAATAACAATCGTATTAAACGAGCGACTAAGCCTCGCAAAAGTCTATCACGAAGAAAGGCTAACAGCAACCTACTTAATGCAGCTACTCCAAGAGCTAAACAACCCAAACAAATACAAAAACATTAGTAATTACGAACTGAAATTTATAAAAGTAAAACACTATGGAGGTAATGGAAATAATAATTAACGATGTAGCGGTTAGGATTAACCACAATAAAAAAGAGCTTGCGTTAATTAATCAATCTAAAGAACCAGTTACGCTAAAGCTGCTTAGTATAATTAAAAGAAAGTTGAACCAGATAAGTAAAGAAGCTAATGAGTATTCTGTTGCTGTTATTAACGCTGTTTAAGCTTAAAGAAAAAGGGAAAGAGGGCTAAAAAAGGGGATAAAGGAGAGTTAACATCCTCCCTCCCCTCCTCTATCATTTTAACCATTAAAACAATAGGCATGATTAACAAATTATTATTGAAACAACAAAAAAGACAATCGAAACTAAGAACCGAATTGCTTTTGATTGACGAGTACCATAAAAATATGGACATAGCTTTTAAAGCTAAATCAATAAAAAACAGTCCTGAATTTGCAAAGGCAAATACAATTTTACACAGGCTTGTTTTCGGAGAAACCAATACTAACGCATTACTAAAACAGCAATAATTATGAGAACCATTAATGAAGTAAAATTAAAGCTGCAAGAAACAGATTCAGCTTATCAGCTACAATTGCTTAAAATAAATACTGCTTATCCTAATTACAAGGAACTGGATGAAAACCCTCATTTGCGAACTAAGGAGTTTGTAAAACTGGCTAACCACAGAGATAAGTTAAAAGTGAGATTGAAAACTTTAACATGGATGTTAGGAGAATGAAAGAACTAAAAGGATATAGAGGCAACAAAGCTTTTCCAAAGCAATATATGGAGATTATTAATATAATGCCTCCGCATTATAATTACATAGAGCTTTGTTGTGGTTCATCAGGAGTGTACAGACATAAAAAACTATCGGACGAAAGTTTGTTAGTCGATATTGATAAGGAAGTGATAGACATATTGAAAAAACAAAACTATCCTAAAACTCGATTGTCAAGACAAAACGCTATCCGCACCTTGCAACTTATTACCGTTCCTTTTTATAATGAACCTACCCTTATTTACTTAGACCCTCCCTATCCTAAAAACTCACGTTCTGAACAAAAGGACATTTACAAATATGAAATGACCGACCAACAGCACATTGAGCTTTTAAAAGAACTTAATAGAGTGTCTGAATTAGGAGTTATGATTGTCATTTCTACTTACGACAATCCTATTTATCAGGAGCATCTTAAGGGATGGAATAAGCATTCTTATAAAACCTCCATACATGGAAAGGTTAAAATAGAAACCTTATATTTCAATTATCCACTTCCTACCGAGCTGCACGATTACAGATATTTAGGTAAAGACTGTTGGGATAGGCAACGAATTAACAGAAAGGTTAGCCGAAAGGTAGCCAGTATTCTTAAGATGCCCGATTTAGAAAGAAAAAAGTTTTTACAGGAATTAAACGAGCAGATCCTACAGTCAAAAACAACTGTTCGGACCAAACAGACAAAAACGACTGTTCTCAAGGAAAAGTACCGGGGAGATAATAAAGCACAGGATAAAATTATGCTCCGGCAACAAAAGAAAAATTCAACTGTACTGGAGACACTTGAAGAAATTGAGAAAGAAAAAAGTAATCGGGCCATAAAAGACAAAAATAACTAATATGCACACATGTATTGAAATATTTAGCGGTTCAGGCACTATTAGCAAAGAGTTAAACAATGCCGGATTTATCAGCAAAACAATCGACATCCGAAAAAGAAAGGGGGTATGTGAGCCTGATTTACGGACAGACGTACTTGACTTAACGCCTGGGGATATTTACGACCTTGCAGGGACGAAAGATATTTTTGCGATGTGGCTTTCTCCTCCTTGCGACATTTGGAGCTTAGCAAGTGGCGGTTATCATTTGGACGATAGGTTTAACCCTAAAACAGAAAAAGCCAAACTGCATATTAAAATACTTAAAAAGAGCCTGGCACTTGTTGAAGCAATTAAACCGACATTCTTTTTTATTGAGAACCCAAGAGGCAAAATGAGGCACTACCCTCCTATGACTAATTTTTTAGTGAAAAATAGAGGAATGATTAAAGAGCTTACCCTAAGCAGTTACGGCTTTCCAACCACCAAGCCAACCAATATATTTACCAACGCTCACGATTTAACCTTAAAAGAGCTTGATGCTTTTGGGCGTGGTGCAAAATGTACTCAGGACTTCGACAATCTTACCAAATGCCAACGACAAGCTTTACCTATTGAACTGGCTAAAGAAGTAGTAAACTACCTAGTAAATAAATCATTTTAATAATTAAAAATCAGAACTATGGAAAACTTAAACCACAAAATGAACAAAGTATTTCAAAGCCTTTTTAGTGACATATTAGAAACTGGAAAAGCTAAAGGAAATATTAACATTAAAATATACCTAGAAGTAGAGTTTGACAAAGATGAAATTTAGTACAATGTTTTTAGTATCGAGGGAGAGGAAAATGCAGTTAAACAAACGTTTAAAAACAAAAGTCATGCTTTAGAATATGGTAGGGAAATGTGTCAACTAAACCAAGTAACTGTTGTTGTACACGAAATGATAAACGATTTTGTTAGTGGTGAAGCATGGATGTATAAACCCGAAGACTTTGTTATAGAGCAGGAAGATAGTATTTGGTATAAAGTTTTTACAGAAGACGAATACAAATCTGTAAAAAATGAATTAGTAGTACAAGAGGGTATTGGAAAAGCCTTTTCTAAAAAAGAAGAAGCTTGCCTATTTGCGGCTGAATCAGCCAAATCAGAAAAAAAAGATTTCTACATACAAACAAATGAGGGAGAAATAATTGTTGGAACTAGAAAAATAGAATTTAAAAACTCAAAACAAATAGATAAAATAATCAACCAAAATAAAAAACCATGAGAACAGATTACAGAAAATTAGTTCCGTTTGTGCTCCGTTGGGAGGGCGGAATAGCAAACGACCCTGACGATAGCGGAGGGCTAACAAACAAAGGAATAACCTTTAGTACATTCAAATCCTTAGCCAAAAAGGTGTTGGGAAAAGAGCCTACTAAAGATGTTTTCTTAAGCATGACCGCAAACGATGCTGCACTTTTCGTGAAGCACTTTTGGGACAAAGCAACTAACAACAATTCCATTAACAGCCAAAAAGTAGCGGAAGCCATTACAACATGGTTTTGGGGTTCAGGCGGCTTTGGGTTAATGGAGTTTCAAAGATTGCTAAACGAAAAGTTTAATGCCGGGCTTAAGGTAGATGGAGCTGTCGGAATTAAAACAGTTACAGCAACCAATAAAATTAACCCGGACAAACTATTTATTGAAATGATTAAGGCTCGTAAAAAGTTTTTCGAGGACTTGGCAAAAGAACGCCCGAAAGATGCTAAATTTTTACAAGGTTGGCTAAACAGGCTAAACGACTTCTATAGCCGCCACAAAACCGAAAGCGACCCCACTTTAGCACTTTTAGGAGTGTTGGCATTCGCAACAGTAGTAACAGTATTAATTAACCAATAACAAGCAATTATGAATACCGAACCGATTAAAGAGCTTAAAACATTTGAGATACCACAGTATTACACCATGAGCGAACTTGCTGAAATTTTGGGAATGGAGCTTGATGCCGTTAAAAATAAACTAAAAGGCTACTTCAATTCAGATAGACTAACAATGACGAGTGAGTTTTCTTTACTTCAGGCTTTAAATTATGTGGTAAATGGTTATGGCAATAGATTTAATGATTTCTACCATAAACTAAATTGTTGTAAAACCATTCTAAAGTCACAAGAAAGGTCAAGAAAAATATTTGATAGTGAATATGGAGTTAAGCATTTAAAATTCCCTCCCGAATTAAGTATTTATGAAAAGTTGTTTAGTGATGAAGAAATTGAAAAGGTTAAAGCCTCTTGGGTAAGGAAACATGTTTTTAGGTGGGGTGAATATACACCTGCTTACGAAGATTATTTAAAAGCAAAAGAATTAGCTTCTTATATGAAGTAAGAAACAAGTTACGATTAATAGTAACAAATAATTTAAAATGTTAGAAGAAATACAAAATTGGATTGATGAATATAAAGAGCCTAACGAAGAAAAGGCTTTAAAATATATTGATTCAATTATTGAAGACAAAGAAAGGTTCTTTAGCCAATGGGACGGACAGGACAAAAAGAGAATGGCGGAACACTATAAGGTTCAGCTTGACCTGTTCAGGAAAATAAAAGAAATGATGTTAAGCGGTGGACGATCTAAAGAATGTGAAAATTGCGGACAGCTTTATCAGTTTAAAACTGAAAAAAGCAAGTACTGTTCTGAAAGATGCAAGATGCAACACCACAGAAAAAAACAATAAAACAAAATAAGATATGGCAAATTTGATAGATTACAGTAAGAGTTTAAAACAGATAGAATTATTTTTCGAGAAGTATAACGAGGGTAAAACAATGGGCGACCCTACTCGTCTAAAATCCAACACTAAATCAGTTGCAGAGGCATTAATACGCATATACGGAAGCTATTTATATAAGAAAGGATTTTTGTTTGTACCGGGAACAGTTGGAGCAGAACTATACAACGAAATCCCACCACTTAGCACCAATAACGTAAGGATAGCCGAGAAAATAAATGCGACTGGGAGAACTGTCCGCACGCACATTAAAAAGCTTGTTGATGCAGGGTTTATTATTAAGAAAGTAACGCACGGTAGAGCCAACAATTTTGAGTTATGGGTAAATCCTGAAATCTTAGGCGTTAAAAAGAAAATGAATTTAAACGAAATTCAGTCGAAAATAACTAATGAAATTTTGAAAAACGAAACCGAAGAAGAGGCTAATAATTCGACTTCTTCATCCTCTCCCATGCGGAAAAATTTTCCGCTAAATGTATCCTTAGATACAGAAAATAGAAACATAGATAATGATGATAATAGCTCTGTTGATAAGGTATCGCCAAGCGATAATAATTCAGTTTCTCCTAAAGTCGAAACAATAGAAACAACAACGGAGACAGAACTGGAAACAAGGGAAAGAAAGCAATCCCAAGTTACAAAACAAGAAAATGAACAAAAAAAAGTTGCGGCAAAAAAAAATAAAGCAGCTGGTACAGACGAAAGTAGCTTCGCTCAACAAAAGAAAAAAGAACTGGACGAATACATCAAAAAATTGATAGACAGCCTATGGCAATTAGCCGTGATGTTTATTTACAAGGATATGAAACTGGAAGAACATCAGGTTATTATTGCTAAAAAACACTTGAAAAAATATTTTAAAGGCGTTGATAGCAAGGAAGCTGCAAAACGTTGGTTTGAGCAATACGGCAAACGCTTAAGCATGGCAGAAACCTTTTACAAAAATAATCCCGGCTACGAAAAATATTTGCCCTCGTTCTACCTCGACCCTACCAACAAAAAAGGCTTTGTTGCGACTAAAACATGGTATCTCAAATACTTGAAAAGCAAGGAAAAGCAGGCTAAAACAAGGATGTTCAATTTAGCCATTCAGAAAGTTGAAGCTGCTCCTAAAGACATAGGTGTCTATACTTCAGCACAGCAAAGCTTAAGCCGATTTAAGGACAAAGAGCTACTGGATAAATTCAATAAAAAAGTACAATCTATAAACGGCATCGAATGACAACAAATATAATATTCGTGCTACTGTTAGCAGCATTATTAATTAAAATAAATATTGAACTAAAAACTAAACTTATGGCAGAATACACCAAAAAGCAACGAATTACAAGTAGCAAACAAGATTGTATTTGTGATGAAACCGGAGTAATCATTTCCAAACACGAAAGAATACTTTTTGATCCAGTACAGAAAAAAGTGTACAGCTCTAAAAGTAAAATGTATCAAAATTATATTAACCAATCTAAAAAATAATAGGCATGGCATACCACGACACAGAAGCAAGTTATAAAGCATTAGTTTATTTTACTGACGGCAATAAACGAACATTTTACTCTCGTGATTTTTCGCACGAAAGAAGTAAAACAAGAAATCCATTATTAGGTTTCTCCCGGTTAGAAAAAATGATAGCAAAATTCGGTAAGAAAGCCGAAACAGCTATTATATATAACAATAGTAATAACCAAGCCCAAGCAAAGTACAAGTTTGGCTTAAAAGTTAATTGATATGAACACTCCTGAAAAAATTAAGCTGAAACTTAAGGCTAATGAAATGAATATATTTTCATCTTATGTAGATTGTATTTTGGAAGCATCAATAGGATTTTTGGATTTTAGAAAAGTAGATATTTTCATTGTAAACAAAATCTTAATCGAAAAGCTATCTATTTTTATGCAAAAGAAAATGATACCAACTCCTACTAAGCCTGTTACTATATCAATTCCGACAGAACAAGCTTTAGCGTTATTTATAGTTCATAAAGTAACCAGTATTAAAATGGGAGTTTATGACGATGTAGTAATACAAAAAATAATCAATCAAATACATAAGGAGGTAATCGTATGAGTAGCTTATTATTAGAACAGCACAACAAAAAGACTTTAGCAGCTCGCTATGGTATTACTAGAAAACAAATGTATAAGAAGCTTAGTATTATGCTTTCTGATAATAAGGTCAGTAAAGAATTTGGGAGGTACTCCTACCCTTTTACTACTAAACAGCTACAAATAATTATTGATAACATTGGAGAGCCTCCGGAAAAATAACGGTATTGGTATAAAAGAAGGCGGGGAATGTTTAGTAGGAGGTTTCAAAAAAGCAGTAAGTTCATGAGATGCCTACAAGCCAAAGGATACGCAGTTCGCCCCGCTTTATTTTATACCATGTTACCAGCAGTGCTTTTGTCTAATCTTAAATTGAAAATATAAAATGAAAACATTACAGAAAGTGCCTTTAGAACTCGTTGAAGTGGAATTTATACCGCCACATAACGAAATGGAGTTTGGCAAAATCTACTATTCAAAAGAGTATAAAACAACCAACCATCTTTGCCCTTGTGGTTGCGGAATGCAAACTCCTATACCTGTCAAAGAAGGGGAATGGAACTTAACAATAAACAACGGTAAAGCAACAATAAGTCCGTCAATATTGCACAGGATTGGTTGCCAAACCCATTACATAATTACCAATGGTGTGGCGAATGTCGTTTAGCATTGGTGGTAACTAATATATAAACGCTTTTTTAATTGCGTTTATATAAAGTTATTTCAATTTTGGCACAGAAATAGTATATTTGCTGCCATACAGAAAATAATATGGCAAAAGCTACAATTAAAATAGAAATACATTACGTAGAAACAATAAAGGAAGCATTTACAGAGGCAATAAGATTATCTAATATGCTTCAATGTTATGTTTCTTTTGAGTTTAACGAAATTAATTGCACGGCAGAACCTAATATGACGATTTACAATGCCATAGACGATTATCTTAAATTAGTACATGAAAGAAACGTACAACTCCTTAAAAAAAGCAAATTCAATTATTAATTAAAATAGGCAACCCATGAAAAAAACAATCTTAGTAGCAGCTTTCTTAAGCTGTTTTGCAATTACCGCATTTTCTCAAACAGAGGATAAAGCTTTAGCTAAAGCTGATAAAATTCAAGGCGTATATGTGTATGTTAAATGTACACCTGTCGCAGAATATGAACATTTAGGAACTGTTAAAGGTTCAGCAATAGGAAATCATGAAATGGACGTTATGACTGAAAAATTTATTAAAAAGGCAAAAGAACAATACCCTGATGCTGATGGAATTATTTTTGACGGAGCAATCAAACAAACTCATAATACTAAAGTAAGTGCGATTAAATTTAAGAAGCCATGAACAATAAATTAAAAAACTCAATTATAATATTTCTCTTGTTAATATTATTCATAGCCTTTTGCATAGGCTCGTTTTTTTTGGGTTATTATTTCGGGCATCAGGACGGAATCAAATATTACAATACTTATTAACCCATTCAAAAGCTCCCAATCTCCGGGAGCTTTTTTTATACCCGGTTCTTTTTAAAGGGCCAGGTATTTACTGCAGCTACATTATTTTGTCCCGGACATTTTACTGCTGCATACTTTTTCCTCCAGTACAGCTAAAAAATTCCAATAACCTTATAAAAACCCTAAAAGTGCCTTTTTCGGCTTTTTGTTGTTTTTGTTGAAAATCAACTACTTAAATAATAACAACCCTTAACAAACCCCCTTATATCCTTACAATAACCTTAAATTATCCTATACATTTTTAGTATATAGGTAGGGCATATATGTAGGAAAAAACGAAAAAAATAAACTTTTTTGTCCCATTTTGTCCCATTTTGTCCCAATATGTAACCTCCCCGATTTCATCCTTTGTTTATTTGTGGTCTAATTTATAAACCAAAAACATAAACAGATGAAGATTTTAATCAGAGTATTTACATTTTTAAGCATTGTTTTCAACAAGCTAAGAGGATTTAACGAGGAATATGTATTCCCATTTATTGATTTATTAGAACTAATTAGAGATGCTGTAAAATCGGACAGCGTTAAATGGTTGGTGGAACTCACTAAATTCGATTGGGATGATAAAATGAGGAATAAGATTATAGAGAAGCTCTCCAAAACCATTATTAAACTTCAATTAGGTTCAGATTGTTTGGATAAAAAAACACCGGAGGAAGTTATCGAATGCTTTATAGAACACTTAAAACAGTTACAGCCTGTAACAAGGGATGCATTGCTTCAAAAGTTGGCATCTGTATCGGTTAAAGATTCTATGCTTAAGGGTAGAATTAAACAGCATGAGGCAGATTTAGCAGTCCAATTAGCTTATTCGGTTAGAAAGCAAAATAGAGAAAAAGAACTTCAAAAAGAAGCGAAAAATGCCTAAAAGCAAGTCAAATAAAATTCTAAAAGTGGTTATGCCTATACTACTTCTTGGCGGAGGTGTCGCTGCTGTTTTTGGTATTACCAAAGCAGTTAAGCTTGGCACTTCCGCTAAAAAACTTTCCTTAGATTTTAAGGATGTGTTGTACAAGGGTATTGCTTCGTGGAATCTCAATTTAGATGTGAGGTTCAATGTAGTAAACCCAAGTAATAGTAAGTTTACTATTGACTTTATCTCGTTAGATATAAAGTTGCCGGACGGCAAAACAATCGCACAAATAAGAGAGCCTAACTTTAATAAGGTAATTGATAAGATTGGAATTACTACAATAAACCTTAGTTCTAAAACTAACTTATTGAGTGCCGGAGTTTCTTTGGCTACTGAACTAATTAACTATTTTACTGGAAAGTTACCAGTACTTACAATTGTAGGTTCAATTAGAGCTAACGGATTATCGTTTGAAGTTAACGAGCAATTCGACCTTAATAGTAATACTAACTGATTTTAATATGCTAACTCGAATGACCTTAGACTACCAAATGATATTATTAAATGCTGCAAGTGTTGTGGCACTTGTTAAAGCATTTTTTACGGACAATTTTAAACTTGATATAGATTTGGACTTAACTACAATTGGCGGATTCTTAGTGTTATTATCGGTAGTAGCTCTAAACGTAGCAAAAACATACAAAGAAATTAAATCCATTAAAAAGGATAATGAACCAAAATGAGAAACGGAATTAACATAGGAAAGATTGAAGATTCAGGCGACCTTGTTATGGGTGGTAGAATTGATACCTATTGGGTTAATAATCCTGATATGAATGCTGTCAATAAGAAAATTTCCGATGCTAATAAAATCCACACAGAAGTATTTACGGCAGACCAAAACGAATTTATTAATGAATTTGGATTTAAGTCTGTTGAATTTGGCAACTGGCTGAACCAACCCCAACGATATTATTTTTTATACAATACTGCGGTCTCATTCAAACATTTAGCAGACGTTTTCAGAGTGTCTAACCAAATGATTGGTTTCTTAGGCAAGCTTAGTATTGCATTTGGAGCAAGAGGCAGACAAGGAGCGTTAGCTCATTACGAGAGATACCCTAACATCATTATCAACTTAACAAAAAACAAAGGACATCATTCATTAGCTCACGAATACGGACATGCTATTGATAACCTTTTAGGGTATTATCTTGAAGTAAAAAGTGCGTTTTTATCAGGTGGCAACTCTGTAAGAACTAAAGTTGATGATGAATTGCTTTTAAGTAGCAATTACTTTGTAAGAAAGTTTGAGGAGTTATTTAGTAAGCTTTATTACGATGAAAAAGGCAATGAAACTAAGTTTTTAAAAACATTAAAAACACACGCTGATAGAGATTATCTATTAAAGCGTACAGAAGTTTTTGCGAGAACTTTTGAGGTGTATGTAGCTGACAAATTAGAAAAAGCCGGGATAGAAAATAAGTTCTTAACCAAAGATGAAAAGTTTAAGGGACACTACCCTGCTAAACTAATTGACAAGTTCAGCCCTGTAATGGATAGTATCATTAATAATGCTTATCGTGTTTTTGAAGCTAAAACGGTTGAGGAGCAAAAAAAGGAAGAAAATAACAAGCTCTTTAATTTAGGAGCTGTTGATGTATTAGCAGCGAACATAGGTAAAAAGAACTTTAACGGATTTAAACCTACCTATAAAGAGCTTGATAGTTACGACCATCTAATTATTGACAGTTCTGCTCCTAACAAAACTGTTTTCATTCAAACTGGCGGACTGCAAGAAACTATACAGGTCATTAAAAGAGTTATTGACGAACACAAGTATCAGGTTGCACCATTGGCAAAACATTTACAAGCCAACACGCTTGAGCAAAGTTGTTTTAATATATGGCACTTCATTGTTCACAACATTAAATACAATTTCGACCTTGCAGGCAAGGAAGAAATTAGAACGCCTGCACGCTCTTGGAAAGATAGATTTAACCGTGCAGATTGTGAGGATTATGCAGTTTTCGCAGCTTCACTATTAATAAACATGGGCTACTCTCCTAAGCTTAGAATTGTAGCATTTAACAACAAACCACAATATCAGCACATTTATATAATGGCTAACAACATTTGTATAGATGCTGTTTTACATACATTTAATTCACAACCTCCAAACATCACTAAAATTATGGATATAGAAGTATTAAGCGGCTTAGGCAATGCCGATGTTGAAAATAAGGTAGTTACTAAGCTATTGAACAGCCAAAGCCAGTTAATTAAGATGGCTCGTAATAAAAAACACAGAGGTATTAAGCCTCAATTAATGGCAGAGCTTCGTAAGATAAGATATATTTTACTTATACAAGGAACTCCTGAATTTAAAGAGATAATGCCCGTAATGTCTCAAATTAAAGATATAACCGGAGACGGTAAATTTATCTTTAAAAAAGATGCTGACATGGTGGCAATTGCTGCTTATATGGAGAGTGTTGCTAACAAAGACAGCGAAGAACTGGCAGGTTTGGGAGCGGTTGATTTAGAGGACGAAATGGCAATAGCTCATATAAAGAGTGCTATTGAGCAAAGAGACTTACTAATGGAAGCAGTTGCTTCTGGAAAGGTAAAGTATGAGGATGTAGCAGAAGCTATACAAGAAGTAGATAAGTTAGAAGCTCTACTAAAAGCTGACAATATTGCTTTATCAGGTTTCTTTTCTAAAATAAAAGATGCTGCCAAAGGAGTTTGGGATAAAGTAAGCGGAGCTGTTAAAACAGTTGCAGGAAAGGTAAAAGATGTTGCAGAAGCCGCTTGGGATAAAATTAAAGATGCAGGCAAAGCAGTTGGAGGATTTATAGTAAAATACAATCCTCTATCTATTGCCGCAAGAAACGCTTATTTAGGGTTGTTACATTTGAATTTTAGAGGTTGGGGAGAAAACCTAGCCGTAGGTTATGCCGCTGCCGAGGGAAGATTAAAACCCGGTAACGGATATTCTCCAATGGACATCTCTAAAATGCACGCAAGAAAAGACAAGATTGAAAAACTTTGGAAAAAACTAGGCGGAGATACTAAGGCTTTAAGAAAAGCGGCTGTCGGTTCTAAAAAAGGAAAGGAAGCAGCAGGACTTGGAATTATTGACCCCGTTGTAGCAGTTACAGCCGCATCAGGTATTATAACTGCCGTTGCTCAGGTAATGGATAAATATAAAGTAGCCAAAGATAAAATATCAGACATAACTGACATTGCTAAAATGGCACAAGAAAAAATTAAAGTTGGTGGCGACAAGTTACAACTTATTAAAGACAAGGTTATAGCTGTTAAAGATAAGTTTACGGGTGGTTCATCGCCTACAACATCAGAACCACGTCCTGCCGCTCCTACTACTCCAACGGTAACATCTAAAGACGAACAAGACTTTATTGAACAAGAGTTGTACAATGGCGGCACTAAGGATTCAGGAGTAACTAAAAATGATTCAGGATTGTCAACAGGTACTTGGATAGCCTTAAGCTTATTAGGTGTAGGCGTTGTTGGTGGCGGTGTAGCGTTCGCAATGTCGGGCAAAGGTAAAAAAAGAAGAAAATAAATAAGTAAATCAATTATTCACTATAAAAATTAAAAAACAATGGCAACAAAAAAAACAAAAACAGCCTTTCTAAAGCCTCTAACAGTAAATAGTATGGCGAAAGGTGCAGGTTGCTTTGCGATTCGTGGCGTTTCTGCCATTGTGGCTAACGCCACAAGTAGCAAAGCAAGTAACATTATGCCCAAAGCACATGGCTTTGTAGCATTAGCTTTAGGTTTAGGAGCAGACATGCTAATCGAAAACGACTATGCTCGAGCACCTTTCGAGGGTATTGGAACTTGGGGAGCTATAAGAGTAGCACAAGATTTCGTACCGCAAGGAAGCAGCTTAAGAACTCATTTAGGTTTAGGTAATACCGACAACCAAGAAGACACAACAGTAGTAGATTCTACTCCTGATTGGGATGCTCTTGCAAGAGAAATGAATATCGAAGTTGACGAAGCTCCTGAATACGATGAGGAAGAAATGGCAGCACAGGAAGCGGCTGCAATGGCTGACTTTGACGAAGCAGCAGCTCAACAAGAAGTGTTAAACACCTTACCAATCTAAATCAAGTAATCAATTAAGTAAATTAATAATCATCAATAAAATTTAAAACCATGAACACAGAATTAATCGACATTTCAGATAACCTATTAGGTTTAGGAAACATTAAGCCAGCTGTTGACCAAGCAGCTATTAAATTAGGCGTACAAAGTACTCCTAAGGTGGTGGAGCTTGTAAAACAAGTGTCTGCTGAAAGAGTTAAAACAGCCATGAGCAATAAAAACTTGACAAGAGGTCAAGCTATTTTTGCTCAAAAGGTAAATGAATTGCCTGCTGAATCTATCAGAGGCTTGAAAAGCGGTGCTTTACAAGTAGTAGATGGAGAAAGATACATTGCTGCTCAAGCATCAGGTGGGTCAACAACTCAAGAGTTGTTACAGAACGCTCCTAACTCTGCAATTGGTATTACCAACTTAAACGATGGTAAAATGCCAAGTAATGCAAACATGTTGTTAGAAGCTCTTAAAGTAGAGTTTGCTAACCATGCTACATCAACAGATGCGGACGATGTGGAATACAGAAACATCATGGATTCGGCAAGCTTGCCATCTGCTTTCCAAAATGGAGAGTTAGAAATTATGGCGGACGGTAGAGTTATCGTACCATCTACGCCAATGGCTAAATTCTTTGCTGTTGGACCAGCTTCTTTTGCTGATAGCACAGGAGCAAGAGTTGTTAAGTTGAAAGCTCCTAAAATGATTCCTGCATCTGCAAGAATTCAAATTAACTGGAGAAAGCCAGCTAACGGAAGTTTATCCGCATCAGGTAACGATTTCATCAAGGTTACTCTAATCGGTTCGGAGACTACTACAAGATAATCTTGTGTTAGTCTGATTATTGTTATCATGTAAAGGGAGTAGCTAACCCCTACTCCCTTTTATTAAAAACCCTTTAATTACCAAAGTGATGAAAAAAATTAAATATCAAAGCCAAAGAATTACCTTAGCATCAGGTACGGCTTCTGTTGATGAAACCATTGTCGAGATAGACAAAAACTACGACCGAATAACAGGTTACGCAGTTCATTCGGTTAGTCAAAATGCTGCCGACAAATTTAGTTTAGGCTTAGTTGACCGTTCAGGAGTTTTGCACGATAGAACTTTCGAGAACGACCATATTAGTTCAACGTCTGTTCCTATGGGAATGAGGTATAAAAAGCTTAATGCGGAAGCATCAGGAAACCAAGTAAGAGTACAAATCGAACCAGTAACAGCTTTAGCGGCTGCCTTAACCGTAGATGTTGTTTTCCAATTGGAGTCTGAACCAAAAGAATGTGAAAATTAATAACCAATAATTAGAACCTATTATGTTAACACTTGATGAAATAATTGAACAAATTAAGGATGCTAATTACCCTTATTATAAGCTTAGAGGGAGAAAAGACATTTACAGCTCTACAACTATACAAATTGGGGATAACCTTACAGAAAAAGACCCAACAGTTGAGCAAGTAATAGAAAAAGTAAAGCGACATGTGGGAATAATGACTAAAGGTAATCCCCATTTTATTTTTGAACTAGAATTACTTAGAACTCCAAGCAGTAATCAAACAGGTAAAATAGGAGCTTTCCTTTTTGTAAACGAGCGTACTGAAGGACAGCCGGAACCATCTGTACCGGATCAAAATAAAATACACCAACCTACAATAATGGGATTAGGAGCTATACAGGAGCAAACACAGGCATTAATGCAGATGAATAACCAAATGTTAGAACCTCGTTTAGCATTAGAGCGAGAGCGTACATTACTGGAAGTTGAAAAGGTAAATCTAAACAGAGACCGTGAGCAGTTTGAAAGAGAGAAAAAGGAGCTAATGGAAAAGCTTAAAAAGGATGAAGAAGTTTTTAATTCTCATACTGAACGAGCTAAGAAAGGAGTAGAAAAAGGATTATTAGGACTTTATGATGCTTTTGTTAATAAAGATGAAAAAGGAGGTCTTGCAGGAGCTAAAACATCTGTTGAGGAATCGGAAGAACTAACGGAAGAACAGGAATTAATTAACAGTATTGCTCAAAACATGAATGAACATTATTTAGCCGGGTCAATCGGTAAGGATGAAATTCTAAAAGTAGGAGCTGGAGTACAGACATTAATTAACAAGTATAAAAAAGAGGAGGCATAACATGAGCAGTTTTTTAAAACCAAAAACAAAAATAAGCGTTGAGCTTCCTTGTTCGCCTTTACAGGCTGAACAGGTAGCAAAAGACTTACAAACAGTAGTAAGTAAATTAAACCCGTCAGAGATAACTCTGTTGGCAAAAGCACTAAGTAAACCGTTCATTAAAACGGCTGCTTTAGCGAAGTTAAAAACAATGTTGTAAATTAATTATTCACTATAAAATTTAAAAACAATGGCATCAAGAAAACCATCAAAACCAAAAATGTTAAAGCTTCCTAAGAAGCCAAAACAATCAAGCTCTTTAGCTACTTGGGAAAAATATGCAGCTAAAGTTGCAGAAATCGAAAAACAAAACAAAAAAAGAGAGGCGGACTACAAGAAAGCTTTGAACAGTTTTGAAGCGGCTAAAAAGAAAAAAGCAGCTCTTATCAATAAATTGAAGTAATCAACATCTAAAACAATCAAAACATGGCAGCAACTAAAGTAATAAAAGCAGCATCTAGCGTAACGCTAAGCGATACGGCTAAAAATACATTGGTTTTTACAGGTGTTGCTATTGCAGGTTATTTACTGTATAAAACAGTTACCTTAGTGAGCGATGTTACAAGTGTTGTTACTGACCCGTTGAAAAACATAAATAAAGGCGTTACGGATGCTATGGATGTTGTTAAAGACAACTATCAGCAGCAAAAAGCATTAGCAGAAAAGCAAGTAAAAGAAGTAGAAGCGTTTAAAAAAACAACTGCTTTTCAGATGGCTTTTACTCCAAGCTATTGGCAAGGTAAAACAAAAGAGATTGTCTTTATTAGTAATGATAATGCTATGAGTTTTGCTAAATCAATAAGGGCAGGACTGGACGTTTTTAAGTTTACAGATGATGATTTTAGTAAGATACAAGCTGTTTATAGAAATACGCCCTCAAAAGCTTCTATGATGAAAGTAGGTGTTTATTATTTCTCTCTGTACAAATCAGACTTATGGACGGATTTAGGAGTAAAGCTTAGCAATGCTCAAATACTTGAAATTAGAGATGTTATATTAACCAAAAAAGACTTTACTAAAAAGAGTAGCTAAAATGTTTCAACTTGATAAAGAATACGAGCTTATTAACATAATGACTAACGTGAGTAAAAACACAATAGGCATTATAACTAATTGCATGACTACAACATTTCGTAATCAAGGCACTACAACTGTACATGTATATCCTGAAACAAGTGGGGGTTCTTATATTATTTTAAAACCCGGACAAGAAAGGACTTACGGAAGTATTTTTCCAAATGTAAAATATACTGCAAAGTGGAATTGTGAATTTCAAGGGTCAGGAACTAACAACCTTTTGATTGAGCAAGAAATAGTACAACCAGTAAAATGTTAAGCATGATAACAGGAATAACACATAGTACTAGCAGTAAGCAAGAGTACGAAGTAACCAACCCTTTGGGGCAGTCTGTTTTTCCGCTCACAGAGCAATTAACAGAAGATGCTTTGGTGTTTGTAGGTGGTGTGTTAACCGACTTGCCTTATACAGGTGTTGGAACTAATACATTAACATTTACAGGGGGTGCTTTAAATCAAGGAGAGATTGTAACCATTAAACAGTAATTAACAACAAAACATTATGAAAAAATTAGTATCATATCTATTATTACTCTTATCAATAGGACTAATAATAACAGCCCCTTTGTTTGGGCAAAGTAAACGAATTGGCGAAATTGTGGAAATGTCTGGCATGACAGCCACTTTCTCCAAAAACCAACCAAGAGGAACAATAGTACTCGAAGAAAGTGCTTTGGAGCTTTGGTATCTTTTTAATTACACACCTGCCGGAACAACATTAGGGGCAGCCTCAAAGGTCAAAATATCTGCGGACGCACTTAATGGCATCTATTCAGGTAGCGATACAGTTCCATCAGCCACAATAGCTACACTTACTGATTTTTTAGCATTTGACGGAACGGTCAGGATGCGTGGGAAAGGGAGTACTTCCTCAACTCAATCATTACAGATAGCATCTCAATTAGGGGTTAACTTTAGCGTTAATGATGCCGGAGAAGTTGATAGTAGGTTAGGTTATTGGATTGATTCACAAAGATACATGCACAATACAGGCAATACCGGCAACATAAATCTTTGGCTTGGAAGAGGAGCGGGTAGTAGTGCTAGTACTAATGTACATCGTTCATTAGGTGTTGGATATAATAGTTTAGGAAGTATGTCGAATGGAACAGGCAATATAGGTGTTGGTTGGTTTTGTTTTTACAATCAAACCGGAGGAAATAGATTAATTAGTCTCGGTTCATTAATAACAACTCACTCACTTGGTGCAGCCAATGATGTTTGTATAATAGGACATAATGCATCTTCAACAAGTAACAATCAATTTGTAACAGGTTCTTCCATCTCCCCCTACAACTCATATCATTTTGG
>JBBAEC010000048.1:0-20539 GCA_041656135.1 Balneolaceae bacterium | reverse complement strand
ATGAATTATTCCCAAGTCCAAGCCCTTCGGGGGCAAAAGTACCCGTACCTTCAAACAAATCCGGTACAAAGGTAGCCTGATTTGACAGCTCAATAGGTCGAGATACCGCCTCAGGCAACCCTCTTTCATTATACTTGGTGCCGGTAATAATTGTTTTATTGCCACCTCGAACCTGGCTTTGTATTCCACGACCTAAGCCATCAAGATAACTCACCGACTTTATAACCTTAGAAGTATCCCCCGCATCATAATAGGTCCAACTTTCTACTCGATTAGGATCCATTGGATTGTAATTACTGTTCCCTTGTAACGAATAATAGTATTCATTCTTCGAAATGCGTACCCCATGTGCATTATAGCTTTCCTTTAATCGACCAAAGGAATCGTAGGTAAACTCATTACTTTGTCCATTTTTATCAATAATAACGCTCACTCTTCCAAGGCCATCATATTCAGCCTCTGTAAATAAATCATCGCCAGTACTGGGACGAACACCACCAGAAACTCCATCGATGCTTGTTCCATTTTGTCTCTGGATACCTGTTAAATAAATTCCCTTAACTCCGTTAAGACCTATCTGTGAAAAGGGTTGGCTATTACTACCATAATAATACTTTGTTTTAACACCCATGGCATCTTCAACCTCTATAGCATTGCCATAGCTATCGTAGGCTATGACTTTATACTGATTGACCTGCCCATAAATGAAGGAAGTTTGTAACAGGATTAGCATCACAACAACAGCGATGGCAGAAAATTTTCTTTTGGCTCTATTCCTGATCACGTGCGTACCCTTTTAATTTGATGAACAATTGGCCGGTGGTGTGGGAGCGCCCCCGTTCCACGCCCAGACTTCACACGGCAGCCATTTACCATTACCCCAGTCTTTCCACAACGTCCAGTTCTTGCTTAAAACAGCTCCATTACCATCGGTCACCGTCACAGAATAGGGCTGGGTAAGCATGTTTAAATTCGCCATGCCTGGTTGATGATTCTGATGAGCGTATTCAAATACAGTTTCTCGTATTTTCTCGTTAGAATTCGTTTCTATAGATTTGGTTAATAGCTGTTTTGGCAACAGGCTATACTCATATTCTTTAGTGGTAACCGTTGAATCAGCATTTCCATAAACAATACTAGTTTCTTTTGATTTATTAATCCATCCATAGTTATGATCATAATAAGTTATGGCAGCAAAACTTGTTCCGTTACACTGCCCAAAATTCATCATATTTAAGCCTCTGCTAACTGGATAGCTATAATCAATTATTTGCGGTGAACTCAATAAATTATCCATATAGATTTTATATTCATAAACAGTAGCACTTAATTTTTTACCTGAAGCATCTTTATAAAAAACTGACAATGGATATCCGTAAGCAAATTCAGCAAAACGAGGTGGGCCGAATTTATGTCCTATAGGTGCTACACTTGGTTGTTCCATTTCAGGAGAAGTGATAGGTGATAAAAACCTTTGCACTCTTTGCCCCCCATCAGCATACGTTGTGGTAACATAACTGTAACCCACACTGGAGCCCGACAAAGATCCTAATTGATAGACCGAGGAAGCCGAACGTACAAACCATGCACATGGGCCGCCATAAGCATATAAATAAAAAAAGACGGGCTCCCTCAAAACCACACCAGATGAAATATTTTCGTTATCCGGCATGCGATAATTAAATTGACGTTCATTAACCTCGCCAAAGCCATCAGAATCAGTAACCGATTTAATTCGTAAACCACCACCATACTTAAAATTTACCCACTCAATATATCGGTAGACAATCATTCCTTGCAGATTGTTATTGATATCAAATTCACTTGTGGGGCCTGTTAAGGCTCCGGCGAAATCAGTAAGGTCATATTCACCAGGAGGAAGCAACAGAGAAAAGGTAGGGTTAAATTCCGGATAATTATCAAAACAAGACTCGCCCTGTTCACACATAAGTTGTACGTCCACATAGGCAGAATCCGTTAATGTAAGTGTGGGAATACTCCCAGAGGGCATTCCTCTATACCAAATTAAAGTTTCACTATCACTTTCTCCCAAACTTCTATGATTCAAAAGCTCATCCTCAACATATCCATAATCATTTTGTTCATATTCTAAAATGCTCTTACCACCGGTTGGATATGTGATTTCACGTAACATACCTAATCTGTTATGGTTAAAAGAGGGATAACGTCTGGAACCGCTTTTATAAATAAAACCTGATCCATCTAAAAAAGCCAATTCAGGCAATAGAGTATTATTATTATTGTTGCCATTATAATAGCCCCATAAATCAATTCCTAATGTTTCTCGATTCGGCATTGACAGTTCATCATGGTAAAGCATTTTATACTGCTTAGGGCTGGCCATCGTTGAACCCATGATATCAACCCCCTTTAATTTTAGCTGTTTATTTGTAGCAGAATTACCGAAATAACCCATATCAAAAGTGAAGTTATTTATAATATGGTCATTTTTGAATACTTCTATGTGGCTAAGATATTGTTCATTTTCGAAATCCGAACGAACCAAACCGTGGAATTGTACAGAATCAACAGCTGTAATAATTTTATCAATCCTTTTAGAATAAGTTTCATGATAGCTATAGCTTAATACGTTGCTATTAGTCATCAACTGCGTTTCATGTCGAAATTTCTGAAAACTAGGAGAAGATGGGTTATGTCTTTTATATGTAAAACGAATAGTATCCTGAGGGCTTTGAATTTCGCTCAGATACCAACTTGATGTATAAATTTTTTCCGTGTTGAAAATGAGAACTCCTTGGGAATCCGCGTTATTAGTAACTGTAATTTCAGTTTCCTCAAATATATATTTAGTTCCGCCAGGAGTAACTATTACCCATTTAATAATGGGTTTATAGTGAAAATTTTGGCCATCATAGTTTATGCTGGTATGACTATGATAAGTAATTTCAAAATCATGCTGTGGAATCGTCAAAATACGAGATACTCCATCTTTCTCTCTGCCAAGTACAAATTTTCCAGCATACCCCATAAAATTAAAGTAGAACACATCTGGCTCTCCATCTTTTTGGCCTAAAGATACATTTTCCATAAAAACTGGGTTATAATCGTAAATATCATCCTCTGTAGCTAAATATCCATGATCCGCCTGCTCGTCAGGAAAGCCTTTCATTGTTCTGGTAATAACCCCGCCCGCTTGTAATGACCACCCCAAACCTACCCATCCCGGCCTTTCATCTGGTCTAAAACCTGATGACGAATATGACAAAGAAATAGGCACACTCAGATTAATAGATTTTAATTCTGTCAGTGGAATTGCTAAGCTTGGCCGCCCTGTGAACTCACTTATAGGCATATCCCCATATTTGCCTAATGATGCGGCAGTAGGTGACATATAACCTTGAGTTTGAATATTTGCTTGCCCTACAATAGTTGTTGACCATAAGCCAATTAAAACGAATAGTGTATATGCCCGCATTTATATTACCCTTAAATTTTTTATAAAAAATAACATTATATTTTTAAAAACCAATAACTATTATATATAATAAGTATCGAGGCTCCTGTTTAGATGATTTCTGATAAAAACTATAATAGGATTTTCAAGAGTTATATTTTTTCCATTATCAGAAGGCTTTTTACTCATAAACTGGAGTTGCTATATTTAAATAGACACGGAGTTAAGATATATTGTAGCTCTAACAACACCTATATTATTTGACCAATCTTTAATATCGGTCGTACCCTCAGTTGCATAAATATATTCAGTCTTACCATCAATTGTTTTTGAATATACCCCACCCCTAAATCCTGTTTCGGGGGTTTCATTAATTCGTTCTACTTTCCAGCCATTATCTGTAACATCTCCTTTTTTAGCTGAATAAATATACTCAGCTAAAGGTGCATATTCTTCATCAGGACAGGAAGAACATAAACCAGATGGGTTACTCAAATTGATCGGATTATTCCAGGAATAATTATAGGGCGAGAGACCTCTCTGGTTTGGATGATCAAACAACGGATCAATTTGCAGGAGCTGGGCGATTACTGGATCGTAAGATCTTGCATTCAAACTGCACAGGTCTAAGCCCGCCTCATTATCAAGTTCATATCCCGTGAATTTATAATCGTCATTCGGATTCCCACTGTTCGAAGAACGCCCCGGCATGGTCAGCCCGAATGGGTAGTAATCGTCGTAGCCTACCGTTGCTCCACTTTCATTAATGGTGGTGCGAATGCTGCCTAAATGGTTCTTGAATATCTGCCGAGCCATACTCCCATCGTAGTTGGTTTTAATTGGTTTAACAGAGATAGTACTATAATCTAAAGTACCATTCAATGGAGAGTTGGGATATTCTAAATTCCTTGCTCCTTACCATCGACAATTTTATTAAAGCTACCAAACTAAAAGCTATACAGTAGCTTCAACAAAAAAGGCACTCCGATTTCTCGGAATGCCTTTATAGTTACTTCGACTGATCCTCCAATTCTATTTTCATAAACTTATTAATCCAGTACCAACAGACCCAAGATTTTCTGCTCTTACCTCAACTTCATTGTTCTGCTTTAAATAATCAAAACTAACCTTGTAAAGGAAGCTTGTAGACCCTTCCCAAACATAACCGTGATATCTAAGTTTATTTGGCATTTCCTCTTTTACAAATGGACTAATAATACTCTTTAAAGAATCAGGTATAGAGTTTTCTGAATCATTGGGAATACTCTCCCACGTTTTGAGCTTTATAAGGCTATTTTGGCTGTGATAAGATGCAAACATAAATTTCGAAAGCTCCACTAATTGATCTTTACTAAAGGAAGTTTCAATATCTATTAATGAGTTAATTTTCTCTAAAAATGTTTCACTAAATAGAACCTCTCTCTCTGCTTCAAAATAGTCGTTTAACACTTCTGTAGAACTATTTTTTACTACAATTATTTCTAATGCAGGTTCAAATGCCTCATAACTAAAAACATAAAAGTGCGACTTCTTAAAAGGAGAGTTCAGTTCTCCTTTATACTTTGTCTGTTCTTTAATTTTTTCGGGCGATGGCTTTTTTTCAGATTCAATTGATTCGTAGTATAACCTTTCAAATTCGATGAACTCATCTACAGCCATCTCAAGCATTTCGTCTTTAGCTACTTTCTGACTACCCGAGCAGGAGTAGGTGAATAATATTAATAGTAATAATAAACGAAGCATCTTATTTCCTCTTTAAAAATGTATTCTTAATGAATGAGACATGTTTTTTTGCTATTGTTTGCTTTTGCTTGTTTACCTGTCGTCCACTTATTTGAGCGTTCATAATATTAGTACCTCTGTTTTCATGCCCTAAGCCCATAGCATGTAAACCTTCATGTACAACCAGATTACCAGCCCCCGTCTCATTAACATTGTTTCTTGTTAATGCATCTACAGTTACCAAACCTTCTTGAGAACCCGTTTTAGCAATACCTTCTGCTCCTTGACTTACTGCACCGCTTTTTTCCCATTTTTTAAAGCTAGATTATTATCATCTACAAGGTCTATACGTACATCTGTTGGGTCTAAACTTACAAATTGAGGATTACCCTTGCTATCTAAACTAACAAACTCAACCGTTATCGGTATTCCATTTTGATTAAAAACTGATTGTGCTTGATTAGTAATATCATCTTTCTGTTGTTGAGACAAGTTTGCGGTTTGATGAGTTTGCCTTATATAAAAAGTACTATCCATTCCAGTAGGATCTATATAAGTCAATGGATTATTTCCAACGTAAACATAAGGACTTACACCCGGATAATTAAAATGGTGAGGATCGATCTGCCCAAAGCGAGGAATTACGGGATCGTAAAAACGTGCGTTGGCATGATACAGATCTAATCCTGCTTCCTCGTCCTGTTCATGCCCGGTAAATTTATACTTGTCGTTGGGATTCGCACTGTTCGAACTTCTCCCCGGCATAGCTAAGCCAAACGGGTAGTAATCGTCGTAGCCTACCGTTGCTCCACTTTCATTAATGGTGGTGCGAATGCTGCCTAAATGGTTATTGAATATCTGCCGAGCCATATTCCTATCGTAGTTGGTTTTAATTGCTTTAACAGATAATACTATAATCTAAAGTGCTATTCAATGGTGAGTTGGGATATTCAAAATTTCTAATCCTAACCATTGACAATTTTATAAAAGCCACCAAGCTTAAAGCTATTCAATAGCCCTAAACAAAAAAAGATCCAAGTGGACACTTGAACCAGTTTTTTAGTTCCTACATGTTTGGACTAGATAGGGGGCTGTTTTTAAAACAAGCTGAAGGTATTTCTTCAAAAATATGACTAAATATTTCATTCAGGGTGAGTTCAGCTCCGTAATACGTAAATAATTCTAATAACTGAGTTAATGATTCTATTTTCCAAGCATCATTCTGATAAGTTAAATTCGATAAAGCTGACTCTATTCTTTTTTTAGTGAGTGGTCTCTTAGTTAGCATTACTAAATCTTTCTCAAACTCTTCTAATGATTCAACATTATTTGGCCAATCATTAATAGCTTGTACTAAAATATCAATCTGGCTTTTTAACTCATCCTTCAATAAGTCTTCATCTAAAGACTCTAAAAAATCCAGTGTAAGGTTATTCATTATCTACCTCTATATTTTTAAACTCTTTTTGGTGCCACTTGTCATATTTCTGCTTTACATCAAAGACCTCATTTGTATCGTTATTACGAAAATAATGTGTCTCTACTTTTTTTCCGTCTTTTATTCCGGCTTCATAAACTTTGACCCAATCACCTTCAGAGGCTTTATTAAGTTCGCCTAGAAGACCCTCATTTTTAATACCAACTGTTACCTCATCAATTGCTTTATAAGAATCCCCCATTAAATCACTAACAGAAGATGACAAGCTTAGACCTTCATCTCCACTTCTGAATAAACCTTTTACAGCACCCCAAGCTTCATCTCCAAATCTTGCTATTGCTTGTCCTGCTTTAGTAGCAGCAAATATACCAATTGCTGCATCCTCTGGACCAGGTATAAATAAAGAAGCTACTCCCGCTGAGAATTTAGCGGTATTTTCTCCAGCAGCTGAATGATACGCTTCAATATACTGAACCGGATCCT
Organism: Balneolaceae bacterium; assembly: GCA_041656135.1. Taxonomy (GTDB): domain Bacteria; phylum Bacteroidota; class Rhodothermia; order Balneolales; family Balneolaceae; genus Balneola. The sequence goes on along the minus strand of JBBAEC010000048.1, from coordinate 13,460 downwards.
TTCCTTTGGCAACGGCATCCCTTTGAAGCGCTATGTATCTTGCAGATAAATCACAACAATTAGTGGCCGCCCTCCCATCCGGGTCAATCATCATGATGGGATTGTTCAGGGCATACACATACGGGCTTACATTTGGAAACTTGGCCGCGTAGGGATCAATACTTAAAAACCGGTTAATTAGCGGATCATAATACCGCGCTCCCATGTAATCTAAGGTGAGATTCGCCTCATCATCGCGTTCATGCCCCGTAAACTTATAACTGTCATTCGGGTTAGCTGAGTTCGAACTCCGGCCAGGCATGGTCAGCCCAAATGGATAATAATCATCATAGCCATCCACATTCCCGAATTCATCCACTGTTAAACGTATAGATCCTATGTGGTCTTTATGATAGTATCTTCGTTCATTGCCATCATAACTACCAATCAAGTCTACACTGGCATAAGTATTTTGATATTCCAAGTTATCATTCACATATACTGCCAGTACTTTACCATCGGTGTCTCTCACATAATGCGTCTCGGTGCTGCCCATTTTCTTTTTGGTTCGCTGTCCGTCGGCATTATAAGCATAGGTGAGCATACTGCCACCAGCCATCATTCTGGAAGGCAGATTACGCCAATCGTAATGAGCAGATTCAAAACCATTATGCTCATTCTCAATCATATTTCCATTAGCATCATAATCCATGCTGTAAAAGGCCGTATTAAAAGCTTCAAAGTATTGTATGCGGTTACTATTACTATATATGTAAGAACTACCGCTTTTATACCACCATGTGCCCGTATCATCATAACGATCAGACCAGCTCATATTCCCATTTTTATCATAACCGTAACCAACATCATAAGCCTTGGAATGATACCCATTACCGGAAAAATCAGCTCCTTTTAGCCGGTTGGCTGCATCATAGCTGTAGGTATAGTTAAAAAGATCGCCATCTCTTTGATAAAATTGACCCCATGCTTGGTTACTGACATTGCCGTTAGCAGTATATCCTAATTGGAGCCTAAAAAATTCAACTCCAATAGAGTTTGTATGGGTTCTCCTTGAAAGTAAACCACGGATGTTGTACTTATTTTGAATATTTGGTAGATAAGTACTACCTAACTTAATTTCGTCAACTTGCCCATCAGCCATATAAGAATATTCGGCTTCTTTAATTCGGCCTGCCGGATTGGTATCGGTGTCCGTATACACATATTTCAACCGTCCCAGTTCATCATATTCCTGCCAGGTTATAAAACGTTCGCCGGAGACATGGGGCTGGTAATCACGACGGGTAAGACGCCCAAACCCGTCATAGTGGTATCGTATTAATTTGGCGCTTAAACCGTAGGGCTGAGAATATTTCCATTCCACCAAGCCTAATTCATTATAGGAAAACCAATCGTGCCCCCAGTTGTTGGTGGAAGTGGTACTCAGGTCACGGTAGGAAACTTTGGTCAGCTGCCCTTTTGCATGGTTGGATACATAGCTGCCGCTAAACGGCGTATGGTCACCGTCGTAATAATATTTAATATTAGGCTGATGATCGGTTGTCGGGAAGGTTGCACTGTTTGCATTGGCTGAGGCAAAATCAACGGCGCCACTGTACTCCCCGGTTTCAACGGGGCGGCCGAGATCATCATATTTGGTGTAGGTGTACACATCATTGGAGATAAAACCGAGTGTTCCTATACTAAATACTATAGGTTCACTAGAATCCGTTGCCTCTCCATGAAAGTGGTATGCTCCGGGTTCCACTTCGAAAGTTAGAGGAGTGGAATTACCTGCACAACCTCCATTATTAGCGGTTGAAAATGTATCCGAATATATTATAGCATGAGTATCTGAATTTTGAATGTGAAAGTAATAATCATCATAAAATAGATCGTATACGCAAAAATCCAAACTTAACTTTCCTCTACTTGGAACTTCTATACCTCTAGTAAATGATGTAATTACAGATGCATTACCACTTAAAGAAACGGATAAATCTGCTTGCTGCGACTTATGATTGGCATCGCGCGCAAAGCGCAGGTTACCGGCTTTATCATACTTGTAATCCACAGAGTAATCCTGATCTGGGAGCTTCTTACTAACTAACTGTCCCAAAATATTATAGCTATAAGTGGTTTCATACCCATTTGGATCTGTTACTTTTGCTAGGCTACCTTGCAAATCATATTCATAAGAAGTAACTAGATCCGAACTACTTCTTTCTAGCTTACCATTACCATTCATATCTGTACCCGAGACAATAATCTTACCATGAATATCAACGTACTGAATAGAAACGTTTCCATCTTCGTCCTTAATTATATTTTTCCTAAGGTCACCAGCCTTAAAACCAGCATATTCCTCTGACACATCATCATTGGTCTGGTAACCCAACTGAACAGTATTGGATAAACTCAAAAAAGAAGACTGGCCCGGTTTATAAACATTTTCAGGTCTACTAAGTAAGCTAGATTCCAATTTAGTATAGTTATAGGCGTACTTTGAGTCATTAGATGAATTGCCTAATCCCAAATAATAACTATACAGTAAGCTAGAAGTAGGTAATGCATTTCCCGGACCTGAAAATCCACTACCGAAAAGATTCGTATAAAAAGTGTTTTGCAAACTCGTGATTACTGGTTTACTCGTTACTACTGAGCGGCTTAAATCATCATATAGAATACCAGTAAGAATTGTTTCATCAAGTGAACTAACTTGATTTTGCAGATTTCTACCTAGTGCATCATAGTATTTTTTTGATACAGTTGCTGAGCCTGCCAATACAAAATTAGATAACCAAAACGGGTTATCACTCTCAGTAACAATTCTTACAATTGGCTCCCAGGAAGTTGAAAATGAACCAGTACTATGTTTATCATTTTCATTTCTTGCGGTTCCCTTTGGATATACCCAAGAATAAAGTGTACTACCAATTTTTTGAATTTGAATGGTATACCATTTTCCAGCGGGTGCCGCGATATTAAAATTGTAATAAGATACACCTGAACCATTCTTTTCTAATTTGACCCTAAATGTTTCATTGGATGTATTATACTCTATCGAGTATAAATTACTACTATCGCTATTTTTAAACATTATTGATTGCAGGCCACTTAAATTAGCTTCTGGATAAAAATCTGTACTGAGAATAAGGTTCTCAGAGTTGCTATTTCTTTCTATGTACTTTGTTGAATTAATAAAACCTGAAGACATTCTAACTGCCATTACCCCATCCTTTTCTTCTCCAAAATCAATATTTGAATTAGAGGAAACCGTCCAATCTTTCTTATGAGAAAAATTTGTTGAAAAAAGAATATTCTGGAATGATATTGATTCTGCCTTGTGAGGAGCACTTGTATCAAATACATTTGAATTCGCTTCCTTAGAGTTATAAACACCACTTATATTCAAGATGGTACCATTAGGGTTCGACGATACAAAATTTGCTCCAAGTCCAGAAATACTACTTCTTTCAGTAACACCATCTACCTTTTTAACCGCTAATGTTCCCAGAGTTAATGGGTCAATTTCTTGAGTGATTGCTTGGGCATCCTCTGGGTACATTCGAAAATTATCTATAAACCATTCTGTATCAACTGTACCATATCCATAATTCCCAAATGCTACCTTTTGTATTCCAGAAGATGAGACTCTAAAGCCAGCATCTGAATATACTTTCTCTCCATTGACATAAAAATCCGCCTGATTAGAGCCTGATTTTACAAGTATCTTAAAGCGATATGTTTTTCCTACTTCAAGCCCAGACTTGACTGTATGCCATGTATTATTATAATATATTCTCCATTGTTCATTATTTATAGCTGTCCAAATTGCATTTTCAGAACCTCCATTACCCGTGCTCCATGAAGAACCTCCTGCCGCAATTATTAAGTCCCAGTTGTTGCTATTTGCAATTGTTACATCAAATTCAATTAATACATTCCCCTGAATTTCGGCTCCTAAATTATAGTATATTCTATCTACTTCACCACTCTGAGCGGCAGCAAAGTTTTTGAGTCTGAGTTTCCCACCAATAATGGAGAATTCTGTATCACCATCATTACCATTATCAACTTTTGTCCAACCAGTAAGTCCATCGTACGCAAAACTATGGGTAAACACTTCATCTGGCTCAGCGTTAGTAAAACTACCTATTAAATGCTGCCCATTATTTGTATATTTATATGAGGTTTTTACTCCATTTGCGTCAACTGACTCAAGTACATTTCCAAAACCATCAAAGGAAAGATTTTCACTTATTTTGATAGAATTACTAGTTGTCGGGACATCAGGAATTATATCTAAAGTTCCTGTTGTGCCATTACCACGGGTTATTGTCTCTGTATCAGAGACACCATTCCATTGCCATGTCTTTGAGCTTCTCCATTTTGTTTTATTGTTAAAAACAAAATTGGTATTGCCGGTAACTTCTGCATCATTATAGTACTCCCAAGTAGAATATATTTTATATATATCAGAACTAGTATCATATTTTAAATCTAAACCGTGAGCACTAGTTGTATATAATTTTAAACTTTTAGAATAAACCTGATTCCTCATATTCATGTCGTACATATCCCTATACGAACTTGATGTGGTATTTTTATACATTTCGATGGCAAAATTTGTCTGCTCAATGCTACGAATAAAACTACTAGGGGGGCCAAGCTGATCTAAACCTCCGAATTTATTTTGAGAATAATGGTTAGCATTTACATATCTCTTAATTTTAATGTGAGGCATTAAACTGATAGGCATTCTCCCAAAATGGCCTACATTGTATAAATTATTAACTGGTTCTACATAGTTGGGTTCATAAGGAAAAGGAATATCATAATTATAAAGGTTTGTAATTAAATAGTTAAGATCGTTAGTGGCTACCATACTATTTCCACATGTTCCCGTAATAGGTGAACACCCATTTTGATATGTATCTGGGAAGTCCATTTCTTTATAACTATAAGTGTTAACTTCTATTAGTGAATCAGTAGTAATGACTTCTTTTTCTAATTTATTCCAACCAAAAGAGGTATGCCTTCTAGGATAAATAGAGCCAGGATTAGTTGATGTAGCAGGGTAACTAATAACAGATTCATCATGATCATTATATTTTTGAGTAAGGAACAATTCACTTGGAGAAATAAATTTTTTAATGTCTTTTACTTTTTTATTGTTAGGATCAAAAAACTCCGTTTGATATATCTGTCCTTGATAATTTGAATTATCTCTTGAGCCATATAAATAAGTAATACTCCTCATAACTTCTTCTTGTTTAGGATGGTCCAAGCCTGGAATATTTATTTCCTCAGTATTCCTAAGAAAAATTTTAGTTCCATCATTTGCTTCATATGTAGTGATTTCATCCTCATTATAGATGAAAGTAAGCGAAATATTATTTGTAAAATGGTTTATAATTTTACTCCCGTCTGGTAAAGTGGAACCAATCCATCGATACTGAATACTTCCTGAAAATTTTCTTGAGTAGTTAAACCTCGTTGGTTTATAACTTAAAAAGTCAGGCACTGAAAGCACTCCATCCCCATAAGTATATGAAGTAGTATAGTCATTGCCCATTCCATCGGTAATTTTTTTTGACTTTAGTCTTATACCTCCTTCTATAATCTCATCATCAAGATACTCAGCATAGCCATTATAAGTTTGAGGATTCAAATAACCCTCACCAAAATAATCCCAAACTCTTCGATTTAATTCATAATCGAACTCTGTAATAGAACCACTTGGTGTTTTAATTTTCCAAAGTGCATTCCCGCCGGCTTGATACCCCATAACATCCGGAATAGTAGAGAAAGCACCATCATCATGATTGTATTCAAAAGAATATTCGCTTTTATTACCCAGCATGTCGAGTATCTGAATACTTCTTAATGTTAACTCATCATCATTCTCATAACTTCCCGGAGCCGTTCCGTTTGGATGAGAATAATCATATCGCTTGGTGGTTGAATAATCATAAATAAACACCACCTTCTTAATAACCCTGCCTGTACTTTTTTCAATAAGCCTAATTTCGTCCAGTTTCTTTGCATATGTCCAGTTATCATCAGCATGGTCATACCTATCCGAAATGATAAATTTTAGCTTGTGGGTTTCAGATTCAATTATATCGGGGTATTTGTTATCATAGTCAACATTAGCGAGATAACCTTCACCATTAATAGAATTCACACCTGATCCGTATCTATACTCTCCTAATACAACTTCATATTGTTGTCTTGAAAATCTCTGTTTGTGATTGGAATAGTATGTGAAATTGATTTCGTTTTCCGAATACGGTGATTTAATCTTTTTTAGTTTCCAGGCGGACGGATATTTATAGTTAATTCCATTTCCTACAGTTCCACTTCCAAAATACTCCGAAAGTTCTATGTTTTCAATTTCATCAAAATAATGTGCGTACCCAGATCCATTTACTACTCGAAAACCCTGAAAAAAACCTTTGTGTGCCATAGATCTTGTTGGATCTAAAGTGTATACCGGAGATGCTAATTCTGTAGTCCACCTTATATCATAGGGTTTATAATTGATAGTAGAAAACTTTATATAGTGTGGTAGAGTAACTAAACTACCATTATGATTATATTTAGCATCCGCGCCATAAGTAACAACTCCCATTTCTTCTGAACTACCAGGCAGGTTTAACATGTAAGTATCCCATTCTTCATTCTCTCGATCATCGTAAAACATTCCGTTCCTAGTTTCTATATCATCATACTCTATGGGGTAAGTTCCACCACCTAAAGTGCCAATATTATCGAGCATAAATTTCCCTGCACCAAACATACTCACGTGCTGTTCATCAGGTCTCTTGACAACTGTTCTGGTTATATCCCCTGTTTTTAATGTCCAGCCGTACCCTACCCAGGCAGCATGCTGTTTATGCATCATTGAGCTACTGTGTTGAATATTTATCGAATAATCATACCCCTCAAGACCTGGAAGAGAAATTAAAGGAATACCCCAGTTAAGATCTCCAGAGAAAGGTATATTATTACTGTTCCCGCCAAAAAATTCGGAAGAGTTATCAACTGTAATCCCACCCATTGTAGCGTTATCTTGAGCAAATGTTAATTCAGAAAAAAAAGGTATGAGTATAAGGAAGAGAAGAAATAATTTTTTCATGGTCGCACAAAGTTTTAACTACTAATTACTCATTAGTTAAGATTTTTTAATAAACTAATCAAGGAGTTAACAAGGCTTATTACACAACTACCAGTCAAAAAATAAAACACCTTCAAGTCTGTTTGACGTAGGAATAAGTATCCTAAAAAAAGAAACACAGCTAATGGAATCCTAGTTGAACGATTAATTTTTTTGAGTACTACTCCAATAATTGAGAGTAAGCCTAAAAAAATCATTGCTATATACGCAACCCATAAAACTTGCCAACCCAAATATAGCCCAAGCATTCCTATTAATTTTACATCTCCCCAGCCAAAAATTGTTTTCTCAAAGATTTTACTACTATAGTAGTTAACCACAATTAACACTATAAATATTACCCCTGAAGCAAGTACGTATTCCATATAAAAGTTTATAGTCAATCTAAATAACGATATTCCTAGCAATATAATAATCAGACGATTTGGAATAATTTTACTATAACAATCTATCATGGATACAAAATAAAATACCATCATAAAACTATACTCAATCCATTCAAGATTGGAATTCGGATTATTTATATAAATGAAAAGGAGGGCGCTAATTATTGAAACAAGTAAAAACAAAAAATTTAGTCTGAACGAGCTTAGCTCTTTGATATTTTCAGAAATAAGAATCGGTTTAAAGAAGCTGAAATAACTCTCACTTACACCTAATAATGTAGTTATGACTAATTTAAGTACCAATGATTAGTCAGGTATAATCTGTTCAACAATTCCATCTTGGGTTACTTGCCATTTATTGAATTTTCCATTCCCATTAAAATCAATAATTGAAGTAGCCGTTGCCACATATTCACATATTTCCGATTTTTCTATTTCGATAATATAGCGAGCTTTAACTCTTTCTGTAATCAGTTTTCCTTGTTCAAAACCAAGAGTTTCGAAATTATCTGTATAAGTATCTCTTTCTAAGTAATTTTGATTTCATAATGATCGTGTATTAATTTTAAATATAAATTCTTTTTTTGATGAATAAATAGTACGGAATCAGTAGTTATCTCTTTAACATAATTTCTTGCATTTCTTTCATCACCATTAATTCGTTCAGTTCTGTTAGAATCATAATTATATCATCCATAATTCCAAGCAAAGCTATTCGAGGTTTTTGATAAGTAGGCTCTTGGATTACCGTGGTGCGAATGCTGCCTAAATGGTTATTAATTATCTGCCGAGCCATACTCCTATCGTAGTTGGTTTTAATTGGTTTAACTGGAATAGTACTATAATCTAAAGTGTCGTTCAATAGAGAGTTGGGATATTCTAAATTTCTGCACAAGTGGACGCTTGCCTTTAGATTGTTAGGGTTATATTCAAAGAAAGCAGAGGTGAACTAGGACGCTTGATAAGTATATGGCTTAACTAGCGCATCAGTCCTCTGCTTTCTCTTGGTACCCGTTGAATCGCCTCAGATAGAATACTAGATACAAGATCTAATAAAGGCTTTAAGGAAATTCAACATCTTTTAACTCTAAAAATATACACATTATGAAACTATTTCCCTTCATTCTCGGTGTTGATGTATCAAAGCTTACCTTAGATGTGTGCTTACTTGAATCTGCCTCACACCAAATATATTGTCAAACATGTATAGATAACACGCCCAAAGGGGTTCGAAGCTTACTACGTCTTTTAAAGACCCATCATATTCAAACTCAAGATTGTATGGTGTGTTTTGAGAGTACAGGAGTATACTCCATTCCTCTGTCGGTATATTGCGAACAGAATCACTGGAATTACTGTGAGGTAGCAGCGCTAGAAATTAAAAGAGCTAGCGGTATAAAGCGGGCGAAAACGGATACTATTGACGCCAAAGATATCGCTTTTTATGCGCTACGAAATACTGATAAACTAATCTTGAGTCAGCGTGCAGAGACTACAATCCAACAACTAAAACTACTTTCAACAGAGCGCGGAAAACTCATCAAAGCGATTATGCTATTTGAATCTACGTGTGAAGACTATGATTTCTTGCCGAAAGATGTTTCTAAAGTAGTCAAGCAAACGAATCAAAGAACTCTTTGTATGCTCAAAAAGAATCTGTGTAGTATAGAGACTTCAATGAAAACCCTATTAGAGGAAAATGAGCGACTACAAAAGCAGAGCGAACTGTTACAAACGATACCTGGAATAGGCGAGGCTACGGCCCAGTATATGATTATAACAACCAAGGGATTTACGAGTTTTTCCAATAGCAGGAAATTTGCATGTTATAGTGGGATTGCCCCGTTCGAGCACAGCTCTGGAAGTAGTATTAGAGGTAAAACAAGGGTAAGTCCGTTAGCAAATAAAAAAATGAAAGCATTATTACATATGGCGAGTTTATCTGCTATAAGACATGATCCTGAATTAAGATTATATTACCAGCGTAAAAAAGCAGAAGGAAAACATAGTATGCTGGTGCTCAATAATGTGAAATTCAAACTAGTGCAACGAGCTTTTGCAGTTATAAAAAGGGAATCTCCATACGTTGTAGCCTGTACATTTGCGGCTTAACAACCGTTGACTTTGTCATAGAATGCGCTAGATTGGGAATAGAGAAAGCATTTGTTAGAGAATATTTTTACTTGATATAGAAAATTATCGGTTATTGAACTAGTTCTTTAATAACCATAAAATCCTTGGAGTGAATTTTATTATCATAAGTATGGTAACAACAAACATCAGTCCAACAGCTAAATTTTTTCCAGAATAATCTAACTTTTTATAATTGTCATTTTCTTTCTTACCTAGTATTTCATCAAAAGATACTTGCCTCTTATTAGTGAATTTTGCTGTATCTTTTTAAATATCCAAATAAGCGAAGCACCAATATATTGTAAGTAAATTGAGCCTATAAATCCATCCATATCAATATTTTTTAATAGCTTAATAATTTAGAAATATTACTGTATGCATTATTAATAAATCTATTAAATACACGATTAACCCCACCTCTAATTTGAGGATTAGCAGAAGCTAATCTTGTTCCTCTGGTAGCTGAACTAAATTGGGTAGTAATCGTCGTAGCCGTCTATGGCTCCACTTTCATTAATGGTGGTGCGAATGCTACCTAAATGGTTCTTGAATATCTGCCGAGCCATACTCCCATCGTAGTTGGTTTTAATTGCTTTAACAGATAGTACTATAATCTAAAGTGCTATTCAATGGTGAGTTGGGATATTCAAAATTTCTAATCCTAACCATTGACAATTTTGTTAAAGCTTCCAAACTAGCATTCCGCAGCGGAGTTACGGAACGAGGTTAAAAAGGGTTAGCCCCGACAAAATTGCCGAGGCTTTGGTTTAGTTTCTCACTTATTTGGTTGGATCAGCTAAGAATCAAACTTAAACCTGCCAAGTTTGTACCCTGTCCAACCCACATACACGAAATACACATAGCCATCAACTATTTCGGCATTGGTTATTCTTCGTAGAAAAAGCTTATTGGAAACTATCTCTTTAGTTTCTCGGTCAACAATTAAAAGCCTTGAATATCTAGGCGTATAGAAGAATTTTACCCCCGCATCTAAACTTACTACTCCCGTCCAGAAAAGGTTCCGGCAAATACCAGAACCTTTTTACAGTTTATGCTCAGCTTTCTTGTAAGATTTCAGCCGGAAAAATATTCGTACAATAAATAGATTCCCATAAAGAAGGTGAATACAGCAAATATAAGCTGCCTTTCTAATCCAGCGTGAGTATGGTCTTCTTTTTTACTGTACTTCTTTTTAGTCTTGTAATAATTGTATAAGACAATCGGGGTGATTATAGTACTTATAATTCCAAGTATTAATTTTTCCATCTCAATTTCTTTTGGTTCCAATGGTTCCAATGGAAATATTCACATTGTGTGAATTAAATGGTATTAAAACTCAATACCATTAGAGAGATTCCTACTATTAACATAACAATACCGCCATATAATAAGCTTATTGTACCCCCATCAATTTGATCTCTTCTTTCTGGATAAAATTTTTTCTTTGTATAAATGAACTGAGCTAAACATAAAATTGATACGATGACTAGACCTAAACCGATATAAAAATTCTCAGTCTTCATAATTTCACCAAACCTATTGATTATTAAATATCGTCTCTGAGAAGCCAAGCCCAAAAGTTGCAACACCTCTTTCAAAATCATCAAGCATTGTTGCAGTTTTAATAGCAGAGTACCCTGGATTAAAACCTCCAATCCCAATAGCTAATTTTAAACTTCCAGTCTTTATATCACCACTCAAATAACTTTCGCTCGCACTTATAGCACTGGATATTGTTCCAGCTTTTGTTCCCAGATTAAATAAGCTGGCTGCTGAGCGGCTGCCGAGAGCAAAACCAACACCTGCTGAACCTACACCTAAGGTACTAATTCCAGCCGCTCCCATTGCCCCTATTTTAGTCATGGTTATTAAAGTGCTTTTTTGTCCCATCGCCATCCGGGCATTAAAAATACCCTGTTTAACTTCCATGCGTTCCGCCCGGTTAAAATTACCCAGCCAGTTATCATCGCTTATGGCCCAGCTGTTTTCCATAAAATAGTTGGTATAGCTATCGTAAATATTTGAGGCGCCATCTTCCCAGGCACTTACATCAGTTGCGCCTGCCGCTTCTCCATCCACATACAACATATCATGTTCATCATCCGTCCTGATAATGCTATACTCATTCGTCTCGCTATTAAGATAAATATCATCCATAGGAGCCATCCCGGTCGGATCGGTAAACCGGAGCGGATTGTTGTTCCCGTAGGCGTAGGGCGAGATATTTGGGAACTGATCGGACAGCGGATCAATCTGTCCAAAACGTGGAACCACAGGATCGTAAAAGCGGGCGTTGGCGTGATACAAGTTTAGTCCGGCCTCGTCATCAAGTTCATACCCGGTGAATTTCACATCATCATTTGGGTTTCCGGAGTTGCTGCTCCTGCCAGGCATGACCAGCCCGAACGGGTAGTAGTCGTCGTAGCCGTCTATGGCTCCGTTTTGGTTTACCGTGGTGCGAATGCTACCTAAATGGTCTTTAAGGTAATATCTTCTTTCGGTGATGCCTTGACTTAACCGCCTTTCAACTACTCCTACCATCTCTCCCGAGGGCGTAGTGATGGGAAAATTGTAGTTGTAGTTTGTATCAAACCAAGTAATAACTTCTCCGTTTGCTCCCCGCACATAGAAAGTGGTGTTACCTCCTCCACTCACACTCTTTTTCACTCGGTGGCCACTCGCATCGTACGCATACGTGAGCGTTTTCGAGCCCGCTATCATTTGTGAAGGTAAGTTGCGCCAGTCATAGTCTACCCAGCTAAAGCCTTGCAATTCATTTTTAGTCATATTGCCACTAGCGTCGTACGAAACCTGCAAGCCCCCATGATTGGTAGAAGTACCTCCTACATTTTCAACATGATTAACAGAATCTATTTTGTTCGAATTACTCACAAATTGAATATCATAGTCATTATAATTCATTCCACTGTACATATCATAATTATAACCATAACCATCCGTATGACGAAATATATTTGCTATATTTCCATTCTTGTCATACGTCATATTTACATCAAAGGCACAGGGAAAGCCAGAACAATAGGACTGATCTCCATTTAAGGCAGATGTTAAACGATTTGCTGTGTCGTAGGTGTAGTCATACGTTGCCAAATTGGTATCTTTCTTAGGCTGTCGCCATTTCTGTTGAGAAATATTTCCATTTAAATTATAATCTAGCAACATCGCAAACTTATCACTTCCTATACTATTAATATCGTTTATTTTTTCTAACCAGCCTTTTATAGTATACGAATAATCTACGGTTTGTATGTTCGTATTGCCCAAGGTCATCTGCCCGACTTGCCCATCTGCAAGGTAGCTAACATACTCAGCGTCTTTAATCCACGTACTTCCATTGGTAGTCGTTTCTACGGTGCTCAACCTACCCAGCACATCGTAATTGTAGCGCCAGCGGAAGCTGGTCCCTAAATCCACTTCTTGGTAATCCACTCGAGTAACCCTACCCAATTCATCATAATTGTAATCAAGTACATGTTCGTTATAATTTCCTGGTATTTGTTGCCATAATTTTGACACTAAGCCTAACTTATTGTATGAATAATAAGCGTTTCCCCATTGGCTTGCTGTACTTAAGTCACGATAACTCACTTTACTTATCCTTCCTTTCTGGTTTTGAGCTCCCCAATATTTTTGATCTCCATCGTAATAATAGTTAATATTGGCCGTATGCCCAGAAGTGGGGAAAGTATCCACATCTGGGTTAGCACTATCAAAGTCGGTTCCTCCGCTATATGCTCCAATTTCTATAGGGCGGTTTA
>JBBAEC010000047.1:0-20914 GCA_041656135.1 Balneolaceae bacterium | reverse complement strand
GCCAGCTTCAAGAACTGATAAGGAAACAAGTCCTTCAAACCCGTAAACCCAATAGGCACTATGAACGCAAAACCAAGCAAGGTGGCTACAGGAAATATAAATAATACCCTAAGTTAGCACCATTATCTTCGGGGAGGGACAGGTTTTTTGCTTGCAAAAAACCAGGGTGAGGACTCTTCGGGCTGGAATTTTGAATATGGCTATAAATCAGATTTGAATCGTGATGCACTTCTTTCTTGTGTCTTAATACTTACATCTTAAATCTTACGTCTCAAATCTAATCCCTACCCCAACCTCTTTCTCTTATTTAGATAAGCCAACAAAGCCGTATCAAAATTGGCCTCAGTATCTATTTCTTGGTAGTCAATATCAAACTCGCTACATGCCAGCAAAAATTGCTTGGTATAATCGGCCACTTTCTTTTGATATTCTTCGCGCACCTGATTAGGCATTACTTCAATCTCCGCGCCAGTTTCTATGTCTTCAAATATAAATTTATTGTCTGGGAAAGCTAACTCACGCTCACTTCGTTTCTCTAGCACATTAAATAAAAGCACCTCGTGTTTACGATGGCGTAAATGTTTTAATGCTGAAATTAAAGCACTGTGCTCTTCAACATTTTCAAATAAATCGGTAATAATTACAACTAGGCTACGCTGCTTAAGTCGGTCGGCAACTTCATGTATAACTTTAGCTGAAGAAGTCTTTCTAACCTCAGGTTTTTTCTCGCCTTCCCGTATGAGTTCATGTTCGAGCTCTAAATATATTTGGCGTAAATGGGCATAAGTTCCTTTTGCAGGAATGAAGGAATCTATTTTATCCGAAAAAGAGATTAAACCACACGCATCACGTTGACGATGCATTAAATACATCAGCGAAGCAGCAAAATGAGTTCCATAACGTAATTTTGACCATTCACTAAAATGCTTAAAAAGCATAGAAGAGCTTGTGTCTAATAATACAAAACAACGTAAATTTGTTTCTTCTTCGTACTGCTTTACATAAAACCGTTCCTTTTTGCCGTAAACATTCCAATCTATATGTTTAAAATCATCGCCGGGATGGTAGGGGCGATGTGCTGCAAATTCCACACTAAAGCCGTGGTAAGGACTCTTATGCAATCCAGATATAAATCCTTCTACAATCTTCTTTGCACGAAGCTCTAGCGAGGAAAGTTTAGATAAAATGTCGGGTTTTAAAAGCATAGTGGATGTTACAGGTTCTTAGCCAATGGTGAAAGTTAAAATCGGAAACTATTTAATTAAAGAACGCCGTCAATTCACAGGAAATTCTTAATCAATGGCGATATTAATGTAAATATCATATACGAATAATTGCAGCAAATAGAGGGTTATTATAAGTGATGTGTAGGTTGAAGTTAAAGTGGTGTATTTGCCTAATTGCCATTCCGTTTTATTTAATTACGTCGCAGGTGGTTCGCGCTCAAGAAAATCCGACCGTAACTTTCAGTCCCGAAAAAGGTCTTACCATAACCTCTGCCGATGAGTTTATGTCCCTTAAGCTAGGTACGCTTTTACAACATCAAGTCTTTGCAATTGCACCTTTACAAGGTAATGATCCGTTAGAAGGTAGCTTAATGATTCGGCGAGCTCGCATTCAAATGAATGGGAATATATTCCATAAAAAACTAGGCTATTTACTACTTCTGGGGATGGATAGAGGCAATGTTCGATTATTGAATGCAGAGTATAGATGGCGTCCAAATTCTAATACCAGTATCAATATTGGGCAACTTCGTGCGCCAGCGGGGCGTCAATTTAAACCATATCTAAAAATTTACAGATGGTAGATAGATCCCCAGTTTCACGAGTTCTTGATATTGACTTCGATTTAGGCGTTACTGCCAATACCTATGTTGATATTGGCGAAACAGCAGGCATAATTGTATATGGTGGCATAACACACGGCGATGGTATTAATATCACAAAGCAATCCGGCGGCTTGGCTTATACAGCTAGAGTGGACGTTCTGCCCTTCGGGAAATTCAATAAAAAAGGCGATTATGTTGAAAGTGATCTGTTTCGAGAACCAACCCCAAAGTTATCTATTGGTTTAGCCCATCATTTTAACCACGATGCAGCAGCTAGGTTGGGCGACCCCGCTTGGAAGGGCAATACCGCAAATATTTATAATTATTATGTAGATGGTGTTTTTAAATACGATGGCTTTTCCTTTCTTGCAGAGTATATAAAACGCAATATTACCAACAATGGAATTTTAATTACACCTACAAATAATACAGTATATTCGAAAGTAGTAGGGGGATGGGGATTGTCGGCCCAGATGGGTAAATTTATATCTAAAGAGTTGGAGCCAACGGTAAGAATTAGCTTTTTAAAGCTAGATGATGATATTAGAATTGTGAAAAATGAATTTACTGAACAACAGAAATATGGGGTGGGTTTGAATTATTTTTTTATAGGACACTCCATAAAAATACAGAGCGAAATGAACCTAGTTACAGAGAAATATGCAGCATCAGGTAGCTATTCTTATATAGAGTTCTCAGCTCAATTCAGTCTTGGTTTTTAAACTTTAAAATATGCAGCTATGAAGCTAACAAAAAATCAATGGATAGGGCTAGTATTAGGGGCTCTAGGATTTATACTTCCGTTCTTTTGGGAAATAAATGGGCTTTCGGCAGCGGGCCACATGGGGTTAAGTATATTTTTCTTGGCAGCCGTATTTTGGATGCTAGAACCTGTTCCAATTTATGCAACCTCAATGCTTGTAATATTATTGCAGGTTTTGTTTTTAAGTAGCGAGGGCATTTACCTAAATGATGTTACTGAAGCCTATAGTCCAGATGGATACACGGCATTTATGGGCACATTAGCGAATCCAATTATCATCTTGTTTTTGGGTGGATTTGTGTTAGCTGATGCGGCCGTTAAGTATAATCTAGACCTTAACATAACTCGTATTCTGCTTAAACCTTTTGGGAATCAGCCAAAGTATATTCTTCTTGGCCTTATGAGTGTTACTGCTTTACTTTCGGCATTTATGAGTAATACAGCCACCACTGCAATGATGATGACAGTAATTATTCCCATAATTGCTCGCATGAAACCTACCGATCCGTTAAGAATTGGCTTGGCTTTAAGTGTTCCATTTGCAGCAAATATTGGGGGAATTGCCACACCTATTGGAACTCCACCCAACGCGGTTGTAATTGGTTCATTGGCAAATCAAGGCATCTCCATCCCTTTTGGTAATTGGATGGCACTTGCCGTTCCCTTGGTTTTAATAGCTTTATTGATACTCTGGTTAGTTCTACTGTTTATGTATAAGCCAGAAGCGAAAACCATTGAAATAGACATGACAGGGAAATTCAATTTATCGAAAAAGGCATTATTTCTTTACGCAGTATTTGCATTCACAGTTATACTATGGGTAACAGAAAGTGTACATGGTGTAAATAGTGCTATCATTGCGATGATTCCTGTAGTGTTTCTAACTTTAACTGGGGTTACTTCAAAAGAAGACATTCGGAAATTACCTTGGGAAGTGCTTTGGCTGGTAGCTGGTGGTATTTCGCTAGGTATATCAATGAAAAGTACTGGACTTGCAGAGTGGATTGTTACAAGCATAGATTGGGGTTCTTTCGGAACTATCACCATGATATTAGTTTTTAGTGCTGTAGCAATTGCGATGTCTAACTTTCTATCAAATACTGTTACAGCCACTTTATTGGCACCACTTGCAATAAGTTTAGCTGTTTCTGGGGTTGCAGGCGAAGGATTTAACTTAGTTATTATAAGTTTAGTTATAGGGGTGAGTGCTAGCTTCGCAATGGTGCTGCCCATCTCAACTCCACCTAACGCAATTGCAATTAGCACGGGTTTCATCGAAACTAAACACATGGCAAAACCAGGTATATTAATAGGCATTTTTGGGCTGTTACTAGTTACAATATATGCGCTGTTCTACTGGCCTTTATTAATCGGAAATTGAGAGGAGAATTATGGATAACCAAATTTATATAGTAATAATTGAAGATGAGCTGGAAGTAATGGAGGCTTTACTGGGTGACTTAGAGTTTATTGAGCCAAACTTCCCGCTAGAGGCCGCTAACAATGCAGAAGAGGCAGTTAGTGTAATGGAGCAGATTGAAGCCGATGGGCACAAGGTAGGACTTTTGCTTTGCGATCATGTATTGCCGGGCAAAAATGGAATAGATTTGTTAATAGAGCTTCAAAATCATCCAACATTAAAACATAGCAAAAAAGTGTTGGTGACTGGCCAAGCTGGTTTAGAAGATACTGTGCAAGCAATCAATAAAGCGCACCTAGATTATTATATAGCCAAACCTTGGACTAAAGAAGAACTACAAGAGGTTGTAACTGAGAAATTGACCGACTATGTAATTGAGAATAAACTCAATTTACTGCAATATATGAGTGCATTAAATGCCACTCGCCTAGCAGAAGCACTTAGAGAAAATGGTTTAACTGACACCTAGTACGTATGGAAACGAAATTCACATTACATGATAGAGAATCCATTTTAAAGTTCCTTCAAGACACTATAAATGGATCTGTTGAGCTTCAACAGCATGTCAAGAAATACGAAAAAGGAACGGTAGTTTTCACTCAAGGTCAGAGGCTCAATTATCTGTCTCTTATTTTAAAGGGTAGAGCTAATTTAAGACATGTTAGATACGATGGCTCGTCTTTAGATTTACTGAAATTTGAGCCAGGCCATTTTATGGGACTTCTTGCATTTACTACGGGCAACCCATCTCTTACAACATGTACAGTGGTAGAAGATATTTATGCGTTACGAATTGAACAGAGTGAGTTTGAGCAATATGTAAATGACCATCCAGACTTAAGATCGCCACTGCAGATATTAATGATGATTAATATGTCTGATCGATTCCTCCAAAACCTAAGGTTAGAGTCGCAAATGCACTCGTTAAACCAGCGATTGAAGGCAGAAAGTGAAGAACTAAGGATGGCATACAGACAACTCGAAAGCTCACATCAAAAACTCATTCACCAAGAAAAAATGGCAACGCTTGGGGAACTTGTTGCTGGGTTTGCGCATGAGATAAATAATCCAGCAGCAGCACTAATACGATCTGCTGAAGCCTTGAAAGAAAATTTCCAAGAATTGCCTGAAACTGAGTCAATGGCATTGATGTTTAAAAGTGGTTTAGATGCTGAGCCTATAAGCAGTAGTGAAATACGTGAGCGGATGCTAGAGATACAAAAGCGTTTTCCTTATGTAGAAGACCGTTCTGCAACGCGCAAATTAGCTCAAATGCCCGAACTAGCCCTAGAAGTTATAGACTCAAATAGAAAGAAGATTTCTATAACTCAATTAATACAGCAATTTGAAGCAGGTAAACTCATTCATAATATTCAGCTAGCCAGTGCTAGAATTGCAGGTTTAGTCAAAAGCTTGAAGAGTTATAGTCGCCAAGATAAAAATCAGGCTGAGATGATTGATATCCGTACAGGGATAAAAGACACCATACTTGTACTCACAAATAGGCTCAAATTTTTGGATGTAAATATTGAGCTGAATGAAATACCAGAGACGTGCGCCAGAATGGGAGAGCTAAACCAAGTATGGACGAACATTCTTGTAAATGCCTGCGAGATTTTACCCGATGGCGGGCAGATTTCAATAAAAACTTGGAGCGATGAAAACTCAATCTTCGTTGAAATTGCTGACAATGGCCCTGGAATTCCCCCAGAGGTATTAAGCCGAATTTTTGAACCCAATTATACTACCAAAAATCAGGGTTCCCAGTTTGGTTTAGGATTAGGACTTGCAATCTCCAATCAAATAATTAGAAAACTAGGCGGAAATATTGAAGCGAGTAACAATAAAGTAGCCGGCGCTAAATTCCTTACCTCTATACCTATTGTTAAGTGCTAGTTTTTTAGCATTGAGGTGTGAGCTGTGCGGAATGGGAATGTTTAATTCCACAATTATCGTTTTTGAAACAGGATTATCAGGATTTTCTTGATGTACAGGATTGAGTTTTGGGTTGTTGGCTTTCACAAGAGCGACGCTTGCGACAAAGTTTGGGAATCCCAACTCCAGCGGCATAGGCAGGTACAACTACCGCATGCGTCCCGCTTGTGGTAGTTGGAATATGACAATGGGCGTTGTTAGCTGTCACCAGCGATACGCTTGCGACAGAGACTGGGAATTTGACCAGTTCTAACTCTGTCAGGGTTTGGAACCCTGACAGAGTTGGGTTCTTGATTAATTCGAACGTTCATAACCCATCAATTCCGACCTCCACTTCCCGAGGCTTCGTGATCCTTCTCAAGGATGAGGACTATCCTTGGCAAATTCTAAGATTGTTTGTGGTGGCGGGGATTATCGTTTTTGAAACAGGATTATCAGGATTTTCTTGATGTACAGGATTGAGTTTTGGGTTGTTGGCTTTCACAAGAGCGACGCTTGCGACAAAGTTTGGGAATCCCAACTCCAGCGGCATAGGTAGACTGAATATTAATAGCCCCGTGATTCATCTCGGGGTAAACAGTATTAAAACAGATGTCGGTGGGTAAGATTGTTTTAAAAAAGATGAGTACAAATCCACCGAAATTTCGGTAAGATTAATTTTAGGAACTCATTCTTAGAGATTCCATTATCGTGGATTAATTCATCCTCATTGCAAAGATCCTGCTTGGCAATGCCATTTAGGAAGCCTTTCTGCCCCACCGTCCTCTCCCTGATTTTGTGCGAGCACAAAATCTGTCCCTTCCCCAAGGAGGGACACCTTTCTTGATAGTTTTTATTCATGGACTTTAAATTTACTACCAAACTATTAATAAAATCTACAACCCAAATCTCACTTAAAACCCAAAAAGTGTCTCTCTTTGGAGAGAGACAGAAATCAAGCTAGTCTTGATTTCAGAGAGAGGACTCGTGAGCACGCAAACCGCCAATATTTCCCGTAATGGTCTAGCTTGGTTCACACAAGGGGCACCCCTCCCCAAATCACCCAAACTCGCATTTTGAAAACATTTGGCTTTTGTTCAACTTACGTACTCGCTTCAATGGTTCAACAATAGTTTTAAGTACAATATGACAATGCAAAATTATCAAGCCGATCATGTTATAGTAGGTGCAGGTTTAGCCGGAATGGCAACCGCTATTGAGCTTCTTAATGCAAATCAAAAAGTGCTTATTATTGATAGGGATATTGAAGACAAAATGGGCGGTCTTGCTAAATTATCTTTTGGTGGAATGTTCTTTGTCGATTCCCCCGTGCAGCGCAAAAGAGGTATTAAAGATCATCCCGATATTGCATTAAAGGATTGGCATTCGGTTGCAGATTTTGACCAAACGGATGTGCTTCCTAAACAATGGGCTAAGCTTTTTGTAAATAACACCACCGAACACGTCTATCATTATTTAAAGGATAAAAATATAGATTTTTTCCCTGTAGTTCACTGGGTAGAACGTGGGATGTTTAAAAGAGGAAATACGCTCCCTCGCTTTCACATGGTTTGGGGAACGGGACATGAACTTTCGGAACGAATAAAACATCATTTATTACAACATCCCAAGGCAATTACTCATCTTAAATTAATCTTCAATCATAAAGTAGATCAGATTTTAACTGAAGGTGGAAAAGTAATAGGTGTTTCTGGAGTTGATGAGTCGACTAACAACCCATTTTCGGCAAAAGCGGAAAACACCATTGTTGCAACTGGTGGTTTGGGTGGCGATATAGAGCAAGTAAAAAGAAACTGGCATAGCGATTGGGGAACTCCTCCAGAAAAAATATTAAACGGCGCACATCCCTATGCAGACGGCACCGTCCATTTTGCAGTTGAGAAAGTAAATGGAAAGTTGACAAACTTGGATAAAACCTGGCCTTATGCCGCAGGAATTCACCATCCCCGCCCAACAAAAGAAGGCGACGGATTAAGTTTAGTTCCACCTCGTTCAGCATTGTGGTTGAATTATGAAGGGGAACGCATTGGTCCCATTCCATTAATTACTGCTTTTGATACACGCTTTTTGGTAGATGCAATCTGCAAACAAAAGAAGAAATTTTCGTGGCAGGTTATGAATATGAAAATTCTGAATAAGGAGTTTGGCATCTCTGGCGCCGAATCAAATCCTGCTTTTAGAAACAAAAGCTATTTCCAAGTTGCAAAAACTATACTATTTGGTAATAAAGAGTTGGTGAAAGATATGCTCGATAATTGTCCTGATTTTGTAGTAGCTAATACCTTAGAGGAATTAGTGCAAAAAATGAATGCTTTGGAAGGCAATGACGATGTGAAGCTAGCCAATGTTAGAGATGCCATTTCAAATTATGACGATCAAATTGACCGAGGGCAAAAGTATTTTAATGATGAACAGCTTCGCCGCTTGCAACATCTAAGAAATTACTCGGGCGACAAAGCTCGAAACTGTAAATTCCAAAAAATTAACGATAGCAAGCATCTGCCTTTTGTAGCCATTAGAGAATTTATTTTATCAAGAAAAACCTTAGGTGGAATTAAAACCAACTTAACGGGAGCTGTTATGGATGGGCACGGAAAATCTATCGATGGTTTATATGCTGTAGGCGAAGCAGCTGGATATGGCGGTGGCGGAATTCATGGAAAAGGTGCTTTAGAAGGGACTTTTTTAGCTACCTGTGTTTTAACTGGAAGGATTACTGGAAATCATTTAGCAGGCAAAAAACTTATAAAAAGCGTGTAGAATTATGAGAATGAACGGAGCTCAAATAGCAACTTATGCTCTCGAACAAATTGGCGTTAAATATACTTTCGGAATACCTGGAACTCATACCACCGAGCTGTATGATGCCATGGAAAAGTCTGGCAAGCTAAAGCCTATTTTGGTGGCGCACGAGGGTGGGGGCTCCTTTATGGCAGATGCAATTTCAAGAACTACCGATTCTATTGGTTGCCTCACCGTCGTTCCCGCTGCGGGTTTAACTCATGCACTAAGTGGAATCGGCGAAGCTTATTTAGCCGGAGTTCCCATGTTGGTAATTGCAGGGGGCATCCGTAGAGATACTGGAAAACATTATCAATTGCACCACATAGATATGAAGCCCATAGCCCAAGGGGTTACCAAAGCTCAGTATTTAATCGAAAGTCACGCCCAGATTGCGCCTATTATTTATGAAGCCTATCAAACGGCAATGAGTGGAGAACCAGGTCCTGTTTTTATCGAATTCCCCGCAGAAATTATGATGTTTAGTGCTGAAGTGGATGAAATCCCCAAGTACAATCTCACGCCTGATAAGCCAGAAGCTTCAACTACTAAAATAGATGAAGCCGTAAAATTATTATGCTCAGCCAAACATCCAATGCTGTATTTGGGCTGGGGCGCGAGAGAAGCTCAAGAATATTCTATAAAAATTGCCGAGAAACTAAAAGCTCCTGTTGCACTAACTTTGCAAGGCAAAAGTGTATTCCCAAATAATCACCCATTATTCACGAGCTGTTTTATTGGAGCAAGTGCAAAACCAAGCTGTCAAATGGCTCTAAAAAATCATGATGTAATGCTTGCCGTAGGTTGCCGATTTTCTGAAATAGCTACAGGAAGCTACGGCATCGAAAATCCCAGGGGACTTATTCATGTAGACATCAACAAAGAGGTCTTTGATAAGAATTATACTTCAGAAGTTACTATTGAAGGCGATGCTACGGATGTTTTAAAAGCAATTTGGGAACAGATTAAAGACAAAGATATTCAGAATGCTAATGCCGATGTGGAAATTGAAATAGCGAAATTAAATGCTAAGTATAACAATGAATGGTTGGTTGATAAAAAAACCGATAAAGTGTCCCCAGGTTGGTTTTTTGATGCTCTTAATAAAAAGCTAGATGAAGATGCCTACGTAGTTCTAGATGATGGCAAACACACTTTCTTAGCGGCAGAATTATTAACTACCTATGAACCCAAACACCTAATTTCTCCTACCGATTTTAATTGCATGGGCTATTGCATCCCTGCCACCATTGCAACAAAATTAGCGCATCCAAATAACACCGTGATTGGAATTGTAGGCGATGGTGCCGCACAAATGACGGGCTTAGAATTGGTCACCGCTACTACTTATGATATAGCACCCATCATATTTGTTTTTAATGACGGGGAATTAGGACAGATCGCTCAATTCCAAAAAGTCCCTTTAAAACACAAAACCAGTACCGTTATTGGCAATATGAATTTTGAAGGGCTGGCTATGGCTACCGGATGCGAATATATACGAATCGCTAATGACTTAAATATAGAATCAGAAATAGATAAGGCACTTAAACTTTCCAAAAAAGGAAAAGCCGTTCTAGTAAATGTAATAATAGACTACTCTAAAAAAACCCAGTTCACCAAAGGCGTCCTCAAAACTAATCTTTCACGTTTCCCACTAAGAGAAAAAATCCGTTTCATCACCCGAATGATAAAACGCCATACAGTGGGGTAGATTTAAGTATTTAGATGTAAGATTTAAGTAGTAAGACACAAGAAAAAGGTGCATTCATAACTCAAATCTCGCTTCTAGCCATATTCAAAATCCCAGCCAAACCGTCCTCTCCCTGATTTTCTGCAAGCAGAAAATCTGTCCCTTCCCCTAGGAGGGACAGGTTTCTTGATGGTTTTTGTATTCCTAGATTAGAATTTCGCTTCTAAACTTTTAGTAAAATCTACATCCCAAATCTCACTTAAAACCTAAAAAGTGTCTCTCTTTGGAGAGAGACCGAAATCAAGCTCGCCTTGATTTCAGAGAGAGGACTCGTGAGCGCTCAATTTGTCCACTATTTTAATAATCTCCCGCCTCACACTTTCCATATTCTTGAGTACATCTTCATCAGAAAAACGAATAATAGTAAATCCTATTTGCTCAAGAGCTTTCTGCCTAATTTTATCCTTTTTAAACTGTTCATCATTATCATTAGTAATTCCATCCACCTCAATAATCAGTTTTAATTCTTGGCACATAAAATCAGCGATGTAGTGTAACGCTGGTCGTTGTCTTTTAAATGCATACCCTCCCATTTGTTTCTTGCTAAGGGCATATTTCCATAAACATATTTCAGCTTTAGTTGCATCGTTACGATTAGATTTAGCGAAGCTTCTAAGGTTTTTATTGTAAGCGGAGTTATTAATTGGAGTGCCCATAGCATAGAGTTTTATATGTAAGACTTATGGTAGTTGGTTTCCTTACAAAAATTAATTTACTGCCGCATTCAAAATCCTTAACCCAAACCGTCCTCTCCCTGATTTTCTGCAAGCAGAAAATCTGTCCCTTCCCCTAGGAGGGACAGGTTTCTTGATGGTTTTTGTATTCCTAGATTAGAATTTCGCTTCTAAACTTTTAGTAAAATCTACATCCCAAATCTCACTTAAAACCTAAAAAGTGTCTCTCTTTGTAGAGAGACCGAAATCAAGCTCGCCTTGATTTCAGAGAGAGGACTCGGGAGCCCCCAATTTGTCCAATATTCCTGAATTTGGCATTATCAAATCACTAAACGATGATGAAAATATAGATTGAAGACGGTGTTTAAACCGCGTATCTTATAAGTCTGATCAAATCGGGGCGTGGCGTAGCTCGGTAGCGCGTTCGGCTGGGGGCCGAGAGGTCGCAGGTTCAAATCCTGTCGCCCCGACATTTTGAACCAACTTCTAGTGAAATCTCTATTCTATTTCACACTTGTAGATGTTAGCTAATTCGTTGAAAAAAAATTGAACTAGAATCCGCAGATTTACAAAGGATACGTTCACAGGGCAAGGGGTTGCAACACCTTGTTATGTTGGTTGCGCCATTCTGATGTTAGTACAAACACTTTGAAATGCAATCTATTTTCCTCATTTTAAGTGAGTTAACTCGTGTAATAAAATGAGTATAACTTGAATGGTAGGGGTAAAGTGTTTTGAACTGCTACTTACTTCAACAATGGTACAAAACCTCCAAAGAATGAGCCTGAGTAAATGAAGATAAATAGATTGAAACCCAGAAAAGCACTGAATAAGGCGTTCTTAAAAGTGAAGCCTCATAGAGCTGAAATTGAAAGTTTCAAAACTAATCTCAAACAGTTACTAGATAGGATTAACGAGGCGGAATCGGAAGAATTTCATAAAAATCTAGTTATAGATTTCCTGAAAAAGACGTACTACGATCCCAATCATTATATCAATACAAAAGGACGGAATGATTTAGTAATCCATAACGATAGCCAAGCTAAGAGCTCGGTTGGGGTTATTTTGGAGGCTAAGAAACCGACCAACAGAGCTGAAATGGTGCGGGCTTTTGCCGCTGATGATACGCCTGAGCAAAGGATTGCTAAGCTGAATGTAAAGGCCTTTCAAGAGCTGGTTCTTTATTACCTACGTGAGCGCATCACAAACAAAAATCTGGAAGTAAAGCATCTGGTAATCACCAATATTTATGAGTGGTTTATTTTTGATGCCAATACTTTTGATCGACTTTTCGCTCAAAATAAAGGCCTAGTAAAACAATTTAACGATTTTGAAGCTGGACGTTTAGCGGGCGTTAAAACCGAGTTTTTTTATAGTGAAATTGCGGCGCCATTTATTGCGGAAATCAAAACCGAAATCGAGCTCACCTATTTCAATCTACAAGATTACCAAAAACCGCTGCGCAATGAGGATAAGAAAGACGACACTAAGCTCATTGCGCTGTTTAAATTACTCTCGCCCGAGCATCTTTTAAAACTTCCCTTTGCTAACGACAGCAACACCCTCGACAAACGCTTTTATAGCGAGCTGCTACACATCATCGGGTTAACGGAATCGAAAGAAGGTAGTAAAAAACTGATTGGGCGAAATAAGGAAGACGAGCGGAATACGGGAAGTATTCTGGAAGATGCCATTATACAGCTAGATAGTTTAGATAAAATCGGGCGATTAGATAATCCTAGCCAGTACGGAGATACCCAACAAGAACGGCTCTATAATGTGGCGCTAGAACTTTCTATTACTTGGATGAATAGAATTCTGTTTCTGAAATTGTTAGAAGCGCAACTCTTTACCTATCACAAAGATGATGACTCTTATGCCTTTCTTAATTTCAAGAAAATTAAAAGCTATGATGATTTAAATAGCCTGTTTTTTCAGGTACTGGCTAGGAAATTTGAGGAGAGAAATGCGGATGTAAAACAGCTTTATGAGAAAGTACCTTATCTCAATTCTTCCCTTTTTGAGCCGACCGATATTGAGCATAAAACGCTGCTTATAAGTAATCTTAGAGACGACAAACCCATTCCCATTATCTCATCTACGGTTTTAAGAGACGAGCACGGTAAAAAGAGAACAGGAAGTTTAAACACGCTCGAATATATGTTTGAGTTTTTGGACTCTTACGATTTTAGTAGCGAAGGCTCCGAAAAAATTCAAGAAGAGAATAAAACGCTTATCAATGCCTCGGTACTGGGCTTGATTTTTGAAAAGATAAACGGCTATAAAGATGGTTCCTTTTTCACGCCTGGTTTCATCACCATGTATATGTGCCGCGAAACCATTCGCAAAGCGGTGCTTCAAAAATTCAATGAAACCAAAGGCTGGAAGTGTAAAGATTTTGACGAGCTTTACGATATTATAGAAGACCGCACTGAAGCCAACACCATTATAGATAGCCTTAAAATTTGTGATCCTGCTGTGGGTTCTGGGCACTTTTTGGTTTCGGCGCTGAATGAAATTATTGCCGTTAAAAGCGATCTAAAGGTTCTACAAGATCGTGATGGAAGACGCCTCAAAGAATATCACGCAGAGGTAGTAAACGACGAGTTAATTATTACCGATGAAGAAGGTGAATTGTTTGAATACAATCCCAAAAGTAAAGAGAGTCAACGTATTCAGGAAGCTCTATTCCACGAAAAGCAGACCATTATAGAAAGCTGTTTGTTTGGGGTAGATATAAATCCCAATTCGGTAAAAATATGCCGACTGCGACTGTGGATTGAGTTGCTAAAAAATGCTTACTACAAGAATGAAACCGAGCTAGAAACCCTCCCTAATATTGATATTAATATCAAAACAGGTAATTCGTTGGTGAGTCGTTTTGATTTAGATTCGGATATGAAGAAGGCGCTTAAAAAGAGCAAATGGAGTATTGATAGTTACCGAGTAGCAGTTGATACGTACAGAAATGCCCAAAGCAAAGATGAAAAAAGGGAAATGGAGCGGCTGATTGACGATATTAAATCAGATTTTAGAAGTGAAATTGCTTCCAATGATCCTAAAGTGCTCAGGCTCAAAAAGCGTGGGGACGAGCTTGTTAAACTCACTACTCAAACCAATCTTTTTGGGATGGGGAAAAAGGAGAAAGCAGCGTGGAATAAGAAAACGGAAATGCTCACCAAAGAGATTAAGAAATTAGAAACTGAAATAGAGGAAATAAAAGACAACAAAATTTTCGAAAACGCTTTTGAATGGCGATTTGAATTCCCCGAAGTGCTAAATGATAAAGGCGATTTTGTAGGATTTGATGTGGTGATTGGGAATCCGCCTTACATATCATTATCCAAAATGAAAATAGATTCTGAATATTTTTCAACTGCTGGCTTTGAAACCTATTCAAAAGGAACAGATATATACTCCTTATTTTATGAATTAGGAGGCAAAGTATTAAAGATAAATGGTTTTTTAACTTATATCACTTCCAACTCATGGCTACGTGCTATTTATGGGGAGTTATTAAAAAAGCACTTTATCAAAAACCTCCAACCCATTTCCTTATTAAACATTGAAGACATTCAAATATTTGAAGAAGCTACTGTAGAATCAAATATTATCACTTTACAAAAAAGAAAACTTACAGAGCCTTTCCCAGTTGTAAATTTATCTGATGATTATATTTTAGGAAATTCCTTATCTGAATATTTTAATTTGCACCAATTTGAATTTACTGTACCAGAAACATCCGAATGGTTTATCGGCAATCAGGTTGAAGGAGATTTAAAAATTAAAGTTGAAACGAATTCTAAATTATTGAAGGATTTCAATGTTAGAATTAACTTTGGTATTAAAACAGGTTACAATCGAGCATTTATTATTGACCTAGAAAAGAAGGATGAATTAATACAGCTTGATGCGAAAAACTCAAAGATTATTAAACCAATTTTAAGAGGTAGAGATCTAAAGAAATATAGTTATGAATTTGAAAATGTATATTTGATAAATTCACACAATGGATTAAAAGCTACAGGCTTAGAAAGAATAGATGTAGAAAATGATTACCCCATTGTATATAAGCACTTCCTATCATTTTTACCGAAAGTTAAGAGTAGGTATGACCAAGGAGATCATTGGACAAACCTTAGAAACTGTGCATATTTAAATGATTTTGAAAAACCAAAAATTGTGTGGGGAGAAATATCTGATAAGCCCAAGTTTGCCTATGATGATGATAACTACCATGCAGAAGCAACTACATTTTTAATGACGGGTGAAAAGTTAAAATTTCTTTTAGCTATCCTTAATTCAAAGGTCTCAGAATGGTATTTCAATCTTATTGGCACAACTACTGGGATGGGGACGAACCGTTGGAAAAAGTATAAAATTGAAATGTTGCCAATTAAAGTTCCAACCAAAAATCAAGAAGCTGAATTAGAGAAGTTAGTAGATGACATTATTAAAATTAAAAAACAAAATCCCTCTGCCGACACCACCCAGCTCGAAGCCCAAATCGACCAATTAGTCTATCAGCTTTACGATTTAACAGAAGAAGAAATTGAGATTGTGGAGAATGCGTGATGGAAGGTTTTAACGATATACTAAGTGCGGCTCAATGGAATAAAAGTATTTCCAAAGCAATGAAGCTAAATAATCAGGTTTTAGAGTTGAGTAAACTGCATTGTTATTTGCATAACAGCATTAACGTAAATATAAATCAAATATGTTCGCAATCTGCGAACTTTTTTGTAAGTTAAGCGTGTTATGTAATGAGAATCAACTTAAACAAACAACAAACGATTCAAAACTATGCTCATAAACATGCAGAATCAAAAGCTTCATTCGAAGACTTTATAAACAAAATAAAAGCTGCTGATTGGGATATTCCCGAAGATATGAAAGCAACCTTTGGCAGTGTTGATGCCTTAGGAAAAGGAAGTGAAAGAGTGGTATTCAATATTGGCGGAAATAATCACCGTCTTATATGTAAATATAAGTTTAGGGAAACATATGCAGCTTTATACGTTTGCTGGTTAGGAATACATGCAGAATACACAGCGTTGTGTAAAAAGAATGAGCAGTACACAGCAGAAAACCACAAAGATTTTAGTTAGTCATATTATGGAGAAATTAACATACACCGTTATTAAAACTGAAGAACAATATTTTGATTATTGTAATCTTTTGGAAGAAATCGACTTTAGTGAAAATGCCGTTGAGAGAGAGGATGAAATTGAATTATTAACTCTTCTCATTAAGACTTGGGATGATGAGCATAATGAGATTCCAGAAATGGACCCCGTTCAACTTGTAAAGTCATTAATGAAAGATCATGACTTGATACAAGAAGATATTGTTAAAATAGCTGGGGTTGGGAAGAGTACTATCTCAGGGATTCTTAACTACAAAAGAAGAATGTCTAAAATTGTAATTCGAAATATTGCTAAACATTTCAAAATTCAACAAGAGGCTCTAAATAAGCCATATAGACTTGAAGGGCAAAATTGAACCAATGAATTTGAGAGCCACTTTAGCCCAGTTATGGATGCATAAATGGATGAAGAGGTTAGCTATACTGAACTTATTGAGGGTTTATTAGTAGGACCGTCCAAAACTAAAACCTATTCATCAATAGAAATATGAAAAAACCAAAAGAGCCTCCAATCTCATTTGGTCTTCACTCTTTCAAAGTTACAAGTTTTAAGTTAGATGATAAGGCTAAAATTGATGATGAGAGTAATATGGGTTATAAACTCCAATTCCGTGAAGAAGTAAACAAGGAAGAAGAGACTGTTTCTATATTTTTAAAAATATGGGCTCAAGAAGGTGAAGGTGCGCAAGATGCCATTGCAAATATTGAAACAAGAACTACTTTTCGCGTTTCTGATATAGCCAAAATGATAAAAAAGGAAGAAATTAGGCTTCCGCTTAATCTTGGAACCACACTTTTAAGTATTGCACTTTCAACAACACGAGGGGCTTTAGCAGTAAAAACTGAAGGCCATTTTTTAGAGAATCAACCTTTAGCTGTCATTAATCCACAGTTTATGTATGAAAGATTTTTAGGAGTCAAAAATGAAGCTGATTAATGATGCTAAATAAAATATTGGTTAATAAGACGTTATATTATTTATAAATTTCAATTATCTATGGGTTATAAGAAATTGAGATAGTAGAAAGCGCAATAAAAACAAGATTTATTAAAACATCCATTTTATACAATACCAAAGATACACGTTTCTATAAAATGGTTTGAGTGAAATTAGCTATACTTCCATTGTGAACCAGATGTGGGAAATAATCTCCCTGCGAATGCAAAGTGATGTCCCGGAATCAGGATGTTCGACACCGGTGTAGGGAGCCCGGTGCACATTTGGCACAAAAGAATCGCCGGGGATTCTTTTCTTTATTATGAAATCTGTGGAAAATAACGAAGCGCATGTGAGTGAATCTCGAAGATGTTCTCCAAAAATATTTCTTGCCATAATTTCGGTGGGTGTACATGCATTTTTTATAAAACGATCCTGCCCACCGACATCTGTTATATTGCAATTTACCCCAAGATAAATCTCGGGGCTATTAATATTCAACCTGCCTGCCTATGCCGCAGGCAGGCTCCTCTGGAGTTGGATGTGAATATGCAACGGTAAAACCATAAGCTGAGCACACTCAAAATTCTACCGAAGAGTCCTCACCCTGGTTTTCCGCAGGCGGAAAACCTGTCCCTCCCCAAGGAGGAACAGATCTAAACCATTGTTTTTATTTTTGATGGGGCTGGGATAATTTTAAAGTTTGGGTATCAAGATTTGGCTACCGAGCTATTTGCAGAGTCTGTGGCAAAGTGTCTCTCTTTGGAGAGAGACCGAAATTAAGCTCGCTTAATTTCAGAGAGAGGACTCGTGGGTGGCCAAGTTGCCCATAATCATCGTTTCTGAACTGTAATTTATTTGATTCACTTCATTTGTGTGATGGGATTTGGATCGTTATCTAGACTTATTCCTAATCCCAAATGCTAAGCACAGGTCCTAAAACCAGTGGCAATTAATGTATTGTATAGTTTTGAGTTGTAAGCTTTGAGAAATGTGGAAATCCTGATAATTGTTCATTGACCCACTGCCCCGAAGAGTCCTCACCCTGGTTTTCCGCAGGCGGAAAACCTGTCCCTCCCCAAGGAGGGACAGGTCTAAACCATTGTTTTTATATTTGATATGATTGGATACATTTGGAATGTATTTATTAAGATTTGGTTTCTCGGCGTTTAATAAATCGTGGATTTAAAATTGACTTATTGGCTTTTAGTAAAATCTATGGCAAAAGTGTCTCTCTTTGGAGAGAGACCGAAATTAAGCTCGCTTAATTTCAGAGAGAGGACTCGTGGGTGCCCAAATTGCCCATAATTTCAGAAATTGACCGCATCAAATCACCAAAATCCTCCGCCCAAAGCTGAATTGTTTTATACTATTGTCTGCAAGGCAATGCCCATTATCAGAACGAGTGCCTGTCCCAATAATTGGGATTCATTCGCCTCTTTTTATTGTACCCAAAAACCCATACTAATACATTTCACCCCAAATATTCAATCCCTTTAACTGCGGCTAGTTCTTTTAGATAATTTTTCAGGTTAACAACTTGTTTTTTGGTGTGGAAGGGTAAAGGGATTTTATCTGATGACCCGATGTTATTTTTATAATGAATGATATTTCTGTCTATTCGAACGGATTTTATATTATCCCATTTAATTTCCCTGTGATCTCCCCAATGTGCTTTGTAATTATGGACATTTATCCCCCCTTCATCGATGATTAAATACTTCTTTTTTGCCTTGTCTGGAAAGAAAAAGAACACAAAACCAAGCGCTATTCCTGTGAGAGCTGACATCCAATTAATTCCAATCCCATTTTTATAATTAATAATATTTACACCTATTATAAATCCCATTGCTAGAGGTCCAATAAAACGAATTGCCTTCATATAGGGAGTATTTACATCTACTCTAAATTCGAATTTTTCCATGATACTTGATTTAATATTATTGGAAATATGGGTGAGAATATTTTTGCTTCGATATATACAATACTGTAATCTAATTTAATTCATTCTTTTATACAACTGTTAATATTAGAGTAACGGTTAGTTATTAGATGTTTATTTCTGTCATCTAAACACATTATCCCCAACTATTATTAATTCTTGGAACTTTTATTTCTAAAACTAATACATAGTTCTTTTCAAGAGTTTCATAAAGTATTTATCAATGATTGCACTGCGTTTATGCACTAATTATAATTTTAAAAAAAAGATTTGATTCAGACTGGGGGTACCCCTCAGGTTCATGTGTATTACCTATGAATCTCGGAAACACCTAATTCATCTTCATTAAATAGCCTATATGGTTAGGAGATAAATTAGAAAAGAATATTGGTTAAGAGACATCAGGTTTTGAGAGTCCTGGTTAAGAGAGCCAATTAGAAAGAGAGAACGGTTAAGAGAGAGCAATAAATACCCTTTGGCAGTTACCTCCTGTCATTGGGTATTTTTTTTGTATGTCGAACTTCTAATCTTATTTACAGCACTGCACATTTTCTGGTTATAGTGCTTATTTTTGGAACATATCGCTGCGAGTTGAGATATATACTACACAACGATTATTCTATAAATATGTATGTAATTCAATATCATCGGCAGCTAGAGCGTATTCGAGAAATGGTGACTTTGCGAAAGAATGAAGAGACACTCGAGGCTTTCTACCACGACCCAAAAACTGGACAACTATGGAAGAGTTTTTTCCCAAACCGAACGGCTACCTATAGCGGTCCAAAATTATTACGCCCAGAACCCTTACCCGATAAAATAGAATCACAACTTGAACTCTGCTTAAATTCTGATTCTGATTCAGATAAAGATGCCATTGGTTTAGCTATTGAATATGCCTCAAAACCTGAATACTGGAACGAAATTATTACCATTCTTGAAGCTAATCGGAAACAGTATTCTAGGGCTAGTTTGTTAGTGTTTCTCAATCATTTAGGCGTGCTCACTCTCAAGCAAACTCATCAATATGTAAAAAACCTTGCACACAGCCCATCTGTTTCGGAAGAGGATTTAAAAAAGCTTCGTAAAAGAGCTCAATGGCTGCGTTTTAAAAAGTATTTCAGTTTTTAGCAGTATTTATAGATTTGCATTTATTTACATTAATTAGAATTTCTTAACATTAAGATTTTCTAATATATGGTCGATAAGAGTTTTAAACCCTACTCGCCATGAAAAGCTTAAATACATACCTATCTATTTTTATACTGCTTGCAGCATTTAGCAGTACACAAGTAAGCGCACAAGCCACAGCAGTAATGGAAGTTAAAGTAACTGTAATTAGTGGCGCAAGCTTAACCCAACAAAACGAACTCAACCTACTTTTACAAACTAGCGGCAGTTCCACTTCAATAAATGACAATCTATTTGAACTAACTACCGCTAAACACACCGAGGTAAATTTTAACCTACCAGAGTCTGTACAAGTTACCAATGAGTTTGGCGAAACTGCAACTATCATCACAAATTGTAGTTCTATTCAAAATAAAGATTTAGGCACTCATACTATTGGAATGGAAAGTTCCCTCGCCGATACCCAGCCAATTAGTAATGGTGCTAACTTAGGGTATTATTTATATTTCCTGTAGCCACCTTGCTTGGTTTTGCGTTCATAGTGCCTATTGGGTTTACGGGTTTGAAGGACTTGTTTCCTTATCAGTTCTTGAAGCTGGCT
>JBBAEC010000046.1:0-21558 GCA_041656135.1 Balneolaceae bacterium | reverse complement strand
GATTCACGACTATAATTTCCAAAAAGAGAAAAAGATTCGAGCGGATACTGCGCCAAAAACTTTTATAAGAGAAGTTTTTGCAAGTGGTACACAGGTATTTAAACAGAGTGAAGTGGTAAATAACACGAGTACAAAGGTAGTATTAAAATATAATAGCAATAGTATAGAGTTTAAATTTGGTGCCCTGAACTATGCGGACCCCTTGCGGCTGTTCTATAAATATCGCTTACTTGGATTTGAAGACTCCTGGAATGTAGATTTTAATCTTCGCGCGGCAACATATACAAACTTGAAGCCAGGGAGTTACACATTCGAAGTGTTAGCAAAATCTATGAGGTCTGAGTGGAGCGAAGTGCCATCAAAATTTGAAGTTGTTATAGAAAAGCCATTCTGGTTAACACTTTGGTTCTTAGTAATAGTATTATTATCGCTAGGTTTGTTAGTGGTATTATATATTCATGTGAGGATTGGGCAATTAGAAAAGAAAAAATTAAAGCAGTTAGTTGATGAACAGACGAATGAGCTTACAGAAGCTTTATCAGAGAAAGAGGTTCTGATTAAAGAAATTCATCATAGGGTTAAAAATAACCTAGCTGTAATTTCTGGTTTGTTACAATTACAAACTTTTCAAAGTAAAAATGAAGATGTAACTAAAGCTTTAGTAGATAGTCAAAATCGTATTCAGTCAATAGCTTTGGTGCATGAAATGCTTTACCAAAGTGAAACGCTCGCTTATATTGACTATGGCGCTTATATCAATTCTTTGCTGAAAAAAATTAAGGAGATGTACCAGTCGGGGGAGAAAAACATTGAGCTAATATCAGAAATAGATCCATTCTCATTGAATATAAATCAAGCTATTTCCAGTTCACTTCTTATAAATGAGGTATTAGTAAACGCATTTAAACATGCATTTACTAATCAAAATGAAGGTGTAGTTTCTGTAAAAGGTGGGGTTTCTGGAGATATTGTTACTTTAATAATTGCAGATAACGGCAAGGGTATAAATGAGGAAGAATTCTACAGTGCCCCCTCATTAGGTGCTACGCTCATAAAAACATTAGCAAACCAACTGCGTGGCGAGATTAAGATTTCTGAGCCTACTAAAGGCACTGGAGCCATATTTACAATCGCTTTTAAAAAAGAGATGAACTCCTAGTTCATAAAAACACTGCCTTTAAACGACTATTTATTTTTGAATTTTTGAATGAAGTTTTTAGTGTATTCTGAAAGAACTAAACGCCCACTTATCTCGGCTCTTTGCTCTAATAAGTTATCCCACTCGTAGGCATCTTTCCAGAGAACTTGTTTCAGTTCAAGCATGGCTTCGGGACTGCTTTTAGCTAGTTGAGTTGCCAACGCTGAAATTGCTTCATCTAATGCCGCGGTAGTTTCATGCACTTGATTAAATAGGCCATGCTCTAAGGCCCAGTCAGATGAATACCAGTTTGTAGCATCTATGGCAAGAGCTGCAAATGCAGAAGTTCCAACTTTACGTTCAACCGCTGGTCCAACCACGAAGGGACCAATTCCCAAAGCAAGCTCACTAAGTTTTATAGAGGAACCAGCTTTTGCAAAAGTATAATCACCCGCTGAAGCAATGCCTACACCACCGCCCACAGTTTTACCATGTACACGTACTATTATTAATTTTTGGGAAGTGCGCATTGCATTTAAAACGAGTGCAAAACCTGAGAAAAACTCCTTTCCAGTTTCAAAGTCTTCAATTGCTATAAGCTCATCGAAAGAAGCACCAGCACAAAAAGCTCCTTCGCCTGTGCTTTTAATAACTATCACATTTATATCAACATTTGCACCTGCCTCGGTAATAGTATTAGCAAGTTTACGCAGTATAGCCCCCGGTAATGAATTCCCTTTGGGATGATAAAACTCAATTGTTCCAATGTGATTTTCGATGGATAAATGTACGGCTCCGTTTTGGTCAGACATGGTTGTATTTATGTGATTGATTGAGGTATTTGGGTTATGTGAAGTTAGGGAATAGAATTCAGAATACAGAAGTCAGAACTCAGAATTCAGAATGATTTATAAACAGCTAGCATACTACTGATTGTGTCAAAGATGGTGGCAAATAAACGAAGAATAATCCACATCACACTTACTACTTAATTACATAGAGTACAACTTTTCTGTATTCTGTATTCTTTCTTCAAGAAATTGATTTCATAATAGCCTTTGAGTAGCCATTTAAAAGTTTACTTACTTCTTGAATAGCCACATTTAAATGATGACTATCGCCATAGCCCAAATCTTTAGCTAAAAGGATATAATATCGGCATTCCTCTAAAGAACCATGGGAAATATTCAAAAATCTAAGTTTATCTTTTTCGCCTTTCTTTTTAAAACCTTCAGCAATATTAGCGGCAATAGAAATACTTGCTCTTCTAAATTGTGAAGTCAAACCATAAAGCTCATGCTTTGGAAACTGTTTGGTATAGACATAAGTCTCTAGCACAAATTGATGTGCCTTCTGCCAAACCACCAAGTCTTGAAAAGATGTTGCTGGATTTCTCATGTTAGAAACCTCTTTATATATGAGTTAAAGTTCTAATTATATTTAGAATACAGAATACAGAACTCAGAATAATTTTCAAACAGCTAGACTACTACTTGATTGTATAAAGGATATGGCAAATAAACGTAGAAAAATCCACATTACACTTGCTTGTTAATTATATAGGGCACATTTTTTCTGACTTCTGACTTCTGACTTCTGACTTCTGACTTCTGACTTCTGACTTCTGACTTCTGACTTCTGACTTCTGACTTCTGACTTCTAATCCTCATCAATATCTAAGCGATTTTTTCTTTTCACTAAGGTTAGGATGGTATATTCGGCCACTAGAACCTCTTCTTGATTTCGAACTTCTACATCCCAATACACAACCCCAAATGGAAACATATCAACTTCACGCTTTTGGCGGACGGTTTTACGTTTCACAATTAGTTTGGCTTGAATAGTATCGCCAGGATAAACAGGAGCGAGGAAACTCAGACTTTCTAATCCATAATTTAACATCACAGGACCTTCATCGGGATGAATGAATAAACCTGCTGCTGCTGAAAGAACGAAATATCCATGAGCTACGATTTTACCAAACTGAGAACGAGCTGCAGCTTCAGGATTCGTATGTGCATAAAAAGTATCGCCCGTTAAATCTGCAAAGTCTTCCACATCTTGGTCGGTAACCGTTCTTTTTTCAGTGAGATGAGCTTGGCCAATTTCAATCTCTTCAAAAAACAATTTGAATGGATGTTTTGGTGGAGCTTGTGTTTCTGCGCCCTTTACATTTTGTTGAACAATATTTCTTAGCGTAGTAGGGGAACCTTGAAGCGCAATACGTTGCATATTATGTAAAACAGCACGTGCGCCACCTAATTCTTGTCCGCCACCAGCACGGCCAGGACCACCGTGTACCATGTGCGGCATTGGGGAACCGTGACCTGTAGATTCGCCAGCAGAGAATTTATTGATAACCATAAAACGTCCATGATATGGTGCACATCCTAATGTGATTTTAGCAGCAATATCATCATCGGCGGTAAAAAGGGAAGCAACAAGTGAACCATCCGATTTGTTAGCAATGTTGATGGCATCTTCAACAGAGTCGTACGGCATAATGGTTGTAAGTGGACCAAAAGCCTCGATATTATGTACTTCATCTACCAGCATTGGTTGGTGACAAAGTAGCACCTTTGGGCTTGCATAAGCACCCTTTTGCGTGCCGTTGGAATAAATGGTTTCGGTTACATCTGAAAGTGTAGCGAGCTGTTGACTAAATCTTTGGGATTGAAGTTCTGATGCCAAAGGTCCCATGCGAGTTTCTTTTGCACCAGGATCGCCAATTGTTGTTTTAGATAAAAAGTTCTTTAGTGCTTCTGCAACATCTTCAACTCTTTCAAGAGGTACAATAGTTCTGCGGATAGCTGTACATTTTTGACCTGTTTTTACGGTCATCTCCATTCCAACTTCTTTAATAAAAAGCTTGAATTCTTCCATATCTGGGGTTACATCTGGACCTAAAATAGATGCGTTTAAGGAATCAGCCTCCAAGTTAAATTGAATGCTATTAGCAAGAATGTTGGGATGCGATTTTAGCATTTTTCCAGTATGTGCTGAACCAGTAAATGAAACAGAATCTTGGCTGTTTAGATGGTCTAGCAGATCACCAGGTTTGTCGGCAGCAAGGAATTGTACACTTCCTTCTGGCAGAATGTTCGACTCAATAATATCTTTAAAAACGGCATAAGCTAAATAGGAACCCACTGGCGAGGGTTTAATTAAGCATGGAAGTCCAGCCATAATTGCTGGAGCAAGCTTTTCTACCATTCCCCAAACAGGAAAATTAAAAGCGTTTATTTGTACAGCAACCCCGTGCTTAGGCACACAAATATGTTGGCCAACAAAAGTACCGCCACGTGAAAGTCGTTCGGTTCCACCTTCCACATGAAATGGGAGATCTGAAAGTTCTCGGCGAGCTTTACTAGAAAGCACAAACATGGAGCCAAAACCGCCTTCAATATCAATCCATGAGTCTTTTCGAGTTGCACCAGTGTGGGTAGAAAGTTTGTAATAAGCTTCCTTGCGCTCCATTAAATAAGCAGCTAAAAACTTAATCTTAAAAGCACGTTGATGAATGGTTAGCTCGCGGAGGGCTGGTCCACCAACTGTTCGTCCATATTCTAAAGCAGCTTTATAATCGATGTCAGCTTCAATAAGTTGAGCGATGGGTTTGCCGGTTACAGCACTGATTAGATCAGTTTTTTCACCTTTATTGTGCCATTTTCCTTCAGTGTAACTTAATACATTCATGATTGTTCGATTTAAAGCTTTTTAAAAGTCATTCGATGGATAGAATTCAGTATTCTGAGTTCTTATAACAAGCCAAAATATACAGTGAAAGGTGGGTAAAGCAAAGAAAATAGAGGGATTGGACTAGGTTTTACAACTCAACGGAAAGGTTTTGAAGTTAACCAGCCAATTCCATAACTAGGAAGAAAACTTAGTAGACTTACTCGAAGTTTCACCCAGTCGTTTTGGATGATTGTCTTCTTCTTGTAACTCATCGAAGGCTTGCTGGAAAGTATGCATGAGCTCCATATATTTCTCTGAGTTTTCCATATCAGCTTCTAGTTTTCTGCTTTTCAAGCTTTCATTTGTAGCAACTTTGACAAATCTATAGAACTCAAACTGTACAATATTTTCATCATGTTCTAGGTAGATATTGCCTTGTCCATCCACTGATTTATAAACGAAGTCCGCTTTACCATACACATCTTGAACTCCATTCGAGTATTTGGAATAATCTTGTGGTTTAGCTTTTAGATAGCCAATTGCCTTTGCAATATTCCAACAAAATATCTTATCACCTTCACGCCAGTGCAAAATATCGGGATACCAAGTATGAGGAGCCTTCCCTTTCTTTTTATTTGTAAATAATCCCATCTATGCTACTAGTTTTAAAAATTGATTCAACTTGGGCATCAAGTATATGAAATAACGCTTGTAATGATAACGATTTTATTACTTTGATTTTTTATCGCCCCAAGTAGAGTAGTCTGATTCTTGAACTTTTCGAGATTCAGGGACTTCCCTTAATGGCTCACATTCTTTTAGGGTTTCGTGTAATTCTTTGGGAAGCCTTTGGTACCACCCAGTTCCTTCCGTTTTCCATTTCAACATTTCATCAGAAACATCTTTCACAATTCTAGCAGGATTCCCAACCACCACTTTTCTATCAGGGATCTGCATTCCTTCTTTTACAAAAGTCAGAGCCCCAACAATACAACCAGCACCGATCTTCACATTATCCATCACTACGGCATTCATCCCAATCAAACAATTAGCCCCTAAATGAGCGCCGTGAATAATGGCTCCATGGCCTACATGCGCACTTTCTTCCAATATAACCGTTACTCCAGGAAACATGTGGATGGTGCAATTTTCTTGAACGTTACATCCATCCTTAATTATGATTTTTCCAAAATCTCCACGAATTGCTGCTCCCGGACCTATATACACATCCTTTCCAATAATCACATTTCCTATTACTGCCGCAAGCGGATGAATAAAAGCACTTTCGTGTATAACAGGTTTGTATCCTTTGTATTCGTATATCATTTTGTGAATTAGTGATTAAGGGACTAGGAATTAAGGGACTAGGGAATTGAGGAACTGGGGATTTAGGGAATTAGGATATTGAGTAATTAGAATAGGATTTATAAAATTAAAAGGATCAGTTTTTGGTCTTTTCTTTTTTTAAATAGGAAATATATCCATTTAGAATCTTAAGGCAATCTTTTAACAGAATAATCAGCTGATCGTATTCTTCTTTTTGAATGTAACCTTCGTCAAGGGCACAAATTAGATGTTCTTGTGTCTCATAGAGTGAACCTCTTGCTTGCCTACAAAAGTGTATTGTTTCCTGGAAATAAAACCTACCATAACCTTCGGCAATATTTGCGGCAACTGATCTTGAAGAACGTAGGATTTGGTTTTTGAGCTTATACCTCTCTTCATCAGGAAGTGTTTTAGCAAATTTTGAAATAGCAATTCGCAATTCACGTGCTTTTTTCCAAGTCTCTAAATTTTCTAACTCATACATAACTGTGCTGATTACTTATTTCCCAAATTACTCAATCCCTTAATCCCTAGTCCCTCAATTCCTAAACTTTCTCCAAAACAACAGCAAAACCTTGTCCAACACCTACGCAAAGAGTACAGAGAGCATATTTTGCTTCTGCTTTTTCGTGAAGTTCGATGGTTGCAGTTTGAAGGAGTCGTGCACCCGTCATTCCGAGGGGATGTCCGAGTGCGATAGCGCCACCATTTGGGTTTAATCTAGCATCATCATCTGCAAGACCTAGAGTTCGGGTTACACCTAGTGATTGTCCTGCAAAAGCCTCATTAAGTTCGATTACGTCCATATCTTCGAGTGTAAGACCTGCACGTTTTAATGCTTTTAAACTCGCTTCAACTGGACCTAGACCCATAATTCGAGGTTCAATCCCCGATGCGGCTGATGAAACGATTCGTGTTTTTGGTTTCAAGACATATTTTTTAACGGCATCATCTGAAGCGATAAGTAGGGCAGCAGCGCCATCGTTTAAACCAGAAGCATTTCCTGCGGTTACGCTTCCATCTTTGCGAAATGCTGGACGGAGTTTAGCTAGAATCTCTGCAGTGGTGCCAGAGCGAATGAATTCATCATCTTTAAAAATGAAAGGATCCCCTTTGCGTTGAGGTATTTCAACAGGAATGATTTCCTTTGCAAGCCGACCAGAGCTTTGGGCTTTAGCTGCTTTTTGTTGGCTCCAAGCCGCAAATTTATCTTGATCTTCTCGACTAATCTTATGTTGATCAACTACATTTTCGGCTGTCATTCCCATTCCATCGGTGCCGTACATTTCGTGCATTTTAGGATTTACAAATCGCCATCCAAAAGTAGAATCGTGCATTTCTGTAGTTCCAGAATAAGGCGATGCTCCTTTCCCTAAAACAATAGGCCCGCGAGTCATGTGTTCAACGCCGCCAGTTATAAATAAATCGCCTTCGCCCGCTTTAATAGCATGGAAAGCTCGCACGGTTGCACTCATTCCTGAAGCACAAAGTCGGTTTACGGTTTCACCAGGAACCGAGGTAGGAAGTCCTGCTAATAATGCCGCCATTCGCGCTACGTTTCTATTATCTTCGCCAGCTTGGTTAGCGCATCCAAAAATCACATCCTCAATAGCGGATTGATCAATTTCAGGATTCCTTTTCAATAACTCACGAATAGGAATTGCCGCCAAATCATCGGCTCTGACAGGAGATAATCCGCCTTTTAAATTCCCAATAGGAGTTCTAATTGCATCAATTATGTAAGCGTCGTGTTTAGACATAGGATTTAAGACTTAAGATGTAAGATTTTGGAAAATGGAGAGTTTTGGCATTAAGATAGATTTGTTTAAAAAAGTA
Organism: Balneolaceae bacterium; assembly: GCA_041656135.1. Classification (GTDB taxonomy): domain Bacteria; phylum Bacteroidota; class Rhodothermia; order Balneolales; family Balneolaceae; genus Balneola. Next base: position 13,580 of record JBBAEC010000046.1, on the reverse strand, counting down.
AGGTCATTAGAAAATGTATTTAAATTTATGTCAAGTAGAGTACTAGAATATGCAGTTATGTTTCTACTAGTCTTATGTCTCATATCTTAAATCTTATTTCTAAAAACAGTGCCTCTAAATTCGGCTACGAGTTCATTTTTTTGGTTAGTGATTTTTACTTTATATACACCGATTGTTCTGCCATTCTGAATCTCTTCTGTTTCAGCAACTAGGATATCTCCAACAGAGACTTTCTTGGTATAGTTGATATTATTCTCGATTGCAACTGACATCCTACCTCGAGTATTTGATGCAAAAGCTAGGGCGCTATCGGCAAAAGCGAATGTAACTCCACCATGGCAAACACCAAAACCATTCACCATGTCGTCACGGATTTGCAAGGAGATCTTAGCATAACCGCCATTTATTTCTAATAATTCAATACCCAACCACTTCGAAAAAGCATCCTTCTCGAACATTTGGTCAACAATATCTTTTGGATTTGGTCTCATGGTGTCTAGAATTTAGTAGTGAGTGAGTGTCTTAGGTCTTATATCTTATGTCTAGATACTAAACATCAAGCTTTTTCGTAAAACTTCCTTCCTTCACGCACCATTCGTTTTAATAATGGATTGGGGCGATACCGTTCTTCTTGATACTCATTATGTAGATTATTCATGCTATCGAGCACTTTCGGAAGTCCAATTTCATCCGCCCAAGCCAGCAAACCCTTTGGGTAATTCACTCCATTTTGCATAGCCAAATCAACATCTTCAGCAGTGGTAATATTCATGAAAACAGCATCACAAGCTTCGTTAATTAGCATGGTGAGTACTCGGTTTAAAATGGCTGTGCCAAGAGCTTCATCTTTAATTGGCTGGGGATTTATAGCTCCTTCACGATAGTCATAAAAACCACGTTTTGATTTTCTACCCAACCAACCAGCTTCTACTAATCTCTTTTGAGTGAAGGAAGGTTTGAACCTTGGATCGAAATAAAACTCTTTAAAAACAGAGCTCGTTACCTCATAGTTAACATCGTGGCCTATTAAATCCATCAGCTCAAACGGCCCCATTCTAAACCCACCAATTTCTTTCATAGCCCAATCTATAGTGGCTACATCGGCAACGCCTTCTTCTAGAATTCGTAATGCTTCCCCATAAAAGGGGCGAGCGACACGATTCACAATAAATCCAGGTGCGTCTTTACTGGTGACAATAATCTTTCCCCAACTTTTAATAAGTGCTTTTGTAGTCTCAGCAACATCAGGATTTGTAGCTATTCCTGGAATAATTTCAACCAACTTCATCAGTGGTGCTGGATTGAAGAAATGAACTCCTATAAAACGCTCAGGTCTTTTTAGGGCAGAAGAAATAGAAGCAATGGATAATGAAGAAGTATTAGATGCGAGGATACAATCTCGTTTTACAATGCCCTCAAGGCGAGCAAAGACATCTTTTTTAATTTCTGGTTTTTCAATAACGGCTTCTATCACCAAGCCGCACTCACCAAACATGGTGATATTGTCCACAAATTGGATTCTACCAAGGATCTGATCCACTTCTTCTTGCGACATTCTGCCTTTCTCAACCTGGCGTGCAAGGATGCTTTGAAGTCCAGCCTCTGCTTTTTTAAGCTGTTCTTGAAACGCATCATAAACATATACTTGATGGCCATTTGTAGCAGCAACTTGAGCGATGCCCGTTCCCATGGTTCCGGCACCTACAATGCCGACAGTAATTTCTTGGTTTATCATAAAAAGCATTGATTAGATTCTATAAAATCGCTTCCAAGATAAAGAATTTGAGTTGTAATAACGTTTAAAAATAGGATACGAAGATAATTATGAAACGAAGTGTTACAATCACTTTTCGAAAAAATGCATGGAAGAGAAATCATACGGAATTTGATGTTTCCGTACTAAAAAATAATCTCTAAAACGCAGATGATTTTACTAAAATATTGGATTCGTTTGGAGCCTTAATTAAGCCGTTTATGGTAGAAGAAATTATAATAGTGGTAGGATTTTAAAATTTGTAAAAATCACGGGCAAATCGAATTGTTGATTTTGAATACATACTATTTCTTTACAATTAAAGCTAATTATTAAGGATTTTTTAATGCACACGATACCATGTTAAAATTGCAATTTATATCGCATACTAAATAATTGTTATAATTATAATTATATAATGTTTATGTGTTAGTGCTTCGAGATGATTTGTATAGCAGTTATTGTAAATTGTTTTAAATAAAATTATATAATTTTGAAATGCTAATTCTTATTTAGCATTATAGTGCCCAGCAACTACTAACTACTGCTACGATTTTCTCTACTACTGTCTACATCATTAAAGGCTTTGGGACGCCTGCTACTATGGAAGATTATAACTCAGAGGATTGCGATCTTTTACTACAAATTAAAACTGGAAATGAACAATCCTTTCGGTTGATATATGAAAAATTTCATAAGCCACTTTATCTTTTCGCTTTAAAATACCTACGTAGTAAAGAATTAGCAGAAGACGCAGTACACGATGTTTTTATAAAGCTTTGGAATAATAGGAAAAAGCTAGACACGTCTGGCTCACTAAAAGGATTTTTGTTTACAGCTACAAAAAATCATGTTCTTAATATGCTTAGAAATGATAAAGAAAAGATGAAAAAGCACATTTTACTTCAATACGAAGGAGATGTAAATAAGCAGATGCCAAATAACGTAAGCTCCTTATCGGAATATTGGGAGCTTTGCCAATTGGCTGTTTTACAGTTACCCGAAAGAAGACGTGAAGTTTTTGAGCTTCGCACTAATGACGGCCTAACAAATCAAGAAGTTGCCCAATATTTAGATATATCAGAGAATACGGTTAAGGTGCATTATTACAAGGCCACTAACTTTATCCGTGAATTTGTGAAGCAAAGTATAGCTAGAAAAACTGGTAGCTAGCCTCATTTTCTGAAAAGTTAAATAATAAGGAATTAAGGAATTGAGAGACTGGGAATTGGGGGGATTCAGGAGTCAGAACTCAGAATTCCAGAAGTTGACATCTCAAAACTCACACCTCATACCTACTTAAACCCCACCAACGAGACAAGGGGTTGCACCCTCTTGTCATCAATGACGAGCAGGAAATTGTATTTTGGATGGAAAATAAACCTGACTGGTTTAAAGCGATGATTTTGGAATGTGAGTTGAATTTAAAAAACCAGTCAGGTTTGTGATTTATGAACCACTCACTATTTGTCCTTTCGACCGGAGTGGAGAAATCTATTGAGTTATTACAAAGCCCATGAATCCATTCACACTTCATAGATTTCACTTCGTGGGAATCGCTTCGCTCGGTACTTGACTTCGCTTGCTTGCTTCGCCGCGCAATACCCCACTCGACAAAGTAAGAGAAACGACGTAAAAGTCATACCGCACCAAATAAAGTTATTGGTTAATTGTTAATTGGAACTCTAATTTATGACCGTAACCAATAATAAAATCCACTACGAATTGCCAAAGGCTTTAGCCCAATCCTTCACCCGGCAAGTAACTTTTCCAAAGTTTTATATATTTTTGAACTGATTTAAATCATCAATTTAACTTTGGAAAAGTTAGAAAGATCAGATTAAATACGCCCTCTACCACCTGTTCTTGTATCGAATTGCCTGCCACCTAAATGGCAATTGAGTCGTAGCAATTTAAAATAAAATCAACTTCGAGTAATACTAATCGCTTTCTCACTTGTATTAGTAATAAATCAATCGAAAAATATAAGTGTTTACCATTTGATGAAGAGCGAATTATTAAATAAGTATTTCAATGACCAGTGCACTGTTGATGAACTTGAAGAAGTGTTGGCATGGTTCCAAACAGATGAAGGATTGGAGTATTTGGGAAAGGACATAAACGACAGCCAAGAGGAATTGCTGAGCAATGGCGATGATTTATTTTTATTCAAAGAAATTAATAGTGAAAAGCTATTTAGTCGAATTCAACTTGGTAAAAAAAAGAAGGCCTTTAAGAAAAGGCATAGGGCATATTTACGAGTTGCCTCCATTCTACTACTGGTAGGGCTTTTTTCATTTTCTATGTATTTCATAAATAGTGACAGCTCTAACATTATAGAAGAACCGAAAGAGGTGGCATTAATAAGTTATACCACTCAAGAAGGGCAAAGGAAGGTATTTACCCTTTCGGACGGCACTAAAATCAGGCTAAATGAAAAATCGACACTAATAGTACCTGAGGTAATGTCTGAAAGTGAACGAATAGTAAATTTGAAAGGGGAAGCCTATTTCGAAGTGGTTAAAAATAAGCCGCAATCTTTTATTGTACAGGCAGGGGATGCAAGCATTGTGGTATTAGGTACCAAATTTAATGTAAAGGCAAACACAGTAGCAGATAATGTGCAAGTTGCTGTAGTTGAAGGAAAGGTGGCACTTAAAGGTAAGGAAGGTGAGCACTCGGTAAGTGCACTTCTTACCCAAAATGACTTTGGACTTTTACAGCTTTCAAGTAACAGTATTACCATTGAAAAGGCTCGTGTTACCAACTATTTGAGTTGGATGAACCGTAGGCTAGTGTATTCGGGTGAAAAGCTTCAGCAGGTAAGCCAACAATTAGAGTATTTATATAATGTAGAAATAGATTTTGAAACCGAAAATCTAAAAAACTTAGAACTAACGGCAGATTTTGAAAAAAGTGATCTTAAGACAACCATAGCTACGATTGCTAAAACTTTTGATATTCAATATGGAATACAAGGGCAAAAGGTTACTTGGAAGGAATGAATTTAAGGGAAAAAATAAACAAAGGAATTTCGAAAGGTTTCCACTAACTAAAAATAATGTTGATGATATGACTGAAAGATACAACAGTATACTTACGACAACGGCAAAGATTTTGACAGTGTTTGTGCTACTTCTAATTACTGGAAGCACAGCCCACGCGAAGCAGCTAACGGCATTGAATACTTTAGAAAGTAATCAAAATCAGTATGTGACGGTTAAGTTTAATGACGAGCCGCTCGCCGATGCACTGTTAAAGTTAACTAGGCAAGTTAAGGTCGGTATTTCTTATAGCACACAAATGGTGCCCGATAAAAGAATTACCTATCAAGCAGAAAACGAGCATGTCCATCAAGTATTGAGTGATATGTTAGAAGGAACTGGGCTGTATGTCACATTATCTAATAATCGAAAAGTGATATTGATTAAGGAAAAGCTTGTGCAACGTTTTATTCGAGAGGAAACGGTTACTGGTATTGTTACGGATGCAAGCACTGGAGAAACACTTCCTGGCGTGAATATTGCGATAAAAGGCACTACAAGAGGAACCTCTACTGATCTTGATGGTGAGTTTACTTTAACTGTGGATGACTTACAGGAAATATTGGTATTTTCATTTATTGGTTATCAAACTTTAGAAGTACCACTCAATGGTAGGGACAATATAAGTGTTACTCTTAAATCTGCTTCCATAGGTCTTGATGAATTAGTAGTTACTGGTGTGGGTGTAACTGCTGAAAAAAAGACTTTAGGTCAGTCAATTGCTACTGTTAAGGCCTCTAGTATTGAAAATGCACCAGTAACTTCGGTTAATCAAGCATTATCAGGACGTGTTGCAGGGTTGGTTGCAGTAGAAGCAGGAGAAACAGGAGCTGCTGCTCCAATTAGATTGCGAGGAACAGTAAGCCTTTCCCAACGCAATGGACCACTAGTTTATATTGATGGTGTAAGAATAGACACTGAAACTAGTGGGTATGCGGGCATAGCTATATCTTCTCTTTCAAGGATTAATCCTGAAGAAATTGAAAGCATTGAAGTACTGAAGGGTGCTGCTGCTGCTGCGCTATTCGGCACAGAGGCGTCTGCGGGTGTTATTCAGATTTTTACTAAATCAGGTATTGATAAGCCAACAGAGCTTAGTTTTAAAACTACACAGAGTTTTAGCAGAACACCCCTTGATAGAATACCTAAAAGTGAGTCTTGGGATGTTGTTAATAATAAGTTTGTGAGCGTAAACCCTGCTAAGGAATTCTTTAAGACTGGTCATGGTCAAAAGTATGACCTTGCTCTTAGTGGAGGTACAAGCGATTATGGTTATTATGTTTCAGGAAATTTCGGAAATATAGATGGTAGTTTACCAACTACAGGGGTCAAGTCATTAGGTATGAGGACGAAAGTTAATTTAAGACCAATTGATGGTATGGATATTCAATTAGGACTCAATTCTAGTAGTTACGAGACTAAAGTTCCTTATCCAACTTGGGGCCTGATGGGAGAGTTTGTTCTAAGTGATCCGTTAATCAAGACTGAGGCTAGACCTTATGGAGAGCTTTACCATTCAATTCCTGGGATACTTGCTTTTGACAACTCTCTAACTAGTAGAACACTTGATATGTCTGCTCAGATTAACTATCGCTTTTTGTCGAATTTTAACGCACATTTTCTAATAGGACATGTAACTGGAGATCAGCGTTATAAAGTTCATGTGCCTCCAGGACCCGATATTCAAAATCCAACAGGAATTCGTACAGTTAGAAATACAACTAGTGAGCACACTACCGTTGAATTTACATTAGCTGCAGATTTACAAGTCTCAGAAAATATTAGTTCTGAAACGACAGTTGGTGCACAAAGTTTTTGGGACATCAGTCGAAATAATAATGTAAGTGTTAGGAATTTTGCAGTTGCGGATATTCGAGTGCTAGATGGTGCATCAGTTATTTCAGGAATGAGTGAATTCTTTAAAGAGGTGATTAGTGCAGGTATATTTGCACAAGAAAAAATTGGTTTCAAAGATAGGTTATTCTTAACAGGCGGAATTCGAATGGATGGTAACTCCACCTTCGGTGATAGCTTTGGCTTTGTTTTATACCCACACGCTGGCTTATCTTGGGTATTATCTGATGAACCATTTTGGAAAATGAACGATGCAATTAGCTCGATTAGGCTGAGGTCTTCCTATGGGGTATCTGGATTACAGCCTGGTGTTTTTGACAAACTAAGAACTTGGCGAGTGATGTCAATGTTGGGTAACAAAACGGTAATTATTCCAAATTCATATGGAAATGTTGATTTAAAACCAGAGCGTTCTGAAGAACTTGAAATCGGTGCCAATGTCGGATTTCTAAATGAACGAATCCAATTAGATCTAACTTACTATACTCAGAAAACTTCAGATGCAATTTTAGCATATCAACGTGCACCTTCAGAGGGATATTTAAATGCACAGCTAGTTAATATTGGTGCTTTAAAAGGGCAAGGTGTTGAGGTAGGCCTAAATTATTCTGCTGTAGATAACGACCGTTTGTTATGGGATGTATTTGCAACCTATTCTAAAAGAGATCAATATGTAAGTGATTTAGGTGGCATAACACCATTTAGAGCAAGTGGCAGTGCTAGACGTTGGAATACTATAATGGAAGGCTATCAGCCTGGCGCTGAAATAGCACCTGTATTAGACCCGGATAACTCATATTCTCTCTCAGTTCCAGTTGATCAGTTTAACAATTTGAATCAGCTAACTCCCAATTTCATTAAAGATGCTGATGGAAACGATGTGAGAAGATTTATCGGTAATCAATTACCAACAACGACTGCTTCATTTGGAATGACCTTTAATCTAAAAAAGTATGGTCTCAGTATTTCTACACTTGTGCAAGGAGCTACAGACTTTGTAGTGCATGATGAAACAGAACAAGTACGTGTGCAAAGTAAGATAACACCGAAGACTGCTAGATGGATACGAGACTTGAGTAATCCAGCTACAACCGATCAGAGGCGTCAAGAAATAGCTGATGAGTATATTAATTATCATCCTTCTGTTCCTCAGAACTGGATGAAAGATGGAGCATACTTAAAGCTTCAAGAAGTGTCATTAACTTGGAGAATACCAGAGACAATCACACAAAATAAAGTTAAAGGAGCCAGTTTAACTGCCTCGGGTCGCAATCTACTTCTATTAACAGGTTATGATGGAATTATAGACCCAGGATCAACATCAGTACAAGGATCCACTAATGATTTTGGTTCAAATATCGATTATTTCGGTGCTCCAAATCCAAGGACTTTTGAAGTTAGTCTAAGGTTGTCATTTTAATATTAATTTGAAATTAAAATTCTCATGAAGATTATAAAAAATAATAAAATTCACTTATCAGTTTTAGTAGTACTTTTTAGTATTATTTTCATGGCCTGTGATGATCTCTTTAAGGTTGATAATCCGAACTATGTAGAAGATTCTAATGTCACTAGCCAAGAATTTATTGGAATATTGGGAGACTCACCTGAGGGAAATTTGTCACGTTTTTATAGTACTGCAGTAATTGTTGCAGGCATGCCAAGCGACGAGGTTATGGCGCAACAAACATCACAGGGTGGTGACAATATGGTGGATATAGGTGTATTTGAAGATAACCTTCCTTATACAGATAATCCTTTTAATAATTTATCTCAGGCTCGTTGGGTTGCTACAGATGCATCTAAAAGGCTTGAGGAACTTGTAGATAATCCAGCTACAAGTATTGAACTAGCCAAAAGTTATTTTTGGGATGGTATTGCAAGAACTACTCTGGCAGACATGTATGAAGGTGTACCTCTAGATAATGGCCCAATTGTTTCACCAATAGATACCTATGTAACAGCAATTAATTTGTTTGAAAAGTCTGCGGCAATTTTTAAAGCCATTGCAACGGATTTAAGTACTACTTACGAGGCAGCGGCATATACTTCCATAGCAAGGGTTTATAGGACTCTTTATTTTGAACGTGGTCAAGATAACAACTCTTTAATTCAGGCAGAAGATTATGCAAAGAAGGCCCTCCAGGTTAACCCTGAATTTAAACTGGAAATAGTTTATGATCCTCCAGGGACTCAAAATGCGCTATACACTAGCTTAAATCAAGGAAGTTATATTAAAATGGACCCCGTGTTTGCAAATAGAGTAGATCCGGTATCAGGTGATTTGGACCCACGTATTCAGCATGGCAGTTTACTTGGACTTAGTAACTTAAGAGGAGATGAAGTTTATCATCAATTAAAATACACCAGTGAAAGTGCTAGTGTACCCGTTAGTAGATGGCAGGAAGCGGAGCTGATATTAGCAGAATACGAGGTCTTATTAGGCACTCCCAGTAATGCTGTACTTCACATCAATAATGTGCGCAATGCAGCTGGGCTACCAGACTTTGCTAGTGCTGTACCATCTGAAATTCATGAGCAAATCAAGTACGAGCGTGCTACTGAATTTTGGCTTGAGTTAAGACGTTGGCAAGATATGCGTTATTATAATATCATTCCAGATACTTGGATACCTGCAGAAGCTGCAAAAGGAGTGGATCGTCGTTTCCCAATATCTACACGTGAGAGAGATGCAAATCCTAATTTTTAAAGTATAGAAAAGTAATAATTGAATACATATATACTGAGTTAAAGTGACTCTAAATATTATTGAGAGATTATTAACTCAGTATATAATTTTAAAGAGAATAATTACTACGATTCACAACGAATTATTTTTAGGAACAATGTCAATAAGTTTAGGTGGTTTAGCTATACCAGTCTGCGCGAAAAAGAATGAAATGGATAACACTTTACCAAAATCTATAGTTTTACTTAGTTTAATGAGTGATAAGGTTCATCCAATTTTAAAAATCATGAAAAAAATACTCGTTAGAAACCCTTTTGCATAAAGCTGTTCTAGCCGGTGGTGTAATTTATTTTAAAAAAATATTGTAATGATTATATAATGAATTGTGTAAATAATGCCTTGAGGTATTAAATAAACATATTTGGCGAGACATAAACGAGCCTATGCAAAGAACATGAGTACTGTTAACTTTTAGCAAAAATTACCCATTCTAACAAATAATAAAAAATGAAATTACCTTTTATTCTGGCAAAGCGTTTTGTTGCTGGCGAGACTTTTGATGAAGCCGTTCCTAAGATCACGGAATTAAACAGCAAGAATATTCCAATTACGCTTGATTTATTAGGCGAGAATGTTAAAGACCGAGTAACTGCAGATAAAACTGTTGCCACCTATATTGAGTTGTTAGAAGCAATTAAAGAGGCAAAATTAGACAGTACCATTTCAATAAAGCTCACTATGATTGGTCTGGATATAGATTATGAGTATTGTCAAAATAACCTATATAGGTTACTAGAAGTAGCTAAAAAAAATGATCAATTTGTTCGAATTGATATGGAAGGTTCGGATTATACCCAAGTAACTATAGATGTGTTTACTGAAGCTTTTAAGCTATATGGTAAACATGTGGGTATTGTTATTCAAGCGTACCTTCACCGAACAAAAGATGATATTTCTATGCTTGCTAATATAGGAGCGGATGTACGTTTATGTAAAGGAGCTTATAAAGAGTCTAAAGACATTGCTCTTCAAGATATGGATGATATCCGTGAGGCTTATAAAGAATATGCTAAAGTGCTTATTGAAAAAACTAAAATGCCTCGAATGGCTACTCATGATGAAATACTTGTAGATTGGTTAATGAAATATGCTAATCAAGAAAACATCGAAATATCTCGCTTTGAATTTCAGATGTTGTATGGGTTGAGACAAGATACAATGGAGGAACTAACATCAAAAGGATATAACACTCGTATATATGTACCGTTTGGTACCATGTGGTTTCCTTACTTTAAACGACGCTTAATGGAGCGTAAAGAAAACATATGGTTTATATTTTCAACCATGTTTAAAAAATAACTCATAAATACAATAGAAAATTTAAAAGAGCAAAGGTAAACCTTCTTTATGGGAACCAACAAAAAAAACACGGAATTATTTTCTTCGAAATTAGGTCTTATTTTAAGTGCGCTTGGAATTGCTGTTGGGACTGGTAATATTTGGCGTTTCCCTCGTATTGTCGCGCAAAATGGAGGGGAGAATGGTGCTGGTGCTTTCTTGGTTGCATGGATTGCTTGCCTTTTTCTTTTCTCTATACCCCTTATTATCGCTGAATATGGAATAGGACGGAATGGTCGTAAGGGGGTAATCGGATCTTTTATCAAGTTGATAGGAGAAAAATATGCCTGGATGGGCGCTTTTATTGGCTTTGTGGCAACCGCTATAATGTTTTATTATAGCGTTGTTGCTGGTTGGTCATTGTACTATTTTTTCGAATCAACCATAAATATATTACCTGATTCACTACATCAAGCTAATGTGGTATGGGATAATTTTCAGGGTTCTTTTCGACCAACAATTCTGCATGGTCTAATGATGGGATTGGGTGGATTTGTTGTAGTTAAAGGAGTCTCTTCCATTGAACGTATAAATAAAATTCTAATCCCTTCTCTTTTAGTTGTTGTTGTAATTTCACTTATTCGTGCTGTAACATTACCAGGTAGTGGTCAAGGATTACAATATTTGTTTACTCCTGATTGGAGCATGTTGAAGGATCCTACATTATGGCTAGAAGCACTCACTCAGAATGCTTGGGATACTGGTGCCGCCTGGGGATTAATTCTTACCTATGGAGCATACATGCGTAAAAAGGATGACATTACTATGACCGCCTTTCAGACGGGTTTAGGAAACAATGCTGTATCAATACTCGCAGCTATGACCATATTTGCTACAGTATTTGGAACTTTAGGGAATTCAATGAATAATGGGGAGATTCTTGAAATAATGAAATCTTCGGGACCTGCATCTACTGGGCTTACATTTATGTGGATGCCACAGCTGTTTAATGAGATGGCTGGTGGGAAGATTTTTGCTATTCTGTTTTTCTTAGGTCTAACTTTTGCCGCCTTTAGTTCATTAATTTCCATGATAGAGCTTTCAACTCGCATATTTTTTGATATGGGCGTATCGCGTAAAAAAGCAACTATTTTTATTTGCGTCACCGCCTTTTTATTAGGATTACCGTCAGCACTTTCAGTGGAGTTTTTAGCTAACCAAGATTTTGTATGGTCTGTGGGGCTTATAGTTTCAGGAGCTTTCATGTCTTTTGCTATTATTAAATTTGGCCCAGCTCGCTTCCGTGCTGAAATTGTAAACAACGGTGAACAAAAATATACGCTTGGTGCTTGGTGGGATGTTATTATAAAATATGTGGTTCCAGTGGAAGTCATATCCCTTCTTATCTGGTGGATATATCTTAGCATTACAAACTTCGCTCCAGACAGTTGGTACAACCCATTGAGTTCATTTTCAGTAGCAACCATTGTGGTACAAGCGGGTATTGTCATGGTTCTCTTCCACTTTTACAACAGTAAACTGGCAAAAAAAACAATAGGATAATAATATGATTAACTTAAGATTCAAAACACACGTGGTAATGATGGGGATATTTTTAATCTCCATGGTTACTACGTTCGCCATTGCACAAAATTCGGATCCCGCACCGAATCGAGCGGAAGGTGAGGGGCCCTATGAGCGCCTTATAATTCGTGGAGCCAATATGATTGACGGGACGGGAGCCCCCATGAGTGGCCCTGTTGACATTGTTATTGAAGGTAATAAAATCGCCTCTGTTCACCGCGTAGGTTACCCCGGTGTTCCCATTAATGAAGCGCGACGTCCTAAAGGAGCAACCCAAGAGTTGGACGCTACGGGGATGTATATTATGCCAGGATTTATTGACATGCATGTTCATACGGGGGGAAAGCCCAAAGTACCCAATGCCGAATACACTTATAAACTATGGATGGGACATGGAATAACCACTGCTCGTGGAGTTGGATTTGGTGGTTTTGAATTTGGGCTTAGTGAGAGAGATAGAAGTGCAAAGAATGAAATTACAGCACCTAGAATGTTCAGTTACCATGGACCTGGCTCAGGTTGGGGTAAACCTATGAATACTCCTGAAGAAGCTCGTGAATGGGTTCGTTGGGCAAAAAAACAAGGTATTGATGGTCTTAAATTAGGTGCACTTGACCCATTAATAATGGAAGCGATACTCGATGAGGCAAAAAAGCTAAAACTAAATAGCACTGCTCATTTAGGACAAACCGGTGTGGTACGCATGAATACGGCAGACGCTACTAAACTAGGTTTAGGCACCCAAACCCACTACTATGGATTGTTTGAATCCATGTATGATAACAACGACATACAGCCATACCCCATTGACTATAACTACCAGGATGAGCAGTGGAGATTTGGTCAAGTAGCTCGCCAATGGAATCTTGTTACCCCTAGGGGGGAGAAGTGGAATGCTCTGATTGATTTATTTTTGGAGCATGATTTGACCATGGATCCAACCATGACCATTTACGAGGCTGGTCGAGATGTAATGCGTGCCCGTAATGCGGACTTTCAGCAGGAATACACCCTTCCCCAAATGTGGGACTATTATACGCCTAACCGAAGTGCTCACGGCTCCTACTGGTTCGATTGGACTACGGAAGATGAGGTACAATGGAAGAGGTTCTATCAAGTTTGGATGCAATTTATTAATGATTATAAGAATGCAGGTGGCCGCGTAACCACAGGGTCTGACTCTGGATTTATCTATAATCTCTATGGGTTTGGTTATATCCGTGAGCTAGAATTGTTACAAGAGGCAGGATTTCATCCTCTGGAGGTTATTCGCTCTGCGACCATGAATGGGGCGGAAGAATTGTATAAAAGATTAGAT
>JBBAEC010000045.1:0-22383 GCA_041656135.1 Balneolaceae bacterium | reverse complement strand
CCGACGGTAAGCTTTGAATGGTGGTGCTTATGGCTAACGAGCGATTTGACTTCATCGTATATAGGGGTTTTGGGTTTAAGTTTTCACAGCCAAATATACAATTTATTTATTAAAGTTAGCGCCATTATCCCCAAGGAGGGACAAGTATAAACTATTGTTTTAATTTATTATGTGATTGGTAAGTTTAGAATTTATGTGTCAAGATTTGGCTACCTAGCTATTTGCTGAATCTGTGGCAAAAGTGTCTCTCTTGGGGGAGAGACAGGAATTATCCCGAAGCATCGGGATTAATTTCAGAGAGAGGACTCGTGGGCATCCAATTTGCCCAAAACTTTAAATCTTAGGGGTGCCAAGTAATAGTTGAACCCACATCGAGGTTCTTGTCGTCATACATACAGCCCAGAACATTACACAATATCTGCCAGAGCCTCATCTAAATCTTCAAATCGAAATGTAAAGCCGTGATCTTGAAGGTTTTTGGGAATCAGGCGTGCGCTATGCAATACGGGTTGAGCTGATTCCCCCAAGACGATAGAAAGCACAAACTCAGGGACTCGTAAAAGGGAAGGTCTATTCATAGTATCTCCCAAAGTTTTAGCAAGTTCGTTCATCGTTACCGCATTTGGAGCACATACATTATAAGGACCAGTAATTTCTTTATTTGAAATTGGAAACATTACTGCCCGAACCAAATCAGATCTATGAATCCAACCTAAATATTGTTTCCCGTTGCCTATAGGTCCCCCCACAAAAAACTGAAAGGGTGGTATCATTTTCTCAAGGGCGCCGCCACCTTGCTCAAGTACAATTCCTATGCGTGGTATTACAACTCTAACGCCTAATTCGGTAGCTTTTTGAGCCTTTGCTTCCCAATCAACACATACCTTTGCTAAAAAATCATCTGCGAAAGAAGTGGATTCATCCAAAATCTCATCGCCTCTATCTCCATAAATTCCAGATGCGGATGCGGAGATAAAAACCTCTGGCTTGTTCTTAGCTTTGGCCATCGCTTCAACCAAAGTGCGGGTAGTATTAATTCGGCTATCGTAAATTCGCTTCTTAACATCGTCATCCCAGCGCTGCCCAAATATATTTTCTCCCGCAAGATTTATAACAGCATCACACTTCTCCATTTCGGAGGCAAGGTCATCCTCTAAGCTCACAAACTGCTGATTAGACGCAGATTCGTCTTCATACTTTTTAGGATTACGAGTCACGATAATTAGGGAGTGACCTTCTTTAAGAAGTTCTTCTCTAAGTTCTTGTCCAATAAATCCGGTTCCACCAGTAATGAGTATATTCATGAAGCTATCCTATCAGTTATTTCCAAATATATCAAAGTTTTGCCTATCTAATTGCAGTATCATAATAAAAGCTTGCTGAGGCTAATACCATGGTTACTAGACATTATCCGTTTCGATAAAGTTTACTTTTTCCGTCTTTTCTTTATTTCTTTATAGTGAGGAATTGCGATTAATGGCATAATTATTGAAGTAATCAAAAAACTAATATTTGGAAGCTCTTTAATAGAAACATCGAAATAAAACACATTCACTATAAGCAACGATAATGTGTATATAGAAAGGCCGATATACGAGTAGAAAAGAATTCTATGGAAAGTTGTGGAGCCCTTCATTTTATGCTGTAGAATTTTATTGCTAATAATTAAAAAGTGAATTTCTAATTCCTTTTTTCCTTTAATCCAAAGTACAAAGATAGAGCTACCAATACCATAACAACAGACGTTGAAAGAAGACCTATGTTTGAT
Organism: Balneolaceae bacterium; assembly: GCA_041656135.1. Classification (GTDB taxonomy): domain Bacteria; phylum Bacteroidota; class Rhodothermia; order Balneolales; family Balneolaceae; genus Balneola. The sequence goes on along the minus strand of JBBAEC010000045.1, from coordinate 20,615 downwards.
AGATCTTTAAGTGAAGTATTCAGGTAAAGCACATTCAAAGCTAACATCAATAGGGCCAATGAAGCAACTATTGTACTCAAAATGAAAAGAATTTTATGTGTGGTAGTTGAGACTTTCACTTTTTTCTGTAATTCAAATACAATAAGATTAGAAAAGCTATAGAAAATATACTCCATTCGATTTTGTACTCTGCCATTTTCCCACTCCCAAAGAGGTACACCCGCAAAAGGAATAAAATGGATATCACTCCAAAAATATAATTAAAAACAGTTTTTATTTTTTTCATGCTCAAGTCAAATTGATTTTAGTTTATCACGATTATCAATGTAGTATCCCAAAAAGTATGTAAAATTTATAAATGTCATTTTTTACCTCAATTTCGACTAGCCATTAATTTGGCCAGTAGATTTGATTATCAGAACATTAATAGCCCCGAGATTTATCTCGGGGTAAACAGATTAAATATAGGCATCGGTGGAGAGGCTCGTTTTATAAAAGATGCGTACAAATCCACCGAAATTCCAGCTAGATTCATTTTAAGAACCACCTTCGGTATTAATTTTAGTACTATGATTAAAGACGAAGGATATCGCCTGCCTATGCCGCAGGCAGGCTCCGCTGGAGCTTGAGTTTAGAGTTTAGACTTTTTCTATTAATATATTGCTCCTCTGGAGCTGAATATATTCCAATTTTAGGATTGGTATTTATATTCAGAAATGCTGATGATTTATTTAAATGGATGTTTGTAATGAAACATATCATTTAGTATTAAAATCCCTATACAAAATGATACAATAGAAGTTAAAAAAAGAAACAAGCGCGCATATTTTTTCAATGTATTATTTTCAAACATATCTGAATAGAATACATAATATCTATTCTTTGAAATTGAAGACCATAGAATATAAAATCCAACAACTATGAAAATGTAACCCATGATTGATACCTTTAAATTGAGCTAATCAATGAATGTTCGAGTTCTTCAGCACTATAAAATATTTGTTTATCCATAAGAAACTAACCTCACCATCATAACCATGAAAGTTTTTTATTTACATTTTTTGCTCCCTTATCCGTAACAACATCTATAAATATTTCTTCAAGTGATTCATAGGTTTCCTGGGTTAATTCATTCTTTATTTTTGAATGTATTTCTTCTGTCTTACACTGAAAAACAAGTTTTCCTTTATTAATTATGGCTATTTCATCGCAAAATTTTTCAACGGTATCTAGATTATGAGAGGTAACAAGTATAGAAACCCCTTTATTTGTCATCAGCCGTAAATTATCTTTTATTTCTTTTGCCGAAACTGGATCAACCCCTTCTAAAGGCTCGTCTAAAATCAATAATTCTGGACGATGAATCATTGCTGCTGCAAGAGACACCTTCTTTTTCATTCCCTTTGAATATTTTTGAATCCAGACATCCTCCTTTTCCTTCAAACCGAAGAACTCAATTAGTTCATCCGTTCTTTTCACGGCTTCTTTCTTTTCAATAGAATACATGGAAGCGGTAAAATGCAGATATTCACGAACAGTTAATTTCTCTAGGTAATGCGGTTCTTCTAGCACAAACCCAATCTGTTGCTTATGCTCAAAATCCCCGTAATCTACCGTATTTCCGAAAATTGAAATTTCACCTGATGTTTTTCGTAGCAGTCCCGCGAGGATGTTCAATAAAGTTGATTTCCCAGCCCCGTTTGGCCCAAGAATACCAAAAATAGATCCTTCGGGCACAGAAAGCGAGAGTTCATGTACTGCCTGCGGGGTTTTAAAGTACGATTTTGTGAGTTTATTGATCTCAATTACATTCATTGCACAGGAAGATTAAAGTTTTTACGAATAAGTTCTGTAGCTGCTTTTGGAACCTGAATGATATACCAATATGCCACCGTAACTATAAAAATTAAGAGGCAAAGCCAGATATGATTAAGCAATCTCCCAACTATCAGATAAGGGATATGAGCTATAATAAAACAAAAGCCAACCACCATCATCTCAAATACACCGGGTTCCGTATTTTTTATTAGATACACACTGCTGAAAGTTCCAATAACTGGTAAAAAGGCAAGAATACAGAGTTCGTACATTACAGCCTGTCGATAATCTTCTGCTGAGGGATGAACTATCAGATGTCCTGCAGCAAGTAATAAGACTGAAATCAGTAAAAAGAAGACAATTAGGGAAAAATTCTTCGTAATAATCACCTGATCCATATTTTGTATACCACAAAGTGAATAGTTTTTCCTCTCTGCGTAGCCACCACAAAACAGATTTGAAACCATGCCGGTGAGCATAAAATTAACGGTCAAAAAAACAACAAACGGATAATTTATAAGTTCTGATAATTCAGGAGTTTTATAAAAAACGGATACAGTGGCAGCAAGTACGAATAATACAACACCTGTGTTCAGGAACAGAGTGCCATAATGCCTGAATAGAATAAAATGTTGGTTTAGCTTCCAGAAAAAATCCATTCGTTCGGCCATTAATAATTTGACGGGGAAAGCCGATAGGCGGTGAGGCCAAATAGCAGAATTAAAAATAGGAAACCAAAATTTTGCAGAACCAAAATGTTATTACCTGTCAAAAGTCCGTAAAGAACAGAAGCCGCCTGACTTGAAACCGGGATTTTAAGCAGAACAGCAGAATAATTTTCTATACCTAGATATTCTGAAAAACCACCCAGAATGGCAGGTGCTAAATAAATGAATATGAAAATCTGCATCAGCCTTTCTCGTATCTGCTGGCCAAATGTTGAAATTATCCGGTATATAGCGAGCATCCAAACGGCCGATGTAACAGCCAGAAGTAGCCAGAGTAACAGACTTATCAGTCCGCTCAGAATAAGAGATTTATAAAAAAAGTAGGCAAGCATGGTCAGTGCTGCAACACCGTAAACTATCGTCTTATAATCGAAAAGTAGCAGATACAAGAAAAAATTAAATTTTTGCAACTGTGTAAGCGGATATACTTTCAAATTCAAGGGTTCGATGGCTGCTTTTCGTCGGTATTTCATAAAAACGAGACTGATATCTATAAACAGAACCATCAGAGTTAAATAGCAAAAAACTATAATTAATTCCTGGGTGTCAACCGATCCGTCATAAAATATTCCAACTAACATGAAAAATATTATGGAAGAAAATAGTCCCACAAAACTGTAATAACCCACATCATTATCATCTTTTCTCTTTTCGAGAATACGATTGGTTTGAATAAGCGTTTTCAGAGTTGGGAGCATAATTGATAATATCTCTTAATTAATCTTTATTAAAACAATTAAAGATGATGTGATGAATATGAAAAAATCACTTTTTAGGATAATTGCATTCATGCATTTATATAAAAGGAGCCATGAAGAAAACACCTCATGGATCCTTTGTATATTAATCTTTTGATATACAATCACCTAGTGCAGCACCGGATAATAAGCCTCCAATAGCAAAGCCAGCTACCACACCCCAGCCCACAGGACCTGCTAATGTTGCGACTCCTAGTAGTAAACCTGTGGCTCCAGCAAGCCCGCCATAGCATATCTTTCCACCTTCGATTTCTTCCATTTCATTCAATTCTAATGCTTTCATATCTCTACCTCATACATTTTATTTAAAATTTAATCTGCCATCTCTATAGTTAGAAGCAGACGTTAGTTTTATATAAATAACATTATGTATACAAACAAACACCTAAACCGAACTATTTGAACAACTTCCGAACGGTTTGTGAACAAACCGAACTATTTGTTCACTCCACTTCCAGCCATTTCCATTCTATCTGCAATTTATCACTCAAAAGTTGGAGACGAAGCTTGCTAAAATTTGTTGCATAGTGCCTTGTTAAAAACATTCGCAAAGCAGCTTCGCTAGGAAACCCAGCATCTCTTGCGATACTATAACAAATAGCGTCTAAATCGTTCTGCATTAACCATACTATTTGTTCGTATCGCACCTCTCGTAACACTTCTTTTGGTAGAAAATTATAGGTTTCTTGTATAATTTTTATTAACCAAGTCTGCGATATATTTATTACTTCTGCCCATTGTAGTACATTCCTAATGGAGGAGATATTATGAATCAATACCCTCACAGCATACTCTGCTTTGTAATTACTTAAAGAATTTATATTCATCACCCCTCCCCTTTCTTAACACGGTTTTACATTATAAAGAGTGTCCCCAATGGTAAATGTTACAAAAAATTAAACCTTGCGCTTAAGATAGCCTATAAACCGTCTTTTACAATTTTAAAAACTTCGAAATTTTGGGCAGGTTTTATGTAGATGTGGCCGGTAAAAAGTCCACCCCGTGCGATAGATTTAAGATATGAGACCTAAGGCATAAGATTTTTGAGGAGGGGATTGGGGGATTGGGGGATTGGGGAGTAAGAATTCAGAATGGTAATGAGTATTTGAAACTGAATATGAATTTTTGTCCAACACTCACTTCACCCGTAACTCGTACCACATTGCCCATCATACTAATAATAAAATCAAATAAATCACAGTTCAAAAACGATGATAGCTCGCCACAACGAACACCTGAGGATACTCCCCTAAAATGGATCTGGCTCAAATCTCGGTGGATTTGTAAGCATCTTTAAAAAACAATCCTACCCACCGATACTTGTTCTTAATCTGTAAACCCCAAGATAAATCTCGGGGCAATTCATATTCAGGAAATGAAATCTTTCCCTTACCAGAGCAAATCCTTAAATACACTTTTTGGGGACATAAATCTGTTCAAACAACATGACGGGAACCGTCATTGACGCCAACGGCGGCATTTGGAAATGGCCACCTGCCTTGTCACCCTGAGGAATGAGCGGAGAGAATGAATCCCGACTTGCTCGGGACAGGCAGGTCTACTGATAGCAACTTACTAGCACTTTCAACGACTTGTTCTTTAAAGTTCCCAAGTCGATTTATAAAGGTCCTTCACGGCGACTCCCTATCGGTCGTCTTGTTCAGGATGACAGGGTTGGTGGGTAACACCCTAACCTCCCTGCGGTCGGGAATAGACAATAGTGGCGACATTCAAAAACAACCAATTCCATCCGTCTTTGCACGGCTTTCTGCGAATGTCTCGACGCCTCGGGATGGCAATCTCATGGTTTCAAGCCACTAGCCCTTACCAAAACTTGTTCTTTAAAACCCCAAATCGTTTCGGTGAGTTTGCTTCGTTGCTTGCTCCGCCTGCCTCGGTCGGCAGGCAGGCTTCGCGCCTCGCAAAGACGGGCATTTTTAAAAACTATCCGTCTTTGTCCCAAGAATTAGAGATATCGCAGAAGGTCTCGTTACCCCAGGTTGCTATGAAATTTTAGTAACTCCAAAGCCTGGCTGGTCGGATAGGGAAATACGCCCATCTTCTAAAATGGATAAGCCGGTGTATGGGTCATTTTTAATGAGTACGTGTCCATCTAAGTCGCTGTATTTGCAGTCTAGTGCTAATAGCGCCCCTGCAGCGTTGGCTAGAGAGCTTTCTATCATGCAACCGATCATAACTTCCATTCCCATCTTGTGTGCTTCTTGAATGGTTCGGCGTGCTTTAACCAAACTACCGATTTTCATTAACTTGATATTTAGGATATCGAATTGCTCGGCTATTTCATCTAGTGGTTCGGTGCCAGTAAAACTCTCATCCGCCATGAGTGGCAGTGGCGACCATTTTTTCAGTTCTTGAAGTTCTTTAACTTGAGATGAATGCATAGGCTGCTCAACCATTTCAACGCCTTGCTTCTCTAAAAATTCAATCTCTCTTTTAGCTTGATCCACAGTTTTCCAGCCTTCATTAGCATCCACTCGAAGGGGCTTGTCTGTTACGGCTCTTAAGCCTACAATAATTTCACGGTCATGATCGGTGCCAAGCTTAATTTTGTATAGAGGATATTGCTCGGCTTCTTTCACCTTGCGCTGCATCACCTCTACAGTGTCTATACCAATGGTAAATGAGGTTAGCGGACCAATAGGTGATTCAGCACCCCAAAGCTCCCACAATGGCTTATTCTGTGCTTTAGCCCACCAATCTAGCCAAGCCATTTCTACTGCTGTTTTTGCTGATTCAGGAATGGCTTTTCCTATTTTTGCACTCGCTTCTTTCGATGCTGATCCAACTATTTTTTCTAACTCGTCTAAGGAGTTAACTTCGTTCAATTTTTGGAATGGGAACGCACTAAAAAACTCTTCTACTAACTCGGGAGTTTCATTATATCGTGTATTGGGTCCAGCTTCACCGTGCCCAACAACTCCATCTTTTTCGATTGTTAAAAATACGTTAGGTACTACAGAACGTGATCCACGAGCTATAGTAAATACGTTTTGAAGTTGAAGACCAAATGTTTTCCAGTTTGTGCTAAAGTGAGACATAATTGAGATGTTTCAGAATTTCTATATATGTGAACATTGCTATGGATGCGGGTATAAGCGCATCAAATCGATCGAAAAAACCACCGTGCCCAGGCAGTATTGTTGAAGAATCTTTTACACCAGCTTTGCGCTTAATTTTACTTTCTAGTAAGTCGCCTACGGGACCAAACACACCAACTAATAAAACCAAAGGGGCACCGTTTAATAGTGTTAATGGTGATTCAAAAGGCAGTGTATAAATTGAAAGTGCTAAACCTACAAAACAACCTATAAAACCGAATACGAATCCTTCAACGGTTTTATTAGGACTTATAGCTGGTGCTAATTTAGTTTTACCAAAGGTTTTACCACCAAAATATGCAAAGGCATCGGCTCCCCAAATCATTAATATTAATGCCAATGCCAAAGCAAAACCTTGTTCTTGAGTACCTGAGTTTCTGATTAAAACTAAACAGGTAAAACCTATAGGAGCGTATAAGCCCGCAAAAAAAGTAGACGATAATTTATGCAGAGAACCGGATTTAGAATCTAAAGTTTGCACGGTAATAAACAGAAGCAGGATGATTAGCCCCGTTTCGTTTGCAAGTGGGTTAATGGGATATGAAAAAACCCATGCCGCAATTAAGTAAGAGAACAGCGTATTGGAAGGTGTTCCTGTTTTCTTGAAAAGTCGAATTAACTCAAACTGTGTGAAGGCAAGAATAATTAAAACTAAGACCCAAAAATACCAACTCCCGTACCACAGTGCTGCTATAAACAGGATAGCAGCTGGTATCGCAAAAAGTACTCGCTTTAGAAGCTCACTCAATCATCTTCTCCATTTTCTTCATTTTCATCAAGCTCTTCAATTCTTGCATTCTCTAAATCTAAAAGAGCCTTACGAGCTTTCTCTTCAAACTCTTTAGGTACATACAAAAAAGCACGAGCCATATCGCCGATATTAAGGCTGTAAGCAGAGTCTTGTTTCGAAAGTATATTTGAAGGGATCTCAAGATTAGATAGATAGTTTTTAGCTTGCTCTATCTCGAGTTTAGTGTTTTGTTCTAACACACACACCCAGTTGTTAATATCTCTTGGTTCGGAATCTTTAAACATTTTCGACCTCTTTATTTTTTAGTTTATGCATTACATATACTAGTCCTGCGGTTAAAATCATACTTCCAATAACTAATATTAGAGGTATGTCGAGCTCTTTTGTCATTTCCTGATCCAAAAACTCCGGATTCATAGCTCCATATATAACCTGACCACCGTTATTTAGTAAATGAGCAACCATGGCGGGAATCAAGCTGTCTGATATATACGTAACATAAGCAAAAATGATTCCTAAGGTAGCCAATGGAATTACATTTGAGGGTTGTAAATGATACAGGCCAAACACTAAGCCTGATACTAATATCGCCATAATAATACCACCACTTTTCTCAAGTGCCCGCAATACATATCCGCGAAACATGATCTCTTCAAAAATGGCCGGCACTATACCAATATGAATGAAGGCTAACAGTATGGCATTTTCAGAACTGATAAAGCCTTTTATCATTTGCGACATAGATTCCTGGGTTTCTATGAACCAATGTAGCTTAGGAAAAACTTGAACTAGCTGATCGAAAGCCAAGTAATTTAACCAACCCAGAAAGCCATTAAATGGCATTACCACTACTACAAGCACTGCCGTTAAACCTGTTATTACCCAAACATTTGGAGAGGTTTTAAGACGTACAAATGCACGTACTTGCCCTTTACGAGCATGTAATTTAGCTATGAAATAAGAAGAAAGACCGATGATTAGAAATTGCCCCATCGTATTTCCAATAAATACCTTGTCTAAATTGGAGGTGAATATTTCTTGAATATCACCTCCGTTATTCATGGCAGCCATAATTTCTGGTAGTAATAGTAAAGCACCAACTATTCCACCAATTAACTGAAATAGTATAAGTGCAACAAATACCCAAAATATTGCCACTGCCCACTGGGCAAAACCGTTACGCTCTACCCAAGATTTTTCTTCGATTGATGGGGTATAATCTAAATCCAATTCTTCTTGATCCATAGATAGTTTTTAGTCTTCAGAAGCAAATATTTTTGCCCCAATCATGCCTGTTAGTAAATTTAAAAAACCAAATGTTGCCATCGAAATAGCACTTCCAATTAAAATCCCCGATAGAGAGGCAAACTGATCCTTCAACTTAGTGGTTGTATCTTCAATGATCTGCGTCTTTTGTGCCTCAGGGATATTTGTCATTGCTTCCATATTTGCAACGGTAGAGTCAATTATACCCTGCACATAACCGGGATCTACAAATGTCCATAATTGACTTAGAATAGCTGAAATAAGAGCAGCAATTAACCCTGTGTATAACCCAATCATGGCGCCTTTGCCAATTGTAAAGGTGATGTTATAGGTTTTCGCGTAATGCCGAGTAGAAATTATCCCTCCAAAAGCACCAATTAGGCAGCTTAGTACGCCAATAAGTTGGCCAGCACTAATAATTGAACCTGTTGGTTCTGCATTAATTGTCATATACCCTGAGATAAGGGCGATGACAAATATAACAAGCGCTGTAAATAGAGCGCCTACAATTACAGATTGCCAATAACTAATTTGACCCTGCTCATTTTCCATATCTAATCCTCGCGTTTAGTTGTTTAAAAAAATCGTTTTTTAGAAATAAAATTGTACTAGTTCCAAGAGCAATCCCCAAAAACAGTCTAGAATTATTCGTATTAGACCATAGCTCTAAAAAGTTACCTAGAACGTCCACTAAATTTAACACAATAGAAGCGCTAAACAACCATTTATACAAATTTATTTGAGAGGATATAAAATAAGACAGGAATGGAAGCAGAATCCACCCTGCTAATAGCGAGCCATAAATGCCTATACAGCGTGTGCAAACCGCCATTTGCACCCCATTTAAGGCATAGGAACGAGCCGTTTCTTGGTGACAAAGATCTTTAAATACATAATATTGCCAACTAGTAGAACTCGCAAACTCTGAGCTAAACAGCCCAGGGCCTAAACCAATGATAAAAAGTGCTAAGACACCGATTCCGACAATAAAATAAAGTGTTTTATTTTCGAATTGAATCTCTTTAATCATTTTGGTTAAAGAATTTCTGCGTTAAATCGATCTAAAAAGGAATCTGGTGCACGGCAAGGTCTTCTTGTTTCTGCATTGGTAAAGCAAAGTGATACTTCACCCAAAATATGTATAGTGGGATCTTCTTTTGTGGTTACTTCGTAGAAAGTTTGTAAGCGCACGCTTGGCACATCAAACACGAGAACCCGGATTTTCATTTCTACGTCGTAGAAGATAGGTTTTTTGTAATCAATTTCGGTGTGGATTACAGGCAACATTATTCCTTGGTCTTCTAACTGGCGGTACGAGATTCCAAAAGAACGAATCATTTCTGTACGCGCTACCTCAAAATATTCCAGATATCGCCCATAATAAACATACCCCATCTTGTCTGTCTCACCATATCTACTACGGAGTGTGTGGGTGTAATCTATTAACGGTTTCTTATCTGGAAATTTAACCACTTTATTTTACCGTTTCGAATGCACCTATTGAGGAGTATTTTTCTATGCGTTGTTCAATAAGTTGGTCTGGCTTCATCTTTTTTAGACGTTTTAGACTTACTAGAATTTGTTTTTTTACTAGCTCTGCAGCTTTGTCCATATCGCGATGAGCCCCACCTAGTGGTTCTGGTATCACGCCTTCAATTACTTTCAGCTCTTCTAAATCTTTTGCAGTCAATTTTAAAACTGAAGCTGCTTGTTCTTTATAATCCCATGTTTTCCAAAGTATGGATGAACATGATTCTGGTGATATTACAGAATACCACGTGTTTTCCATCATATAAACTTCGTTGCCCATGCCTATTCCAATAGCGCCACCACTGGCACCCTCTCCAATAACAATGGTTACAAAAGGCACTTTGAGCAAAGCCATCATTTTAAGATTTCTAGCAATGGCTTCTGCTTGACCTCTTTCTTCAGCCTCTAGCCCAGGGAATGCACCTGGTGTGTCTAGAAATGTAATTATTGGCACATTAAATTTATCTGCCAACTTCATCAGTCTATAAGCTTTTCTATAGCCTTCTGGATTAGCCATACCAAAATTTCGGTAGGTTCTGCTAGAGGTATCACGTCCTTTTTGATGACCTAATATCATTACTGGCTGCGCATCAATTCGGCCAAAACCACCAACAATAGCTTTATCATCTGCATGAAAACGATCGCCATGTAACTCTACAAAGTCATCTACAATTTTGCCGATATAATCGAGTGTATAGGGGCGGTCTGGATGGCGAGCTAACTGCACACGCTGCCAGCGGGTAAGATCTTCAAAGATAGATTTACGGAGTTCATCTACCTTTTTTGTTAATCCATCAATTTCTTTTTTAAGAATTCCATCGCCAACTGTAGAAAGGTTTTTAAGTTCTTCAATCTTGTTTTCAAGATCGGCGATAGGTTGTTCAAAATCTAAATAATGCATAGGTCTTATATTTATTCAGTACAAATATACGTATTAGTAACTAGACAAGAAGAAAAAATACTATTAAAGCTTCCCAAAAATACTACGGAATTTAAGCGACCATACACGCCATATCGCTTCTCTAACTATAGCTTTCGACATTTTTGAAACCCCTTCTTCTCTTTCTCTAAATACAATTGAGACTTCCTTAAGTTTAAAACCAGCTTTCCAAGCTCTGAAATGAAGCTCAATTTGAAATGCATAGCCATTCGACTTAATTCTATCTAATGGGATGGTATTTATTACGTTACGATGTAAACATTTAAACCCAGCCGTGGTATCAAAAATTGGAAGTCCTGTTATGGTTCGTGCATATATATTCGCACAATATGACAGAATTAATCTACTAAGTGGCCAGTTAATAATACTAATGCCATTTATATAGCGTGAACCTATTGCCACATCACATGCACCAGATCGTACTTCGTGAATAAGTTTTGGAACATCTTCTGGAGGATGTGAGAAATCGGCGTCCATTTCGCACACATAGGTATAGCCATGCTCTAAGGCGTATTTAAAGCCGCGAACATACGCTGTACCTAAACCTTGTTTGCCAGGTCGCTGTATTAAATGTATGCGCTCAGGATATTCAAGCTGTTTCTTCTTTATGTTATCAGCTGTACCGTCAGGTGATCCATCATCTACAACTAATATATCAACGGGTTCGTCTAAAGCGAATAGAGCGTCTATCATTCGTACGATATTCGACGCCTCGTTGTATGTGGGTATAATGATTAGTGCTTTATCTGACATATCATTGTCCTTTGCCTTTAATCATGGTTATAAGGGTATTAATCAATATTTTTGTATCCATTTTTAGTGACACATTTTCAACATAGTACAAGTCATATTTTGTTTTTTCTTTCACATCATCGAAAGAGGAGTCATACTTCCATTTTACTTGTGCCCAACCTGTTATCCCTGGCCGCACTCTAAGCCTACGTGTATAAAGTGGTATTTGGGTGCGGAATTGATCCACAAAATGAGGACGTTCTGGACGTGGCCCAACTAAGCTCATGTCGCCTTTTATTACATTTAGTAGCTGTGGGATTTCATCAATGCGAAGCTTTCTGAGCCAAAGGCCTAAAGGTGTTATTCGAGGATCGTTTTCGGTTGCCCAAGTTGGTCCACTTTCAGCTTCGGCATCCTCAAACATGGTTCTAAATTTAAGAATAGTAAAATCTTTCTCATTTCTACCAACACGGCGTTGCTTAAATATCGCAGGACCTTTTGAATTACTTTTAATCATTATTCCAATGATTAAAAGAAACGGAAGCAGCACAATGAGCACTACAGTGGATATAACAATATCTAGCACCCGCTTTATAACTTTTTCCCAAAGTGGCATGGGTTCAGGTGAGATTTCAATAATGGGCATCCCAAAAATTTGATTGGTTTTATTAAGTCCACTTACCAATTGATAAAAGTCTGGTAGAAGTTTAAGTGACACATCTGGGAAGTCGACCTTGGCAATTACATCTACTAAGTCCTGCCTACGTTCTGGCTCAATTGCTACCAGAATATCTTGAATCTCGTGTTTTAATATAATTTCTCTAATGCTATCAAGATGACCTATTACCTCTTCATGTGCTATGCCACTTTCAACTGAGGGCTTTTTCCCATTCACTTGTATATAGCCTAACACTTCCATTCCAAGTGTTTTATTTCTATTTAGATCATCAAATGCCGTTTTTGCGGTAATTCCAGTTCCAATAATTATAGTACGGTGCAGCCCTTTGCCACGTTGGGCATAGTATCTTTGAATACTACGTATAAAGAAGCGGTTTAATGACACACTGGTAAAGGTAATCGCCCAATATGTTATGATTAGATTTTTTTGAGCATGTATGGAGATAGTGTCATCTATTATTACAATAAAAAAGAGTACTAAAGTGCCAAAAACCGTACATTTGACAACGCCAAAAAATTCATCGAGGCGTGAGATGAGGTATAATTTCTTATACAAACCCAGCAAAACGAATATAAAAATCCAGAAGAAGCTTAATAAAATGCCCGCATATACAAAATCTAGATCTACCGCATTTAGCAGCATTCTAATAGATTCATTATTATAGGAATGAAATACAAACCAACTTGCTAGAATTATTAAAAAGTCTAGCAAACTTGTAAAAATTATCTCCCTATATCTTTTTAAATTATTCACTCTGGGTATTTTTAAATTTTTATAAGCTTTTAAAAAGATTGGCTAAAATACACATTTTTTAAGGCGCTACACAATTAATAGAAAAGTAAAATATAGCTTTTGTTTACATTAAGAAAAAACAGTTCTACTACCAAGGCTCGTCTTGGTCAACTTACAACCGATCACGGCATAATTGAAACTCCTATTTTTATGCCAGTTGGTACATTAGGATCGGTTAAAGCAGTATCTCAAACCAATTTAATTGAGAAAGTAAAAGCCCAAATTATCTTGGGAAATACCTATCATTTATATTTGAGGCCTGGCTGTGAGATTATCGAAAATGCAGGTGGTTTGCATGAATTTATTAAATGGGATCGCCCAATTCTTACCGACTCTGGGGGATTTCAGATTTTCTCACTCTCAGAGATTCGCCGCTTAGATGAAGAAGGCGCTCATTTTAAAAGTCATATAGACGGCTCAAAACACCTGTTTACGCCCGAAAATGTGGTCGACACCCAACGTGTTCTCGGTTCCGATATAATGATGTTACTAGATGAATGCCCTCCGTACCCGAGCACTTATGAGTATGCTAAAAATTCAATGGGTTTAACGCACAGATGGGCTAAAAGAGGTCGTAAACAATTTCTTGAAACAGAACCGAAGTATGGCCATAAACAGCATCAGTTTGGAATTGTACAGGGTGGAACTTACAAAGACCTTAGAATTGAGTCGGCAAAATTTATGGCTGACATGGATTTCGAAGGCATTGCCATCGGCGGTTTAAGTGTTGGCGAACCCATCCCTTTAATGTATGAAATGACCGATCTTAATACCGATTATTTGCCTCAAGACAAGCCTAGATATTTGATGGGTGTTGGCACGCCTGGCAATCTTTTAGAGTGTGTTGCGCGCGGAATTGACATGTTTGATTGCGTTATGCCGACTCGTAATGCAAGAAATGGTTCTATTTTTACGAAACATGGTAGAATCAACTTGAGAAACGCAAAATGGAAAGATCATCATGAGCTGCTTGATGAAACCTTCCCAAGTGAGCTGTGCAATACCTATAGCCTAGCCTACATTCATCATCTAGTTAAACACAACGAGATTTTTGGTCATATTTTAGCATCTGTTCATAACCTCACTTTCTTCTTATGGTTGATGGAAGAGATAAGAACTCATATAGCCAACGATACTTTTGGCGAGTGGTACCCAGCAATGGTAAAACAAGTTGAACAGAGAATTTAACGATATAATTGGATGGATATCTAGAGAGGTTGGATTTTTAGATGTTGGATAATTCGGTGGAATCCCAATTACTCGGGATAATCCAGTTTTATCTTTTCGTTGTTACGCTCCGATTCGCAACGAGGTCAACTAATAAGTCTATTAAGCATCCCTTAGCTGTTCATCGAGAGAGTATCCATTTAGAATACTTTTAGCGAGGATATCTATATCCATCCAAATGGAGTAATTTTGAAGATAGTAGAGCTCAAAGCTGTCTCGGGTTTCTGTATCCTCAATTTTATTCTTATTGATTTGTACCAAGCCAGTTAACCCAACTTTATAATCTTGATCAGACGCTTTACTGGTACTGATGGGTGCCCCAACCAAGCTCATTTTCTTTATAAGAATGTAGTAGAAAGCTACCCATCGGTTTTTCCATTTTTTTCCTATGCCACCTGTATAAAAGCTCAAATCTTTTATCTGCTTTTTATCCGATTTACTAAAAACTATCATTAAGATTGCGGGTATTAATAATAGCAGAAACATTGGGGCTGCAACGAACAGGTCTAAACTTCTTTTGATAAATATATTTGAGGGTTTGGAGTATTCGAACTCAACCTTTACCAACGGTATCGATTCTAAATACTCAACATTCGATTTACCTAATATATATTCCATCGACTCAGGAATTAACTTAAATACAATTCCCTCTTTTTGAAGGCGACCAATTTCGTTTAGCATCTGTTTATATGAAACAGTACCAAGAGAAAAGAAAACCTGCTCTATTCCATAGGCCGCAACCAATTCTTTTAGCTGGGGTAAACTGCCTAATATTTTAACTTTATTCTCGTCATTTATTTCTAGCTCTGGCGTTACTATTCCTACAACTTCGTAACTCCAATCGGGACGTGAGTTTATTTTACTAACTAAATGCTGAACATCATCTACACCCCCCACAATTACAATTCTAGAACTTCTAAATCTTCCAGAAACAAGAGTACTGGTTTTCGTTCTATTTGCGATCCATAGCCTATGTAGTATCATCAGGCTTGTTCCAATTAGAAAACTAAGGCCTAAAATAAGTCTAGAAAAAGCATAATCTCGGGCAAAAAATGTAATGAATACAACCCCAGTAAAGGTTATAAACACTGATTTTAAATGAGCCGATAGCGAGTGGGCATTTTCTTTAAATAACCCAAAAAATCCAGCCGCAGTTACATATATAATAGATAAAAGCAAGTTCACGAATAAATATGGGACTTTGTCTGGCGTTGTCATCACTTCCATGTCAAAGCCAAAACGAATACCAAAGCCGATTGCAAAAGAGCTGTTTAAAATAATCAGATCTGTAATTATAAGTGCAAATTTCTTAATCTGGGTTATTACAAACGAGGTAATTGTTTTTGCCAATACTGCTATATAAATAAGCACTTTAAATATGTAGCTATACCTAGGTCCGTACGTTTTTTCGAAAAATTGATACAGTGCCTTATTAAATAGCTTAATGTATTTTAAATTACCTTTTTTGGTACTCTCCCCTTTGTAGTGGATGATTGATGTACTAGGCACATAATCTATATAATATCCTAGCTCTTGGATGCGATAACATAGATCTATGTCTTCGCCATACATAAAAAAACGCTCGTCAAAACCTTCTAACTCTTTTAGAACGGAAGCTCTCCAAAACATAAATGATCCAGATAGCACTGAGATTTGTGAAGGCTCGTCTTCCCCCATCCAGCTTAAATAGTACTGCCCAAAGAGTTTGCTTTTTGGGAACAACGCACTAAGACCTAAAAGCTTTGTACCTGCCGTCCATATGGAGGGGACAGATCGGCGTGATTCTGGTGCAAAGGTACCATCTGGATTTAGAATCTTACAACCTGCCGCCCCACATTTAGCATTGGCTTCCATGTGGTTGAATAATGTAGTTAGGGTATCTTCGCTAACTAAAGTATCTGGATTTATAATTAATATATATTTCCCCTTGGCTTGAGCAATGGCTTGGTTATTGGCAACTCCAAAACCTACATTTTCTCTATTATAAATGTATTTTATTTCAGGAAATCTACTCGGAATAAATTCTTTTGAACCATCATTAGATGCGTTATCAACAACAAATGTTTCTAATACTAAATTATTAGCGGCCTTATCTATAGAGTTTAATAAGCTTGCTAAATACTCTTTAACATTGTAGTTAACAATTACAATAGATATGTCGACAGAGGAATGATTCAAACTAGCAGATCTAATTTATTAATAACAGCTTTAAGCCTTCCTTTTATTCCGAACCCGCAAACGGACAAATTTATTTTATTCGATAAATCTACTCGTTTTATCATCTCAATTAACAATTATTATTTTACCTATTCCTTTACTTTCAGAGCCTTTATTTGCAATGGCAACCACGTAGTAAACCCCTGTACCCAACCTATTTCCATTATAATCGAGGCCATTCCAACTAATTCTACCTCCTTTTTTGGTAAGCGTATTTACCACTGTTCCATCCACCCCAATTATGTTTATGGAAGTGCTCTCAGTTAGCCCTTCAATTTTTATTTCCGAATGTTTATCGTAACTAAATGGGTTTGGAAAAACCTTTAAATCCTTCATCTTAGAAACAGCCATCTTTGGCGTATCTTGGTAACTCATCAATCCTACATCGGTAGCAATATATACTTTACCATCTACATCATTTACTTCTATTGATTGTATATTATTGGAAAAAAGTGGACTATTCTGAGTTGTGAATCTCTTAATAATCTTTCCACCATCTTCACTTACAACCCAAATACCTTGATTTTCACTTCCAATCCATTTTTCATTTGCGGCATTAACTGCCATTGCCGAAACGTTTACATCTCTCAATAAATATCTTGATACCGCACTAGTATCTTCGTTGATTAGCCATTGAGCTTTTCTTTCGTTTACGCCACCATCAATTATAATATCTGTAAATAGAAACCGGGCTACTCCTCTTTCAGTGCCAATCCAAACCTCATTGTTTTTGTCTTCTACTATTGCCTTAATCTTATTATTTGGCAAATTACCTGAGTTTTCACCCATGGTAAGCTTAATTCCTTTATCGTCGTTAGGATTCGATTTATCTCCCGTATCTAATATCAACAAACCATTCCCTGCTGTTGATGTTGCCTCTAATGGAATCCATTTTTGATCAAATGAATCGATAAATAAATTCTCGTAATAATCACTAGAGTTCACGGCAGAATTAGGACTAAAAGGCACCCAATCATCATCGCCTGGTGTTTGCACATATAAAGGTGTAGAGCCATATCTACTCACCACCCAAACATCTCCCTTACTATCTTTACCCAATCCTGTTATTACTGGATAAAATGGGTCATCGCTAGCCCACCCTCGTAGCGTTGAGTTTCTATGATTAAAGATTTTAATCTCGTTGTCTTCTTTTGAATGCCTAACTATACCTCTACCCCAACTTCCAAAATAGTAATAGTCCTCTGTATGTAAAGTTGAAAATACTTGCATCATATTTGCAGTTTTCAGGATTGGATTCGTGTAGTAATTATAACTTTCCCACGTTTCCCCATCAAATATATAGTATCCCTTACTTCTATCAATTACTGAGTTACGAGCAGAACTGCTACTAGAACCTGCAATCATAATATCCTGATTGAAATTAAGCCCGTCAAAGTAATTTCGGAATGGTCCTTCCAATTCAAAAGACTCAACCTCTGATGATGTTATATTCAGTGATGATAAGCCTAGATTATCTGTTCCAAATAAAATGGTTCCTGTATCGCTTATTTGCTGAATAATAGAAATACCATTTAAGCTACCTAAAGACTTAGTATTTACTCCTGAACTTGATATCACAAAAATATTATTTTTATTCAATGCCAAAAGTGAACCACTTGGATGCAATCTATATTCCGATATTTTGGCTGATCCAAAATTAGTGTTGATAGCCCAACTTGTGCCATTAAATATATAATTCTCGTTTTCTATTGATGAATACAATCTATCATTTAAAATTCCTACAGCTAAAGTGGGGTTAGATGTATACCCATTATCTTGATTATACACTATCCAATCATTTTCTGTAAACGAGTCGTCTAGTTGCGTAACAGCAACCCCTTGTTCAGTACCTGCTATCATTTGAGTAGAAGAAACAAATAAATCTAACACCCGAGAGCCTCTATTTAGGATACCGAGTTTGGTATATGAGTCTTTCACAAACATATTTTCGGTATTGTATTCAACAATACCAAAATCGGTGGCTACAAATAATGACTTATTTAGAACAACAAGGTCGTTTATAGCTTTTGAATTGAAAGAAACACTGCGCTCTATATCTGTTAGTGACTGAGTTGATAGGGAATTAACATCAATCACATCTAATAAACCGTTTATATAACCTATATAAACTTTGTTTTTGTTTTCATCGTAGGCAATAGAAGTTCCATCTAACCTTGAAAGGCCATTTATGGTAGTCAGCATTTGGTCAAATTGTCCATCCTTGTAAATGGCTATTCCCCCAGTAGTTAGCGTCCATACTTCGCCATCGGCAACCTCTACACCTCCAACAACTGTTCGCATAGAAGTATGCGCAGCCCACTCACCAAACCCCTGACCTTGGGCATAATAATTGGTTAATGAAACTAAAATAATAGTTATAAAAAATGGGCGCATATCTGAATATGAGGCTTAATATTTAGGAGCTAAAATCTACTCATATATTTTAGCAAAACACATAAAAAAAACCTCTTAGATTAACTGATATGCGATTCTTTATAAATAAGTGAATTGTGATAATAATGGAAATGGTAGTCTAGGTTTTTTTTAACATTATAGCCGATGATTTATCTTTAAGAATTGGATTATCATATTCCTTTCATCTTTTAGAACAATTAAAGTCCCTTCTTTTGTGAAGCCGAGTACTGCCCCTGGTAATTTAACTTCACCCAATAATTTTAAATTCTCTTTCTCATAAACCGCTACATAATGATCACTATCATTAAGGTTTCTAACTCGGTCTAATTTATTTGTTTCATTTCGATACACATGGTAAATATTAGAATCATCGTTTCCCAGGTGTATGCTTGTACTTTGCTCTTCAGAAAGAAATCTTGTCATTTGACGTTGACTAGACACCATCGTTATAAATTTATCCGACAGCATAAAGGAAGTGGGAATTTCATCACTATTCCCTACCAATGATTTTGTTTCGATGGAATAAGCCTGAACATACGGCAACTTTCCATGAGTGGTATAAATGATTCCGTTGGTACAATCGATACTTGTTAGCGGTTCTTGTAATATCCCCGAACGGCCTTTGAAATATGGATCGTAGCCACCTAATGTGTCCACTAGTTTAAATTCTAAATCATATACACCTATTATTGGAACGGTGGTATGTGTATCTTCTCCCAATAATTGAATACCTAAATACCACTTTCCGTTACACATTTGAAGATTTCTCGTTGTTACTGAAATACCATCTTTTATTGGGTAGTCATACGAATGAACTTCATTCGTATTTCGGTTATATTGTTTAAAAAAGGCGCCAGTTTTATCCAATATTATAAGGTCATTATTATCATCGAAACCAAGATACCGTGCACTTTGTATTTCATCTGGTCCTCTTCCTTCTTTCCCTATAGATTCAACAAACTGGCCATTATAGTTGGTTAGAACTACACTAATTGGTGAAGCATAATTTGTAAATGCTAGTTCATCGTTTGATGGGCTACTACTAACAGATGTATACATCCGATGAAGATGTTCTTGGGTTTCGTCATCTAAAGTAAATTCTTTTATAACTTTATACTCTAATTCAGTGGAAATTTCCTTTGAGCACCCCATGAACGAAACAGAAACAACGATGACAACATATATTACTTTATAGAAGTGGTTATTCATAAATGGCTCAAAGTGTAACCCTACCTCATAGATACTTAAGAGGCTAGTGCAATTATGATTGAAGTTATAGGCTTAAATAACTCATAATTATACTTATCTACAAATCCTTTCTTCTATGAAATAGAACTATAATATGAATGGATTGGTATTTAGAATGAAAACTAAAGTGGATGAACGTACTGGCCCAAATTTTTGGTCATAAAAAAACCCTTACCTGAATAATCAAGTAAGGGTTTTAAAATAAAAGAAGGCAGCGACCTACTCTACCACGTAAGCAGTACCATCGGCGCTGCAGGGCTTAACGTCCGTGTTCGAGATGGGAACGGGTGGAACCCCTGCGCTAGAACCACCTTCTAGAAGTGATTGGAATCTTTCAATAATAGATTCTTTGACATGGTCCGCCTTTTTGAGAGGCGGATTAAGAAGAAATAATT
>JBBAEC010000044.1:0-23109 GCA_041656135.1 Balneolaceae bacterium | reverse complement strand
ATGAATTATTCCCAAGTCCAAGCCCTTCGGGGGCAAAAGTACCCGTACCTTCAAACAAATCCGGTACAAAGGTAGCCTGATTTGACAGCTCAATAGGTCGAGATACCGCCTCAGGCAACCCTCTTTCGTTATACTTGGTGCCGGTAACAATTGTTTTATTGCCACCTCGAACCTGGCTTTGTATTCCACGACCTAAGCCATCAAGATAACTCACCGATTTTATAACCTTAGAAGTATCCCCCGCATCATAATAGGTCCAACTTTCTACTCGATTAGGATCCATAGGATTGTAATTACTATTCCCCTGTAACGAATAATAGTATTCATTCTTCAAAATGCGTACCCCATGTGCATTATAGCTTTCCTTTAATCGACCAAAGGAATCGTAGGCAAAATAATTTGCACTAAGTGACGCATCATATATTACTGAAGGTTGTTGAAATATTCTTTCATAATTTGCACTACGTACTTGTGCTTCTTTAGGGTAAATACGAATATGACGAAAATTGAAACTAGTATTAGTGTGCCCTCCTCCACCAAATGGAGCTCTAAAATACAAATTCCCATTTGTACTTATTGTCAATAAAACACTAGCTCTTTCCCAACCAGACGTTACTGAGCTATTGAACCAATTTACCCATGAGTCTGTAGAAGAATTTAACCCTGTTAATTGCAAAGCCCCATTTTCAATATTATACTCGAACTCAACCATAAACTGTTTCCCCACTGGTTGTGAACCAACGGATACCATAAATCCAGCACCCCGCTCCGTCAAGCCCACGATTTCTACTTTCTGGTGAGAAATTCCTTGATCAGATCCTTCCGAATATGTAACTGTCCCATCTCCATTATGATATAGATAAGCTCCAGAAACTAAGTCTCCGTAAATATTGGGTTCAAAATTAGACATATTCAGTATTTGTACTTCTGTGTGAGCAGCATTTGTAGCAACTCCCTTTATTCTAACTCCAGACTCATCCCAAATGTAAGAAGTACTCACATTATCGGCATCCTTAACTTCTAACGGGTTACCATAGCTATCATAAGCTATGACTTCCTGCACCAGTACCTGAGCAAAGGAAGCTACCGTTAGACTCAATACAAGTATAAGAACACCTGTTGCCTTAAGCATAAAATTCAATAATTCTTTCATGGCAATTATTTTGAAATCATTCATTTTAGCTACCTTTAGTTTGCTTCGCAATTTACTGGAGCTGTAGGCGTCCCAACACCATCCCACACCCATGTCCCGCACGGCTTCCAAAAGGTATTACTATCTATCACCCATGGCTTCCATAGTGTCCAATTCTTACTTAATACATTGTTCGGCGCGGTTTTAGTCGGATCTAGTACTTCTATTGAATAGGGCTGGGATAGCATATTTGAATCCGCCATCGCTGCATATTTTTCGTGGGCATACTCATAATTTGTTACCCGAACTAAACCATCAGAGTTGGTTTCGGCTTTACTAGTGAGTTGATAATGGGTTGAGTCACTATAGTAATATTGAATAGCAGTTTCTAAAAATTTACCATTATCAACAAATACTTTCTCATTTTCGATAATTTTTTTATATAAATTGGATTTATATGCATATAGCCTACGATATATAAAATAAGTATCATCTATCATCGGATTTAAAGGTGGTATATAATCTCCTGTGTATAAATCTAAACCATAGGCTAAGTCAGAATACCCAGGCGTTATATACTCTTTAAACTCAGACATTTGTTTAAATTGTGGAGATTCTGTAGAATTAATCATTTCTTTTTTTATCGCATCCCCTCTCTTCCAATCATTTGAAATTATAGTTCCTAAAGGAGAATCATTTATTGAAAAAAAACTAATATCACCACTATGATTAAAGGTATATTTAGTCTTACCATGAGTAACACCACTTTCATCTGTTTGTGTTTCCGTTACATTAGTATAATTAACGATTTGACTCCCAGATCCAAGAGGAATTTTGGATGTAGAACTATGGCTAAAAAACATTTCTCCAATAAACGTAGGATTAAAAGTGTACTTAGGCGTAGTAACTAAATACCCACTAGATTTTGTAGAGTCTTGAAATTGCTTATAGCTATAATTAATAATTTTTTTTCCATTACCCGTTCCGTCGTCTATAATCATATTCTTGATTCGTAGACCAGAAGCGATCCCTATACTTATCTCCTCATATTTATCCCACTCTGCTGTAACAATAGTTACATCATCTTGATAAAATGAGTGAGCCTCTATATAATAGTTTCCAGATGGAATTGAAAAACTGTAGGTATAAGAAGGATTTGACTTATTACAGATTTGACTTGGTTCCCAACCAAACATTTTGATGGGAGTATTATTCCCTACCTTGTATATTTTAACAAAACTTTGTTGGTATGAAGGACAAAATATATTACCCTCTTCATCACAGGAACATAAACCATTTAAAGCCAAATCTATATTTATTTTCATTGTTCCCTCTAGGTCACCAATATTAAAGTGCATGGTGCCTGAAGAAACACCATCAATTCTAAAATTAAGATTCTTGTTAACAACCTTATTTATCTGCTCATCAGAGAAACTATAATCATTATTTTCAAATTCAAAAACTATGTTACCTCCTGTTGGATAAGTAATCTTCTTCAACATTCCTGCCTTTGTAAAGGCCGAATCTACAGATCTATCCGCACCTCCTAAAGTATGTGAACCTCTAACCATCTCTGGTAATAATGTTGTTTGAGACTTCCCATTGTAATAACCCCAGTGGTCTTGTCCTCTTCTGCCATTTAAACTTGTAGGTAGTCTTAGGTCTACATAATCAAACTTATATTCACTATAGCTTTCATCTGTTGCAGAATACATTCCAACAGAGTCTAAAGTTAATCTATTAATTGCATCAGAGTAACTAAATTGATACTTACTAATGACTTCATCCTGAACCGTCTTAAGCACTAAAGTGTTTAATTGTTTCTCCCCAACCAATAATCCATTAGTTCTCGAACTAGTCTCAAATTCTAAAATATTACTACCTATCTTTATACTATCTAAAAACAACGTTTCAATATACTGGACTTTAGAACCTCTATTATTAGTCCAAGTCTCACCATTGAATACTTCTTCTTCATAAAAAGATCCATATTCATGATTATTTATATTCCCTTCAGAATAATAAAAATCTAGCGTTTGGTCTGTATTTACTGGTACTACTTGAGATAAATACCAACTTGAAACATAACGTTTTCCCGGATGTAGTGGATCTTCAAACGGCCCCGTAAATTCTTTCGCAGCAAATATAAGTTTAACTCCATCCTCCCTAGTGATAATAATTTTTTCAAAAATCTTAGTACCGGAAACCGTTGATTGAACTAAATCTATCTCTATCTTTGATTTAGGTATAGTTTGAACTTCCCCTGAAAGTGAGATTACAAATTTTGTATTAACACCCAACGCATTCACATAGAAGACATCTGGTTGAGAATCCAAGTGACCTCTTACCACCTCAGCTAAATACTCGCTCTCTGCGTCGGTTCCAAACTGTACATATCCACTAAAAGTATTCCTGAAGGTAGTTAGTAAAGTATCCAAAGCTTTCCTTGTAGTTTGGTTATAAAATCCTTTCTCTAAATCATCAGGCAACCCTTTAACCTGCCGAGTAATTACTCCACCTGCGTTTAAATTCCAACCCATTCCTACCCAACTTGCGAACTGATCCGCTTTTTGACCCGACGCATTATAAGTAAGTGATATCGGGATATTGAGACCATAATGATTTAGCGTATAAAGAGGAATACTTATATTTGGGGTGCCCGTGTTGAGTGTTGCTGGTGTTTCAACGACCTCACCCAAAGATGCCGCGGTAGGAGATTGGAAGGATTGAACTCGAACCCCTGTTTGAGCTTGTGCTTCGATTGATAAAAACACTAAACATATCAAAACCAATCTTTTAAAGATTTTTCTTTTACAATTATTCCACACCTGTAATATACTTTTTGAAATATGTAAAACGCTTCTAATTATCAATAAGAGAACGTACTTATTAGTCACTATATTCAAGATATCATTAGACATATTATTTTGCTTAACTTATAAATTTCAAGATTTCCAGTACAAAAGAAATGAAAATAAAAACATTATACTTGCCTCTAAATACATCTCTATTTTAAATCGACTAAGTATAAAGTATTAATACCATTAAACATAATTATTTATAAATAAATGCAGCCCTAAATGAATTGATTATTAAACAATATTAAACAGATTCATTAATCTAACTAGCATATAAGCAATTATTATAAACGGTGAGAAAGCAAGATGCTCATTTTTATAATATTTTGGATTAAGCTTGAGTGCTATCCCATACAAACCTCTAAGTAGAATAGCAATATATAGGATTGCAAAAACTTGGGTTCCCATAAAGAGTGCTAATACCACAAACAATTTAACATCGCCCCACCCAAATCCCTTTTGGCGAAACACATAGTCAGACAAATAATTTATGAGTATACTTCCAATCAGTAACGCAACGGCACACCATATCTGGATAAGGTCAAAATAAAAAGGAATTATACAAAGCTAGCTAAGTCGATATGGTGGGGCGAATGCTGCCTAAATGGTTATTAATTATCTGTCGAGCCACACCCATCGTAGTTGGTTTATTTGGTTTAACAGGGATAGTACTATAATCTAAAGTGCTATTCAATGGTGAGTTGGGATATTTTAAATTTCTGCTCCTTACCATTGACAATTTTATTAAAGCTACCAAGCTTAAAGCCATTCAGTAGCCATCAAAAAAAAGCCCCGACAGATTGCCGAGGCTTTGGTTTAGGTTTTTTACTTCTTAGATGCTTGAATTATCTAAAAAAAATTAATCTAATGCTCCAAATAAATACAGAATAAAGAAAATCATCAACCCAAAGGACACAACAAAGAAAACAGCATCATATAAATAATCCCATTTGTCTTTTTCTTTTTCATCTATATACCCCTTAATCTTCAGTCCAGTTATTAGACATAGTACCAAAAAAAATACTAGATAAGGATCTACACCAATGGATCGAAAAAAATCGATGAATCCCTGAGTAATTTTGTCCTTCATTCTAATTACCAAATATTGTTTTAACAAGAGCTACTGTAGTGGCAGCTGGTGCTGTATATCCAGCAGAATAACCATAGAGATTCGAAACAAATCTTCCAGTGAAACTACTACGATAAGCAGTATTTGCAACAGCAGGGCCTGTCTCTTTTACAACTTTCTTTGACACACCTTGTAGTGCTCCACTAATTACCAGCGTTGTTGTTGCTTCACCTGCTTTAGTGAGAGCTGATTCATATGACCCACCCGTTGCATAAGCTTTCATCGCTTGCATACCAGCATTAGCAAAATCCGAAGCTGCACCCACAGCTCCAAAGACTTTCATAGCAGGAACTGAACCGCCAGCTGTTGGCCCTGCTAAAGCTGCGGCACCCAATTCGGCCGCTTCAGCAATATCTGAAACTTTTTCTAAAACAGGAACACTTTCATCTACTCCCGTTATAAGTTTTTCTCGTTTCAGTTCGTTCAACCTAACCACAGCCGAAACTTCTAATGGCAATTCATGATCCATCACTGTAATTCCAACCATCTCTTTAATTCTACCTATAAAACTACAGTCTTGTTCAGGCGGATCACATGCAGCCATCCCGGGAATATTCTTACTTGATATAGAAAATTATCGGTTATTGAACTAGTTCTTTAATAACCATAAAATCCTTGGAGTGAATTTTATTATCATAAGTATGGTAACAACAAATATCAGTCCAACGGCTAAATTTTTTCCAGAATAATCTAACTTTTTATAATTATCATTTTCTTTTTTACCTAGTATTTCATTGAAAGATACTTGCCTCTTATTAGAGAATTTTTGCTGTATCTTTTTAAATATCCAAATAAGCGAAGCACCAATATATTGTAAGTAAATTGAGCCTATAAATCCATCCATATCAATATTTTTTAAAAGCTTAATAATTTAGAAATATTACTGTATGCATTATTGATAAATCTATTAAATGCACGATTAAAACCCCCTCTAATTTGAGGATTAGCAGAAGCTAATCTTGTTCCTCTGGTAGCTGAACTGAATTGGCTAGCGCTTAGTGTTACACCTTTTACAGGCATACTTGCATATTTACCCATCATAAATCCACTGAAATCACCTATTTTATCTGTTAATTCTGACCCTGTTACAATTCTACCACTCATTGATGTTCTTCCATTACCAGAATTTCGATCAAAAGGTCCTGTTGCATATATATACAATGCATCAACCCCTTTATACATCGAGCCTGCTGTCATACTTAATAACATATTTGAGTTTAATTGTTCTTCTAACAAGGCCATTCCTTCAGGATTATACTCTCCTACCGTAGTAGAATAAAAGCTATCAAATAAACTATATATATCTTCCGCAGATATATTATTATCGGCACCATAAGATAACCGTTTCCATTCATTATCTCCCAAATATTCCCACTTTCCATTTTTATTTTCCACTTCCGATCCAACTCTATAGGTTTCATCACAATTATTCTTTTCTCCGCAAACAGGACTCATTCCATTAGGGTCAATATAATTTAATGGATTATTAAACACATAATTATATGGACTCCATCCCGGGAACTGATCTGCTAAAGGATCAATCTGCAAGAACCTACCAATCATAGGGTCGTAATTACGAGCCATCATGTAATCGAGGGTGAGGCCAGCCTCGTCATCTCGCTCGTGGCCTGTGAACTTGTAATTTGCATTCGGGTTTGCTGAGTTCGAAGATCTCCCAGGCATAGCTAACCCAAACGGGTAGTAATCGTCGTAACCGTCTATGGCTCCATTTTGGTTTACTGTGGTGCGTACCGAGCCTAAATGGTCTTTGAGGAAGTATCTTCTTTCGGTGATGCCTAGGCTTAACTGCCGTTCGAATACTCCTATCATCTCTCCCGAGGGCGTAGTGATGGGAAAATTGTAGTTGTAGTTTGTATCAAACCAAGTAATAACTTCTCCGTTTGCTCCCCTCACATAAAAAGTGGTGTTTCCTCCTCCACTCACACTCTTTTTTACTCGGTTGCCACTCGCATCGTACGCATACTTGAGCGTTTTCGAGACCCCTACCATTTGCGAAGGTAAGTTTCTCCAATCGTAGTTGGCAGATTCAAAGCCGTTATGCTCATTTACGATCATATTGCTATGGACATTGGTTTTAATTGGTTTATCAGAGATAGTACTATAATCTAAAGTGCCATTCAATGGAGAGTTGGGATATTCTAAATTTCTACTCCTTACCATTGACAATTTTATTAAAGTCACTAAGCTTAAAGCTATTCTGTAGCCCAAACAAAAAGACCTAACGATTCTCTGAGAACTGTTTTTTTAACTCTTTCTTATTCTATTAATAGAAGTCATCGGGTTAGAAGTATAAACATCAAATGTATAGTTACGATTGTCATCAAGGGGGTATAAAATCTTTTTATACTTCTTCTTATCAAGGTTATATAGCTTTAATACGGTATAACGTTCAAAAAACCACCTTCTATCAAAATCTAATTCATACTCATCAGCGCCCACTTCAATAGAGTCTTGTCTATAACTTGAAAATACCATTGTTACAGACTTTACAGTATCAGAATTTATTTTTTCAAAGTTAGACTCGCTTAGCCTTAGCAAACCCGGCTCATAAAAAAATTCAATCCTCTCCTCACTTCCATCATTCTTTTGAATCTTAAAGCTGGTTCTGGCAATTGTACCAAGAACAAGTTCATCATCAATCATTATGATAAAGTTGGTATCAACCATCTTTTCTTGAGTATTATAAAGCAACATACTCAAGAGTAACGATATGCAGATTAAGAATTTCATAATAATGCCCGCTACTTTAGTTTTTCAATGATTCTTCTAACTGTCCGTATTGATAACTGAGCTGTTTGTTGACTTGAACGATTATAAATCACTACACCTAATCCTGGTTGTTGCACAGTGACATTCCCACTAGTAGTTCTTTGACCTGTCGAAAGACCTAAACGTCCTACAATTACATTAGTACCAAAGCGCAAAAATGCAGACGGATCTAAAGGACCTGGCTGTAACGCACTTGAGGAATAAACAGTGTTACCATTAACAATTGAACCAGTTGGATGTGAATGTATTAAAGCTGCTACGTCCCCATCAGATGCTCCACTTGGTAATCCTGGCACTGTAGTATTTACCGTTGCATCACCCGCCTTCATCGCCTCTCCAGTCTTACCCCTAACTACGCCTCCATCATTCATAACAAGTGACGCTTCTTCACTAAGCCCTCCATTAGCGACTGTCCTGTCCAACACATTAAGACTTTCATCCAAAACACTCACACCAGGAACCTCTGTAGAAGCGCCCTGAGCAGTTGCTGCATCCCCGTTTTTAAGTGCTTTTTTTACATTCCCGCTTTGTTTTCGGTTGGCAATGTATACTTTGTCGTCATCAATCCCATCATTTCCTAAATAGTCTCCATTACCATTAAAGTAATCGCCAAGCGGTGCCATCCCTGTCGGATCGGTAAATCTCAACGGGTTATTAAAGGTGTAACTGTAAGGACTCCATGCTGGGAATTGGCTGGCTAGCGGATCTATCTGCAAGAACCTACCAATCATAGGGTCGTAATTCCTCGCCATCATGTAATCGAGTGTGAGGCCCGCTTCTTCATCGCGCTCATGCCCCGTAAACTTATAGGCATCATTGGGGTTGGCAGAGTTGGAGGAGCGCCCAGGCATGACTAAGCCAAAGGGGTAGTAATCGTCGTATCCCACTACAGCGCCACTTTCGTTAACAGTGGTGCGGATACTGCCTAAATGGTCTTTAAGGAAATATCGGCGTTGAGTGCGATCATAATTCCCAATCATTTCACCCCCTGCGTAAATATGTTGAGATTTAACAACATTGTTTACGTATGTGGCAAGTACTTTTCCATCTTTCCCTCTAACATAATGCGTTACAGTACTACCTATCCTCTTATCAGTCCTGTTACCATCAGCATTGTAATCATAGCTGAGAGTCTGTGAACCCGCTAACATTTGTGAAGGCAAATTTCTCCAATCATAACTCGCGGAGCTTAATCCATTCAGTTCATTTTTAGTCATATTGCCATTGGCGTCATAATCAACATCATACTCTGTATATATAGCTCCGTCTCTCAAAAAGTTTATACGATTACTCGAAGTTAAAACAACTTCCATATACCCTGTACCATCCGGATAGCCAAATTCTGTATTACGCATATAATGTATAATATTCCCATCTTTATCGTAGTTTAAATTGTACAATTTATATGCATTAGAGTTATATCCACTCCCTGTAAAATCAGCTCCCTTTAATCTATTAGCTGCATCATAGGAATATAAATAGGATGCAAGATTATTATTTAAGCCTGGTTGTTTCCATTGTTGCTGGGTAATATTGCCATTGGCAGCATAATTTAATTTCATTGCAAATTTATCTGAACCTATATTATTAATGTCATTAATTTGATCTAGCCAACCACGAATTGTATAACTGTAGTCTACTTTTTGAATTGCGGAATGCCCCAATCTTCTCTCCTTCACATTTCCAATGCCATCGTATACAAACTCTATATCTTTTTTACGACCTGAAACAACCGTATCAGTATCAGTATATACATATTTAAGACGACCATAATTGTCGTATTCATTCCAAGTTATAAAACGGTCTGTACTACTTGTGGGCTGATAATCCGTTCTTATTAACCTACCGAAGTCATCGTAATTATACCTTATAAGCTTTTTAGTATTTAGAGTCCTTAGATCTAATATCTTCCATTCAACCAGCCCTAAGTCATTGTACGAAAACGCTTCATGACTCCAACCTGATGGTGTATTTTGATTTCTGTAGCTAATTTTTGTTAAACGCCCGTTAGCATTATTCGGGGCATATCCAGATATTATAGGTGCATGGTTCCCACTATAATAATATTTGATATGTGCATTATGCCCTGAAGTGGGAAAAGCAGCATCATTTGGGTCTACCGAAGTAAAGCTGAGGCCCCCATTATATTCGCCTGTTTCTGTCGGGCGGTTTAATTTATCGTATTTGGTGTAGGTGTACACATCATCGGAAATAAAACCAAGTGTTCCTATACTAAACATAATGGGTTCATTAGAATTTTGCGCTATTCCGGTAAAATGATAGACCCCAGGTTCCACTTCGAAAGTTAAAGGAGTGGAATTGCCAACACAACCGCCATTGCTTGCCGCTGAAAAGGAATCGATATACAGTATAGCATGCGTATCTGAGTTTTTTATATAAAAATCATAATCATCATAAAACAAATCATATACACAAAAGTCCAAGCTGAGTTTTCCTTTACTTGGTGCTTCTATACCTCTGACAATTGATGTAATTACAGATGCATTACCACTTAAAGAAATGGATGTATCACTTTCTTTCGACTTATGATTGGCATCTCGAACAAAACGAAGGTTGCCTGCATTATCATATCTATACTCCATCGAATCATCTTGATCGGGGAGCTTTTTGCTGGTTAGCTGGCCTAGGCTATTATAGGTGTAAGTAGTTTCTAAGCCCTTAGGTGATATAGTTTTAACTAAGTTGCCAACTTTATCATATTCATAATCAGTTCTAAGTTTTAAAGAACTAACATTTTCTGCAATTGAAGATCTAACTAGTTCGCCTAAATCGTTATAATAGGTGCTAACTCTATTACCTGATTCATCTACTCTCTCCCTTGTGTACACACTCTGTCCATTAATTTGTGTTATAGCAAAGGGGAAAAGAATCTCAGTATTTTCTTCAATATTAGTATATGAAGGGAACATTTTCTTCGTTACTGGTAAACTTTTATTAAAATATTCAGATCGCTTATAGGGATGAGGACTGTAGGTCAATCCAAGTTTAGTCTTATAATATGCGGTTGCCCGAGTCCTAGCATCGGTAGGTCTTACTAAACTGCCATTTACAGTGATTTGATCTAAATAGGGATTCCACACTTTTTCAGTAAAACCCATTGGATTAAAATCAAAATGTGTAACATTAAACCCTCCTTCTGTTTCAGTAACACTTTGCCTTAATCGTGCTAAACCATCAAAATATTTATATGATTTTATATTTTGAGATGAATTTGAAGGGTTTGTGTATATCGTTTCAATAATTCTGTTTGTTTTGAATTCTGATTCAAATGTTAAACCATATTCATATTGATAACTTGATATTAATTTTCCTTTATGATTAGATATTCCAATCAATCTTCCATGTTCATCATAACTATAAGATGTACTGACTCCTTTTTGGTTAGTTATTTTACTTAAATTGCGGATAGGATAGTCATACTCCAAAGAAATTCCTAAAACTTCGGGGTTAGGCGAACCTCCTTCATGAATATTAACACTAGTTAATTTAGCAGTGACCCCGTCGTATGAGTACTTAACCTTTGTCAAGTTAGAAAATATTATTTCTTTTATATTTCCATGAACATCATATTCAATCTTTTCTTCATTCAATAACCAATTAGGTGGTTTATTACCGTTTGACCAAGCGTTGAATACAACTGGACTTCCTGAAACAGATGAGGATTCCCAAGAAAAAGATTTCCAAGGTTTCCATAATATTGAATTTGTCCCGAAATCCTTCCAAGTTGTAACATTACTTTTGTGCCATGTTGTATCTCCAATAGCTCTATATCCTATATCATATCTTGCAACTTGGGTGAGCATATTTTTCTGTTTTAGAGCAGAATATTCCGAAATCTCATGAGCTCTTGTGATCTTCGCAATTCTTTCATCATTATAGCTCCCATTTCTTATATGTTTTACTTCTTGAGACACTAAGTTTGTTTTCTTATCGTATCTATAAGCAATTTGTTCAATCTTTTCACCATCTCTATCATGTCTAGAACTAACTCTTGAAGCCATTTGCTTTAGCTCAATTGTTTTCAGCTGCGGATGTGTTAGGGATTCAACTAAGTTTATTGACCATAAGTGATTAGATGCTCCAGCATCTGAGGTTCCTGCAATTGTATATAATCTATGTGTTGATGAGCTTTTTGTATAAAATCCATCCTGTTCATGCCCATAATATATCTTATCTATTTCTTGCCCCCAATTTGATGATACTTCTTCTTGCCAAAGATATGTTGACATACATGTAATGAATGGATCATTTATAATATAATGAACGGGACAAGGGGCATCATTTACACTCACTAGAGAAATGGGGTTTTGATCAACCGTATAGTAAGTAAAATCATACGGTCCATTCAGAAGTCGTTGTCCACTTACACCATAATAAGTATCGACCCTCTCATAATAAATCTCTGAAGAGTTATTATTTGTAGAATATCCTAGATTATAGGATCCATTGTATACTCCATATTTAAGAAAACTGCTAGGAATACCTGATATACCAACAACTCCTTTATATTCGTACTCTCGGTAATAATGCTCAGCTCCACTAAATATATCGAAACCATTATCTTCAGTAATATTTTTAACTCTTGGCCCACCAACATACACTATTTCATTACCCGATGCATTAGGCTTAGGCTTATATTCCCCAACCATATTTTCCATTTCCGGCATGTAGTATTCTAGTTTTGTGTAGCCAGGTATAGACCTAGTTTCGTATTCAAAGCTTTCTTTAAGGCCTGTAGGATATTCGATAGATGATATACTCCAAGCTTCAGATCCTGAATTAGCATTATTAGCAGTACCTGTACAACGTGAAGAATATGTGCTATTTACCCAACCAAGATTAGAATAATTGTAATATCCAAAATCATCAATACAAGCAGTCATTTCATTATGATATTTACCATATGGCCATGATATGTTTGGATTTGAGTGATATTCAAATTTATATCCTGGTAATGAACTATTATTATATGCTTGAATTTGAATTTCTTTCAGTTTTAATCTCCCTTTAGCTGTACTACCATTTGGCATGGGATTAAAAGACTGATCTTGAATTAATATAGCTGTTTTTGTTACGCTATTAGACTCTTTGAATACTATACTTGTTAATTTTACCTGTGTATCGTTAGTATAGTTCGGTCCTTTTTCCCAATCATCTAGCATCGGCTCATATCTAGAACTTGTATTAAACTTTGCCGAGCCTGTCGGTGTTATTATTTTGTCTAAATATTGTGTTTGACGATATTCATGTTTTCTAGGAAGGTGAGAAGCTGTTTTTACTGTTTGGTACTCCAGTTTCACCCACTCCCCATTTGCTGATGCCAGTGGAGTCGTCCATTTATCCTCCGCATACGTATTCCCAAATATTGCAACTAACCTCCATGTTGACACATAATCTTGCCTTATTAGGTAGGTTACACTATTTATTTTCTCATTCACATCAACATAAGCTAAAGTTGGTGATTCAAACAGATAACTTGTACCATCTTCTACTGTAATTAAAAATTTTGAAAAATCCGCCTTCTTATTAACTGAGTGATGGTCATAACCAACATTTGTATTAGGTCTTTCTCCAGTTGATACCCCGTCAACAGTTACAATACTAGTTTTATATTCAATTTTCCATGCTTTATGATCTAATGTCATAAAGTCATCTGTTTGATATTGTGGTAATGTATTTGAAGAATAGTTGGTATTTTTTATTTGCACCATTTTTACAGAACCTTTTCCTGGTATTGATATAGTAAAAATATCTGGTGCATTATTATTACCAATGCCATCAAATATATCTACCCCCGATTTATTATTTGATTCTTTTGTGTACGGCGCAATTACAGGTTGACGTGATATATAACCTGAGTTAAAATTCCATCCTAACCCTATCCAACTTGAAGGCGCTAAAACTTTAATACCTGAATGATATGTGAAATTTATAGGAAAATCAATGCCCCTCCCTGATACAACCCCTATTGGAATTGTGATATTTAAATTTCCTTGGCTATCAACATTTGGCTCACTGGGCCTTTCAAAAGAGCTAAATTCAGGCTGGACAAGGTGTTTATTTAAATTATAAATTTCTTGTGCATAAACATCAATACTTACAAAAGTAAAGAGCATAATTGACGAAAGCATTAACAATTTTTTCATTATTGTAATAATTAATTTCCGTTATAGAGAAGTGCAAAGAAATTCTGTTTTGACTTCCATATCTATTAAATAAAATGAATTTTTCTAATAAGAGTAGAATGTTGCTTAATTGTTACAAAATAAAATTATTTCTTAGAAACAATATCTAGCGTTAAGTCTTAATCAACTTTCTGAGTTCACTATATCGTTAAAGTTCTAACTAACATATAAGCAATTATTATAAACGGAGAAAAAGCAAGATGCTCATTTTTATTATATTTTGAGCTGAGCTTGAGTGCTATCCCATATAAACCTCCAAGTAGAATGGCAATATATAAGATTGCAAAAACTTGGGTTCCCATAAAGAGTGCTAATACCACAAACAATTTAACATCGCCCCATCCAAATCCCTTTTGGCGAAACAAATAATCAGACACATAGTTAATTAGTACACTACCTACCAACACCCCGATTGCACTCAATATCTGATTAAGCTCAAAATTAATTGGAATTAAAAGAAGCCAACTAAGTAGACCCAATAAAACAACTCGATTTGGGATGATTTTTGTCTGGGCGTCGATGATGGCTATATATAACAGCCAAACAAATACGCCATAGTTTACCCAATCTAATAATTGTTCAGGTGGAGAAAGTAGATAGAGTGCTGTAATCACAGATAGTGAAAAAAGAGCTTCAACCCATTTCTTTAGGCGGGAATTAGTACTAGAGATATTTGGTGAGAGTAAATCTGGTCTCCAAAATGATAGATAAGAACATATACCGCCAATAAAAAGTATTAGAGATAGTTCTAAACCAGGCAAACACATTTAGTCTGGAACAATCTGTTCAACAATTCCATCTTGAGTCACTTGCCATTTATTGAATATTCCATTCCCATTAAAATCTATAATTGAAGTAGCCGTTGCCACATATTCACGAGGTTCAGCTTTCACAATTTCGATCACATACCTAGCCTTCCCACCCTCCGTAATTAATTTCTCTTGTTCAAACCCAAGTGCACCAAAATCTTTGGTATAAGTATCTCTCTCTAGATGATACACTTTTTGTAAGGTATGTAAGAAATTGAGCTGTGTTTTCGCCTCCGTCGTTTTTGCCCGAGTAGTTACATTTTGATATAATGGAACAGCAATCATAATTAGAATACCAATGATTGCTAGAACAATGAGTAATTCTGTTAGGGAGAACCCATCTTCTTCTTTAATAAACGTTTTATGCCAAGAATTATCCATACTCTTACTAATTAGATGTTACTTTTACTACAAATTCTTTGTTCTGAAATGACAATATCACTGAGTCAGGTGTTATACTTTTCACCAAAATTCCATCAAACTCTTCTTCCTCTTTTACAACGAACATTCTCCCCCCTTCCCCTCTTAATATAGCGGTTCCGTCTAAAATACCTGCCAAAATTAATCTGGGTTGTGGAACTTGTTCTTTTGGACTTGAGACCTTGGTAACCGCAACTTCGCGAGCCAATGGATTCTTAAATGGATCTCTTCTAACGCTTTTATATATAAATGGAGTCTCTTCAATAAAAGCTAATGTAGAAATATCAATTTCCTCTTTGGTTTGAACTGTAACTTTTTCGGAGTTCTGAAATACATCAGAAAACTGCACCATATTTACCCCCCAAACTGCCATAACAATCACACCTAATATAATTTTACCAACCGGTGTCTCCAAGAATTCTTTCATTATGCCTCCATCATTGTTGTTACTACCAAACTAATCTTTCCAGAAATCAATTCATCTTTAGTTGATGTTCCAAGCTCAATTCCAATTATTCTAATCTGAAAAGCACCTTGTTCTAACTTATTAACAAAATGAGCAATCTTATGGTAATCGCCTTTAATTTCTAGTTGAAGGGTCTTCTTATTGAATTTTCCTTTTTCGTCTGCTTTGGGTTGAATACGTTCTATCAGAATCCCTGAGTTTTGACCTGTTTTAAAAATCATCTCTATCACTTTTGGAAAATCTTGCGCACTGGGTACACCCTCTTGTACTTTTTGAAGGCTCGATGCTAACACCTTCTTCTTTTCTTCAAGATTGGCTAGCTCTTTTTTCCAATCGACAATAAAATCAATACTTTGTTGTTGACTCCTTAACACCTGATATTTCTCTAAACTAAGACTTAAATAAGGTAGAACAGCAACATAGATTAGTGCAATAGCAATTAACAAAACAGTGCCACTAGCTATTTTCCAGCCATATTTATGATAACTGCTCATTGAATCTCCACCATTACAGCTACCTTAAATTCATACTTATAATTGTCATCTCCTTTCGTTTCTGAGTTTAATAATTGTGGCGCTTCAACCCATTCATGACTTGATAAACGCCTCATAAAATCTGATATAGATGTCTCTTTTTTTGCTACTCCCTGCAAAGTAACCTTTGCTTTTCCACTCTCAAAGGGCTCTATTTTTATATTGTTGAATATTAAATCGTTATGCACCGTCTTGTTGAGAACACTAAAAGCCTTTGCCGTGTTTTGCCGTTTCTCAAGAACGTCGTTAACTTCTTTGTATGACTTAAATAGGGTTTGTACTCTCTCACCCTCAGTGTTAACTAATTCCAGCTTGTCTTCAATACTACTCATCACTTGGTTACTTTCTATAAGACGATAATCAAGAATAGCATTTCCTGCATAGGTTAAAATTAAAATCAAAAAAATTGGAACTAACAGTAACACACCTGCTTTTAAGAACGATGCTTTATCAACTTTTTCTATAGCTAGTTCTTTGCTATTTGTACTTGTAAATTCAAAGGAATCTAAGTCAGGATAAAAAGATTTTAAAGCACTCCCTACAACAATAGCGTGAGCTGGGAGCAGTTCTTCAAAGCTCTTATTTGATGTAAGTGGTTGAATCTCAGAGCAGCTTCTTTTTTGTTCAGAATAGCTCACCTTTCTATTCATAAATAAACTAGAACTGAACTCATTAGCTTGACTTTGGACTTCAATACTATGTAAGAAAGAATCTGATTGTTGAACAACATAATCCACATCCTCCTCTTGATGATCAGTAAAAGAGAATAAATCATAGATCAGTCCGTCCTTAAATACCGAAAGATAAGATTGATTCGGTTGGATGTTTAAAACTCCACGAAGCCCTTCTATTAGATCTGGCTCAAAAATCTGTGAATATCCAAGTTCTACAACTCCTGTATAGAATGTTGAAATTGGAAGCCCCGATTCTATAAAAACTGTTTCAATTTCTTGGATAAGATCAGCTTTTACAGTTACAAAAATAACTTTATTAAGGTCTTCGTCAATCTCTATAAGTTGACGTTTAGTGAGACTAGGTATTGAGTAATCATTAATTAATTTCTTTTCTTTTTCCAGCAACCAATCTTCAAGCGCTTCTTCCTCTTCAAAATAAGGAGCCTCTTCTGAATACACCCCTAAAACGGACTCTGAACAGGTTACACTCACCTTATATACATCTGCTTGAATTTGATCTTTTAATTGCTCAAGTGCATCAATATTTTCATGAATATCTGGTTGCCATACATCTTCACCACTTCCTATTAGTTTTATAATAGACCCAATCTTACTAATTTCAACCCATTTTAACTTATTCTGAGTTAATTCAATGCTAACAACCCTATGTTCGATAAAAGGAAGATTCATAAAACTCACTTATCAATACTAAGATCTAAATCATTTCTTAGACGTTTCCAGCGCTCATTATCACTCTCATCACCATAAAATACATGTGGGGTTATAAAGATTACTAATTCAGATTTAGCCATAGTTGTACTCTTGTTCCTAAATAACCTACCAAGTAATGGTATACTCCCAAGAATAGGTACTTTATTAATACTCTCAGATTCTGACTCTTGAATAAGACCACCTAAAATAATAGTTTCGCCATCTCTTAGCCTAACAGTGGAATCTAGAATCCGACTATTAATCGTTGGCGGAATATCAGGATTCAGCCCTCCAACGGGTGTATTAAACTCAGGATGTATTTCTGCTGTAACTTCACCAGAGGCACTTACCCAGGGTGTTATTTCAAGAAGTACATTGGCTTCTATCTTTTCAAACCGTTGAGATTCTTGGGTAACAATATTATTGGGAGATTGTAAAGGAGTGGTAGATGTTAGTAAATAGTATTGCGTAGTTCCTATTTCAATGCTTGCTTTATAGCCATTAAGCGTAGATATTTGGGGCCGTGACCTAATATTTACAATGCCTTCTTGATCTAACGCTTGTATTCTAAAAAAGAAGTCACTTGGTAACTTACCTAGATTTGCTACACCAAAAAGATTACCACCTGTTGCAAATGCATTATTTACATCGGTTCCTGTGCCCTGAATATTTAACCCACCATTTTGCTTCTGACCCTGCCCAAAAAGCATTGAGAAGGGATTAAAACTACTGCTATCTGGTGCGCCACCTTGAGCTAAAGAAACACCTAGTTGATACATATCAGAAGTTTGAACATCAACCACTAAGGCTTCAATCATAATTTGCGGAGTAGGGTGGTCAATTTCTCTGATATAATTCTCTAATTCTAGAATGATATCATTGGTTCCAATAATCATCAAACCATTTTGCTCTTTAACTATTTGAATAGTGGCTTTGGATTTTAGATTTGCTGGAATTAATTCCATGACAACATCAGATCGAATATGTTGTAACCGAATCAATCTAGTAGAAGCAATACCACTGGTAGCCTTGTCTCCTATAATAAAAATATCTCCTTCTTTTCGGTATGTAAATGAAGTACCTCTGAATAAAAATGTAAGTGTTTGCTCGATCGTTAAACCTTTAATCTTCGCCGTAATATTATTTGTCGGGAGGCCGTAGGTAATCATATTTACATCTGTTTGATACCCAATTTCTCTAATTAAATCTGTAATATTTGCATCCACAACATCCATGGTAATTTGCCCATCCTCAACAGCTACCCAAAAAGTATTCCGTTGTTCCCCTTCACTTTGATTACCTCGAAACCCTATACGATCTACAACAAGCACTCCATTACTATTCCGTAACGAGTAGCCATTATTAATAAAAATAGTATTAAGTCCATCATCAAAAGAAATCTGTTGTAAAAAGCCACTAATTGTACCTTTAACTCCATTCCGGATAACAATATTTGCTCCCGTTTTCTGAGAAATTGTTCGCACGAATTCATCAAGTGGAAGGTCTTTGATATCTAAGGTTAATAGGTTGTTCTCAAACTCAATAATTGGTTCTGCTACCTGGGGAGCTATCTCCTTTGCGATATAATCTCGTACCTTGAACACACTTCCAGTCTGCTCGAGCTGCATATCGTATTCTTGAGCCACAAAAATCATAACTTCAATTACAGGTATTTGTGAGAATCGTAGAGTGACTTCTTTTTTAATCTTACTGGAAACAACTATGTTTACATCATACTGCAACCCAAGAGCTCTTAAAAAATCACCCGCATTTACACGATTTATATTTAGGCTTTCGACCTGTTGCAATACATTATTTGGTAACTTTTCTAAGGAGAGATGAACCTTGTGAGTATCTATTATTGAGGCTAGATACGCTGAATATTGCGTTACTGTATCTTGGCGTGTAGAGTCTACCTCAACTTTATTTTGAGCGAGAATCGGCTCACTATAGGCACACAAAAACAGCGTTAAAATTAATATTCCTTGAAATAATTTCATGCGATACATTATATTCCAGTTAGCGACTATCGAGAATAGAGAATTTTTATTGAAGTTACATCTATCATTTTAGAGTGTTGTCTCTCTATAAACCTCTTCTATCGTTGTTTCGCCTTGCATAATCTTTTGGATACCTGCTTCTCTGAGCGTATTCATTCCAAAGGTAATAGCTTCCGCTTTTAATTGCCCCGCATTAGGGTTCTTAATTAAACTCTCCGATAGTTTATTGTTTAGCACCATAAGCTCTAATAAAGCAGTTCGGCCTTTATAACCGCTTTCGTTACACTTTTCACATCCTTTGCCTCGGTAGAAAGCTGTATTTCCATCTATACCTAATTCTTCTACTAAATGAGAATCTGGTTTGCATATTTCTTTACAACTGGGACAAATCTTTCGAACTAATCGCTGTGCTAATACTAACCTTACAGAAGAGGCAACCAAAAATGGCTCCACTCCCATTTCTACCATTCTTGACACAGCAGATGCAGCATCGTTGGTATGTAGTGTCGAAAAAACTAAATGACCTGTTAACGCCGAACGAATAGCGATTTCAGCCGTCTCTTTATCCCTTATCTCCCCAACCATAATAATATTCGGATCTTGGCGAAGAATGGACCGGAGAATGTGTGCAAAGCTTAACCCGATTTCTTCATGAACCTGAGTTTGATTGATACCATCTAGGTTATATTCAATGGGGTCTTCTATCGTTGTAATATTTACATCGGGTGAATTTAATTCGTTTAAGGCTGAATATAGTGTAGTTGTTTTGCCACTACCAGTAGGCCCCGTAACTAAAATCATTCCGTATGGATTATGAATCTCTTTTCTAAAATCGGCAAGCATTTTATCTGTTAACCCTAGAGCTTCTAGATTTAATTCCTGGCTTCCTTTATCAAGAATTCTCAGAACCATTTTCTCTCCGTATTGAGTAGGAAGAGATGACACTCGAAGGTCTATATCCTGACCTTTCTTTGTTCTAATTTTAATTCTTCCGTCCTGAGGCCTTCTCTTTTCGGCGATATCAAGTTCGGCCATTATCTTAATTCTAGAGGTAATGGCGTCTTTCTGGCTTGGTTGGAGAGATGCGATGTGCTGAAGTACACCGTCAATCCTAAAGCGAAGCCTATACTTTTTTTCAAAGGGTTCTAAATGTATATCACTCGCCCCCTCTTCAATCGCCATTTGTATGATTTGATCTACTTGGGTTAT
Organism: Balneolaceae bacterium; assembly: GCA_041656135.1. Lineage (GTDB taxonomy): Bacteria > Bacteroidota > Rhodothermia > Balneolales > Balneolaceae > Balneola. Next base: position 2,172 of record JBBAEC010000044.1, on the reverse strand, counting down.
TACGGAACCAGAGAATTGTTTGTTCATTATATAGAGAAATAATTTTTGACTTATAGTATTAATTATTGATTATATATAGCCATACTAATCTACATATTTACAAATATTTTCCATTTTGTTTCTATATGAGGGTTTTGAAGAAGAGTAATTACAAATATTACGATAAGATCAATTAATACAGGTCATACTTTTACTATATAATATTCTATATGTACAAAAATCACATGGAAATTGTACTCTAGCATAAAATTACCATCCAGCTGTAACTATGGGTACAAAATTAGTATTCTCCTTCTCAGTGTTCTTTCCATTCTTCCTGTACATCATTCAATGCTTCTTGGATGATATTAAAGGACTCGGAATCTATTACTTTAATTAGTTCAAGTTCCACAGGAACATCCTCTTGCGGGTGCGGCCCATCAAAGAAAAAATGCCAGAAGCTTTTTTGTTCTTTTTTAGGATAGGATTTCAGCAATTCTATAAATAAAACAGGATTCTCTTTTACTTTAATAGCTAACCCATGTTGAAAATAGCTAACCGCGTCAGCGTCCCAATCCCCCCCCATTGCTATTTTTATAAGCTTATGAGAATAGACAGAGTCATCTATAGAGTTTATATTATTATATAAACCCATGATATGATCAACTGCATCAGAATAAAGAAAATCTCCTTGACCCTTCTCTTCATCCCTGCCATAAAGAGCAACCAATGTTTCGAAATCGGAAGGAAATACTTCGAAAAAAGCTTCTTCTAGTAGACGTTTTCTTTCAGAAGAGGCTGCTTTTGTATGCTTTTCAAAAATCTCCTTTAACAATTCAGCCCGCTTTTCCAAGGTAAGCGTATCCTGACTGAGCGATAAAATATTTTCTTCCTCTACATTAGGGTTTAGAAGAAGAGTTTCATGTTCTGTTACATCCAAACCACTCTTACCCGCCTCATCTGAATGGCAGTAATTAGACCAAATGAAAGTAAACATAATTAAAAGTTTAAACATTATCATTTGAAGACCTCATAAATATTAATGGTAACTTTATGCACTCCTTTTGACTTAATAAAAGCGTTTATGATACCGAGGGTATTTTTACTATTACCAACAAAATCAGTGCTGCAAGAAGATCCCGGAAGCAGACATCCTTGAGTATTCTTAGGAAAATTACCACTGTGAATCAATATACTTCTACTTTGCGACACATTTTTATTATATAACTTATATACATCCTTAAAATTCGTTCCACTATGATCTATTACGTTATAGGTACCTGTTGGGATTCGTCGATTTAAATTTGCTGTGGATGTGGAGGGTCCTTTAGGTTCGAGAAAATATCCCATAGCCCCTGACGCTGGAATACTGAATGCTGAGATAGTTGAAGATGCTGTCTGCATAAACCTAAACATGTTTATGGTATTTATTCCATCTGCTACAATAGTACCTCCGCCCCCCAAAAAAGCAGTTCCCCCATCTGTCCAACCTCCAAAATGATAGTAATGTGTTCCAGCTCCTCCCAAATCGGATATTTTATTGATACTTCCTGTAGTTTGATCTACTACATATTCATAAGCCATCATTCCAGAAATATCAACCTTTCCATTCCAGAAATTCGCATTGTTCATTCGAGCCTCAATTCCTCTGTTTATTCCACCAAAAATTCCGCCTGTTATTCCTCCACCTATGGCCCCGTAAACGCCCCCTCTTAACGGGTTCTGCCCAGACATACCAGCAAATCCAGCGCCGCTTACAAAGCCGCCTGCTGCGCCACCTGCCGCTCCTGAAACCGTTCCGCCTGCAAAACCACTTAATCCCGTTGAGGCTGCGACAAAACCTGAAACTGCTGAACCTATTCCTGCTGAAACCGCACCAATGGCAGCTCCTCCAGCAATATAACCTGCTAAATCCCAACCTTTAGCACCGTGAGATTTTCCGACAAAATAGCCGGAACCGCCTCCAACAGCTGCTCCTATAATTAAGGGCGCAAACCAAGCAATTCTCCCATCTCTGTCTACGTTCATAATAGGACTATTGCCCGCATAACCATAAGGAGTCGGATACTGCCCGGCCGGATCCGTCACACTCCATCTTCCCAAAGCGGCATCATAATACCGGGCTCCGAAGTAATACATTCCGGTTTCCTCATCTAATTCTTTGCCGGTAAAAGTTTCTTTGGTAAGCTCGGT
>JBBAEC010000043.1:0-24274 GCA_041656135.1 Balneolaceae bacterium | reverse complement strand
GTTCTAAAGAAAAATTAAAAGATTGTAAGCGCTTAAAGTGCTTCTCATTAATGATTTTTGGAAAGTCGGTAAAGTCATCATTGGGAAAAGCTTTTTGCTGCTCTAAGTATAAATTAGCAACTAATGAATCTTTAACTTTTTTATCAACTAAAATGTAATCGGTAGCTATACAAGTTTGACCTGCATTTAAAAACTTACTAAACAAAATCCTTTTAGCAGCCAATTTAAGATTAGCACTGGAAGTAACTATAGCAGGGCTTTTTCCACCAAGTTCTAACGTCACTGGAGTCAAATGTTTAGAGGCATGTTCTAGGACAATTTTACCAACGTTACTGCTCCCAGTAAAAAAGATGTAATCAAATCTCTGGTTCAATAAGTTAGAAGAAACCTCATGATCTCCTTCAACTACAGCTATGTAGTTATTATCAAAAGTAGAAGAGATAATTTGATTAACAACATTGCTAGTTTCTTTAGCAAATTCTGATGGTTTAACAATTGCACAGTTTCCTGCAGCAATGGCTCCTACTAAAGGAGAGAAAGAGAGTTGGAAAGGGTAGTTCCAAGGAGCCATTATTAAAACAACTCCATAAGGTTCACTGTAAAGATAACTTTTAGAGGGCCAGTGGATTATAGGAGTTTTAACTCTCTTAACTTTAGTCCACTTCCTTAAGTTCTTAAGGGCAAATTTAATTTCCCCTTTTACTAAAGATATTTCACTAATATAAGCTTCAGTAGCGTGTTTATTAAGATCTGCTTTCAAAGCTTCTAATATAATATCCTCATTTTTTTCAACCACATTGAGAAGTTTCTTTAAAGCATCCCTTCTAAACTCTATAGATAGACTCTTACCCTTTTTAAAATATTCTCTTTGCTTAGCTACTAATTCACTAAAACTCTTATCCACGCTAATACTCCTTGGTACCAATTCTAAACAACCAGCAAGTAAATAGTACTTTAGAATGGGCTAAAAGTTAAACGGATAATCATTTTCACATATTAGTTATTTAGTTTTGTAGTGAAACTAGCTAATGTGTGTTTATTTATAACATACCAAAAAGTACTACATTAGAAAGATTAAGGTTGTAATAAGCTTAAATCAGTATTATTATAAACTAAAAGGTGTAAAACGAGCAAGGGGAGTTATTAGGATGGAAGTCAGAAGTATTACTATCGGCGGGTTTAAAAATATAGAAAAGACAAAGGTCGAAATAAAAAAAATCACTGCCTTAGTTTCTTTAAATAACTATGGGAAAACTAATTTTTTAATGGGTGTTGATTTTGGCTTGGACTATCTTAAAAGAGGGGAGTTTGAGAGAAAGAGAATGATGGGGTTGCCACGATATATACCTTTGAATCCCATCTTAGATAATGATCCTTTCTTTTTTGAAATTGAATTACACGAGCCTAAGTTAAAAGAATATCAATTTGTTAGATATGGTTTTTCATTTAAATGGAAAAGAGATGATGATTCAGGGCAAAGGTTAGTAGATGAATGGTTAGACTTAAGAGAAAGTGAGAGTACTAAATACACGGGCTACTTAAAAAGAGGAGAAGGTAAGTATAGAAAAAGTAAAACTACCAATGCCTTTAGAAATATTAATTTGAGTGATTACCAATTGGCTTTAGATAATTTGTCTTCAGTTGATGATTTAGATTATTTAGAAGCATTGAGAGTTATAAGAGAGTTTTCTTTTAAAACATGCTCCCTATTGGACATGGAAAAATCTTACAAGCAAACTCTTTTGGAGTTTGATAGTGAAGATTTAATGACACAAGCAGATAATGATATCCCAAAATCTCTTTATCATTTAGAGAAAAACGAACCAAAACAGTTTGAATTATTCAAAGAGTCTGTACTCACACTCTTTGATGATATTTCAGATTTTCATGTAGTAAAAACTGATCTTAATTTAGACAAATATATGATAAATACTTACTCACTTAGTAAGCAAACAGGAGACTCTAATGAAAGCGTTCCGTTTAAACTGAAAAGTGAAATATATAAAATATTTGTAGTAAGTAAATATATAAATCAACCTATTGAAATAACTATGCTGTCGGCAGGAACCAAAAGGTTATTTTGGATTTTAGCCACTATATTTATTAGTGGTTCTTCTAGTAATTTAATTGCTATAGAGGAGTTAGAGACCAGTATTCATCCAAACCTCCTCAAGAAAACATTAGAAATTATTTATGAATATTTGGGAGAAAGCAAACTTATTATTACCAGTCATAGCCCCTATTTAATACAATATTTAAATCTTGAAAATATTTATGTTGCACTTCCTAATAGTGAAGGAAGGGCAACTTTTAGAAATATTTTAAAGGGGAAGGTAAGGTCTGTCATAAATGGTGCTAGAGATAATGGGCTCTCAGTTGGAGAATATCTATTTGAATTGATGGGAAATAACTCTAAATCTATCTTCAATCTAAAGTTTTTAATAGAATGTTAATTAATTGTGACCATTACGCGAATATTTTATAGCACTAAGGTATCTAAAGAATCGTGTAAAACAGAGCGGCAATCACGATCTTCACAGAATTTATTAGCTTTCCTTTCAACTTTTTCTATTCAAAGTTTAATTTTTTAAATGGAGAACGTATTTTTATACTTATGTTAAGCAATCTTTTGAAAAGTTGCCTACTATCTCTTCTTTCAGCAATCTGATATTATTTTTTAGTGGAATAATAAAAACTTTGTGAGTGGTTACCAGCATATAATACGAAGGGAAACATATTTTTTGTGCATCTATTTTGGATCTGAGGGATAAAAAAATATTGACTTACATCGAATTTTGATAAGATACTAATAAAGGGTAATTCCAAAAAAACAATTAGTAGTCCTATCTTCTTATGTTTACTCAGGGGTTATTGGACCAGTTAGGGTTTTATGAATCACGGATTAGAAAACTATTATACTAGATTCTCGGATTCTATTGGCGATATTTCATCTTGCTCTTTAAATAGTATGCAAGATTTACTTGCAAATTTTGAAAGTTTGAATAAACTGAATGTCTGTATTTTACTAAAGGGACCATTGGCAAACGAATCATCATATAAAGAAGAACTTTTTCTAAGAAGAATTGGACATAGCAACCAGCTATGTGCTCTTATTAAGTCCTCTCCATATAAAAAGGGATGCGATGGTTACGACCAAATTGTTCGCATGGGGAAAGCGGAAAAATCTCTACAGCCATTCATTGATGAATGTCCACATGGAGTAATTGAACTAATATTACCCTTGAGAGTTCATGAAAAGTTTATTGGGACGATATTTTGTGGTCCAATTCTAAAATACAATGATAAAAATAAATCTTGTAAAGAAGTTTATGATAAAGTAAAAAGTCGTGGAACAAATAAAGATAGTTTATTTAAGATAATTAAGGAACTTCCATATTTTGATGAAAAAGAAATATTAATATTAGGGGAACTACTTAATTTTTCTCTTTTATATTTAGCACAAGGGATTGATGATCTTTTAATCGAAAGAGATGTACTAATAAAACAAAACGCTCTAATCAAAGATACACTAGAGATTATAAATAAAAGTGAAAAGATTCCAACCCAAAAAGAGATTGCGAAGAGATTAGGAATTTCTCCCCAGTATTTATGTCAATTATTTAATAAAGTAATGAAAAAAAATTTTTCAACCTACGTGAATATGATTAGGGTAAATCGAGCTCAAGATTTGCTAAAATTTACAAGGCTAACAATTACTGATATTGCAACAGTTGTGGGAATCGAAAATGATAGTTACTTCTCCAAAATTTTTAAGCAATTAACTGGGGTAACACCAACTGAGTATAGAAAAAGTTCGTCTCTTATATCCTAATGCTAAAAAATAATATTATAAAATTTAATAACTATAATTTATACTTAATTTAGTTGCATAATATCACCTTATTTAACCTCAAGAATAATTCCTATTTAGGGAATTTGTCAGCATCGGGAGAAATTTCGTCAAACAAGATGAAGACTTTTCACCCGGTGCTGATAATTTGAATGCGCTTTGGTTAAATTAACAATATTTTATTACTTACAACATCACTAAAGCAAAGAATTCGTAATAGTTATTGAAAATTTTCAAAATATTTTTATAAAAAAACTTCTATTATTTTAATATTACAACCTCTAAACATGCTGTGATAAAGCTTAAATATTAATTTTAGAACATGATTTGGGTAATTTACTTCCTATTAAACCCAAAAGAGTTCAATTAAGATTTAAAACAAGCATATAGGCATAGATTATTTGCAATGATTCAGATAGTAAACTTACCACATATAAGTTGTTGTAGAAAGGGGTAAAAATGGAAAAGCATGAAACAATATCTCCTAGAGTAAGTGTTGGTTTTGATCCACTTTGGGTTGAGACTCATTATGGACCATTATTTGAAGAGCACATTGAATATTTCTTTTATCCTCTGCTCAAGACCCATTCAGCGTGGATTACGATGCTAGCTGAATGTGGTGTTGTGCCCACTGATAGTGCTATTCATATTTGCAAAGCAATTGATGAATTGAATATTGAGGGGCCTGAAGTTTTAAGACCATTTATTCCAGAGTATGGAGATGTTTACGTTCATGTTGAAAAATATCTTGAAAATAAGATTGGAAAAACACATGTAGGACATTTAGCTTTAGCACGTACCCGTCCAGAACCAATTGCACGACTAGTTCTTAGACAAAAATTGGTAGAAATTATTGATGAGGTTCTTCTATTTTTGGAAAAAATTCTAATTACTTCGGAAGAGCATTCAGATACAGTTATTACTGGATATACACATGCTCAACCAGCTCAGGCTACCACTTATGGCCACTACCTATTGAGTGTTTATGACCCAATATCAGAAGATCTAAAATTCTTGGAAGATGCTTTTGATAACGTTAACCGCTGCACATTGGGTTGTGGAGCATTAGCCGGTACTAGTTTCAAAATAGATCGATATAGAGTAGCTGATCTTTTAGGATTTAATGGAATAGTAGAAAATACTTTTGCTTGTGTAGGGTCAAATGATTTCATGGTTAACTCTGCAAACGCAATAGTTGATATTTTTGTTACTCTGAGCAGGGTATTGTCAGATTTCATGGAGTGGAGCTCATACGATATTGGGATGATGTTAACCGCTCCACAGTTTTCATCATACAGTAGTTTAATGCCACAAAAGTATAATACCACTGTCATTGAGGGTGGAAGAGTTAAGTGTGCTCATTGTATAAATCTAGCACATAACGTATCCACCCGATTAATGAAAGGGCACTATGGCGATGTAAAAGAGATAGATTTAAGTTGGAATCCAACTTTCCAAACAATTGATCATTCAAAAGATGTTATTAAACTAATTGGTGAAGTTATTAGAACGATGCAAATAGATAAACAAAAAATGCTTGAATTAGCAGAAAACAATTACTGTACTGCAAGTGAGCTATCAGATCAAATATATATAAGTAGAAATATTCCTTACAGAAAAGCACATGCAATTGTTGGTAATGTAATTAATTTTGCAATAAAAAATAAATTAAAAGCTACAGATGTTACCAGCAAAATGGTTGATGATGCAGCCATTTTAGTTACTGGAGAACCAATTAACTTATCTGAAGAAGATGTAAAGAACAGTTTAGATCCAAAAGCTTTTGTTGCTAGAAGAAATCTTGTTGGGGGGCCTGCTCCAGAAGAAGTGCTTCGAATGATAAAAATAAGAAAAGAAAAATTAAACTCTTTGTTTATTGATCAAAAGAATAGAAAAGATAGGTTAGCAAGTTCTGAAGGTGTACTTAAGGAGGCTGTTAATAATTTAACTAAGGAGGGGGAGTAAAGGGTAAATAAATCATAGTTATTGATGATAACTATTTAAAACTGTTTTATTTTATAAAAAGGAGAAAAGAAATGAATTTAACAAAGAAAAAGATTTTTTGTGTTCTCGTCATACTGCTTATTGCAAGTGTCACAATCTACTCAGCAGGAAAAAAGGAAGTTGAACAAGACTTTTCTGAAAAGATAACTCGTGGTGGCACATTTACAATGGGCATCATGAATAGAATTACTAGCTTGGATCCTGCCAACGGAAATGCTTATAGTGGAGAGGGTAATGTTTATCCATTGCTATACGATCGCCTTCTTAGAAAAGATTTATCAACAGGAGCATATATCCCGGAATTAGCCACATCATGGGAATTTTCAAGCGATGGAAAGCAGTTAACTTTATTTTTACGAAAAGGTGTAACTTTCCATGATGGAACACCCTTTAATGCAGCAGCTGTAAAGTTCAATCTGGACAGGTCACTCGATCCAACTGATGCTACCCAGGCATACACATATTTCACATATGTAGATTCAATTGAAGTGATTGATGACTATACAGTACGTATTAACATGAAACAACCCTCAGCAGTAATTCTAGATGCCTTAATTTACAGAGGAGGATTTATACTTTCACCAACAGCAATGACTAAATATAAAGGGGACTACAATGAACACCCTGCAGGCACTGGTCCATTTAAATTTGTAGAATGGATTCCTGGAATAAGTTTAACTGTAGTTAAGAATGAGAATTATTGGGATATTGGCGAAGATGGTCAACCTTTACCATATTTAGATAAAATAGTTTTCAAAGTTATAGCTGACGATTCAGTAAGAATAGTTGAATTGCAAACTGGAGCAGCTGACCTTATAGTGCGTGTTCCTTCTCATTCTATGGATGTAGTAAGTAAATATCCAAATTTAGATTTAGTTAAGTCAATTACTGCAGATACATTTAGATTATATTTGAATATGCGCAAAGCTCCATACAATAATCTTTTGGTTAGGCAGGCAATTAATTATGCTTTTGATCGTAATTTAATGGCTGAAAGACTTACACCCAAGCAAGGTGCTGTTCACCCCTTCTTGTATTTGCCTGAAGATCCTGCTTATTCACAGTACAATCCCTATAGTTATGACCCAAGTAAAGCAGTAGGACTATTAAACAAGGCAGGGTTTGATAAAGGTTTCAAAGCTGACTTAATGATTATAGCTCGTGAGCCTGACAACACTTTAGCACCAGCGATTCAGTCGTATTTAGAAGATATTGGAATTCAAACAAAAATCTTATCATTAGAGCGTTTAGCATTTGTTGACAGAGGAATTTCAGGAGATTTTGATATTGCATTAGCTCAATCAACAATTCCATTACCTTCAAACTTCATTTTCTTGTCTCAGCAATTACGTTCAGATGGGCCTGTAAACCGGGCAGCTTGGAATAATAAAGAGTTTGATAAACTTCTTGACACTCTATCAGTCACAAATGATCTAAACACTCAGTCTATACTATTAAAAGAGTTACAAAAAGTATGCCTTGATGATGCTGGGCAAACTTTCCTCTTTACTAGAGAGCATTATGATGCAAGACATACAAAAGTTCATAATTTAGAGTTTAGTTTTGAAGGCTCATATCGTCTGAACGAGGTTTGGATTAGTAGATAAATAATATTTTAGATTTGCCAAGGAATAATTTGTATTACCCTTGGCAGATTATTAAAGTGTAAACAAGTTCCAAGTATGTGTATGTACTCAGGAAATTATTTAGGGGAGTCTTAATGATAAAATTTTTAGGTCAGCGAATATTCCAAATGATCTTAGTTTTATTTTTTGTAAGTATTGTTGTTTATTCACTTATTATTATCATTCCTGGTGATGCTGCTACGGCAGTTGTTGGGGCAGATGCAAGCGAAGAACAACTAATGATTGTGCGAGAACAGTTGGGGTTAAATGAACCAGTTTTTGTAAGGTATGTTAAATGGGTAGGCAATATGCTTAAAGGGGATTTTGGTCGATCTATGACCACTAACCACCGAGTAACAACGCTGGTTTCAATAAGATTTCCCATCACAATGCAATTGACTTTATGTGGGATGGTTTTAGCAGTAAGCATTGGAATTCCTCTAGGTATTATTGCAGCTAAAAAGAATAATTCTTTTACTGACATGGTTCTTCGGGCAATAACATCGTTAGGAATGTCGTTGCCAAATTTTTGGTTAGGCTTATTGTTGATTTTATTTTTTTCACTAAAGCTTGGTTGGTTCGCTCCCTCTGGACTGATACCAATTAAACAAAGTTTCTTTGGATGGATGAGCACAATGATATTGCCTGCTCTCACTATAGGAACACGGTTTACTGCAGTAGTATTACGACAAACTCGATCAGCTTTATTAGAAGTACTCAGAAGTGATTATATCCGAACTGCCAAAGCAAAAGGGCTAAAGGATATTAAAATTATACGATCACATGCGTTAAAAAATTCACTTATACCTGTTGTTACTGTAATAGGGTTACAGACCGGAAGATTATTTGGTGGTGCTGTTATAACAGAGACAATATTTCATCTGCCTGGGATGGGAAGTTTAATTGCAACTGCTGTTTCACAAAGAGATTATGTGGTGGTGCAAAGTGGAATAATGATTGTTGCAATTACAGTTCTACTCATAAACTTTATCGTGGATGTATTGTACGCCATTCTTGATCCTAGAATTCGATTTAAATAAGGAATAAATCTAATGGATAATGATAAAAAAACTTCAGCAGATTCAAACCGTTCCCTTAAAAGATTTTTAAGAAATAAATTTAATTTAATTGGCGGAATAATAATTCTTTTATTTCTTTTAATTTCAATTTTTGCTCCAGTAATCTCTCCACACCCTCCTAACCAGGTTAATTTAAAAATGTCTTTACAACCACCTAGTAAAACTAATTTCTTTGGCACCGATTCTTTGGGACGTGATGTTTTTAGTAGGATAATTCATGGGTGCTCTGCTTCACTAATAGTTGGGTTGGGGTCTGTAGGATTTTCTTTAGTAGTTGGAAGTTTCTTAGGGGTTATTGCGGGTTATTTTAAAGGCTCTATTGGCATAGTAATTATGAGGTTTATGGATGCTTTATGGTCTTTTCCCTCAATAATATTAGCATTAGGAATTGCCGCAAGTATAGGGCCAGGAATTAAGAATATAATAATTGCAATTGGAATAACATTTATACCTGGTTTTGCCAGAGTCATTTACTCTCAAGTTCTTATTGTGAGAGAAGAAGTATATATAAAGGCTATAAAATCTTTGGGAACTAAAACTAGTAGATTAATATTTTGGCATGTTCTACCAAATTCTATAACACCAGTGATTGTGTATTCGTCATTGATGGCAGCTCAAGCAGTAATTGCTGAAGCTGGATTAAGCTTTCTAGGAATTGGGGTCATTCCTCCAAGAGCAGCATGGGGGAATATGTTGCGCGACGGATATATTTATTTAGGAGTTGCCCCTTGGGTTTCCCTATTCCCTGGAGCTGCTATTTTTTTATTAGTATTAGCTTTCAATTTTGTTGGGGATGGGTTGAGAGATGTCTTAGATGTGAGAATGACTCAATAAGAGGATTAAGTGTTAAAAAAACTTTAAAAAGAGAAAACAATGAGTGAAGTGTGTCTAAAAGTAAATAAATTGAAAACAAGTTTTAGTACTCCCTATGGAAAAGTGACAGCTGTTAATGGGTTAGATTTAGTTTTACATCGTGGTGAGGTTCTCGGTTTAGTTGGGGAGTCTGGGTGTGGCAAAAGTGTTAGTGCTCTTTCAATTCTGGGGCTTATCAATTCTCCTGGGGTTATTGAGTCTGGGCAAATTTTATTTGATGGAAAGGATCTTTTACAGCTGAATAATGATGAGCTTAGAAAAATTCGAGGTAAAAAAATATCTATGATTTTTCAAGAGCCAACAACAGCACTAAACCCTGTCTATAAAGTTGGAGATCAAATAGCTGAAGCAATAATGTTACATCAAAAAGTTGGGTATAAAATTGCATTAAAAAGAACATTAGAACTTCTTTCATTAGTAGGAATCACTTCTCCAGAAATTCGTATGAAATCTTATCCATATCAACTTTCTGGAGGAATGTGCCAAAGGGTAATGATTGCAATGGCTTTTTCTTGTAAACCAGAAATTTTAATTGCTGATGAGCCAACAACAGCTTTGGATGTTACTATCCAAGCACAAATATTAAGCATTATTCAAAAGATGAAAGAGATTGATAAAACAGCTGTAATGCTAATTTCTCACGACTTGGGCATTATTTCTGAAAATGCTGATAGGTTAATGATCATGTATTTAGGAAAGGTTATGGAAACTGGTAAAGTTTCTGATATATTTAACAACCCTCTTCATCCTTATACAAGAGGATTATTAGGCTCAATCCCTAAAAGGGGAACACATAGAAAATATAACAAATTAATTTCAATTCCAGGTACAGTTCCTAGTCTAATTAATATGCCAAATGGGTGTGCCATTAATAACAGGTGCCAATATGCAGTTCCTGGTTTATGTAATAAAAAAGAACCTGATTTAATAAAATATGAAGGCACCCATTATGTTCGATGCTGGAAGTACCAAGGATGGGACAATGAATAATACACCAATAATTAGTATTAATAGTTTATCAAAAAACTTTGAAGTTAACTCTAGTATATTTATCAAGTCAAAGATGACAGTTAAGGCGATAGATAATCTTGATTTAAATATAAACAAAGGAGAAATACTTGGATTAGTTGGTGAAAGTGGATGTGGAAAATCAACGCTAGGGCAAATATTATTGTGTTTAGAAAAAGAAAGTTCTGGAACTGTCAACTTTCACGGTAAAAATATTCTCAAATTAAAAGCAAAAGAAGTTAGAAAATTGCGGTCACATATGCAAATGATTTTCCAAGACCCATTTGCATCTTTGAACCCAAGAAATACAGTTGGTACAATTCTTAGTGAACCATTTAGGATACACAATAAAAATCTATCAAAAAAAGAGGTAGATAAGCTAGTTTGCAAATTACTTGAACAGGTTGAATTAAGTCCTGATTATTACCGGAGATATCCTCACGAGTTTTCAGGTGGACAACGACAAAGAATTGGAATTGCTAGAGCTCTTGCACTAGATCCCGAATTTGTTGTTTGTGATGAGGCAGTATCAGCTTTAGACGTTTCAATTCAAGCCCAAATTTTAAATCTATTATCTGAGCTGCAAACAAAGCATAATCTAACCTACTTATTTATAGCACATGATTTTAATGTTGTTCAATATATGAGTGATCGTATTGCTGTGATGTATTTGGGACGAATAGTAGAGTTAGTTCCTATTGAAAAGCTAGATAAAAATTATATGCATCCGTATACGCAGGGCTTAATATTTTCCACCCCTTCGTTGCAGCCCACAAATGAACAAAAATTTGTAATCAAAGGAGAAGCTCCTAGTTCAGTGAACCCACCAAGTGGATGTCACTTCCACCCAAGATGCAAATATAGAATGGGTATTTGTGATAAAGCTGTACCACCAATGGTGGAAGTTGAGAAAGGGCATTGGATTAAATGCTTTATTTATAAGTAACAAAAAAACGAATATTTTAAGGAGAGAGTAGAATGGCAAATGCAGCTATCCGGGACAAGTCAAAAAGGATTCTTGAATATTTTTCTGACAAGATAATGGTTGCAGAAAAAGAATTAGAGGAAGATTTGAGAAGTATAAAAGATCTTTCTAAAGAGCGTAACATAAGCGAAAAAGCTTGGCTGGCTATGCTTATTGAGGAAGGTATTGTTAAAAAACAACAGGGTAAGATTATTCTAGATGCAATTGCTGAACTAGAGCAGGAACTAGACGCAGAGGAAGCACCTTTTTTTACTTCCACAGATAGTTTCTCAACATGGTCTCTAGAAAAAATATTGACTAAAAAGTTAGGTGCAGATCTTGCTGGAAATATAAATATTGGAAAAACATTACCAGAGCCAATTGCACGTTTAAAAATTAGAAATTCATGTATCGGTCTATTTGACACATTACTGGAACTATTAAAGACATTGCATTATCTTTCTGGGAAATACCAAGAAACAATTATGCCAGGATATACTCATATTTTCCAAGCTCAGATTACTACTTTTGGTCATTACTTATTGTCAGTTTACGATTCACTGTTCAGGGCCTTAGAAGAACTTGAAAGTGCTTATAGTAAGACTAACATGTGTACTTTAGGATGTGGCGCATTATCAGGTACTAGCTGGCCTATAGATAGGCAATTAGTTTCTGATTTTCTAGGATTTTATGATGTGCTTGAAAACACAAATGATTGTGTTTCTACAATTGATTATTGTATAAGTCTTTTTTCAGCAATGATCAATATCACACTTCCTGTTAATAGAGTATCTCTTGACTTACATTATTGGTGTAGTGAGGAGATTGATATGATAAATGTTCCAGAATCTTTTAGTGATACTTCTAGTATGATGCCACAGAAAAAAAATTCTGGTGCACAAGTAGAAAGGATTCGGATGAATTCAGCAACAATTATTGGGAGAATGCAAGAAACAGTAATAATGACAAAAAATGAACCTTTTGCAGATATGCTTGCTGTGTTGCAAGCTAGAATTCCTACCCTTGAAGCTTTAGTTATCCTTAAAAAAGATTTAAAAATACTAGAAGGATTTTTATTATTTATTTCTCCAAAAAGCGAAAAAATGGAGCAGTTAGCAAGTGAAGGATTTTCATCAGCATCGGAGTTTGCAAATATACTTGTTAGGAAAGAAGGAATATCATATAGACAAGCCCACCATATTGTTGGAACAGTTGTAAGAAAATGTTCTGAAAATGGAATTAAAGGTAATAATGTTCCTGCAGAAATTGTGAACCAAGCTGCTCAAGAGGTGCTAAATAAATCCTTAAATATTTCAGATGAAGAGGTTAGGATCGCCTTAAGTCCTGAGCATTTCATCAATTCACACGACTCCTACGGAGGAGTTGCTCCAAAGGAAATGGTGAGAATGCTAGAAGAGCGTGAAATTAAATTTAG
The DNA here is from genome assembly GCA_041656135.1 of Balneolaceae bacterium. GTDB lineage: Bacteria > Bacteroidota > Rhodothermia > Balneolales > Balneolaceae > Balneola. The sequence continues at coordinate 11,436 of JBBAEC010000043.1, read as the reverse complement.
TGAAGCAAGTAAAAGACAACTGCTCAGGAAGAAGAACTTAGCTGATGCTCAATCTAAGTTGGAAGGTTATCTAAACAATATTTCAAAATAAGTGTCACATGATAAATATAATGTAGGTCGTTGAAAAGTTGCAATTCCGTAAGGAATGATAAAAGCTCCATACGATTATGTGAGGAGCTTTTATCAGCAACAATAGACAAAATGCCATGATACATGGTTTCAAAGATTATTTGGAGGATTAGATGTTGAAAAAATTTCATGGCAAAATGCATATGAAGATTAGGCAATTAGCTCCTGGTATCCTACTAGCACTAATTGTAATGTTTCTTGGATACGGAGTATCTCAGGCAATAGGCAAAGTTTTACCAATTGATACTAATCCGATTAGTCCTCTACTATTGACAATTATATTTGGTCTATTGGTTCGTAACATAATGAAACTTCCCCCTATTTTTTTTCAAGGAATTAGCTTTTGTATTAAAAAGGTACTTCGTTTTGGTATTATTATTATGGGTATCAAATTAAGCATCGTTGAAATTGCAAGAATAGGATTTACTGCAGTGGGGATTGTGGTTGTATGTATTTCTAGTGCTCTACTTATAGTTTACTTGTTAACGAAACTACTTGGAGTGTCTCCAAGATTGGGAACATTGATTGCAGCTGGAACTAGTATTTGTGGTGTTAGTGCTATCGTTGCTACATCCCCTTGTATTGGAGCTAGTGAAGATGAAACTGCTTATGCAGTTGCGACTATTACTCTCTTTGGATTACTAGCTACTATGCTATACCCTTACTTAGTAGAGTTGGTGTTTCATTTTGATATTGTCCAAGCAGGGTTTTTTCTTGGAACGAGTATTCACGATACCTCTCAAGTGACAGCAGCAGGATTAATTTATGACAACCTGTGGGGACACATTACAGCACAAGGGGTTAGTGGATCAGAGATAGCTGTCACTACTAAGTTAGTACGTAACACATTCATGATTGCGGTAATTCCAATACTAGGCTTTTTACATAACCGTGAAAAAAGTATTGAAGTAAGAGTAAAAAACGTGTCAATTAAATCAGGATTGCCATTTTTTGTGTTTGGTTACCTAGTGATGGGACTATTCAGAAGTGTAGGTGATGCGCTGTTTTTAAATATTCGGTATTGGGGCTTTGTCCATAAAAGTATTGCTTCGGTTTCTGGCTATGCAATAGCAATCGCAATAGCAGGAGTTGGATTGAATACAGATATTAAGAACTTGGTTAAGCTGGGATATAAGCCATTTTTTATTGGATTGGGAGCAGCTTTTGTGTTGGGGACTATCAGTTTCTTGTTTATTAGTTTATCCCACGGTCAACTGTTGGTGTAAATGGAGGAATAAATAATCATGATTACTACAGAACAGGTATATCGAACAGCAGTAGAGCTTCATTTACAAGCTGCTACAAAAATACCAAATGATGTTAAACAAGCAATGCATGCAATGGCAAATGAGGAGCAAGAAACTTTGCCTAGGTATGTGTTGGAACAAATGAAACTAAACTATGACATTGCTCAACGTGAAAAACGTCCGATGTGCTCCGATACTGGGTTGCCTCGATTTTATGTGAAAATAGGGAATGAAGCACAACTTGAGGGTGGGTTTGTAGCTTTCGAGCGGGAATTAAGACGAGCTACGGAGTACTCAACACACAGTATTCCCTTGCGCCCCAATAGAGTCGATCCGCTTACTAGAAAGGACTATAACAACAACGTGGGCTCGCATGCTCCAACCGTGGATTATACCTTTGAACCTAATGTTGATTGGATTGATATCACAACTGTACATAAGGGAGGCTTATTTGGATCTGATTATCGTATGCTTTTCCCTTCGGATGGAATTCAAGGAATTAAGAAATTTTATCTTGATGTAATTGGTGAGTTTTTCCGTCGAGGAATGTCTTGCCAACCAGTAACCATTGGAATTGGATTAGGTGGAACTAAAGATGTGTGTGTGCGCTTGGCAAAAGAAGCTGCGTGTTTACGCATTGTAGGGGATAGTCACCCTGACACAGCTTTAGCCGATTTGGAATTTGAATTGAAAGAGCTAGGAAATAGTAGTGGGTTTGGCATAATGGGGTTTAAGGGAACCCAATCAGTCATGGATGTGCATTTAGAAACAGCGTATGCCCATACCGGAGGTATGCCAATTGCAATACACCACTTTTGCCTAGCACAACGTCGATGTACTGCCCGCTTATTTCCCGACGGAAGTATCAAATTTCGAGATGATCCACAATGGTTTACCTCCTATTATCGCAGAACATCAGTTGAATAAATAATTGTAGGGAAGGAGTCGCTATGAAAGAACATTATTTATCTATTCCATTACGGAATGAGGATTTGTTTGAGCTAGAAGTTGGAGATGTTGTATTCTTAAGTGGTATCATTTATACCGGAAGGGAAGGGGTTTATAACCAACTTTTCGATAAAAATATAGAATTGCCTTATTCTATAGCATCTATGAGTAATGTTACATTTCATTGTTCTCCAGCTATTCGTGAGGATAATGGTACGTACAACATTTCTTCAGTTACCGCTACTGCAAGTTTCAGATTTACAAAGTATATGGATCGTTTTCTTCCACAGTTTAATGTTAAGGCAGTGGTTGGTAAATCGGGTTTGACAGCAGAATCATATAGGCGATATTTCGTTCCCAATGGAACAATTTATCTATCAACTATTGGTTATGGCGCAGGAGCTATCTATGGGAAAAGTATTAAACAAGTAAAAGATGTTGTTTGGAAAGAGGAACTCGGTTTAGCGCAAGCTATGTGGGTCTTGGATGTAGAACAATTTGGACCGTTGATTGTAGAAAGTGATGTAAGAGGATCCAGTTTGTTCGAACAACAGAACCAAAAAATAAACCAAAGCTTTTTACCATTATTTGAAGAAATGGATATTCCAATTCTAAAGCGGATTGGAGAGGAATTGAATGCTAAAAATGAGATGGTATGAAATTGGTTATAAAGTGATGCATAGTTTAATTATTAAGGGTCGGTTTGTAACACACACGGGAGAAATAGATGGGAAAGCATAGTTCTAAAGTGGCTCTCATAACGGGTGCTGCAGGTGATATAGGTAGTGCTGTTGCTAAGAAGCTGTATGAAGAGGGAGCGATTTTAGCATTGGTTGATATTGATGAGGATCGTTTGGAAAATGTTGTCTATGTGTTGAGAGAGCAATTTCCGTTACAAGGAGTTATAAAATCGTTTGTTTGTGATATCAAGGATTACTCAGATGTTATTAAGATGAATGATTCAGTTTTACAAACGTTTGGTACGATCGATTTATTGTTCAACAATGCAGGATATCAAGGGCTATTTATGCCAACCTATCTATATCCTGCTGATGATTTTAAAAAGGTAATCATGATAAATTTGATTGGAGCATTCCATGTACTTCAAGTTGTGAGTGAAACGATGAAACGAAATAAAGGTGGACTAATCGTTAATACAGCAAGCATGGCTGGGGTAGCCTATCCTCCTAACATGGTTGCATATAGTGCATCAAAAGCTGGTGTTATTGGTTTGACTGGTGCAACAGCATTGGATTTGGCACCATATAACATCCGAGTAAATTCAATTTCACCAGCATTTATGGGCCCGGGCAATATGTGGGATAGGCAAGTAGAACTTCAGGCAAAGGCTAATTCACAATATTATTCGCTTAATCCAGATATAGTTGCTGAAGAAATGGTACGTGCAATACCAATGAGACGCCTTGGGTCCATGGAAGAAATTGCAAGTGTGGTTTCATTCTTATTAAGTGAGGATTCCAGCTATCTAACAGGAGTAAATATTCCTATATCTGGGGGAATCAGGTAATGGCCTGCTTTGTCTTAATAATAATGTAGGTATAATTGTAGGTTGTTTATACTTCCAAAATAATTGGTCTGTTGGGGGGATAAATAGCTCCATAACAGCAATGATTGATAATTAAAGTAGTTGCAAAACTGATAATAATCAGAAGGAGTGATGAAAATGAGATTTGAAATTTTCACTATCCAGAATAATAAAAGTATTTATGATGCTTTAATAAAAATAAATGAAAATAAAAAAGATTTTTTACTTGTTATAGATTCTCAAAATAGAGTAATAGGCACTTTAACTAATGGTGATATAAGGAGATCTCTTATAAAAGGCCAAAATGTAAATGACAATATTTCAAGCACATATAACTGTAATTTTATTAAGATTTATAATGATGAAAATCTAGACAAAATAATTGAAATTTTTAAGAATCCTCGTATTAATTTTCTTCCTATATTAGATCACAATGATGTCCTCATGAATATTATAACAAAAAATAGCATGCATACTTTCCTTTCACAAGGTATTAGGTTTAATATTAATTATAATTTTTTATCCCTTAATGACAATATATTTGATTATAAAGTATATAATCGCCCATGGGGTTTTTATAAAATAATATTTTTAAATAAATACTCACAGTCAAAAATTTTAAATATTAACCCTAAAAGTGAACTAAGTTTGCAGGAACATAAGAAAAGAGAGGAATATTGGGTTGTTATTAATGGTGAGGGGGTTATAACTATAGGTGAATCTAAAAAAAAAGCTGAATATGGAAGTTTTATTTATGTTCCAAAAGGATGCAAGCATAAGCTTGTCAACACATCTGAGCATACATCATTGATGATTGTCGAAGTCCAATTAGGAAGTTATTTTGGTGAAGATGATATTATAAGATATGAGGATATTTATAATTCAAACATTAAGTAATAATTCCCATAAAAAACCATATCCCCAACCATATACTCTGAACCCTTAAATTACGGTGATGGACAATTTATTTTTTAAACGATGATGTCAGTAAAAGGTAATTTTCATGAAAGTCCACCAACTTATAACTTTGTTTATTGGGTTGCAAAACGACTTAAATCTCCACGTGTTAAAAATGCTTTAGCGATACATTCACATAGAGCCACCCCTTCCAAAGCTTGTACTTTTTGCTTAAGAGAAATAGGTGTATCATCTTTTTCTATATGACACTCTTTTTGAAGTATTATTGGGCCACCATCAATTTCAGGTGTGACTAAATGAATCGTACAGCCAGTAATATTATTGCCAGTTTCAATAAATCTTTTAATTGCAAGTTCATGGGTGTTTGTGTCTGTTGTATTGGCAAAGTCGGGCAAAAGTGAAGGATGAACATTAATAATTCTGTTTTTCCATTTTTTGCAAAACTCTTTTTTTAAGATTCTCATAAAGCCAATTAAGATAATTAACTCAACTTGCTCTTTTTCACAGTAGTAGCAAATTTCTTGATCTCTTTTTAACCCTTTCTCTTTTAAGACGGCATGTTTTAAGTTGTATCTTTTCGCTTTTTGCAAAATACCAGATTCTTTATTGTCACTTAATACTATTGCTATTTCACCATTAAGCTGTTTTTTGTTTATAGCTTCAATAATTGGCACTAAGTCAGTTCCATTTGTTGAACCTAAAACGGCAATCTTCAATGGACGTCGCAAATATTGCATATGGGAGACTCTTTTTTGTATAAGAAGGGGAGAGCCAATATCTAAACGGTAGCGCACTTTACCTTTTATTTGACAAATAGATTTTACTATTTTATCTCTTGCAGCACTTATCGAAGGGCCACCAGCAACTAAAGCTAAAGTTCTTGAGTTTTGGGAGTAATAAAAATCACCTTGTTTTTCAATTGAGCCAAAGCAGAGCATAACATCGTTATCTATGGCTCCTATTTCAACTCTTTCTTTATTTTTGCTCACATTTGGATAGTTATTAGGTACAACGTAAGTACAAACAGTCGCTTGGTTATTTAATTTCAACTTGTACTTGTCTAACGTACCATTTGCTATTCTTTCAAATAATTCAATAACATCACTTTCAATTAAATACATTAAGTTTACTGCTTCAGGATCTCCAAAGCGGGCATTATACTCAATTATTTTGACATCGTCAGAACAAACCATATAACCGCCGTACAACACTCCCTGATAAAGAACTCCATCGATTTCAGAAAGTTTTTTAACTACCAACTCATTGTAAGACTTCGCTTTCTCTAATTCGGCTTCGCTAAGAAAAGGCAATCCTCCCCCAATGTCGGTGTATGATCCCATTCCTCCAGTATTTGGACCAGCATCATCCTCATAGGCTCGCTTGTGATCTTGTAAAGCAGGCAGATGGATAAAACTTTTTCCATCGGTTAAGGTTATTAAAGAAAATTCTTGACCAATTAGTTTCTCTTCAATAACAAATTGGGGACTGTCTTTAAAAAGTTTCTCACAATGTGCAATTGCCATCTCGTCGTTAAACAGGTGTTCTTGAGCTATTAAAACCCCTTTACCACCAGATAGCCCATCAGCTTTAATAACATAAGCATCTTTTAACTCTTTAATTACTTTAGTTGCCTGTTCTATATTTTTGACAACATAATATTTAGGTGATGCTTCGCTTAAAAATGTAGCCAAAAAATCTCGGGTGAATGATTTACTAGTCTCTATCTGAGCAAGCTTTTGAATTGGCCCAACAACCTTAATCTTATGTTCTTTAAGGGTATCAACAACAGCTGCCTCCAAAGGGGCCTCTGGGCCAATAACAACTAAAGAGATATTGGCTTTTTTACAAGCCAAAAGGATTAAGTGGGGTTCGGTGACAGAACCGATAGTGTAAGAGCCACCGCTTTGTTCACACAATTCAATAATACCTGGATTTGCTGTTGGACCAAAACCGTGAAGTTTATAACCTCTGTTAAATTGGCAATTAGATTCCATTGCCTTAATCATGATTGCGTGTTCTCTTGAACCTGAGCCAATAACAAGTAGGTTCTTCATTTTTTTACCCCCTGACAATAAGGACCACCTAAGCAGGCATAGCAAGGGGCATCAATTTTATGCTCTCCTTTGCGTGTTACCGCTTCAATAAGATCTTCAATTGTTTGAAACATGAGTTTTTCAACATTTAGATATTTTCTGATTTGTTCTTGGTCGTTATTGGCAGCAATCAATTCCTCTTTTGTTGGAATGTCGATGCCATAAAAACAACTTTGCTTTACAGGAGGACATGCACTGACGAAATAAATCTCTTTAGCTCCAAAGTTCCTAACCATATTTACTATTTCTTTACTTGTAGTGCCTCTTACAATCGAATCGTCGACTATCATCACATTTTTTTTTCTTATTTCAAGTTGCTGTGGAACCAGTTTATAACGGACGCTTTGTTTTCTTTGTTCCTGATTGCTCATTATAAAAGTGCGCCCTATAAAGGGGTTTTTATATAAACCATCCGAATAATTTACCCCCAACTCTTTTGCCATTGCCAAAGCCATTGTGTTGGCCGTTGCTGGAGCAGGTATTATAACATCAGGCCTAAAATCTTTATAAATAGCCTTCCACCGCTTACCTAAATTCTCTCCCATCCTTAAACGACAACGATAGACACTAACGGCATTTTGCATCCCATCAGGACGTGAAAAATAGACATATTCAAAGATACATGGATTAAAATCTTTAACCATCAAGCGTTGCGATTGAACAGTGCCATTGTTATCAATAAATATAAGCTCTCCTGGCTCAATATCACGAACAAACGTATAACCCAGCATATAAAACATCACATCTTCACTGGCAATGATATACTCTTTTATTCCTTTAGGACCCACTCGCTCTCCCATCACCAAAGGTCTAATACCGTGGGGATCTCTAAAAGCAATAAGACCATACCCTTTAATTAAAGCCAAAACTGAATAAGAGCCATGGGCTAATTTGAAAATTGCACTAACAGACTCTTTCAACAATTCAAAAAAATCTTCTTTGCTTTTTTCTACCAGCCTATTTTCAAGTTCAGATGAGAACAATTGCATTAAAATTTCACCATCATTTGAAGTATTAAGATACCGGCGCCTTTTATTGACTATTAAATTAGCCAAAGACTTTTTGTTTACCAAAGCCCCGCAGTGGGCAAAGGCAATTCCATAAGGGACACTTGTCCAAAAAGGTTGAATAGCATATGGGTCTTTTTTCTCACCACTAGTGGGGTATTTGTTGTGCCCAATTCCCATAACACCCAATAGGCGGTCAATATGACGTTGCTGGAAGATATCGCGGACATACCCACTGCCAGTTTTAAAATGGAGTCTTTCGTTACATGTGATTATGCCTGCGCCATCTTGGCCTCGGTGTTGCAATTGGATAAGACTATCATAAATTTGATTAGCAACAGAAGAAGAACCAATGATTCCAACTAAACCACTCATGATTGTAATCCACTGCTCAAATCAAAAATTCTCTTAACAGCCAAAGCAACATTAACAGGCTCTAAAACTGTCATAACTGGTACATCAGAAGGCATTTGAAGAGTTGAATTTATATTAACTAACATATCAAGCTTATCAGCAAATGGAGGACAAGCCAAAGTAGGAAAATTTGTATTGGCACCAACAAAGCCTGATAAAGCATTAGAACGGCCAGCAATGGTAATATAAACAACCTTTTTCCTATTTTTATAAGATTCGATTATTTCCAAAACCTTAAGTGGTTGTTTGTGGGCAGAAGCAATGTGTTGTTCATAATTAATGTTTAATTTTTTAAGTTCACTACCAATTTTATCGGCATGGGAGCTATCAACAACACTTCCCATAATAATAACAGCTAACTGTTCCATATCGAACCTCCCTTCAAAATTCGTTCAAACGGAAAATTTGTCCCTGTAATCATCTCAAAAAGCTTAATGTATCTAAATGATAATTCTTCAACTAATTCATTGGGAGCTTTAGGCAATATTGTATCGTTGTAAGGGTCACAATTTTTAGTAAACCAAAGACGCAAAAACTCTTTATCAATACTTTCAGGCTCTTCGTTGTTTGCAAAACGCTTTTGATAAGTATCAAGTAGCCAATAACGACTTGAATCGGGGGTGTGAAGCTCGTCTATTAGGCGGATGTTTCCCTCTTTATCTTTACCAAACTCATATTTTGTATCGACTAAAATAAGGTTGTGCTTTTGGGCAACTAGTTGACCATAGGAAAACAGTCTAAGAGCTTTATCGGCAACATAAGACCAATCCTCTGCACTCATCCAGTTTTGTTCAACAATTTCAGCTGGAGATATTGGTCGATCGTAATCTTTTTCTTTGGTAGTTGGAGTTAAAAGTGGTTGGTCAAGAATTTCATTTTTCTGTAACCCATCTTTTAAGATATTGCCACAATAAAGTCGCTCTCCTTTTTTATAATGGGTCCATAATGAGGTAGAGGTTGAACCGGTAATATAACCACGGACAACCACTTCAATTGGAAAAACGTCACATTTTACAACTTTTGAAGCATTTGGGTGGACTATTTCCAATAAGTGATTTTGAACAATCTCTTTTGTTTTATCAAACCACCAAGCACTAATTAAATTTAAAACAGAGCCTTTAAAAGGGATTGAAGTTAAAATTCGATCAAAAGCACTTTGACGATCTGTTGTGACAATTAAAAGTTGTTCCTCATCTATTTGATAAATATCACGTACTTTACCAACTTGCCTATTTGAAAGGGGTAGGTTTGTCTCATTGAGAGTCTTATCAATATTCTCTCTGATAATTTTCCGATAAGAATCACTCATAGTGGTACCTTACATGGGTAAAGGGGTTGTTAAAGATATTGGTCTTTAAAATTTGTTTGATAATATTTTTTTGGGGATCTCCTTTGAGGTCGATACTCCATAAAATAGAGTGGCGAATTGAGCTGACACTTTTTAAATCAAACCTCTTTTTAAGTTGCCGATAAGTAAAAAGAGCGATTGCATCATCCTTTTCTTTAATTGTTTGTACTAAAATCTTTTGGCCTTTAGAAAAACTGTTTTGAATCAGAAATTCTTTGTTTGGATTAAAAAGGTGGCCACTTTGTTCAATTTTTTCAACTTCATTAATAAAATCTTCTTCAGTTGCATTTTCATCTTTTACCAAAGTCCAATGGATTGCACGCCCAATTTTAACTGGAAAACCCAACTTTTCTACTGTTTGTTGAACAGTTGCTGCACTGTTGTCGTTGATAATAGTTCCAACGACAAGCTCTTTTGTATTTAACTTTTTTTCATATTTAAGTTGATTAGAAGGGAGAACATCTAGTTCAACAATCTGATTTGTAATTTTTTTGTTTTCAATGATATAGGTGTGCATTGAGTCTAAGAATAGTTTAATCTCTTTTACCCGTTCTAAATGGGGCAAAGCGGCTAAAACATTACCGTTGAAGTTGGTTAAGGCACCAATATTATTGATTGAATTGTAGGGATTAACTGCGCTGTTGTTAATAATCTGACCTTGTTCATTGCAATAATAGAGAGCTGTGCAATTGTAGTATTTAAGTTTTTGTAAAACTTCATCAGAAAAAACAAAACGCCCTGAACTTGCTGCAACAGGTACTTTAATAATTGTATTGTCATCTAAATTGTTAAAAAATGCACCTTTGTGCATTAAATTTTTTGCTCTTATATTAACAGAAGTGCTGTATAATCCCACTCCGATGCTCTTAGGATCTTCTAATAGAGTGTTGACTGCCAAAGAACCTCCTAATGTGTAATTATCAAAACCTGGAACCATAGCAGCTTCTATGAGGATTTGAGCTCCGTTACAAATGCCTAAAATTGGTTTTCCTTTTTTATCCTCTTCTTTTAAATACTTTATAATTGGCTGCAAAGCAGCAATAATTCCACAGCGGCTACGATCTTCGTAAGAGGCACCACCTGGAAGAATAAAACCATCATACTGCTTTAATAAAGAGGGCTTTTCGTTGTAGCGAAATGAAACTGCTTCCATATTAGCCTCTACAACAGCTTTGGCAGTTTCAACTTCACAGTTTGTTCCTGGAAATTCGATTATGGCAATTTTTGGTCTCATCACTTAGCCCCCTCAATAATGGTCTTTCCACTCCCTTCAACAATTTTACCAACTTCATACACTGGCATTGAGAAAGCCTCTTTAGCTAACTCTAAAGCTATTTTAGCTTCTTGCTTTGCAACAACAATAGTTAAACCTAGCCCCATATTGAAGGTGCGAAACATCTCATATTTTGGTACGTTGCCCAACTCTTCAATTGCTCTAAAGATAGGATTTATAGGCCAACTCTCTTTGTAAAAATGGGAGTCAACATTTTTAGGTAGAGTCCTTTTAACATTTTCAATTAAGCCCCCTCCCGTTATGTGGGAGAGACTTTTTATGGCGACACCTTTTTCTAAAAGATATTGAATGCCGTTTAAATAATTGACATGAGGCTTTAAAAGGGCAGATCCAACTGTAAGACTTTTATCAGTGTACAAAGGTTGTATACTAAGACCTAATCTTGGACAGGAGGAGTCGAAAAGATACGAATAGAGTTGCCCACGATGCGCAACATGCGTATGGTGGACCTATGGGAAGGAAAAAGCGGACATTTACCGGTGATTTCAAGTT
>JBBAEC010000042.1:0-25404 GCA_041656135.1 Balneolaceae bacterium | reverse complement strand
AAGGTATCGTCCCGATGGGACGAGGTGGTTATAGTAGAGCATTCACGATGCCAGCCAAAACACTACCTGCTCCATCGGAGCAGTATATTTGTATCACACAGAACTGACCAGAACTACCCGCACCATAGGTGCGGTACCTCTCTGAAGACTTGGACTCACCATACTAGCTTAGCACTTTACTAGACCTTCCGGTACTGCCCCGCTGGGGCAGCGCTAGTGCGTGGTTCCTGGGTTACAAAGGTATCGTCCCGATGGGACGAGGTGGTTATAGTAGAGCATTCACGATGCCAGCCAAAACACTACCTGCTCCATCGGAGCAGTATATTTGTATCACACAGAACTGACCAGAACTACCCGCACCATAGGTGCGGTACCTCTCTGAAGACTTGGACTCACCATACTAGCTTAGCACTTTACTAGACCTTCCGGTACTGCCCCGCTGGGGCAGCGCTAGTGCGTGGTTCCTGGGTTACAAAGGTATCGTCCCGATGGGACGAAAGTGGTTGTAGTAGAGCATTCATGATGCCAGCCAAAACACTACCTGCTCCATCGGAGCAGTATGTTTATAAAAAAAGCCTCACTAGAAATCTAGTGAGGCTTTGAGTGCTCCCCGGGTTGGATTTGAACCAACGACCGATCGGTTAACAGCCGATTGCTCTGCCACTGAGCTACCGAGGAATATTGTTTTAGTCCCCTTCAGGGGCGACAAATATAGCAAGGTTCCACATCGATTGTCAAGCCTATTTTGAAATATTTTTAAAAAATACTTTTTCTAATATTAAGCCTTGTGCTGGGGCGGTAAAAGCTTGCACTTTTGCATCCGGATTATTCAGTAATTCCTGAAATTCTGAAAGCGAAATCTTGCCCTCAGCCACCTTAAACATGGTTCCTACAATTCGGCGTACCATATTGCGTAGAAAACGGTTAGCCCTAATTATATATACTATTTTATCTTCATCTTCCTGTATTTCAGATCTCAAAATAGTACAAAGTGTGGTATAGTTTTCAATATTGTACTTAGAGAAGCCAGCAAAGTCAAACTCCCCATCTAAGAGTTGAGCACACTCAGAAAAAAGTTGGGTTTGGCAGGTACTTGGTAGCTGCCAAGTGAAGTTTCGATGCAGAGGTGAGCGCCGCTTGAGCATAGTGTAACTATACTCACGATAAAGCGCATCAAATCGGCAATGGAACTCATCGGAAACGGGCTCGATAGATTGGATTTGGACCTCTTGCCCTACCAGCCCATTCACTCCAAATATTAGCTTCTGAAGGTCTTCAATATTTTCTGGCAAATCTACATGAGCAACTTGTCCGCGGGCGTGTACGCCAGCATCTGTGCGACCTTGACCAATTAGATCGATGGGCTGCCGCAAGATTTTGGAAAAGGCTTCTTCAAGCTCCCCCTCTACTGTGCGGGCATCAGGCTGTATCTGCCAACCCGAGAAATCGGTACCGTCAAATTCTATAGTAAGTTTATAGCGGGGCATTTTTAAAAACCAACTACTACACGAGCTGTAAGTCCAGGCTCTCCAAACTCGTTCAAATAGCTAATTGAAGCTTGTGGTATAACTTGCATGTTCCTAGCTCTTGTAAAAGCATTTATGCCACTTAACACACGGTTTGCAACCATAAGTGTAAGCAAGGCTGGAAGTTGGTTACTAGCTGTAGAAATTCGTTCTCTAGTATTCTGAAAGTCGTAGCGATCTTGTGCGCTATCCCAGCTCCAAGAGGTTTGGCTATTCTGGGGGATGAGTTTATCCCAATTTCTAGATCTCAGCTGATAATCGTTGTATTCTTCAATACTATTAAATTTTGATACTGCGAGCTCAACCTGTCTACTTTGGCCACTCAAATTAATTCCCGCTCTAGCATTTGCTTGAGTTACTAAATTACCCTCAAGCGTATTCACTCGATTATTTAAACCCACATAACTTAAAATCATAATTACGTCGGCAGCTAAATGAATTTTTCCTCTCGTCCAATTATTACTATCCACATAATTATGTCCCCAACCTGGCATAACCAAGGAGCGTAGTAATGCTCCTTTTGGGGATGGGGATTGAACTCTTTCTTCGAACCTAAGTTCGTTAGATTGAGCGAACGTCACAGAAGGAACTAGCGTCATTATAAATAGGCAACCTAGAACAAGTGCGCTAAATAGTGGCGATGCAGTCCCCTTTTCTGTTTTATTCGAATTCATATATTCACTTTTGGATTTATTTTACTTTTCTCTCTCTGTTCCAATGTCGGAAAATAGAGATACTAAATCCAATCATTATTAGGAAAGTACCTAACCATACCACCGAGATAAAAGGTTTGTGTTCTGCTACAATTAGCACCCATTCACTTTGGTATTCTTCGGTTAAGCCAGTTATTTCAACATCTATCTCGTTGGTTTCAGGATATACTTTCGAGAAACTGAAACTGAGCCCATATTTATCTAATTCTACAGGTGGTGAAAATACAAAGGTTTTACCCTCTTCGTTGTACAACGCGAATAGCGGCTCTAGTAAAAACCGTTCGCCACTTGCAATGTGTTTGAATTCGATTTGTGCACGAACACCAATAGTTGTGTTAGGTGGTAAGTTTGTGGTGTCTTCCATTGCATAGTCTAGGAAGTTCATCTCAAAACCATCTACACTAACAATACTGCCCTTACTAAACTTGATTGTTTGTGTTGGAGGCACATCTGCGCCATCAGCAGCAGACTTTTGTTTCCCTGCTTTGCGCTCCATGCTATTGTTACGCTGAGTTACGTACGAGCTACCTGCAACATATAAATAAATATCCCTGAACAGCCCTGTGTGTACATCTGGATCTACCGACCATTGCAAATTACCTTCTGTAGCCGTTGCCAACATCGGGTACACTTCCGCATTCAAATAAAATGGTTTATCGCCATTTATAGGTTCAAACAAAATTTTATAGGTTTGCTGCCCTGGTCTTACTCTATCATCTAACTCGTAGCCTTGATAAGTAACAATATATTGATTGTTAATTAGCGTCGGCTCGTCGAGATCTAGGTTAAGCATTGTGATGGGATCGGTTACTTTAAAACCTTGCTCATCAGTAATTAAACCTGCCTTAACCTGTTTGTTATAATCTGCTGTTTTTTTGTCGAGCAGAGGAGTGTTAAAAGCTGAAGATGCTAATATTCCAATAAGCAGTGTTCCGAATCCAATGTGGGTTACGGTTCCACCTATTAGTAACGGATTATCTAAAATCAATCGAATCATAATCCAACCATTTCCAATAACAGCAAACCAGCCCGCAAAGAGATAGAACATGTAGTATGGATCTCTAACATCGCCAAATACAACAGAGGCAACAGTAGCTGTTAAGGCTATTATAATTGGATAAGTTAACGCTGATACTAGGCTTTTAGCGGAGTGTCTTTTCCAAAACAAAAACTGACCAACCACTGTGAATAGTGCCATTATTATAACTAATGGCATACTCCATGTGTTGTAGAAACTCATTTCAGGTGGAGTTGGTCTTTCGTTAAACAGCAGGCCGATGATTGGAGAGCTTGTTCCAAAAATAATAACTAGGCCAAGTATCAATAATAGTACTGCGCCAGTGAAAGTCATGAACTCACGGCTCAAAAACTTGGATTCTTTTTGCTGAGTAGGAAGTTCTTTATATCGCCAGAAAAACATCCCTAAACCTAAGCCGGTAATCACAATCATAAATATGAGTAGCTGACCATATAGACCTAGATCCACAAAACTATGCACCGAGGAATCAGATAAAATACCAGATCGAGTTAGGAAGGTTTCGTAAACAATAGCTACGTAAGCTAAAATCGCAAGAATTAACGATGATTTTTGAGCAATGGAGCTTTTACGCTGAATAATCATGGTATGTATACCAGCGGTTCCAAAAAGCCATGGTACTAAGGATGCGTTTTCAACAGGATCCCAAGCCCAAAATCCACCAAAAGAAAGAGTTACATACGCCCAGTAGCCACCTAAAAATATAGCTGTTAGCAAGGCTACGTTTGCACCTAAGGTCCACGGTAAAGCAGGATTAACCCACTCGTTGTATTTACGTTTCCAAAGGGCGGCCATTGCAAAACAATATGGAATGGTCATCATTGCAAAACCTACAAAAAGTATAGGTGGGTGAATCATCATCCATGGACTTTTAAGCAAGTCATTTAATCCAGAGCCATCGGCTGGCACAAAATTTGGATTCGCCTGAATAAAAGGCGCATTCGGCATTTCTTCGGCAATGGTTCTAAATGGTGAAGCACCAATAGAGATGTCGCCAAAATGCCATCCTAAAATCATTGACAGTAGGAATACTTGGGTAAGCATTAAAAAGAATAGAACAGGAGCTTTATATGGTGCTCGTACCCATTTCATCAAGCCCAGGCTAAAGAACCATGAGAAGAATATCCAAAGCATGAAGCTACCTTCTTGCCCGCCATAAAAGGCTGACCAAAGGTATTTATTTGGCAGATCTAAACTAGTATAATTAAATACATAGTAATATTGGAACTGATGCGTAAACAGCAAGTACACAAGCATTGCTGAAGCTGATATAAGAAATAAACCTTGAATACCAGTTAACCAGTTCCCGATTTTAAGGGTTTTGTCGTCGTCGTTTTTAGCACTTATAAAGTAAAGTACTCCGGCTCCCAACCCTGTTACAAATGAGAGCGATATAAGGACTTTACCAATAATTCCAATCATGAGTTAGCTATTTTCGACAGAGGTGAATTGAGAAGGATCTACGGTATTATATTTTGATGGGCACTTCATTAGCATATCTCTTGCATAAAAAACATCTCCCCTCATTTCGCCAATAACCACTAAGCGATCCGCTTCTTCGAAGTTATTTGGTTTAGGCTTAGGAAAAATTACACGATGTGCTTTACCTGCTTCATCTTTCATATAAAATGAAAACTGCTTGGTCTCCATCGAGAACCCATAATCTTGGGTATCGTCAAGAGTGCCCGCAACGTGAGCATTGGTCATCGTTTTAGCATCTTCAAAAGTAGTGTAGGTACTTATACTTTCGCCAAAGTTATACATCAATAAAGACGTAAAACCGATAATGGCAACAATGGCAATAATTAATTTAGGCTTCATGTTCGTTGTTTGAGTTTAGTTGATGTTCGAGCTTTGTTACTTTCTTATCTACTTTAAACAGAAAGAAAAGGAGCACCAGCCATATAATGAGTGTTACTCCCAGAACAACAAAAATCAGATCGTTTGAATACATAAAATGAATAAATGCGTTGGCTTGCTCTGCCTCTTCCCCATCCCATTTATTGGAATAAACTTGAGTGAGAGTATCAGCAACGGGTTTTAAAGTATCTTGGTACATCGTTAACTATAAATTACAATTTTTCGGCGTGATGTTGAACCGTTTTATAACGATGTACAATATCGTAAATCCAAAATGATAGGGCTACAAAGCCTATAAACGCAGGATATAAAATATATCGTAACTCAGGCGCGGTCATTTCACTAAAAGCTGGGTTCCCTTCTGCACCAGGATGTAAGCTTTCGAGCTGCCTTGGTACTATATATAATAAAAATGGGATGGTTGTAACGGCAAAAATATTATAGACTGCTGCTAATTTTGCGCGTTTCTCTTCATCATCAAAAGCAGAGCGTAATACAAAATAAGCGGCATAAATCATCATTGCTAAAGCGGCTAAATTCATTTTTGGTTCGGCGAAAGTCCACCAAGTGCCCCAAGTGAAACGCGCCCAGAGCGAGCCCGTTACCAAGCCACAAATACCAAATACTACACCTACCCTCGCTGCCGATTCTGCTTTTATATCAAAAATAGGCTTTGGTGTGTTCAAATAGAGAATGCTATACACAAAACTGACACTAAACATGGCGAACATGGCCATCCACATGGGCACATGAAAAAAGATATTACGCGCAGTTTGCTCCAGAATAGGAATCATAGGTATATCGATGAGAATGCCACCAATAACTACCGCAGACATCCAAATTGCAACAATGTATTTCCAGAGCTTCAAGTGAGTACCGAGTTATTAAGTTTTTAGTACCTGTTTGCCAGCACTAAATATAGTGATTCATTAACTATTTTGGGTGATAAATCGACAAAGAAATGCAATTGGTAATTCCTATGATATTTGCCCCTATAAAGCATTAACACTCAAAGCAGTAGAAGCGTTTCACTAGTTGATTTAGAACTCATTGCAAACCAATTCAATAGGATTCTCTCTAAATATTGAGATTGATTTATACAACACCTTCCCTTTAATAATAAGGATGTATGGATGATTTACTTAAGATCTGAGATTTTTAAACACCACCCTCCCACTATAATCTACCTGAATATGGAAGAGTAAAAATCTTTCTGCTATTGTTGATAAGAAAATAGTTTTTAATAAGTAAATTATCGCCCTACTTATGGGGTACACACCTTATTAAAACTTACAAATAAATTTAGCTTACAGATTAATGGGATATATACGTACAATTTTGCGCGGTATTGGCCAGGTGATGTTCCAAAACAATATCTATTCTGGAGCTTTATTTTTAGGCGGAATTTTTTATAACTCTTGGTTATTGGGATTGGCCGCCCTACTTGGCACCATTATAAGTACTGGAGCTGCCCAAGTTTTGAAATATTCTAAAGAGGATATTGAAAATGGACTTTATGGTTTTAATGGCACATTAACGGGCATAGCTGTATTTCTTTTCTTTGGGGTAAATGCTGCCACCGTCTTCGCGTTGATAATTGGCGCGATGTTGTCAACAGTTATAATGAATAATTTGAAGAAGATTATTCCTCCATTTACTGCACCTTTTGTATTGGCAACTTGGTTGGTGATATATTCACTATTGTTCGCTTTTAACTTTACGCTACTAACTTCATCGGCACCAACAGAAAGCACCCTTCAATTTCTAGCTGCATTTAGTAATAGTTTTGGTCAAGTGATGTTCCAAGAGAACGTGATAACTGGACTGTTTTTTATCTATGCTATACTCGTAAACAACAAACTTATGGCTGGGTATGCCATTTATGCCGCCGTTTTAGGTTCTTTATCTGGATGGCTATTTTCAGAACCTATTTCTACCATAAATGCGGGATTAATGGGCTACAACGCCATTCTTTGCGCCATAGCCCTTACCGGAAAAAGCTGGAGAGATTTTATATGGATTACTCTAGCCATAATCCTTTCTACTATGCTGAATATCGGATTGGCACTAACTGGTATTATCACACTCACCGCTCCCTTTGTTTTAGCAACTTGGATAATTTTGAAATTCAAAAACAGCGAGACGTTCAAGCTGAAAGAAGCTTAGGCTTGATTGGTATTAAATGACGGGTTTCCCGATTCCAAAGTCTCGGAGCTCCGCATGCGCTTCGTTCTAGGCTATGCGCCAGTTAGAGTATTATTGCCATGCAAACTTGAACATATTCGGGAGATCCTTCACGGCAACTCCCTATCGGTCGTCTTGTTCAGGATGACAGGTTCGTATATTACACTCCTAACCTCCCTGCGGTCGGATATTACCTTTCTGACAATGAAACTCACATAATCCTCAATGGTAGTATCCCAAAAGTCTGTAAAATTTATAATTGTCAAATTCTAACTCCTTTTCGACTAGCCATTGTTTGGCCTTATTTGACTAGAGGGTTTGATTTTAGGAATATGAATAGCCTCGAGATTTATCTCGGGGTAAACAGATTATATATAGGCATCGGTGGAGAGACTTGTTTTATAAACGATGCGTAGAATTCCACCGAAATTTCGGCAAGATTCATTTTAAGAGACATCTTCGGTATTAGTTTTCATCGGTAATTTAGGACGACCGATATCGCTCCGCTGGAGCTTGAGGTTTAGAGATTTGACTTTTTCTATTAATATACCGCTCCTCTGGAGCTGAATATATTCCGATTTCGTACTTTACACACTTTTAGGATAGTTCCAAACTGGGCAAATAATAATTGAGCACGCTATAATTGTTTTAAATACCACACTTCCTCTCAACAACTTCTCAAAACTAATTTGATTTCCAAAAAGTTATCTACAAAATCATATTCAGTCAAGAGGCATTGGAAATTTCGCGCATTAACTGTACATTTGCTTGTACAAGAACTTGTACAGTTAAATTATATCACTATGAGAGCAATAACGATTTCCACTCTACGAAAGAATATTAAAAAATATTTTGATTACGTTTCAAAATCAACGGAAGTAATAATTGTGCCTAGAGGTGATGAGGATGATGCAGTTGTTATCATGTCTATTAGCGAATACAATTCATTGAATGAAACAGAACACTTGCTTTCTACAAAGGCTAATAGAAATAGGTTAATGGAATCTATCGAGCAAATTGATAATGGTGATTTAGTTGAATACAATGAGGATGAAACTGAACCCGCTCTTTAATGAATATAAATTTTACTGCACTCGGATGGGAAGATTTTTGTTACTGGTTAGAAACCGACAAGGATACTGCATTAAAAATAAAAAATCTTATTACATCTATTAAACAAAACCCATTCAGAGGCTTAGGCAAACCAGAACCTTTAAAACACGGATTAAAAGGATATTGGTCGAGAAGAATAACAGGTGAACACAGATTAGTGTATAGTGTGTCTGGAAAAAAAGGTGTTGACCAAAGATGTACTATTATACAATGTAGATTCCATTATGACGACAAATAAAAGTCTGAGCCAATAATAGCAATATCAACTATACCGCAAATTGTTCTTAATAACTCAGTCCCCTATTCCCTAATTACCAATCCCAACTTTCCCCTTCTTTCTCTACATTTTGTAGATATTTTTTAATTTATTCAGGCAGGAATCAACCGTGTTCTTACTGTAACCTCTAAGAATAAGCCTATTTTCGTATTTGGTTATTAAGTCGAATTTACTCACTTTACTCCTACTATTTAATAGTATAAAGTGTATAAAACTTAAACATGAAATAGGGATAAAGTGAATAGAGTTCACTTTACTCTGTTGTTGTGTACAATAAAGAAATAGCAAGATGAAATATTTTATTTCAATAAAAGGTAAGAAACAGGGACCTTATAATTTAGACGAATTAAAAAACCTAAATCTTTTTAATACAACTCTTGTGTGGAAGGACGGTATGCAAGATTGGCAACAAGCCAAGGAGATAGATGAATTAAAAGAAATTACACTTACACCTCCGCCAGAACTTCCTAAAGGGAATTTGTCAATAGATGAGATTGTAAAGATTTTCTTCATCCATCTTCTATTTGGAGTAGGGTTCTTTTACGTGGACAAGACTATTCAAAGGAAATTTTTATATCCAGCATTTGGACTTTATGCCCTATTAGATGTAATACTTGGTCCTGGTTTAGATATTGAACCATTTGCTGGTGATTTTGGTGAAGTAACATTCGTTATAAGTCTTGTTATATGCTACCTAATTGGATATATCGATGTTTATTACCATAGATATAAAATGAGTCAAGAAGAAAATACTGTACACAACAAAAAATAAACGCCATTAAAACAGGCGTTTATTCAGACCGTTGTGTGCCATGCAAAAAGAGCCAACGCGCATTCAAGCAAATTTGGTTTTTGCCAACACACAGGCAAACGCTGAAAAACCAAAAGAGCTTGTATTTTTGCCAACGCTCGACAGAAAACGAATGAGAAACGAAAAAACTTAAAATAAAGAAAACGAATGTTTGAACAGACCTTTAAAAATATAGACGACATACTTCATAAGGATGCAGGTTGTGGTAGCGAATTGGATTATGTAGAACAAACATCTTGGGTGCTGTTCCTGAAATATTTGGACGACTTGGAGCGTGACCGTGCTACTTCTGCCGAACTTACAGGGAAGACCTACACGCCCATTATTGACCAAGAATACCAATGGAGCGTTTGGGCTGCTCCGAAATTAGCGGATGGAAAAATTGACCACAATGCCCTGACAGGTGATGACCTCTTGGACTTTGTGAACGGCAAACTATTTCCCTACCTCAAAAAATTCAAACTGTCTGCTGAAAATGCCGATACCATTGAATATAAGATTGGCGAGATTTTCAGTGAACTGAAAAACCGCATCCAAAGCGGCTACAATTTGCGTGAAGTGATTAACCGCATTGACGAATTGCGTTTCCGTACCCATGCAGAGAAGCACGAAATGAGCCATCTGTATGAAGACAAAATCAAAAACATGGGCAATGCAGGGCGAAACGGTGGTGAATACTACACACCCCGACCGCTCATTACCACCATTGTAAAAGTAGTTGACCCAAAAATTGGTGACAAAATTTATGACGGTGCAGTTGGTTCTGCGGGCTTCTTGTGTGAAGCATTCGACTACTTGAAATCAGGAAAGGAATTAAGCACCAAAGAATGGGAAACTCTGCAAAAACGCACTTTTTACGGCAAAGAGAAAAAATCATTGGCTTACATCATTGGTATTATGAACATGATTTTGCACGGTGTGGAAGCGCCCAACATCATACACACCAACACACTTGCTGAAAATTTGGCCGACATACAGGAAAAAGACCGCTATGATGTGGTGCTTGCCAATCCGCCATTTGGTGGAAAGGAACGTGCCGAAGTGCAACAAAACTTTCCGATTAAAACAGGCGAAACCGCTTCCCTCTTTTTGCAGCACTTCATAAAGATTTTGAAAGCAGGTGGCAAAGCAGGTGTGGTGATTAAAAACACCTTTTTGAGCAATACCGACAATGCCAGCATTGCTTTGCGAAAAGAACTCTTGCAAAACTGCAACCTACACACCGTGTTAGATTTACCAGGCGGCACGTTTACCGGAGCAGGCGTAAAAACCGTTGTGCTGTTTTTTGAAAAAGGCAAGCCTACCCAAAAGGTTTGGTTTTACTCGCTGAACCTTGACCGTAATTTAGGCAAGACCAATCCGCTCAATGAAAAGGATTTGGCTGAATTTGTAGAACTCCAAAAAACCTTTGCCGATAGTGAAAACTCTTGGACGGTGAACATGAAGGATGTTGACCAAAGCACTTTTGATTTGAGTGTCAAAAACCCAAATACACCAGAAGCTGACCCACTCCGCCAACCGCAAGAAATTTTATCAGCAATGAAAGCCTTGGATGATGAAAGTGCGGAAATCTTAAACTCAATTTCGGAATTGATATGAAGGAAGGTTGGGAAATAAAAATGCTGAGCGAAATTGCTGAAGTTGGAGCAGGGAATTCCGCTCCGCAGAAAAAAGAACTTTTCATAAATGGTAGACACCCTTTTATCCGTACATCAGATGTAGGTCAGATTAGAAAAGGATTCATTAATTCAAGTGTGGATAACTTGAATGACGAAGGCATTAAAAAACTGAAAATAAAGAAGAAAGGGACAATTTTGTTTCCAAAAAGCGGTGCATCTACTTTCTTGAATCATCGAGTAATGATGGAAATCGATGGGTATGTGTCTAGCCACTTAGCAACTATTAAAGCAAAAGATTCAGTCGCATTGGATAGATATCTCTTATATTTTCTTATCACAATTGACGCAAAAGACTTAATGCAAGATATTGCTTATCCTTCTTTGAAAATATCTGATATAAGTGCAATTGAAATCCCCGTTCCACCCCTCCCCGAACAACAACGCATTGTTTCCATATTAGATCAAGCCTTTGCTGCCATAGACAAGGCCAAAGCCAATGCCGAACAAAACCTCCAAAACGCCAAAGAGCTTTTTGAAAGCTATTTGCAGGGGGTGTTTGAGAAAAAAGGTGATGGTTGGGAAGAACGGAAATTAGGGGACAGTGATTTACTCAAAATAATCGATGGCGATAGGGGAAAAAACTATCCTAGGAAAAAAGATTTTTTGGATGAAGGACATTGTCTTTTTATGAATACTAAAAATGTTCGACCTGATGGTTTTGATTTTAGCACAACAATGTTCATTACTAAAGAGAAAGACAATTCCATGGGAAAAGGCAAACTTGAAAAGAATGATGTTGTCTTGACTACTCGTGGGACAATTGGAAATATAGGCGTCAATGATGATTCTGTTGAATACGAGAACATAAGAATCAATTCAGGTATGTTAATTTTCAGACCAAACAAGAAGTTAATTGCACCACACTACCTATTTGAAGTATTTCGTTCAGGAATTTTTAAGGAGCAAGTAAAGAGATATACCACAGGAGCTGCACAGCCTCAATTACCAATAAAAACATTGGTGAATTTCACGATTCCAGTTCCAATTACTATTGAAGCCCAACAATCCATCGTCCGCCAATTAGATGCCCTGCGAACCGAAACGCAAAAGTTAGAAGCGGTATATCAAAAGAAAATAGCTGATTTGGAAGAGTTGAAAAAGAGTATTTTGCAGAAGGCTTTTGCGGGGGAATTGAAAGAAAAGGAGGTGATAGTATGATTACCAAGATAAGTCTAAATAAAGTTGCGAGTTATAAAGCACCTACAGTTTTGGAAACTGATAAAAAGGTAAACCTTATTTACGGCTTAAATGGTACAGGCAAAAGCACTCTATCTGATTATCTCCTGAAATTATCTGATTCCAAGTTTAAGGATTGTGTCATTGAAGGCTTGAGTAATGATGATGAAATTCTTGTTTACAATCAATCATTCATAAGGGAGAACTTTTTTGAATCAGAGAGCCTAAAAGGCATCTTCACATTATCCAAAGAGAATAAAGAAGCAGAAACAAAAATTGCAAATGCAGAAAAGGAAGTAAAACGAATTGCAGCGGAAAAGCAAACCAAGGAGAAGGATTTACAAAAAGAGAAAGATGCGATTGCAAGCAAGCAGAAAACTGCCAAAGACAAAATTTGGGAAATAAAACAAAATTATACAGGTGGTGACAGGGTTTTAGAATTCTGCTTGGAAGGTTACAAGAGTGACGGAAATAAACTACTTTCTTTTGTTGAAGGATTGACGAAACCAGAAAACAAGCCAACGAAAACCATTGAATCAATAAAGGAAGAAGTTCAGGCTTTAGCAGGAGAGAACGCACAAAAGTATGACGCTTTAGACAAAATTATTTTCCCTTCACAAAGTGTTGAATCTGAAGGTTTGTTTAAAAAGGAAATTGTAGGAAATGAAAATAGCACCGTTTCAGAATTGATAAACAAGCTTGGCAGTTCTGATTGGGTAAAGGATGGCTTAGAGTACTTACCTGCTGAGATAGAGACAGAAAATGAAATCTGTCCTTTTTGTCAAGAATCAACAATATCAAAGCAGCTATATCAAAGTATTAAAGACTATTTTGATGAATCCTATGAAGCCGATATAAATTCATTAAAGGAATTTCACAAGGAATATTCAGAAGCAGTACAAGCGATTCCTGACAAGACGGTATTTGAGAAAAACCCGAAATATGAAGCCCATAAAAAGGATTTTGAATTAAAGTATAATGCCTTTACAAAGGTGGTTGAAGGAAATTTAAAGCTGATTGAAGATAAATTGAAAGCTCCTAGTGTCTCTATAACTCTCAACAGCTCTGAAAATGTACTTGATGATGTTAATACCGTTGTTGAGAAAATCAACAACCTGATTGTTGAGCACAATCGCAAAATTGACCAGAAAGAAACTGCTTTTGAAGAAATCAAAACTTCATTTTGGGAAATTATGCGTTGGGATTATGACCAAACCATTAGCTCCCTTGCGACTGATAAAGCACAATCACAAAAAAACATTGCTTCCATTAATAATTCTATCCAGGGCTTTGATACCGAGATAGGTAAGCAAAAGGAGATTATTGTAGAACAACAGAAGCAAACCGTAAACATTGAAGAAGCGATAATCAATATTAACAATGGATTGATTGATTTAGGAATCGAAGATTTTAAAATCAAACACCATTCTGAAAACCTTTACAAAATTGTAAGAGAGCAGAATGACAACAGAATTTTCCATTCTCTTAGTGAAGGTGAGAAAATGATTATCAGTTTCCTATACTTCCTTGAATTATGCAGGGGCAAAAAGGATGCAACAGAAGCAGGGAAAAAGAAAATAATTGTCATTGATGATCCGATATCCAGCTTATCCCACATTTACATTTTCAATGTTGGCAGGTTAATTCACAATGAATTTTTGAGAAGTGATAAATATGAACAAGTTTATTTATTAACTCATAGTCTGTA
This sequence comes from Balneolaceae bacterium, assembly GCA_041656135.1. GTDB lineage: Bacteria > Bacteroidota > Rhodothermia > Balneolales > Balneolaceae > Balneola. The sequence goes on along the minus strand of JBBAEC010000042.1, from coordinate 11,321 downwards.
TTTCTTTTATGAAATGACAGACCCTAAAAAGGAAAGACGACATGAAAACCAGAAACTTTTCAGAATTAGGAAAAACTCAACAGGTAGTGAAATAATTGAAATGAAATATGAAGAGATACAGAATGATTATCATTCGTATTGGTTTGTAATTAAAGATGACCAACAGCCTCCTGCTCTCATTGCTAACTGTATGCGTAACATAATTGAGTATTTCTTCAATTTCGTAGAGAAGAAAGATTTAAACAATGTGTTTCAAAAGCCTGCAATGCAAGAAAATAGATTTCAGGCATTTTGCAGATATATCAATCGTGAATCCCATTCTTTAGGTCAAAATATTTTTGATATAAAGGAATTCAATTATGACGATTTCAAAGATGCATTTGCCTTAGTTTTCAAAGAGAATGGATACGAAGAACATTATAAAAAAATGATAAAATGAACGAAGCAGAAACAAGAGCAGAACTAATTGACCCCAAGCTAAAGGCTTGCGGTTGGGGCGTGGTAGAAGGCTCTAAGGTGCTTCGTGAATACCGCATTACAGAAGGTAAAATCCAATCAGGTGGCGGTCGTGGTAGAAAGATTATTGCCGATTATATCTTGGTTCATAAAGGCATCAAGTTGGCTGTGATAGAAGCCAAAAGTGATGAATTGGAAGTGGGCGAAGGCGTAATGCAAGCCAAGCAATATGCCGAGAAACTGCAATTAGAAACCACTTACAGCACCAACGGAAATGCCATCTACCAAATCTGCATGAAAACAGGTGCAGAAGGTTTGGTAGCAGACTATCTAAGCCCCGAAGAACTTTGGAACAAAACCTTTGCCGAGCAAAATGAATGGAGAGAGAAATTTGCTAATGTTCCCTTTGAAGATAAAAGCGGTACTTGGCAATTGCGTTATTATCAAGAAATAGCTGTTCAGCGTGCTCTTGAAGTCATAGCAAGCGGCAAAGACAAATTATTACTCACTCTTGCGACAGGAACAGGAAAAACGGCCATTGCCTTTCAAATCGCTTGGAAGTTGTTTCAAACACGTTGGAGTTTGCAACGAGACGGAAGCCGCAGACCGAGAATTTTGTTTTTAGCAGACAGAAATATTTTAGCCAATCAGGCTTTCAATTCCTTTTCAGCCTTTCCTGAAGATGCTTTGGTTCGGATTAAACCAAGCGAAATAAAGAAGAAGGGTAGAGTGCCAACCAACGGCAGCATTTTCTTTACCATTTTTCAAACCTTCATGAGTGGCACGGATGAAGATGGCAAACCTGCTCCATACTTTGGTGAATATCCAAAAGACTATTTTGATTTCATCATCATTGACGAGTGCCACCGTGGCGGAGCAAATGATGAAAGCAATTGGCGGGGCATTTTAGAGTATTTCAGTCCAGCAGTGCAATTGGGTTTAACCGCTACACCCAAGCGAGATGACAATGTGGATACCTACAAGTACTTTGGCGAGCCTGTTTACATCTATTCGCTAAAAGAAGGCATCAATGACGGTTTCTTAACGCCTTTCAAAGTAAAACGCATCAAGACCACTTTGGATGATTACCGCTACACTTCTGACGATACAATTGTAGAAGGCGAAATTGAAGAAGGCAAACTCTATGAAGAAAAAGACTTTAACCGCAGCATTGAAATCGTAGAGCGAGAAGCCAAGCGGGTAAACATCTTTTTAGATGAAGCTAATCAAAACGAGAAAGCCATCATTTTCGGAGCTAATCAAGCGCATGCCGCTTTGCTTCGTGACTTGGTCAACCAAAACGCCAAGAGCAAAGACCCATTCTATTGCGTTCGGGTAACTGCCAATGACGGAGAAGAAGGCGAAAGAATGCTTAGAGAATTTCAAGACAATGAAAAAACAATTCCGACTATTTTAACCACTTCACAAAAACTATCTACAGGAGTTGATGCACGTAACATTCGAAATATCGTTTTGCTTCGTCCTGTCAATTCTATGATTGAGTTTAAACAAATCGTTGGTCGTGGTACACGTTTGTTTGACGGAAAAGAATTTTTCACCATTTACGACTTTGTAGATGCTTACAAGCACTTTTCAGACCCTGAGTGGGACGGAGAACCTTTGGGTGAAGAACCAAGCGGAGTAAAAGAACCAAAAGGCGAATACAAACCGAGAGAGCCAAAAGAACCCACAGAAACAGAACGCAAGCAGAAAATTAAAATCAAATTGCGAAACGGAAAAGAGAGAGAAATACAATCAATGATTTCCACTTCATTTTGGAGTGCGGACGGCAAGCCTATTTCGGCAGAAGAATTTTTGAATAATCTGTTTGGTGAATTACCCAAACTATTCAAAGACGAAGAAGAATTGCGGAAACTTTGGAGCAATCCACTGACCCGAAAAACTTTGCTTGAAAATTTAGATGCAGCAGGCTTTCCAAAAGATGACTTATTGACTTTGCAAAAGTTGGTGGATATGGAGAAAAGCGACTTGTATGACGTTTTGGAATACGTTTTCAATGGAGACTATATCGCAATGACCAGAGAAGCGAGAGCCAAAGCAGCCGAAGCAACCATCTTTGCCTTACTGAATGACAAACAAAGAGAATTTATCGCGTTCGTACTGAACAAGTACGTTGACACAGGAGTTGACGAACTCGATCAGGAGAAACTACCAATCTTGCTGACAAACAAGTATCAATCATTGGAAGATGCCAAAGAAATATTGGGAGACGTGGCAAATATAAGCAGACTGTTTGTAGAATTTCAGGAACACCTTTACAATCAGAAAGTGGCGTAATGACAGAGAATTTGGAACATAAAGCCAACGCTTCAAAGCCACACACATTGCCAAGCCGCTCAAGCCAACCGCACCAGCCAAAGCTTGTCAAAGAGTATGTCTTTTGCCAACGCTAGCAAGTTTTCGGAAAGAAAAGCCAGCAGGTAACAATATATATAAAAAATAAGCGAAACAATTATAAATTCAAGGCTTTATGCTCTTATCAAACTTTGTGCTTATCCGAAATTTTCGTGCTTTTTAACTGCCTACTTGCCATATACTAACCGTTACCAAAAAACCCAAAAATTACAAGACATAAAAAAGGCGCACTTTTCACAGCACGCCTTTTTTGAGGGGTTAGAATTAGAAGCTAATTACAGCTTCAACCATAAATCCGCTAAACTCAGCTTTGTCATATAATGTACCAGCTGGGTAATCACTATAGCTTTGTTTCACGTACTCAAATTTAGCTAGAATATTATTTGTTAAGAACCAGCCACCACCAATATTGAAGCGGTCGATGCTAATGTCATTTCCACCAGCTTGCTCACCAGAAACGCTGTTATAACGTCCACCTAAGTAGTAATTTTCTTCATTACCAAATCTGTACAATAGTTCTGCACCAAGTTGAGTGTATGATCTACTATCTGATTCCACTTCTGCTTTACCAGATGAGTTTTCAAATACACCATAGAATTCTACACCTTGGAACTTCACGAATGGGTTAATCATGATGGAAGTCATTTCACCAGCAACTGTTGGAGCGCCTCTACCAGGACCAAAAGCAGGATCTATACGGCCAGAGCGGAAGTTGCCTGCACCAGGAGCAGTAATTACGTTATAGTAACGTGAGCCAGCTCTGTCACCTGAATATAGATAAATGGAGTTGTTTTGTGTTGTTGCATACACAGAACCTGTAATACGAACTCTAAGATCTTCATTAACTTGACTGTCGTAACCTAACTTTGCTACATAAGATGGCTTTGCTTTTACTGGCCCTTCAACTGTAGATTGATTCAACTTACCGTTAGTAAGACCAATCATTGCTAATAAACCATTACTTTTGAAATACACTTCGCCACCAACTTCAGTCGTAAATGAGTCCATGATATAGTTACCAACAAATGGGTTGTATAGTGCTTGAGCGTTATCAGATCTTCTAAAGTGGTTATCACCGTAGTTAATTTCCATGTGCCCAACTTTAATTGTCACTTTATCCATTAACTCAGATAGGAAACCCTCTTGAATAAAATCAAGTTTATCAATTTGCATATACCCACCTTTTACGTAAGGCTCTGGGTGATTCTGAGATGATAAATAAGTTCTTAAATGCATTCTAACACCATCATAAAGAGCGATGTCGAAATCTAAGTTGGAAGTAGCCAGGTTAAAGTTATTGGTTAGACCTGCTAATGGAACGATACCACTATTCTCATGATCTATTGCTTGGAACTGAAGCGTGTTTGATGCTCCAACTCTTACTTTTAATCCATCAAAAAGAACGTCTGGAGTTTTAGGTGTTTCAAACACATTAACTCCACGTTTATCATTGTAACGGAAATTTTGTAGATCGCGTGTTTGCTGTGCTTGTACGCTAGTTGCAAATACAATTGCGACCATACATAAGGTTGATAACGATTTGATTATATTATTCATGACCTATAAGGTTTAGTTATTTGGGTTATTTATTTTGAAAAATCGACACTGAATACAATTTCTACTTCATCACCAGTTTTGATGGTTCCCATCATAGCTCGTGGTGGATCTATTTTGTAGTCAGTCATTTTTACTTGTTTTGAGCCAGTTACGCTCAATATTCCATTCCCATCAATAGTATATGCACCAGCTAAATTAATAGTATTGGTTACACCTGCCATTGTGAGTTTACCAGTAGTAAACACAGAATCTGCGGTTATACTAGTTACTTCATTTAATTCGAAAATAATGAGTGGATTTTTCTTAGCATCAAAAGCTTCTCGAACTTTTCCATCCATTACTCTTTTTCCACTTATAATGGATTCTACTTCAACCGTTAAGTTGAGTTTATCTATAGCTTCTAGATTTCCATCCTGAATAGTGATAGTTGCCAAACCACTGAATTTTTCGGCATCAATTTCCCAATCGTGTAGAGAGGAAGTACCAGAAACAGTAACTTGGCTTTTCTCTTGTACTAAGTTATAATTAGTTTGTGCAAATGTAGATGTGCTTAATAACAGCCCCCCGGCTATTATAAAAAGTAACTTTTTCATTCTAACTCCATTTTTTTATTCGATTATTTTTTTGTTTGGCTTTCCAAACATGCACTCAATAGAGTGCTTTTTGTTACTGGTTTAATAATAGACACTGAACGTGAAGAATATGTGAACTTTAAATTTCCCCTAATTTCAACGTCAATTCTTATGAACCCACCTAGCTCAAGCGTCTCGCTTGGGCGGTAAAACCTCATTCATCGTTTTGAACTGTGATTTATTTGATTCCCTTGATTTGTAGGATAGTTTTGAGGTTTGAGTACTAAATAAAACTCATGAGCTCTATTGGCAATATGATTTTTGAAACAGGATTATCTGGATTTTCTTGATATACAGGATTGAAACTGTACATGATACAGATCTTAATCCCTCAATTCCCTAATCCCCAAATTCCTTAATTCCCCGCTTGGGCGGTATAACCTCACTCATCGTTTTGAACTGCGATTTATTTGATTCCTTTGACATGAATGATTGTGATTTGAGTACTAAATAAAACTCATGAGCTCTATTGGCAATTTGATTTTTGAAACAGGATTATCTGGATTTTCCTGATGTGCAGGATTGAATTTGAACAGTGAACAGACCTCATTTCCCTAATCCCTCAATTCCTTAATTCCCAATCACTGACAACTGCTCTCCCTTCAATACTAATCAGATAAAACTTTTTTAAATACAACTACCAATCAACGCTAAGTGTTGCTATTATTGGTTGAATGAAATTGAATGAATTACCAGACCTAAATGACCAATAGTATTATTACAGAGCGCATATCTGCTCAATTAAGTATTTCACAGAAACAAATTAATGCCGTTGCAGGCTTTATTGATGAAGGCGCAACTATTCCTTTTTTAGCCCGATATAGACAAGAAGCTACGGGCGGCTTAGATGAAGAGCAGCTCAGAGCTATTCGTGATGCACTAGAATTCCAAAAGACATTAGAAGCTCGCAAAGAGACCATCCTCAAATCTATAAAAGAGCAAGAAAAGCTGACGCCAGAACTAGAGGCTAAAATTATCGCTTGTACCGAGCTTACGGTTCTTGAAGATTTGTATCTCCCCTACAAACAAAAACGTAAAACTCGTGGTGATAAAGCTAAAGAAAAAGGCTTAGAGCCTTTAGCCGAACTTATCTGGAAGCAGGAAGTTCAGAAAGGCGATCCTGATACTTTTGCTCAAGAGTTTGTGAACGCAGAGAAAGAAGTGGCTACCCTTGAAGAAGCATGGAAAGGCGCTACTGATATTGTGGCTGAGTGGGTAAATGAAAGTTTAGAAGTGCGCGAAAAACTTCGAAACATCTTTTTAAATCACGCCACCTTATCTACTAAGAAAAATCCGACCGTAAAAGAGCGTACCAATTTTGAGGATTACTACGAAGCTTCCTACAAAACAAGCAAGCTAAAGCCTTATCAAATATTGGCTATCAATCGTGGGGAAAGGGAAAATATCCTTTTTGTGAATACGGAAGTTTGGGAAGAACGTACGCTAGAAACTATCGACGATATTATTATAACCAACGACCTGAGTATTTTCACAGAACGCTTGCAGGATGCTATAGAAGATGCCTTCAAACGACTTCTATTCCCATCTCTAGAGCGCGAATTGCGCAATGCCCTTACCGAGATTGCCGATGCCCATGCTATTGAAACTTTTGCAACCAACTTGGGCAACCTTTTAATGCAGCCCCCTCTTCAAAACAAAGTTATTATGGGCGTTGATCCAGCTTTTAGATCGGGTTGTAAAGTGGCTGTGGTGGATGAGACAGGAAAATATTTCACGGGCACCACTATTTTCCCAACTCCGCCACAACAAAAGATTGCAGAATCTGAAGCAGTTATTGAAAAGCTTATCAATGAATTTGGCGTGAATCTAATTGCCATTGGTAATGGGACTGCTAGTCGCGAAACAGAACAATTCATTGCTAATTACCTGCAAAAAAGGAAAAAGAGACTCCCCGATGAAGAGTTGAATTACCTGATTGTAAACGAGGCGGGGGCTTCGGTTTATTCAGCTTCAACTATTGCGCGCGAAGAATTCCCAGATTTAGATGCTGCCCAACGTGGTAATATCTCTATTGCACGTAGAGTGTTAGATCCACTTGCAGAACTAGTGAAAATTGATCCCAAATCTATTGGAGTTGGGCTTTATCAACATGACGTAAACCAAAATCAATTGGTAACCAAACTCGACGATGTTGTAGAAAGTTGTGTGAACGAAGTGGGTGTAAATCTAAATACGGCAAGCGCTCCCCTTTTGGCTCATATTTCAGGTTTAGGGAAACGAGTGGCACAAAATATTGTAAAGTATAGAGAGGAAAAAGGAGCTTTTGTCAATCGTAATCAGCTTCATGAAATTGATGGAGTTGGCGAATTTCGTTTCCAACAAGCAGCTGGATTTATGCGAATTCTGGATGCGGCAAATCCACTCGATAACACAGCGATTCACCCAGAGAGTTACGAGGCCACCGAAAAGCTCTGTAATCTTTTTGGAATAGATTTAGAGGATTTATCTTCTCAGCTTAAAGAAATAGAATCCAAACTAAGTAAAATAAATACTACTCAAGTGGCTGAGCAAATTGGTGTCGGCGTTCCAACCTTAGAGCTGATTATTGAGAACTTACAGAAACCAGGACGAGATCCTCGTGAGTCCCTTCAAAAGCCACTTCTTAGAACCGACATCATGCAGATGGGTGATCTTAAAGAAGGTCAGAAGTTAGAAGGAACTGTTCGTAATGTGGTCGATTTTGGTGCTTTCGTAGATATTGGCGTAAAACAAGATGGAATGCTTCATATTTCCAACATGTCTAAAACTGGAAAGCGCGTTGAAGATCCACACGAAGTAGTTGGCGTAGGCGATATCATTTCTGTAGAAATCATCTCCCTCGACCTAGAACGTGGCAGGATTGGGTTGAAATTATTATAAGGTATTGGTTGTTATTGGTTATTAGGAAATTGGGAGACTGGGGAAGTCAGTGCAATGATCAATTAACAGTGAACAATTATCAGGAAATTCTGTCTCAAAGCTCACATCTTATAGCTATCCCTTCAATTGCCACTGGCTTTAGCTGGTGGTTAACAATTGCCCCCACTACATAAAAGGGCTTTAGCCCAACTATTCGAATTGGGTCGGTTAACAATGATTAGGAAATTGTATTTTGGATGGGAAATAAACCTGACTGGTTTGGAGCTATGATTTTGGAAAGTGAATTGAATCTGAAAACCAGTCAGGTTTGTGATCTATAATTTCACAGGTTAAAGTAAATAAACTAGATTACATTCCAATGTTGTGGCCAATTTTAAAACAACTCCAACAAGTTCACGGACATACTAGCAATGACAGAGTTTTGGGAAAAATCATTTATAGACAATCAGGAAATGTGGGGTTTTGAGCCCGCCAAGTCTACGGTATTGACCAATGATTTCTTTATTGAGCAGAATGTGAAGAATGTTCTCATCCCTGGTATTGGCTATGGAAGAAATGCTCAAATATTTAGGGATAATGGAATGACTGTAACTGGAATTGAAATTTCCAAAACCGCCATCGATTTAGCCCATAAACATTTCGGCTCCGACTTGCTTATTCATCACGGTTCGGTAACTGAAATGCCATTCGATAATAGTCTGTATGATGGAATCTTCTGTTACGCTTTAATTCACTTGTTGGATAAAAATGAACGAATAAAACTAATTCAAGACTGCTTTAATCAGCTAGCAGAAAACGGAGTTATGGTGTTTACTACTGTAACTAAACAAGCTCAAATTTATGGCAGAGGAACTCGCGTAGCCAAAGACCAATTTAAAATATCTGATGGTTTAAAAATGTTCTTTTATGACAGGGAAACCATACAGGAAGAGTTTGCCACTGCAGGATTATTCGAAATAAAAGAAGTAAATGATGTCTATCCCTTTTATCTCATAAAGTGTAAAAAAACATTCACATAACAAGACGTAATCGCAACTCTGATATTAAATATCTTAGTTAACCACCCTATCCCGCTTATTTCATTTTAACGAGAATCATCTTTTTAGTATGTTCTTGTAAAGCAATGTGATACTACTATGAAAAAACTTCTACTTCTTCCTCTACTTGTGCTAATTCCTCTTCTAGCAAATGCCCAAGAAAAATTCTTTCATAACTTAAAAGGAATGGAAGATTCCGAGGGGGTTACCCATTTGTTTTATAGAATATATGATTACAAGGTTATCGACTGTCTTAATTCTGAAGGGGAAACTATGCATAGCGTTAATCCACACTCTAACGATGTTTTTCATCTCAATACTCAAACATCCTCAGATTCTTTAAAGTTTAGGGATTATTACGAACCTGGATGTTTCGGGAACAACGAATTTAAATCAATTCGTTCTTATAATTTTTATAACAATAATCCGGACGACTGGTTAGCAGAAACCCAACAGTGGGATTGCACTTGGGGTATAGCCGATAAACATGGTGACTTTATGCATTTATATTTGCCATGTACTGCAGTTAAACGGAAGGCTTATGCGGAGAATGAACGAAACCAAGAAGGTTCTTTTTTCCTTTCTCCAAATAGCGATTCTCTTTACATAAAATGGGTAAATGAGGTAACTATTCCACTTGGAAGTTCTCCCGAAACCTGGCCTTCTTTTGAAGAGGATGGTGAATATTATGGGCGTTTTGAACATTTTGTTGATAGTGTAAAAATCCCTTACACACTCATTGCCATCCACCCTTTCACCGATTCTCTTTATTATGCTACCGACAACGCGGGTAAGCTCTATATTAGTGAATACTATTCTTCTGATTTCACATTAGCTGATTCTTCTTCCCATTATTCAGAATTATTTTTTGATTCTGACAATACTCATATCTACTCGTTGAGCAACGATAGTAGTCTGTTGGTTTCAGATAATTTGGGTCGAATAGACAGCTGGACAGCCAAAAATTTACCGTTCTCGTCTAGGTTTATTGAAAATGATAGAGGTATTTCTGGAAATATCTATTCAGCCGATACCACCCATATTTATGTTTCACATGATTACGGAAACACTTTCGAATTGTATTTTGAAACAGAACACGAAATCACAGGACTCTACAAAAAGCCTAATTCGGAAATCCTCTATGTTCTTACCATAGAGGAGCTATTTAAATTCGAAAATGGAGTGAAATCCTCATTAAAAACTCTTCCTGTTTCTAACGAAATGGAATCAAACTCCCAGCCGATCGAAATAATGCTTTTTCAAAACTATCCCAATCCCTTCAACCCCAGCACCATCATTAGTTATCAATTACCAGTAAGCGGTTTGGTGAAATTGGATGTGTTTGATATGCTAGGAAGAAAAGTTGCCACACTGATAGATGGACGAACACCCGCAGGACTTCACGAAGTTACCTTCAACGCCCAAGGTTTATCCTCTGGAATGTATTTCTATCGATTAAAGGCCAATGGAATGACTGAAACGAAACGATTCACCATCATTAAATAGCTATGAAAAAGATCTTTTTACTTCCCCTATTTGTGCTAATTCCTCTTCTAGCGTCAGCTCAAGAGAAGTGTTTCTACGATTTAAATGGAATGGAAGATTCTGAGGGAGTTACCCATTTGTTCTATAGAGTATTTGTCTCAACTCATAATCAATGTTCTTCTAGTATTGATGTTGAAGGTTCATTGAGTTTTATTACAAATAATATTTACCATTTTGATACAGAATCAGAGATAGACAGTATTAAATTCAATGTCTATTCCAGTCAAAGACCAGATGATCACTTCCCAATATTTGGTGTGGAGAAATTTATCTTTACAGTACCAAATCCAGATTCCGTTGTAGCAATAAAATTTGGTTTCTATGGGTTAAGTGGTGGTTATTATCTTGAGGGTGGATTAGATAATTATTTCGATTTAGGATTATCTAACCCAAATGGTTTTAGTTTTGATCGTTTTTCAAATAAGGCCGTTATTACCACTCCAATTAATTATGTTGTAGCTAAAGCTAGAGATTATTTTGAAATAAATCTCCAAAAATCGTTTTCATTTTCCCCAAATGACACTTCTTTGTCTCAATATTCAGGCTATACTGAGCCACCTGATTCTATGCTCATTGATTTTACTGTTACGGGTGTAAGTCCTATAAAAAGTGGAATGTATGTTGGTTATAAAGATTCCTCTATAGTTCTATCTAATGATTTTGGAGCTACTTTTTCGACGTTAGTGAATCGTCACGATTCATTTTATGACTACGACTATTCTATTCAAGGAACTGCTTTTGATGCCGACTCTTCTAGCTTTTATATGCAGCTTGATAAAACCTATTTAGTCAAAAAGGAGTCCGATGCTTGGACAATTAAAACAATGACTCACGATTC
>JBBAEC010000041.1:0-25597 GCA_041656135.1 Balneolaceae bacterium | reverse complement strand
CACCTAAAATTTAATTATATATAATGTCTTTTCAGCCTTATTATCAGATAAATAATGGACAGAAATGGCAGTATTACTTTATTTTTTATTACTGTTTAATATTAACAGTTCTGAAACTCAACAAGAGGTTAATGAACAAGCTATATCCTATCTGCAAAACATTAAGAACGGACAAGATGTAGAGCTTAACTTTTGGGCTTTAAATGAGGTCTATTCTTCTAGCTGCGTAATCAATGACCAAGTTCAAGATGTAATTCAAAACTCTGTTTTACCTCTTTTGAAAAAACTATTTGATAAGAATTCCTGTGGCTCTGATATATCTGATAGGGCTACAAAGAAAAAAGATAGATTATCTGAATATGCAAGCAATACAGGCTCTCTTGCTATTGCCCTAAATTATCTAATTCTAGAAGATGACTTCTCAAATAGATCACATTTTAAAGAAGTCTTTTTTGAAAAATGGGGAGGTTTTTTTCCAGATGAGCATAAATCCCTTTTTGAGAATGTATTACAAAGAAATAAAGTGACTTATAACTTTAGCACCTCTAAAGAGGAGTCCATTCTACTTTTCTTTCTCTTAACTTACTCCAAATCTCTAGAGTTATTTTCTAAAGAAGATTTGAAACATTATTCTCAATACTTCTTGTCATTAAAACATAGTAATGACCCCTCACTATACTATTCGATTATAGAATTTAGTCTATTTAAAACTGCTTATGAGATAGATGATTATATAGTTATACTTGAAAATTTTAGGGGCTTTACTAATTCGCGACTTTTCCCAAATTCTGATTTAAAACTTAGAACTCTAAGTGGTATTGATTATTCACTAGCAATGCTTGGCCGGTTTGATGAGTCATTATTTCTTCAAAGAAATTTCTCTATTCCTTTAGCAACTTATTATAGTAAAAAGGAAATGTTAGATGATATTTTATTACGCCAAAGCAGTTATTTATACAGGATAGGTAAGTATCAGGAAGCAAAGGAGGTGCTTGAGGCATTAGAAGATGACCATAATTTTTCAGGCGATCCTAGCCAGTTATTAACTAATCTCTCATTGTGTTACTTGAAATTAGGTGAACATAAAAAGTATGTCTCAATCCTTTTAAAAGCCTTACCTGACCAAAACAAAGTTAGTGATTCTAATAACGAATATAGAGTTTCGTTAGGTATTTATAGGAATCTATTCATGTATTACACTTCTATTGGTGATTCGCTATCAGCCATGCCTTATATGGAAAAGGCAACTGAATTAGCCACACAAAAGCTTGACTCGAGCGGCCTAGCATCTCTTCATGCTGATTTGGGTTTCTTTTATTGGTATCTATATCATGATACTGAAAAAGCACTTCCGCAATATAGTATTGCGGAAGAAATATATGAGAGAATTGCAGACTCCTATTACTTAGATAAAGTACAGATAAACAAAAGCACCATTTATACACAAGAAGACTCTCTTTCTAAAGCAACCGTTTTGCTAAATAAAGTTAAAGAGAATGCTCTTACAAATACCAATACACAATTGTATGTTACTTCATTAATAGGTCTTGCTGAAATTGCTTTGAAAAAAAATGAATTCGAAAGTGCAAACGAGCTTTTCAATCAGATTAAAATATATTCTTTAGATAATCTTGGCTTCGATATTTTAACAAAATACCATTCTTTAAGAACTCTATACTTAAGTCAACAAGGGCTTAAACGGGAGGCTTTTGCTTATTTTGAACCAGTGATGGAGCAGGTGATTGAACGGGTAAAGGGAACTACAGACACTCAAACAGGACGTTGGCTTGCTGGACATGAATACCTTGATGCTTTTGAAATAATAGTAAACTTGTTACACGAAATGGGAGATAATAAAAAAGCGCTTGAGTATTTAAATCAATTCAAAAATATAAATGCTGCTGCCTTATATAATAGCCCCCTTTTACGTGCTGCGAAATTAAGTGAAGAAGATCTTATTGCAGATAATACACTTAATAATAGAATCCAGGCCCTGCGAAGTAAATATCTAAGTTCGTCATCCGAAAACCGCTTGCCTATTAAGGCGGAAATTGGACGCTTATCGGCAGAAAGACACCATATTTCCTCAAAAATAAATCAAGTATCAGAGCCAGATAAAGTTCCAATTTGGCGAGTTCAATCTCAATTAAATTATAATGAGCTACTCATCCATTTCACAGAACTTAACAATAAGCTTTATGTAAGTACAATTTCTACAGCAGCTATAAACACTAAAATTATTGAACTAGACAAAGAAAATAGAGAGCTTTTTGAGTATGCGGCTAATAGTTTAGCAGGTGCAACCACTTCTTTAAATAGTTTATATAAGATATATCAAACCTTAGCCTTAGATGGTATACCTGCTTCTGTAGATAGAATATCAGTAGTTCCAGATAATTATCTATATCGTATTCCTCTCGAGGTATTGCCTACCAAGGTTCCAAACAGCGATATCAGTTTTGGTAGTTCACATTTTATGATCGAAGATTTCACATTTGAATATTTCACTTCTCTTGCCGATTATATCTACAATAATCGTCTACCTCATTCTAATACCAAGAATGATTTCTCTGCATTTGCAATTTCTAATTTCAGTGATTTTGCAAATGAGCTACTTCCCTCCCTTCCCTACGCAACTCAGGAAGTTCAACAAATCGAAAAATCACTTTCTGTTTTTTCAGCTACAAATAAAAACATCTATACCGGTGATAGGGCCACCAAACAAAACTTTACCCGTGAAATTGGTGAGTCTAAAATTGTTCACCTCGCAACTCACAGTGAGGTTTCTGAACAAGATCCTTTGTTCTCCATTATATATCTGAAAAACTCGGATGAGGACAGTACACACAACACGAACGGAAATGCACTATATGCTTACGAACTATTTGATATAAAGCTTGATAACGAGCTTATTATGTTGAATTCATGTAGTTCAGGCTCAGGTGGATATATGCAGGGAACTGGTATTATGGGAATAAGTAGAGCTTTAAAATACGCTGGAGCAAAAAGCTTAGCTCTTAATATTTGGTCGGTAAATGATCATATTGCCTCTGTTTTTGCAACTGATTTTTATAGCTACTTAAACAAAGGTTATTCTAAAAGTGAGGCAATGAGATTAGCCAAATTAAACCAACTTCAAAAAGGAAATGCAAACCCACATTATTGGGGAGCATATTCATTAATTGGCAACCCAAGTGCTGTAACCAATAAACCTGATAATGCTATAATACTATATCCTGCACTTCTTTTGCTCATTTTGTTGGCTGGATTTTCTCTGCGTAAAGGTCAGTTTTATTAATGAGCCCATTCTAGAATAATAGATTGTTTAAGTAGAGTGTGCAAACAGTCTGTGGCAACAATAGATATCTCACAATGTGTCTCAAAATTGAATTTTGCTGAAATTTCGGTGGATTCGTACGCATCTTTTATAAAATAGCCCTACCCACCGATGCCTTTATTAAATCTGTTTACCCCGAGATAAATATCGGGGCTATGTTTGTTCTAGAAAAAATCTAGTTTCCTCATTTTGGGCCATGGCTATGTCTATAACTTTTCCAAAGCTTTAGACAGCTCCCATTTAGATGAAAAAAATAATTTAACTTTGGAAAAGTTAATTCATAATCTTAATTCATAACAATAAATACACACTTTTTGGGATGCTACCCTTTTTTAACCTTCGACTGGGATCAATAAAAAAACCTCTATGACCAAGAGGGCCTTAGAGGTTTAGGGGATTTAGGAAGATCTTAAATATAGATTCGAAGCTACCTTGCAAGAGCTCCTAGTGCATCAACATAACGTTTAGCAGCTCTGCTATACGAGCCGTCCAAAGTATACGCTTCCATAAAAGCATTCTCTGCTTCTGCAAGCTCATTAAGCTGAAAGTGTGCATTACCTAAAAAGTAATACCCTTTTTCGCGTGTTATTACACTAATACCTTCTTGGCTAATAACTTTCTTAAAATTTGTTATAGAAGCTTTATAATCTCCGTGGTTATACTGAATAGAACCTAGACTTAAAGCTAGCTCAGCTATTGTAACCGGCTGAGTTGTTATTTCTATTTCGTTTTGAAGTAACAATATTGCTTCTGCAGCATTACCTTCAGAAGCAAGCTTTATCGCTCTTTTAACTACCTCATTAACTATTGCTGTTGGGTCTTCAGCAGCTCTAACTACATCTAAACTAATGTCTGATATAGGTTTTACAGATTCATTATTTAGTTGTATAGGCTGATCTAAACGAGTGTCGAATGAAGATTGGTAATTCATAACTCCAATAACACTAACAATCAAAAGGGTTGCCACAGCAGCGGCGTAACTCGCATATCTACGTAGGGGTAGTACTTTCGGTTTAGCTGCTTGTGCTCTTTTTGTTAAAATAATTTCCTTTAGGTTGGCTACACTTTTCATGTAGTCGAGGTAATATTCATCTTGAATTAACTCTACCCAAAGTTCATCAACTTGCTCAATATTTAACTCACCGTTAATATATCGTTCTATCTTTTCTTCTAGGCCTTTGTTATAGTTGCTTTGTATCATAGTATTTACTCTATATATGTTTTAATGCTAATCTCTACTAGTAAAAAGTTTTTTAACTGCGTTACCTATCAAGTACATACAGTGTGTTCTTTATTTACTTACAAGAGTGCTTTGTAGCTAACTTGTTACAAACTCTTTCCTATTATTTTTAAAATTTTTTTAAATAAGGTTCAACACATGAAATTTATTATCATATAGTAGTTGTTATTCTACGCAATCATAGAACTCTCACTTACAACCAAATTAGCAATAATGCCCCTTAAACAACTAATTTTAAGCTTTTTTATTTTTTCAACTATAGCAATATCATGCTCTAATGATACACAAAATAAAAATAATTTTACGTTAAGGGGAAGTATTGATTACTTGGGAGATGCAGATTTTTATATTGAACAAAGCCCTATTCACTATAAATATGCTCCCAAAAATAGAGTCTCAATTCCTGTAAATGAGAGCGGGGGCTTTGAACTGAACTTACAGGTAGACACTAATAAAGTGGTTTGGCTAACTATTGATGACCAAAGCCTTCCTATATATGCAGAAACTGGTAACACTCTAAATATTGAAATTGAAAGAGCTTCCTTTCCAAACCAAGTAGTGGTAAAACCAGATAGAGACTCATCCTATCACCATTATTCTAACTACTTGACTCAGATTAATGGGTTGGATGCTGCTATTGAAATTGAGATGAATAAATTTAGAGATGGATTTCCAAACGAGGCTTTAGCGTTGAGTAAGAAGAAATTACAACTAGCTGAAAAACACCTTAATGGCACTCCTTTTGAAAATATTCGGCTTAAAGTTTTAGGGGAACTGTATGTTAACAAGATTAAGTTTGTTGAGTATCAATTTAAAGTACCGAATTTTAATGCAGACAGAGAGCGAGCTTTGGTACTAGAAGAAGCGTTGAAAGACGGTTTTTTCGAACTTGATGCTCTTGTTGCTCAACGTGCTGGCATCCGAGATTTTGCCCATTACTACGCCCGAACTTTTGGGATTTATGATAAGGTTAGAAATGAATATGGTACAAATCTAGCTGAAATTGATATCAAACGAATTGCCTTAGCTGAATTGGACAGTAAGCGGCTAGAAGTAATTGATGCTATACCAGATAGAAAAGCTAAAGCTTATGCAAGAATGCATCTAGTGGCGGAACGAATTGGTGAATTACCAATGGATGTGGCTGAACCAACCTATCATAATTATTTGGCTGAATATTCTGACTATACTACTTACACCAACTTTTTAACTTATTTCTACAAGGAGATAAAAGCCATTTCGCCTGGTTCCAAAGCCATTCCATTTACTTTAAAAGATATTGATGGAAATAACCACAGCATGGACGACTATCTCGGTAAATATGTTCTACTCGATTTTTGGGCGGGATGGTGCCAGCCTTGCCTCGATGAATTCCCTAAAATGAGAAACATCTATAACAAGTACTCTAGAGATGATTTCGAGATTATTGGCATTTCTAATGAACTAAACTATGATACTTGGGTTGCTGATATAGCTCGATTTAAAAATCCGTGGGTACAGCTTTATGGCGGTAATGGGTTTAATGAAGCCACATTTAAAAGCTACAAAGGTGGTGGAATCCCCTTTTATATATTAATAGATCCCGATGGAAATATAGCTCGATATAACGATGTTAGAGCTACTTTCAATCTAGAGGATGTGCTAGATAGCTTAATTAATTAATAATAGCTTAGTTAATGCACCTACATCCCAAAAATTCTATTTAAAATTTCACATTCATTCTATTTTGTATGCAAAACTCAGCTTCCCAATCTATTATTAATAAAACAGCGGTTTATGTAAAAAAAGAACTAGAAGGTGAAGGTTCTGGGCATGATTGGTGGCATATTAAACAAGTGTGGGATATGGCGCGTCGGCTTTCTAATGGAGAGAATGTAAACCTCATGGTAGTTGAGCTTGCAGCACTTCTACATGACATAGCCGATCATAAATTCCATGGCGGTGATGCTACCGTTGGGCCAAAGGTAGCGAGGGCTTGGCTCGAAAGCATCCAAGCTGAGGAGCCTGTAATTGCTGAGGTTTGTGAAATTATAAAAGATCTTTCGTATAAAGGGGCTGGGGTAGAAACTCCTATGCGCACTTTAGAAGGTAAAATTGTACAAGATGCAGATCGACTGAATGCAATTGGCGCTATCGGTATAGCTCGAGCTTTTGCCTATGGTGGCTATAAAAAGAGAGAGCTCTACAATCCTGATAAACCACCCGTTTTACATTCTTCGTTTACTGCCTACAAAAATGATAAAGGTTCTACAATCAATCATTTTTATGAGAAACTATTTCTACTTAAAGATAGGCTAAATACTGCAGCAGCTAAAGAAATTGCGGAAAAACGCCACCAATTTATGGAGACTTTTGTTCAACAATTTTTAGAAGAATGGGAAGGAAATAGTTAGGGGTAATTTTCTCACGTTTTAGTTAGTTTGTTAATAGAGAGTTTATTCTAGCACCCAAATAACTAAACAATCCAATAATGAAGCTATACATCAAATATATGGTCAGTTTGCGCTGTAAAATGATGGTTAAGGAAGAGTTAAAGAAGCTAGGCCTTAAATATATTATTGTTGATCTTGGAATGGCAGAAGTATTAGAAGATATAACCATTCAGCAGCGTGAGAAACTTAAGGCTAATCTTCTAAAATCTGGGTTGGAATTACTAGATGACAAAAAAAGTATTTTAATTGAAAGAATTGTAAGTGTCATCGTTGAAATGATTCACCATACCGATGAAATACCTAATGTAAACTACTCAGACTACATCAGTGAAAAATTAGGTCTCGATTATACCTATCTAGCTAACACATTCTCGGAAGTGAAAGGGATTACCATCCAGCAATTTATCATTATCCATAAAATAGAAAAGGTTAAAGAACTACTGCTTTATGATGAGTTAAATCTCACCGAAATCTCCTACAAGCTACACTATAGTAGTGTTGCCCATTTATCGGGTCAGTTTAAAAAGGTTACTGGTTTAACCCCTACTTTCTATAAACAACTGAAGAAAAAACGCCTACAAAACCTAGAGTGTATTTAATAAACATGTGATATATGTAACTCTTTTACAGTGTTATGTAACAATAATTGAACGGATATTCGTCATTTTGTGCTGTGAAAATTAATTCACGACTCTCCCTCAAGTAAGGGAAAATGAAGATATTAAAATGAAATTACATAAACGTTTATCACAGACAATCACACTCGCCACTTTATTTATGGTAGTGTTTATTGGCGGTTGCAAAGACTCCAGCACCAGTACTAAAGATGATATCATCATCCCAATTCAAACAGTAAATCAATTAACAGTAAATCTTAGAACAGCTGGCAATTATGCAATCTTGGCGGGTTCGGGCATATCTAACAATCCAACCACTGCCATCACAGGAAACATCGGTTTAAGCCCAGCAGCAAGCTCTTTTATAACAGGATTCTCACTAATATATACTAGTGGTGATGAGCAAGCTACTTCTGCTCAAATTACAGGCAAAGTATATGGCTCTGATTATGCATCCCCTACACCAACCAAATTAATAAGTGCAAAAGGTGATTTAACTACTGCCTATAACGACGCCGCAGGTAGAACATCAACAGACATCGTTTTGCTAGATGGTAATATTGGTGGACTCACACTTACACCTGGATTATACAAATCTAGTGGTTCGCTCGAAATTTCATCTGGTGATCTTACTTTTGATGCCAAAGGAAACTCCAATGCTACCTTTATCATACAAATAGCTTCAACATTTTCTACCAGTTCTGGGCGTAAAGTAATATTAGCAGGTGGTGCAAAAGCAACGAATATTTTCTGGCAAGTAGGAACTTCTGCCTCACTTGGAACAACTTCAGTAATGAAGGGTACTATTATGGCAGACCAATCCATCTCTTTGAACACCGGTGCTACTATTGAAGGAAGATTATTAGCCCGTATTGCAGCAGTTACTCTTGAAGGAAACACCATTGTTTCGCCCACCCTTTGATACAGCAGGCTATCATTTCATTCTGTTAACTCAATCGAAAATTATTTTTCTTAAACCATATTGAACAAGGATACCCATGAACTTTTTTACCACTTTTAAACACTTAAATTTATTTACCAGAGGTTTAAGCATTTTTAGCCTAACTCTGGCGATGACAATACTGCTTTCAACAGCAGCTTTTGCTCAGCCTGCTACTCCTATACAATCATTACCAGATAGTGCTGCTGTTAATCAACCACACAACGTAATGCTTCTGTGGAATGCATCCGAAAATGCAGCTACTTATCATTTACAGATTTCTGATACTTCTAGCTTTACAACTACAACTTACGACCAATCTCAGCTTGTGGATACCGTTCATTTTGTTGATAGTTTAAACTTTAACACTACCTATTACTGGCGTGTTGCTGCTATAAATGGTGAGGGAACTAGTGACTTCTCAACCATGTCAAGTTTTACTACTTGGGAGGCAATACCTCAAGGTCCAGACCCTGTTGATCTTGGATTGCTAGATACTTTTGCAATCATTGCTTATGCAGCAGTAACTAACGTTCCATCCTCTGCCGTAAAAGGAGATGTAGGATTAACACCATCATCAGGAACATTCATCGACTTAACTGAAGGTGAAGTGACAGGTAATATCTTTGCTGTAGATGCCTCAGGTCCTGCTGGTTCTATTGCATCAGCTGCTATGTTAACCACAGCCATGGGCGATCTAACAATAGCTTATAACGATGCTGCTGGCCGAACCGTAGCACCTATTGGAATAGCTGGGAATATTGGTGGACAAACCTTGTACCCAAGTTTATATAAATCTACTGGTACTTTAGAGGTTTCTGCTGGTGACTTGACACTTGATGCAGGTGGGAATGAAGATGCAGTGTGGATATTCCAGATTGCTTCTAGTTTTAACATGACATCAGATAGAAAGGTATTTCTTACCAATGGCGCGAAAGCTGGAAATATATTCTGGCAAGTAGGTTCTGCGGCAACTTTTGGAACCACTTCTGTAATGAAAGGAACCATCATGGCGCATACACAAGTCACTTTTGCAACAGGTGCTACCTTAGAAGGTAGAGCTTTAGCTTCCACCGAAAACGTAACCTTGCAACAAAACTCCATCACCGTACCTGAGAAATCTACAGGTACTGCTAATGAAGAAAATACTAATGAATTGCCGATAGGTATCAGCCTTTCTCAAAATTACCCGAATCCCTTCAACCCTACTACAAGCATTCGATTTGGAATTGATAAAGCCTCTAATGTTCGCCTTGATGTATTCAATATGTTAGGCCAACACGTTGCTACTTTGGTAGATCAACAGAAAGCTGCGGGTTTTCATACTGTGAATTTTGAAGCTGCTCAATACCCAAGTGGATTATACATTTACCAAATTACAGCAAATGGTAGCCGTCAAATCAAGAAAATGACGCTGATTAAATAAAAGTCATTTCTTTAAATTTAGTTTTTAATAGCTCATTCAGTTTTTCTGGGTGAGCTTTTTTTTTGGGATAAACCAAAAACCCATCGTCCCGATGTGGCGACAATCATCGTTTTTGAATCTCGGATTTTGGTAGGTAGTTAACTCTGACAGGGTTGGGATTCTTGATGGATTTGAGGAATTATGCGGATGGCATGGATTGTTATTTTTTGAATATTTCTAGCCACAGAGTGGCTATATATTAATAGCAAAATAATACGCCACCACCCAGCCAAGCTCCAGCGGAGCAACATGAAAAGGGAGACTTGGTCACCAAAATAGATATGTCGCTCCTTTGGAGCTGAATACGCTTCTGAAGCGCCTTATACCTAATCCTTCCTGAGAACTCGGGTTCATATTCTGAGTTCCGATTCCCCAATTCCCTAATCCCTAATTCCTAATTCCTAATTCCTAATTCCTAATCCCTAATTCCTCATCCTACTTAATCAGCGTTAATTTCTTTGTGATAATTTCGCCATTTGCCTCTAATCTATAGAAGTAAACACCGCTCGAAAGGGTTCCATTACTTGCATTCCAAGTAACATTATGTGCCCCTGCCGATTTCCTTTCATTAACCAATACATCAACCTTTTTACCTGTAGCATCAAAAATTGTTAAGGTTACTTTACCCGTACTATTTAAGGCGTATGAAATAGTTGTAGTTGGGTTAAATGGATTAGGATAGTTTTGCTCCAATTTAATTGTTTTGGGAAGCTCATTAACAATCTCTTTTTCGTTACTCACTAACACATCCGAGTTTGGTGCGCCGGGCGTGCCATGGTTATACGAAGTTGCCCAATTACGTCCATCTGAATTGTCTAAACCTGGATTTACAAGCGCTATAGTTGCACCCATCCCATCTACATCAGTAGGCCATGGAGCTACATTTTTGTAAGTAAGCGAGTCTACAATTTGCCCCGCATTATTAAACAATCGGATTAACTCTCCAGTTCTAGACAATCCAAAATCCATATCCCCTACAGTGTTTGTCACATTTGGGAAAAAGGTATTGAATGCTACTTTATTCTGAGTTAACACTAAATACGAATCGGCTTCTAAAACAGTAGATGCAGGAAAGATAAATTTATGAGTATCCTTTTCATCGGAGAAGTACCAGCCGCTAATGTCTACCGATCGCCCTGAATTATTATAAAACTCGACCCAATCTTCAGTGTTATGAGTATCGGCAGAGCGATAATTCACTTCATTAATTACAACATCTGTTTTCGAAATCTTATTCCGTGTAAAATGGGCTGTTAGTGAAGTATTTTGCCCGTCTTGAGTTGTAACTTGGGTATTTATATCTGTCCCCGTTGCATAGCCACTCCAGCCCGTAAATGTGTAACCAGGTGCCGGATCTGCTTTAATATGAGATGGGATATTATTATATAAAATTACGCCTTTAGATGGATCTATAATTTGGTTCTCTACACGTACAACACCTGCCTCTGCGGGTTCAACCATCACATCCAATTTACTTCTTCTATATATGGTCGATCTGAATTTGTAATTCAAATGTTGGCGGGCATGGTATTCTCTTTTCTGAATAAATTCTTCTATAATTCCTAGATGATTTTCCCAATTTGATTTACCTAATCTAAAAGCCTTATCCCAGCGTGCCATGTGCGCAGGTACTTCAGAGGCAATTAAAGCAGTGGTACTATCAAATACAGCCTGCATTTTCGCCTTATCAAAGGTAGTTTGCATGTGTACATTATAACGTTGTATAAAAGTATTTCTAAACTCTGTATTTTCAAGCAGCTTGCGTAGAACCAATGTAGCCCAAGGATCATTTGTAGAATTTGTTTTAACTGGCGAAGTAACAAATTCTAAATTATTACTGTCGTACACTCCATTGCCATGGCTTCCCATCGACATATCCATGTCGTACATGAGCCATCTCCATTTTCCATCAGGCCTTTGTGGGCGCCAAAATATAATATTGCCAGAAGGCCAGTCTCCGTTAGCAAAAAATATCTCCGCAATCTGATAATCTATAAACTGGCTTATATCCATTTGATCAGCTACCCACTGATAATTAGCTTCAACAGATAAATCATTATTCTCCATAAAATCTATCATTGCATTATAATGGTCGGCACTTCCTTCTTTAACAGTATTTCGATTCTTAAGAATATCGAGCGAGTCTGCATTAAAGCCGTAATTCGATTCTATGAAATCTTCATTCTTTTTCTCGATTAGAATATGAATTCCCCAATAATCGCCATTTAGAAATACCACTACAGGCTTAAAGGCTTGGTAAGCCACATCCATATGGTCGCGTACAATTGCTTGAATAGATTCGTTTCTAATCATTGCGCGGTGCCAATCTTGGCCACCATTCCGCAAAGCGAGTCGG
This sequence comes from Balneolaceae bacterium, assembly GCA_041656135.1. Classification (GTDB taxonomy): domain Bacteria; phylum Bacteroidota; class Rhodothermia; order Balneolales; family Balneolaceae; genus Balneola. The sequence continues at coordinate 13,210 of JBBAEC010000041.1, read as the reverse complement.
TTAAAGCTATTTATATTTTTGTCTTTAAATAGGTGATAATTTAATCTGCTCTCACCATATTGTTTCCTAAAATAAATACCCAATGGTTTCTGATCATAAATACGAGTACATCCACCACCAATTTGTATCCCCGCATTAATGGCAAAACCTTCTGCTCTGTTTTGTTCAAAAAATTCTAAGTGAGCAGGGCGCTCCCACTCTTGATTCCAGTTTTTAGGTGTATCTCTGCAATATCCTGGAATTCCATTCACTCCATCTACATAAATTCCTGTTTCGGGAGAGAACCAGCCTTCTGGATCGGAAGTAATAGTTAATACAGGAAGCTCAGTAGGCTCATTTATTAAATAATTGCGAAACAAATAAACCGTATCGCTTAAGTCTGGCGAAAATAGTGCTACACTTAGAGCCGTGGTTTTAGTAAGAGCAATTGGATTTGCAAACACAGGACTACTCGTATTTGGTACGCTCCCATCTAAGGTGTAGTAAGCCGAATATGAGGTTGGGACATCTAGTAAATCAGCTTGAACCTGGTTGCTGTAAAAGCCGCTTTCTGGGGAGATTGATTGGGCAAGCCCTACTTTCATACCAAATAAAAGTAATGCTAGTGTTAATACTGTTACGCATTTTGAGCTTTTGCTTAAACTCTCTTTCTTAAACATATAATAATTCTGCATTGATGATATCTACGTCCTTAATTCTTTATTTGTAACCATTACTATATAATGTATTTCTTTATACTGTTGAATGAAATTACTGCTAATCATTTTTACAATTAGCCCCTTTCCATAATATGAACTCAATTCAGCCCCTATTATTACTTCAAGTTTTATAACAAAAGGGATAAATACTACCCTTATTTGTAATAATATGAGTATTTGGCCGGTTGTAACTTTGTGTAAATGGTCTAAGTAAAAGATGTAATTATTAAGTTGTGATTTGGTTAAAGCCCTCTACTTTTTCTAGTAGAAGTCGATTTCCAAAAATAAATTTGATTCTTTAACCACTATTTCACCGAGATATAAAAAAAGTATTTAAATTTTGAGCTACTGTATAGTCTATAAATAGTAGCTTTACATCGGCAATATGTCATAATTTTTCAATAACTGTGTAAAAACTCACACAAATTAAGAAAACCTACTTCATCTTGTTTATAATAAGTCTAAATAAGTGTACCTTTCAATTCTTAAGATTTTTATATAACAAACTCTCGAAATGAATAGATTTTTAAAACTTGGTTTAATTGCAGTATCACTCACCTTTATGTTCTCCTGTGGAGGCTCTTCCGATAAAGACGTAGTGAATGTTTATACTCACCGCCACTATAAGGCAGATGATGAGCTTTTCTCTAAATTCACAAAAGAAACAGGCATTAAGGTAAACATAGTAAATGCGAGTGCCGATGAATTAATACAGCGTCTAGAAACAGAAGGGAAAGATTCTAAAGCTGATATTTTAATTACTGTTGATGCTGGACGTTTATACCGAGCACAATCAAAAGATTTACTTCAGCCCATTTCTTCAGATATTTTAGATGCCAATATTCCTGAAAGATTTCGTGAAAAAGATGGCTACTGGTATGGAATGACTTATCGTGCGCGAATTATTGCCTACGCCAAAGATCGTGTGAACCCTAATGATATTAAAAACTATGAAGATCTTGCCGACCCTAAATGGAAAGGAAAGGTTTTAATTCGTTCCTCAGAAAACATCTACAACCAATCTTTATTAGCCTCTATAATTGTTGCTGATGGCAATGAAAAAGCTGCAAACTGGGTAGAAGGAGTGGTTGCGAATATGGCTAGAAATCCTAAAGGAAGTGATCGTGACCAAGTAAAAGCGGTAGCTTCTGGCGAAGGCGACATTGCGGTATTGAATACGTATTATATCGGCTTAATGCTGAATTCAGAGATTGAAGAAGAGCGTAAAGCTGGCGAATCAGTGGGTATTATTTTTCCGAATCAAGATGGTAGAGGAACTCACATTAACATTAGTGGAATTGGCGTAACTAAATATGCGCCTAATAAAGAGAATGCCATTAAACTAATGGAATTCCTATCTGACGAAAATGCCCAGCAAACTCTAGCTAATCTAAATTATGAGTATCCCATCAATCCAAATGCTACAAAAGCTAAGATATTGAAAACATGGGGAGATTTTAAAGCCGACACTGTAGAGCTTTCTAAACTCGGCGAATACAACAGCGAAGCCGTTAAAATATTTGACAAAGCTGGCTGGAAATAATTTCAGGTTAAACTCGAAATGTCAAAAAATACCACCTACTGGTGGAATAAATGGACCGGTGGTGCAATTGTAATACTTCTATTAGTATTAACACCTGTATTCACCATTTTAATTAAGCTATTCGATACACCGGGGGAGCATTGGGATCATATTGTCACCAATTTACTGCCCTCCTATTTTTTAAACTCTATTATTCTACTTATTGGCGTTGCCGTTTTCACCTTTATTATTGGTGTAAGCATGGCGTGGCTAGTTTCTATCTATGAATTTCCTGGGCGTAAATATTTTGAGTGGCTCCTTATACTTCCTTTAGCTTTTCCGTCGTATATGATGGGCTATAGTTATGTGGGAATTTTGGAATACACTGGCCCCGTTCAAACCTTCCTCAGAAATAATTTTGATATACATTTTACTGGACCAATTATAGATATCATGAATATGCCAGGCGCTATATTTATACTATCCATAAGCCTCTTCCCTTATGTATACGTGATTTGTCGTTCTTCTTTTATGCGTCAATCTAATCATCTACAAGAAGCAGCTCTTCTATTAGGAAGTAGTCAATTACGTGTATTTAGTAAAATTGCATTGCCTATGGCTCGCCCTGCTGTTGCGGGTGGTGTTGCTTTGGTTGGTATGGAAGTGCTAAACGATTATGGTACTGTAAAATATTTTGGTGTAGACACGTTCACCTCTGGTATTTTCAGAGTTTGGTTTTCCTTTGGCGATATTAATGCCGCAATTTACCTATCTGCATTTTTAACATTGATTGTTCTTTTACTCATTCTACTTGAAAATTTACAACGAGGAAAGCGTGTTTGGGCCACCCAAAGCAATAAGGAAAATCCAGCTATACGTATAGAAACAAAGCACAGAAGTAGCCGCTGGTTTTATACTGGGCTCAGTGCCTTTGTTTTAATGGTAAGTTTCATTTCCCCACTAATGCAGCTTTTCTATTGGGTTTCTTTAACTTGGCAAAATGTTATTAATTCAGAATTTATCATTCTAATTATAAGGAGTTTCTCTTTAGCCATAGGCTCTGCTATCGCCATTGCTGTGCTATCTATTTTTCTACTTTATGCTATTCGTTTAAGTCCTTTAATATGGACTCGCCACATAGCACGCATGGCTTCGTTGGGATATACCATACCTGGGGCCGTAATTGCGGTGGGCGTAATGATACCCATGATGAGCATAGATCGATTTTTTATATGGGTGTTTGCCAACCAAGGTGGCATGATTTTGTCAGGAACATTATTTATACTTGTTTTTGCGTATATTATACGGTTCATGGCAGTAGGTTATAATGCTATCGACGCTGGTTTTCAAAAAACTGGAGCTTCTGTGAATGAAGCCGCCCGTTCTTTGGGGGCATCTCCACTACGCACTTTGTGGAAAATAGACCTTCCCCTTATAAAAACTAGCATCGCTGGTGCTATTTTACTCGCCTTTGTAGATATTTTGAAAGAGCTACCATTAACATTAATACTGCGCCCTTTCAATTTTCATACTCTAGCAACAAAAGCTTTTGATATGGCAACAAATGAGATGATTGCAGAATCAGCAAACGCCTCATTAATAGTGGTTTTAACAGGAATGATTCCAATTATACTGTTGAATAATATGATTAGTAAGAATAAATAATATGGCCATTATAGAATTAAGCAATATTAGTAAGCGATACCCTAATGCTGATAGCTTTGCGGTTGACCACGTTTCCTTTTCTTTAAAAAAGGGAGAGGTTTTAGCACTTGTAGGCGAAAGTGGCTCTGGTAAAACAACTCTATTGCGCCTAATCGCTGGTTTAGAACATCCTGATACAGGCAACATTCGCCTTGATGGAGAGATTATTGTTAGTGGCCGAAAATCGCTAGCAGCCAATAAGAGAAAAACTGGAATGGTTTTTCAAGATTATGCTTTATTCCCACATCTTACCATCTTCCAAAATGTTGCTTTCGGCTTAAAAGGTCTAAAAAAGAAAGATGCTGAAGTACGAGTTTTTGAAACATTAGAATTAACTGGCTTGAAAGAGGATGTGAAAAAATATCCTCACCAACTTTCTGGTGGGCAGCAGCAACGTGTAGCTTTAGCTAGAGCCCTTGCACCTCGCCCTGAGCTCCTTCTAATGGACGAGCCATTCAGTAACCTTGATACGATTTTACGTGACCAGGTACGCGAAGAAGTTCAACAAATTATAAAATCGGTGGGTATTACCGCTATTCTTGTAACCCACGATACAAAAGATGCTTTCTCAACGGCTGATAAAATCGCGGTTATGCACGACGGGAAGTTGCTACAAATTGATACGCCGAATACTCTTTATAACGAGCCCAATTCTGCCTATGTAGCTGAGCTGTTTGGTAAATCAAATAATGTAGTTGCAACAGTTGAACCTGGTGGTTTTAAAACACCATTTGGCTTTGTTTCTGAGCCGTCTGATTGCCCTCTTATTAATAGTAGAGAAACGGTTAATCTATTTTTTAGAGCAGAAGAAACTGTTTTCTGTAATGCCGAAGAACCACACCTCTGTGGAATGGTTGAAAAATGTATGTACTTAGGCGACCATATGCAGCTAAGAGTGGGTTGTAACCGCTGTAAAACATGCGATAGTGGCCTCGAACCTTCTGACAATTCAGAAACCCATAGTATTCTGCTAAAGACCTCAGATCAAACGTGGAAACCGGGCGACATTGTTCGTTTTAACTTGAAGAATTTTAAAGTTAAAGATCCCATAGGCTAGGCTGTTTTATTAGTTTTTGGGTTACCATAATTAGAATTTCTTAGGTAAATAATTTTTTCAAAAATATTCGTATTGAGTGATAGTTTCGAATCATTTTTTATAAGACAAGTGTTATACTACACCCTTCTACCAATTAAAGTTTGTACACAAAAATAGGATCAGCCAATGTCTTTATTATTTATCAACCCAAACAGAGACAATGAAATCTGGAAAGAAATTTTATTAGAAAAAGACCCTGATTTAGATATTGAAATTTGGCCAAGGGTTAAAGATAAGGATGCTGTCACTTTTGCAGTTTGTTGGAATCATCCAAAACATGTGCTGGGTAATTATCCCAATTTACAAGCAGTGAGTTCTTTGGGAGCTGGTGTAAATCACCTATTAAACGATGAGAGTTTGCCAGCTCATATTCCAATCTCTCGCATCATAACTCCCTCTCTGCAAAACGAAATAGCTGAATACACTTTGAACGCTGTACTCAACTATCGCAATCATATTCCCCGCTATGTAGATCAAAAAAGAGAAGCTCATTGGAGTAAGCATAATCCCGTTTCAAAAAAGAATAGCGTAATTGGTATTATGGGTTTGGGCGAAATGGGCAAGGCAGCTGCCAAGTTACTTTTGTTAAATGGTTACAAAGTAGTGGGCTGGTCTGCATCAAAAAAAGATATTGATGGCGTAACTTGTTACGATGCTTCTGAAAAGGATACCTTCTTATCACAAACAAATATATTGGTTTGCCTGCTCCCTCTTACCGAACAAACTCACGGTATTTTAGATTTAGAGGTGTTTAAAAAATTAAAGAAACCAGCATATCTTATAAATATTGGTCGCGGCGAACATTTGGTAGAGGAAGATTTAGTTTATGGATTGGATACTCAGCAGTTAGTGGGCGCTTGTTTAGATGTTTTTGTTGAAGAACCTTTGCCTCAGAATCATCTATTTTGGAATCGTCCTAAAATTATGATTACACCTCATATTGCTGCCGTTACCGACCCTGAGGAAGGCGCTACTGTTCTTTTAGAAAACTACAAAAGAGCACTTTCAGGAATGAAGATGATAAATGAAGTGGATAGAAATTCGGGGTATTAGGTTGAATGTATTAAAAACCATTGCTAAAAGACGGCTTCACCTACCTTTATACCCAACTACATCCGGTGTTGTTTTCTTATTCTATTTCTACCTCGCATAAACTGGTTTACCCTAACCGAAGATTCGTTTGAGTAGCATTACTAAGAAAACCATCTTATTAAGGCGAACCCTAGCCAAACAAATGCTAGGCCGAGTATAACTTGAGCTCCAATATTTAGGATGCTAAGGGCAACTTCTCCCCTACCCCAAAGCATAAAACTATCATTTATAAAAGTGGAGAAGGTTGTAAAGCCGCCTAGTAATCCCACAAAAATAAAGAGCCTAAACTCTGGATTCACCCATTGTTTAAGCTCAAAAACTCCGGCAAGTAAACCTATTAAAAAACAACCTAGAATATTTACGGCAGCAATACCGAATGGAAAATTAGAAGCCGGGAGGTAAAGCTCTACCCCCTTTGCCAAAAGATAACGGCTAGTAGCTCCAATGAATCCACCAGAGCCAACAGCTAATATTTTATACCATTCTATCTGCATCCTCGATTATATCTTTACAGAATGTACCCAGCCGTGCCTGTCTTCTTTACGTCCGTATTGAATGTCGGTAATTTCAGCAAACATACGTTTTGCCATCGGTCCCGTTTCGTTGTTATTAATTTCGATGCTATTTCCTTTATGATGAATCAAACCTACAGGAGAAATTACAGCTGCTGTACCAGAGCCAAAAATTTCCTGAAGCGAGCCATCTGCATGCGCTTCGTACACTTCATCTATAGAAATTTTTCGCTCTTCCACTTTTATGCCCCATTCTTTAGCTAATGCTATCACAGAGCGACGAGTAACACCTGGCAAAATAGAACCTGATAATGCTGGGGTAATAAGAGTATCGTTAATCATAAAGTGGATATTCATAGTTCCCACTTCTTCCACGTATTTGTGCTCTTTAGCATCTAACCAAAGTACTTGAGTGTAGCCAGCTTCTTGTGCTTTTTGGGCAGGTAAAAAACTAGCCGCATAATTTCCTGCAGTTTTTGCTTCTCCTGTACCGCCTTCAACAGCACGTACATATTCGTCGGTTGTAGTAAGTTTTACGGGATTAAATCCTTCTGGATAATAAGCGCCCACAGGCGATGTAATAATATAGTAGCTAAATTTAGTAGAAGTTCGAGCAGCTAAAAAGTTATCTGACGCAAAAATAAATGGACGGATATAGAGCGCTGTTCCCTGCTTTTTTGGTATCCATTGGTTATCTATTTTTACTAATTCTTCTAAAGCAGAAATAAATGTATCGTAATCTGTTTCAGGAATACACATTCTGCGTGCTGTATTATTGAAACGAGCGTGATGCTCTTCGGGACGATATATATTAACCGTGTTTTCATCTACATAAAAAGCCTTCATGCCTTCAAAAATGGCTTGCCCGTAGTGTAAGGTATTTAGTGCGGGCTCAATCTGAATAGGTCCGTAAGGTTTTACCTCAGCATCATGCCAAACTCCATTATCATATTCCATTACAAACATGTGATCTGAAAGTTTGCGGCCAAAATCTAAATTATCGAAATCTATTTCTTGAATTCGGCTTGTTTCGGCTTTTTGTATTTTAATTTCTGACTTTTTCATAAGGTTCATTTTTGAGTAGTGTGTTATGGTAAAGAGAATGCTCCTTTACTCAAAACTCACATTAGTTTAATTAATTTCTTTATTACTGTTACTTATTACCCAGTACTTTGCATAGCTGCCGCTATACCGTTTATGTTTAAAAATAACGTTTCAGTTAATTCCTTTCTTTCCTCATCGGTTGTGGCCACATTCCATCTTTGCAACAACTCAGCTTGAATAAAATTGAGTGGATAAGTAAAAGGATTCCTAAACTTAATAGATTTCTGAATAACAGGATTATGGTCTAAAAGATTCGTAACTCCTGTAATTTCAGAGATACATTTCTCAGCTTTTGCCATATCTGCTGCAATTATTTTATGGAATTTATTTTCTTCCGAATTATAAATAGCAGCCGTTTTTAAATGGGTTCTTGCTAACTCGCGTTGGCTGTTATTAAGCACTGTCTTAAAAAACACCCACGACTCAAACCATTCATTTATGGTGCTTTTAACCTCGGGTGATTTTTCTAGCATTTTACTCAATCCTTCGCCTATACCGTACCAACCTGGTACATTATATCGAACTTGTGTCCATGCAAAAACCCAAGGTATTGCTCGTAAGTTTTCAAGTTCTAAACTTCCAGAACTTCCTCTTGAAACTGGCCGCGAGGCAATGGGTAATTTCCCAATATGTTCAACAGGTGTGATGCTTAAATACCATCCCCAAAAATCATTATCGTCAATTAAATCGCGATAAGAATTCATTGTTATTTCTGACAACTCATCCATTATCACTTTCTCATTTTTACCCGATAAGAAACCTGTTTTAGTTTTTTGAGCTACAGTAACTTGAGCCATTGCGTTTACAATTTGCTCTAAATGCCTATGAGCAATACTTGCTAGCGAATATCTAAATGAAAGAACCTCGCCCTGTTCTGTGAAGCGAATTTTTCCATTATTACTTACGGGTGGCATAGCTATAATCGCTTTATTACTCTGGCCACCACCTCGCCCAATAGTACCGCCACGGCCATGAAAAAGTCTAAAATCAATATTATATTTTCTACACACTGTGCCAAGTTCATACTGTGCTTTGTCTAAAGCCCAGTTAGCCATCCAGTAGCCACCATCTTTATTACTATCCGAATAACCTAGCATTATTTCTTGGAAGTTATTACGAGCTTTGATGTGTTTAATAAACAAAGGATGCTCATACATTCGAGCCATTAACTCGCTACTTACTTCTAAATCTTCAATAGTTTCGAATAGTGGAACAACATCTAATGGGGTTACAACACCACCATTTGTAAGTGCCCATAAATCTGTTTCTTTAGCAAGAAGCATAACTTCTAGCATGTCACTAACACCATGTGTCATACTGATGATATAACAGCCAAAAGAATTTGGATCTAGCTCAAGCATATCGCGAATTTCTTCAAATACAGAAAGTACTTTCTCTGTAACTTCAGTTCGTTTTGTTCGAATTGAAGTTAATGGTCTCGGATTTGCTAACTCTTTAACAAGAAGCTCTATCTTTTCTTCTTCGGTTAGCTTAGAGTAATTTTTAACAACATTTGCTTGGCTTAAAATCTCTTCTAAAGCTTGTTCATGCAGTTGGCTATGTTGGCGCACATCTAAAGCGTTCATGTGGAAACCGAAGGTTCTAGCGCGGTCTAATATCTTCTGCAGCCTACCTTGTTCAGCTAATTCTTTTAGCCCATTTTCAATCAAGCTATTTTTTATAAGTACTAGCTCTTCGATAAATGTACTTGCAGTGTATTCACGTGCACTCTTTAATATTTGAGCTTTATCACCTTCCAGAGCAGCTATTTGCTTTTGTATTTTCTGGCGTATATGAGTGACTTTACGACGATACGGCTCTTGCTGATATCTACGCTCAAACACCTCGCTTAATGGATTCTCAATTTCCTCATTATGAAGCGATTGCTTCAATGCTTGTGAAATATCTGTTTGTTTATAGGAAACACTTAAATATCGGCGGAGTTGATCTAGCTCAGTCAAGTACAAGTTCAGAACTGTACGGCGCTGCTCAAGAATGGTTTGCCAAGTTACCGACGAGGTAACATTGGGATTTCCATCTCTATCGCTGCCAATCCACGAACGATATTTTAAAATTGTGGGTAGATCAGCCGATTGCCCATAATAGCTTTCAAGTGCTAAGCGAATGTCTTGGTATATTTTAGGAATGGTATCCCAAATGGTATGAGTGAAAAAATACAATCCATTTTCCACTTCATCCTCAACCGACATACGCTCGGCGCGAACTTCATCGGTCATCAGCAATAAATTCAGCTGATTTCTAATATCTTTTTTAAGCACTCGAGTTTCGTCTTCAGTGAGTTCTTGAGTACCCAGAGCATTTATTTCTCTTGTTATATCGTGCTGCTTGGTAAGTACACTGCGTCGGCGAGCTTCTGTTGGATGTGCTGTAATGGTAGGTTGAATATCCATTTGTTGGAAAATTCCGAGAGCCTCCTCAAAACTATAGCCCGCCTCTTTTATGCTGAACACTGCTTCAGCAATACTTTCTTTGCGTGGATTATCTATAGTTTCCTGAAATTCACGTTCGCGGTTAATTCTACTAATTTCGTGTTGCTCTAACGAATTTACCAGATGAAAAAACATCGTGCATACACGAAGGATGTCTTTGGCTTCGCTTAATTCTAATTCAGCTACAAATTCTTTAATCTCTTTATGGGCATCTGCATTAGCTTCGTCTAAAGCTGCACTAGCAAGAAGTGGTAACATGCCTAACGTTTCAACAAACTTTGCCCCAAACTGTTTTTCAGCTATTTCTTCTAATATTTCGGTAAGCAGAATAATCTGTTTTGCCAGACTTTGGCTAATTCCACTTTTTTCCGCAAGTTCACGGACAGTTGATTCCCATTGCATAAGCTACTTCGATTTAAAATTGTATATGTGATGATAGTGAGTACTAGAAGGTAACTAATAATTTTCCTTATTTTTTGAGGAAGAACATAATTTATAATTTTATAAAAACAGTATGAATGAGCCAATACGATGCGCATGGGCAAACAATCAATTTCAAGAGTACACTGCCTATCACGATGAAGAATGGGGCGTTCCCGTACATGACGATCGTACACTTTTCGAGTTCCTCATTTTAGAAGGCGCCCAAGCAGGCCTTAGTTGGGCTACTATTTTAAAGCGTAGAGAAGGTTATAGGAAATCGTTTGCAGATTTCAATCCCGAAATAGTAGCTCAGTTTGATGAAACTAAAATTCAAGAGCTCCTTCAGTTCGAAGGAATTATTCGAAATAAACTAAAAGTTCGTGGCGCAGTAACCAATGCACAGCTATTTCTAGAGATTCAGAAAGAGTTTGGCAGTTTTGATACCTATGTATGGCAGTTTGTTGGTGGTAAACCCATCATAAATACTTGGGATTCTAAAAGCCAAGTACCTGCCACTACCCCTGAATCGGATGCGTTGAGTAAGGATTTAAAAAAACGCGGATTTAAATTTGTTGGCAGTACCATCATGTACGCCTACATGCAAGCTTGCGGTTTAGTAAACGATCACACAACCGATTGTTTTCGGTATAATGAGGTTAATTCCTAAAAGCCTTATTTATTATCAATATTAAAGTGAAGGCCGATGTTGTCCTTTCTAGCTTTGGCGGCTCGGGTAATGAGATATGAAATACTCCGCAAATTTCTAAGTTCGCAGATTGCCACTGTTAATTTCGAGCGATTGTACAGCTCTTCCGACTCATAATAAATCAATTTGAGCCGTGAAATGGCTCGCTCTAAACGGTCATTCGACCGCACTATACCTACATAATTGCTCAACACGCTTTGTAGCTCCTTTTTGATGGTAGCCACAATCATTTCCTCATCTTGAATAATATCCCCTTCATTCTTCCAATTTGGGATATCTGCTTGAAATGAAATTTCTTTCACTTTATCAACTCCACAAAGAAAAGCATTATGCGAATACACTAAAGCTTCAACTAAAGAATTAGAAGCCAACCTATTCGCGCCATGTAAACCGGTATAAGCACATTCACCAGAGGCGAAAAGATTCTCTATACTAGTTTGAGCTTTTTTATCTACCTGAATACCACCACATAAATAATGTGCGGCAGGCACCACGGGGATAAAATCTTTGGTTACATCAATCCCAATAGATGCACACTTTTTAAAGATAGTAGGAAAGTGATTTTTAAATTTATTGATATCAATTCCCGTCGTGTCTAGAAAAACGAAAGAATTGCCTGATTTTTTCATTTCTGCATCTATAGATCGCGCTACAATATCGCGTGGAGCTAAATCTTTTCGTTCGTCATAGTCTTTCATAAAAGCATAGCCCTTAGCATTTCTCAAGATTGCGCCGGCACCTCTAACGGCTTCCGATATCAAGAATGAGGGATTGTCTTCTGGGTTGTACAACGACGTTGGATGAAATTGCAGAAACTCCATACCTGCAATTTCAGCTTTTGCTCGATATGCCATCGCAATACCATCACCTGTTGCTACAACGGGATTGGTAGTATTTGTATACGCTTGCCCTACCCCCCCCGTGGCTAATAATGTGATTTTAGAGAGTAAGGTAAATATCTCATCCTTTTTCCTATCTAAAACATATACTCCATAGCATCTTTTATCAGGAGTTGAACGAGTTACTTCTTCGCCTAAATGATGTTGAGTAATCACATCTATAGCAAAGTGATGATTTAGAATAGTGATGAATGGGTGATTTTCAACCTTATGAATAAGAGCTCGTTCAATCTCGTTGCCAGTAATATCTTTGTAGTGCAAAATTCTATGTTCAGAATGTCCACCTTCTTTGGCCAAATCATATTGATTTTGGATGTCTTTATCGAAGTTAGTACCCCATTCAATAAGTTCATTTATGCGAACTGGGGCCTGTTCAACTACCATTTTCACAACCTCCTTATCACATAATCCATCGCCGGCAATAAGTGTATCTTCTATGTGTTTGTCGAAAGTATCTGAGCTTGTTGTAACCGCTGCAATACCACCTTGTGCATACTTAGTATTGCTTTCTTCGATTTTGTCTTTAGTTACTATAGTTACCGATACTACTTCCCCCTTCTTAAAAAAATATTCAGCAACCTTGTAAGCGTAACTCAAACCTGCAATTCCTGAGCCTATGATTAGAAAATCGGTAGTAAGATTTTTTGGAGTAAGCGTATTAACTGAATTCAAAATAGTTCTGATTAATTAAATCATAAATTTTTGTGGAATAATAATACAGGAAATTTGATTGGTTTTATAGAGTGAATTTTTGGAGTTGTTGGGAGTGAGGAAATACCAACACCGAATGGCGCTCTACAAATGTGGTCAAATTCTGAAATTATAGGCAAATTGGGCATCCACTAGTCCTCCCTCTGAAATAAAACAAGTTTTATTTCGGTCTCCCCCGAGGGGTAATGGCGCTAACTTTAATAAATAAATTGTATATTTGGCTGTGAAAACTTAAACCCAAAACCCCTATATACGATGAAGTCAAATCGCTCGTTAGCCATAAGCACCACCAT
>JBBAEC010000040.1:0-26220 GCA_041656135.1 Balneolaceae bacterium | reverse complement strand
CCCACAATAACCAATGTAGATTTTATCGTAGCTAGCAGAATACAATACATAGACCGTATACATAATTCATCCCCAAATAAAAAAAGGACATAACTTGTTAAAAGTCATGTCCTTCGTATTAGTGGCGTCCGCCAAGGGGGGCGGATTTCAGGGATTCGAACCTGCGTCCGCTAGCCAGCGGATATGAGCCAGACAAGCTATATTCCTATTTATTCTTAATTTCTTTGATGATATGTTCCCAAATCCAGCGGCGACCATTTGCACTTTTCAGCTCTCGTTCTCGCTTCATCGCTTCCTTCTTGGTGGCATATTCCTCGGTGTGCACTATTTCCCAAGGGCGAAATTTTATTGTCCAGCCCTTCTTGCCTAATTCATTATGAGATTTGAAGCGCTCCTCTAGATTCCCACAATAACCAATGTAGATTTTATCGTAGCTAGCAGAATACAATACATAGACCGTATACATAATTCATCCCCAAATAAAAAAAGGACATAACTTGTTAAAAGTCATGTCCTTCGTATTAGTGGCGGGGACAGGATTCGAACCTGCGACCTTCGGGTTATGAGCCCGACGAGCTACCAGCTGCTCCACCCCGCGATGAGATTTATAAGATACGACTATTTATCATCTAATACCAACATACATTTTAACTTTTTTATGCCTCTTTGTTTTTGCATTCACTATCTTAGGGCAAAAGAATTTAATTAAGATTTTTATGATATCATCAAAAGACGCAATTGCATTAGAGGATAAATTTGGTGCCCATAATTACCATCCAATTCCAGTAGTATTAGCCAAAGGTGAAGGAGTTTATGTTTGGGATCCAGAAGGAACCAAATACTTCGATTTCCTTTCTGCCTATTCTGCGGTTAACCAAGGGCATTGCCACCCTAAAATAACCAAGGCCTTGATTGACCAAGCTAGTACGCTTGCTCTTACCTCGAGAGCTTTTTATAGTAATGTATTAGGCGAGTATGAAGAATACATCACCTCATACTTTGGTTATGATAAAGTGTTACCTATGAACACGGGCGCTGAAGGCGTAGAGACTGCCATTAAGATTTGTCGTAAATGGGCGTACGAAAAGAAAGGTATTGCAGAGAATGAAGCACAGATTATTGTTTGCGAGAATAACTTTCATGGCCGAACCACAACTGTTATCTCATTCTCGAATGATCCTGATGCTAGAAAAAATTTCGGTCCATATACCCCAGGCTTTATTAAGGTAGCTTATAATGATATTGATGCCTTAGAAAAAGCCCTAAAGCAACCGAATATTGCAGGTTTTCTTGTTGAGCCTATTCAAGGTGAGGCCGGCGTGGTAGTGCCAGATGATGGTTATTTAGCCAAAGTAGCTGCACTTTGTAAAAAAGAGAATGTGCTTTTTATAGCTGATGAGATTCAAACGGGTATTGCTAGAACAGGTAAACTTTTAGCTTGTGAATATGATAACGTAAAGCCAGATATGCTCATTTTGGGTAAGGCTCTATCAGGTGGCTCCTACCCTGTTTCTGCAGTATTAGCAGACTCTGATATAATGGATGTAATTCAACCTGGGCAGCATGGTTCTACGTATGGTGGTAACCCTATTGCCTGTAAAGTGGCAATGGCGGCTTTAGAAGTTGTGAAGGAAGAGAATCTTGCAGAAAACGCGTTTAAACTAGGTGTTATGTTCCGTTCTGAGATGCAGAAACTTATTGATAGTTCTGCATTATTTTCGAAGGTTCGCGGACGTGGACTTCTAAATGCTGTAATTGTTGATGATACTCCTGATAGCGATACTGCCTGGAGATTTTGTGTAGCACTAAAAGATAATGGCTTGCTCGCAAAACCGACTCATGGGAATATCATCCGTTTTGCACCCCCTCTAGTTATAACAGAGGCTCAACTGAAAGAATGTGTGGCTATAATCGCTAAAACTCTCTCAGAGTTTAAAAAATAAGATTATGAGATAGTCATTTATTATTTCTTATATAAAAGAAAACCCCTGTTGATGTAGAATCGACAGGGGTTTTTTATTGAATTATTTTTGCGAGATATAGTAGCCTATATTTAAATTAAGCCATCGCGTTAGGAATAACACTTTCATAGATATTCTTCATATCACTTACTGCTAGCTCAGCGATATTTTCAATTGATAGTGTATCTCCACCAACCGTACCTAGTATGTAGGTTGGCACTTCTTCTTTTTGGAAATGGCCTAACACCTTTGTTACATCTTCCGCTTTCACAGTTATAACAACACCTGATTGCGCCTCGCTAAAAAGATTCTCAATAACACTGCCAGATAGTTTATCAAATGAGATTTTTGCTCCTTTATCACCAAAAATAGCCATTTCAGCTAAGGTTGTGGCAAGTCCACCATCCGAAATGTCGTGTGCAGCAGTAATTACACCTTTTTTAATTGCTGCTAGCAAAGCTTTCTGCAGGTTAACTTCAAAAGGAATATCTAACTCAGGTGCATCCCCAGTAGTTAATTCGTGAATAACTTTAAGATATTCAGTAGCCCCCAAACCTACACGATTAGCACCGATATATATTATTGCTTCTCCATCATTTTTGAATTCGGGAGTGGTTCTGTGCTTCTCAACATCTTCAATTATGCCCAACATGCCAATTACAGGAGTGGGGAAAATTGCGCTATTCTGATTTTCGTTATAAAAACTCACATTACCGCCAGTAACAGGTGTTTCTAGCGCTCTACAAGCATCTCCCATTCCACCTAACGATTCTTTAAAAGCCCAATAAACCTCAGGTTTGTAAGGGTTACCAAAATTCAAGCAGTTTGAAATTGCCAATGGCTTTCCACCAGAACAAACAATGTTTCGAGCAGATTCAATAACAGCTATCTGTCCACCTCGGCGTGGATTTAAATATACATATCGGCTATTACAATCAGTTTTAGCAACCAGACCTTTCTTAGTACCTTTTATACGAATTACACCCGCATCTGACTCTCCTGGATGGGTAACAGTGTTTGTGCCAACTGAAGTATCATATTGCTCATAAATCCATCGTTTTGACGCGATATTTGGCGAATTTAAAAGGCGCTTTATAGTTTCGCCATGTACAGTTGGATGGGTGAGAGTATTAGTATCAAAATTTTGAGTTTCTTCTAAGTATGCTGGCTTGGTTGCTTCACGCACATATTGTGGAGCACCACCGCCAAGCACTAAATGCTCAGCTGGGATGTCTGCTTTTATCTCGCCATCCTTCATATATGTAACACGATCGGTATCGACCACTTCACCCATTACAACACCATGAAGTCCCCATTTCTCATACACATCAATAATTTCTTGCTCACGACCTTTATGAGCTACAATTAGCATACGCTCTTGGCTTTCAGAAAGCAGAAGCTCGTAGGCTGTCATCCCTGTTTCGCGTGCTGGAACTTTATCTAAATCGATAAGCATTCCTTGCCCACCTTTGTCGGCCATTTCGCATGTAGAAGATGTGATGCCCGCGGCGCCCATATCTTGCATACCTACTACGGCACCTGTTTTAAGAACTTCTAGGCTTGCCTCAAGTAACAGTTTTTCTGTAAATGGATCACCAACTTGAACACTAGATCTATCCTCATCGCTCTCATCACTAAGTTCTTGGGAAGAGAATGTAGCTCCATGAATACCATCTCTACCCGTGCTGGCGCCTACAATTAAAATAGGATTTCCAATCCCTTTAGATATAGCTGAAACAGTTTCATTTGCCCTCACTAAACCAATACTCATCGCATTTACAATAGGGTTTCCTTTATAGCTCTCATCAAAGTAAACTTCACCTGCAATTACAGGAACCCCAAATGCATTACCATAATCACCTATTCCGCGAACGACACCATCTAGTAAATACTTAACTCTATCAGTATCTAATCGGCCAAATCGAAGAGAGTTTAAACTTGCCACAGGGCGTGCCCCCATGGTAAAAATATCACGATGTATACCTCCAACTCCTGTTGCAGCGCCTTGGTAAGGTTCTACAGCAGACGGTGAATTATGACTTTCAATTTTAAAAGCACATCCCCAGCCGTCCCCAATATCTACTAATCCTGCGTTCTCTTCGCCAGCATCAACTAGCAGTTGTTTGCCTTCACGTGGCAGTTTTTTTATCTCAAGGATGGAGTTTTTATATGAACAATGCTCACTCCACATAACGGAATAAATTCCTAACTCGGTAAAAGTAGGAACACGACCTAACCGAGTTTTAATCATTTCATATTCTTCTTCAGTTAATCCGTGTTCTATTGCTAAGGCTAAATTTACTTCTGGTTCAATAACGCTTGAGTGACCCATAAAAAAAGATATAGATTGAGTGTTAGGTTTTGGCTAGCTCAAAGGTACGAGGTTTTTCAAATAAATGGACAAGAGGTTTTCCACTTATAATCCACAATTTTAAAGTGGTAGAAAATCAAAAAATATATTGCTTTTATTTAGATATGTTCTTAAAATCGAATATCAATATTAGAATATCATCATTCGATTAGATTCCACTTCATGAAACTTGCTTCACAAGCGGCTCAGTATGCTATTTCTGCAATTTTTGCTATCTCGAGGCAAGAGGATAAAGTCATATCTGCCTCGGAACTTGCAAAGGTAATTAACTGCCCTGCAGCATATCTATCTCAAGTTCTTGCAAAGCTTAAAAATCCTGGTATATTAAAATCTAAACGAGGCTTAAACGGTGGAGTGTATTTGGCAAAACCAATTGAAGATATTTCAATCTATGATGTAATTATAGCTATAGATGGCGATAAATTTTATACCTCTTGTTTTATGGGAATAGATGGTTGTGGGCATATAGAACCTTGCCCATTTCACAATTTTTGGGAAAAAGAAAGAACACGAATAAAAAACTGGCTTCAAACCACTTCATTTGCTGATGCTAATGATAACATGACCCAAGCCTGGTTTGATCTTCGTTTAAGTTTCAAAAAGAAATAAGAGATTTTAAGGTAAATGACGTCTCACCCTGTAATAAATAAAGTTTATTGCTCCCACTGTGGAGAACTCTGCCGCGGTGAGCAGATTACTTTTAGTAACGAACATTTTTGTTGCGAAGGCTGCAAGCTGGTGTATCAATTATTAGCTGAAAATGGACTTTGTACCTACTACGATTTAGATAGCACGCCAGGTAAGACCATTAATTCTTCGATCGAGCGAAAGCGTTTTGATTATCTCACTAATCCAGAAGTAGAGAAAAAACTTATCGATTTTAATACAAAGGATAAGGCTTCAACTACTTTTCTAATCCCACATATACATTGTACTTCATGCGTGTGGTTGCTCGAAAATCTACATCAGTTAGATGCTGGGGTGTATAGTGGCTCTGTAAATTTTTTGAAACGTCAAGTAACCATCCTTTTTAATCCTGCTAAAACTTCCGTTCGTAATATTGTAGAGCTACTAACCAATATTGGTTATGAGCCTGATTTAAAACTTGAGCACTTAAGTGAGCAGAAAACTTCACAAACAAGCCGTTCTTTGTGGCTAAAACTTGGTGTTGCGGGTTTTAGTTTTGGAAATATTATGTTATTCAGTTTCCCTGAATACTTTAATGTGTTTGTATCATCTGAGTCGGTAGATGAATTCAAGGTTATTTTCGGTGCCTTAAATATCATACTAGCAATGCCGGTTCTATTCTATAGTGGAATAGATTATTTGAAGTCGGCATGGGCAGCATTAAGCCAGAAAGGAATTAATTTAGATGTTCCTATTTCTATGGGAATTATTGCGCTTGTAGGTAGAAGCTTATATGAAATTATAAGCGGCGTTGGTCCTGGTTATTTAGACTCTTTTGCTGGCTTCATCTTTTTTCTTCTTATTGGGAAAGTTCTACAGCAAAAAACCTTCGATCGCCTATCTTTCGATAGAGATTACAAATCCTATTTGCCTATTTCTGTAATGCGATTAATTGATGGAATTGAGAACTCTATACCCGTGACAGAACTCGAAGTTGGGGATCAAATTTTAGTTAGAAATAATGAGTTAATTCCTTCTGATTCTATACTAACTAGTACCATTGCCCTCATCGATTATAGTTTTATTACTGGTGAAATTGAACCTGTAGAAGTTGCTAAGGGTGAATTGGTTTTTGCTGGCGGAAAAATTTCTGGCTTAAATGCCGAAATGATGGTAAGTAAAAAAGTAGAACACAGCTACTTAACTCAATTGTGGGAGAATGAGGCTTTTAGCTCCTCTTCTAAAGATGAAAACATTACAAATTTTGCAGATCGTATAAGCCCAATTTTTACTCTCGTTGTAATTGCCATTGCAGTTATATCAAGCGTGATTTGGTATCAGTGGGATCCATCGAAGGCATTCACCATTTTTACCGCTGTACTGATTGTGGCTTGCCCATGTGCCTTGGCACTTTCAACACCTTTCACTCTAGGTTCGGCTACTAACATTCTTTCTCTAAATGGCCTCTACATAAAATCTACCAATGTTATTGAAGCCTTAGCCAAAACTGATACGGTCGTTTTTGATAAAACAGGAACCATCACAGAGTCTAGCAAAACAGCAATAAATTTTATTGGTAATCCCTTAACTCCAGACGAAGAATCTTACATAAAATCAACGTGTAGAACCTCTTTACACCCACTTAGCAAAATGATTGCCTCATATTATGGGAATCGACAAACTGTGGCTCTCAGCGATTATTACGAGGTAACAGGGAAAGGTCTATTTTCAACTTTTGAAGGAAACTCTATATGCATTGGTAGCACATCCTTTTTACTTGAACAATCGCCAGGTCTTGCTAATCAAATAGGCGATGTATCTGAAGTTGGAACTCAAGTTCATGTTGCAATTAACAACCAGTATAAAGGTTATTTCGAATTCAAAAGCCAATTTAGAGAAGGTGTTTCTGAGTTATTGACGCGTTTTAAAGATCAGTTCCAGCTATTTCTACTTTCTGGCGACAATGAAAAAGAAGGACCTGAATTAGAATCCTATTTTGGTGGATGGGATAATATGTCGTTTAACCAAACCCCACAGGATAAACTCGATTTTATTAAGAATTTGAAATCAGAGAACAAGCATGTTACTATGATTGGTGACGGCCTAAATGATGCAGGAGCTCTGAAATACAGTGATTTTGGGATTGCAATTTCAGACGATATGAGTTCCTTCTCTCCTGCTTGCGATGCCATTCTTGAAGGAAATAAATTAAAGGATATCGACCGTTTATTTCATTTTTCTAGAACTTCTTTAAAAATAATTTTGGGAAGTTTCGGTCTTTCACTACTATATAACACAACAGGTTTAGCGTTTGCTGTAACAGGCAATCTGTCGCCATTAGTTGCAGCAATATTAATGCCTTTAAGTTCTATAAGCGTTATGGTTTTTACGACATTAACAACTAGATTAATGGCAAAAAAATTGGGGCTACGTATATGGGCGTAATCATTTTTTTAATACTATTTAGCCTAATTGTTGCACTTATATTTTTAGGCGCTTTTTTTTGGGCAGTAAAATCGGGGCAGTTTGACGATCCCCATACTCCTTCTATTCGAATGCTATTCGATAATGATAATCCAACTAACAAAAATAAATCAATCACAAAAAATCGGGATGTGTAATGTCTTTAGACACCTTTAATTATGACAACAAAGTTGTTCGCAACTTTGGTATAGCCACATTAGGCTGGGGAATTATAGGATTCCTCGTAGGTCTTATTGTTGCTCTTAAATTTATTTGGCCAGACTTCCTCGGCTTTGTTCCAGAGCTATCGTTTGGTAGAATGAGACCTCTACATACCAATGCTGTAGTTTTTGCTTTTGCGGGCAATGCTATATTCTACGGGGTTTACTATTCATTGCCAAGATTGTGTAAAGCTTCTATGTGGAGCGATGCACTTAGCAGCATTCACTTTTGGGGCTGGCAGGCAATAATTACATCTGCAGTTATTACTTTACCTCTAGGCTATACTACAAGTAAAGAATATGCAGAATTAGAATGGCCTATTGATATAGCAATAGCCGTTATCTGGGTTATTTTTGGTATAAATATGATCATGACCATTATGAAGCGTCGTGAAAAACATATTTATGTTGCTATATGGTTTTATTTAGCCACTTTTGTAACCGTTGCAGTTTTACATATTGTAAACTCAATCGAGATTCCTGCAACCTTATTCAAAAGCTATCCAGTATATGCCGGTGTGCAAGATGCTTTGGTACAATGGTGGTATGGTCATAATGCTGTTGCTTTTTTCCTGACAACTCCGTTTTTGGGAATTATGTATTACTTCATTCCAAAGGCTGCTAATCGTCCAATATTCTCTTATAGATTGTCGATTGTTCACTTTTGGTCGTTAATCTTTATTTATATCTGGGCAGGCCCTCATCACTTGTTATACACTGCTCTACCAGGTTGGGCACAAGCATTAGGTACTGTATTTAGCTTGATGCTGATTGCACCGTCATGGGGTGGTATGTTAAACGGACTTCTCACACTGCGTGGCGCCTGGGATCGTGTTCGTGAAGACCCCGTTCTCAAGTTTTTAGTAGTAGGTGTTACTGCATACGGAATGGTAACTTTTGAAGGCCCAATGCTTTCTATTGCCAACGTAAACGCAATTGCTCACTACACAGATTATATTGTTGCTCACGTTCATAACGGTGCATTATTATGGAATGGTGGCTTAGCATTCGCAATGCTTTACTACATCACGCCTCGAATTTACCAAACCAAGTTATACTCAGTGAAATTGGCAAATATTCATTTCTGGTTTGCCACTTTGGGTGCGGTATTTTATGTAATCCCTATGTATTGGGGCGGTATTGTTCAAAGTTTAATGTGGAAAGACTTTACTGACCAAGGTCTTTTAACCTATCCAAACTTCCTAGAAACTGTTATTCAAATTATGCCTTTATATGCGCTACGTGCATTTGGTGGTTCATTATTTATAACGGGTGCTTTATTTGGCGTTTATAACTTGATTAAAACGGCAAAAAGCGGAACTCTTTTATACTTAGAGGAAGCTCAAGCACCTGCTCTAGACACTTCAATTTCTGACGAAAACGAAGGTTGGCATCGTAAATTAGAGGGACGTCCTCTTAAACTTACTGTGCTTTCATTAGTAGTAATATTGATTGGTGGAATTGTTGAGTATATGCCTACAGTTCTTATCAAGTCCAATATTCCAACTATAGAAAGTGTTCAGCCTTATACTGCCTTAGAAGTTGAAGGAAGAGATATTTATATAGCGGAAGGTTGTAATAACTGTCACTCGCAAATGATTCGTCCATTTAGGTCAGAAACTGAACGTTATGGCGAATACTCTAAAGCGGGCGAGTTTGTTTACGATCACCCACATTTATGGGGTTCAAAACGAACTGGACCAGATTTGCATAGAATAGGCGGTAAATATCCAGATAGTTGGCATTTACGTCACATGTACGATCCAAACTCAACCTCCCCAGGCTCTATAATGCCTGCGTACCCATGGTTGCTTGAAAAAGATATGAACATGAAGTCGATGCCGTCTAAAATTAGAGCTTTAACTAATGCAGGTGTACCTTATTCACCTCGCTATCCAGAATATGCTGTTGAAGACATGAAAGCTCAGGCTGACCGAATAGCTACGGGGCTTAGAGAAAATGGTTTTGGAGTTATTGATGGAATTGAAGTCACCTCAGAAAAGCAGATTATTGCTTTAATCGCGTACATGCAACGTTTAGGTACCGATATCAAAGGCAATAACGATCCTTTTGGTGAACTACCATCCAGTAAAAAACTATCACCAGTAATAATAGGTAGATAACATGTATAAAGATGTATTACGTACCATGAGTGGGATTGAATTACTACCAAGTATTTCACTTA
Organism: Balneolaceae bacterium; assembly: GCA_041656135.1. Lineage (GTDB taxonomy): Bacteria > Bacteroidota > Rhodothermia > Balneolales > Balneolaceae > Balneola. The sequence goes on along the minus strand of JBBAEC010000040.1, from coordinate 16,392 downwards.
TCCTCTTCTTTACATTTTTTGTATTGCTAGTAATTTACCTAGTTAAAAACGGAAAAGAGAAATGGGAAGATGCTGCAAATATTCCCTTAGAAACTGACGATAACAACAAGATTTAACTCTCCTATTATGGATATTTTAGACGACGAAAAAGACAAACTACTCGACCATAGCTACGATGGAATTCAAGAACTAGATAACCACATGCCTGTTTGGTGGATATGGCTGTTCTATGTAACCATTATTTATGGTGTTGGCTATTTACTTTACTACGAAGTATTTAGATGGGGACCTGACCAGCATCAGGAATATGAAAATGAAATGGCGTTGGCTGCTGAAAAGTACAAATCGAATGATAATGAAGCAGATGCTGCTGATTTTACATGGGCTTATAGCGACGAACCTGCAGCAATCGCCAAAGGAAAGGAAATTTTCGCAGGTTTTAACAATCTATGCTTTACCTGCCATGGAGCTGCAGGCGAAGGCTTGGTTGGGCCAGACTTAACCGGAGATTACTGGATTCATGGTTGCTCTGCAGAAGAGGTAGCTTCTAGTATTATAAATGGTTTTCCGGAACAGGGAATGGTACCTTATGGTAGCGGTGCAGCACTGTCGAATGAAGATGTTAACGCACTAGTTAGCTTCATTGGTTCTATTAGAGGCAGCAATCCGCCCAACGCGAAAGCCCCTGATATGAATCGTGCTGTTGAATGCTTAATTAACTAGGAATAGAACGATGTCCAAAGAGAATAAACGCCAAACAGATAAAGATTCTTACAGAGATCAATTAAGCACTGTTAGCGAAACAGGAAAAAGGAATTGGGTTTTTCCAAAAAAACCAAGCGGACGATTTTACAATGCACGTAATGTTGTAGCCGTATTTCTGTTAGCGTTTTTCTTCTCTGGACCATTCATAACTATTAATGGGCAGCCACTTTTGCTCATTAATGTGATAAAAAGAAAGTTCGTAATCTTTGGAGTTGGCTTTTGGCCACAAGATTTAAATTTGCTTGTATTTGGGATGCTTGCATTCATCATCTTTGTAGTTCTTTTTACTATCGTTTTCGGGCGAATATGGTGTGGCTGGGCTTGCCCTCAAACTATTTTCATGGAAATGGTATTCCGGAAAATTGAATACTTGATAGAAGGCGACTCTGCTGCTCAAATGCGCTTAAATCGCTCTCCATGGAATAGAGAGAAAATAGTCAAGAAAGGTTCAAAGCATATAATATTTTATGCTTTGGCCTTTATTATATCCAATCTATTTTTAGCGTACATCATTGGGAAAGACGAATTATTCGATATAATTACTGCGCCCCCATCAGAGCATGTAGCTGGGTTAAGCGCTATGATAGTTTTTAGTGGCGTATTTTATGGGGTATTCGCATTTATGCGCGAGCAGGTTTGCCATTTTGTATGTCCCTATGGTAGAATGCAGTCTGTAATGCTCGATAATAACTCAATTAACGTAATGTACGATTACAAGCGTGGAGAAGATCGTGCATCTATTGGTGATCGTTTTAAAGTTGAGAATCGAAAAGCAACGCTCGCCGATTTAGGCTTTTCTGAAAACACAGAGTTTGGAGATTGTGTCGACTGTTTCCAATGTGTAAAAGTATGCCCAATGGGTATAGATATTCGTAACGGTACTCAACTAGAATGTGTACACTGTACTGCTTGTATTGACGCCTGCGACGATGTGATGGTGAAAATAGATAAACCCAGAGGTTTAATACGCTACTCTTCTGAAAACATAATTCGTGGTAGTGAGAAGAAGATTTTTACACCAAGAGTTGCTGGCTATGCTGCCGTTTTATTTGTACTAGCTAGTACCTTTGTTACATTATTGCTAAAGCGAACTGAACTAGATACCTCTATCTTCCGTCAACGTGGAACACTCTACCAAGAACTACCTGGTGGCCTGTATAGCAATATTTATGAAATAAAAATAATCAACAAAACATCTGAACCAAAGAACTATGAGCTAAGGCTACTTTCACCAAAAGGTGAACTCGTTTCTTTAGGTAATATTTCAAATGTACCAGCACAAGAGTTAATAGAAGGTCGTTTCCTTATAAAGCTAGATAAAGCAGACTTGCAAGGTTTACAGACCGATCTTGAGCTAGGTGTATTTACAGATGGCAAACAAATTGAAACAAAAAAAACTGGCTTCTTAGGCCCTGCTAATTAATATAAAACAAGAGCATGAAAAAATTTGATTGGGGCAAAGGTATCATCCTTGCCGTCACAATATTTATTGTAGCTACCCTTAGTGTGGTAAGCTACATAATGAGTTTGGATTTCTTTCTTGTATCTAATAATCACTACGATGAAGGGGTTCAATATCAAGAAACCATTGATAGTAGATCTCGGTCGGCTCAACTTGAACATCCTATTCTAGTTATTTATGATGAAAAAAATGAGGCACTTCGTATCACCTTTCCAAACGAACTTGTTGGTAGAGCACAGGGAGATGTGTTATTTTATAGGCCAAATAACTCTGCCCTCGATAAGAAAATCCCTCTTTCTGTAAATGCAACAGGCACTCAGATTATACCAATTACTAGCTTAGAGAAAGGAAAATGGCTTCTAAAAATTAAATGGGTGATGGACAACCAAAATTATTTGGAAGAAAAAACCATAATGATTTAGAATGGTACTTTGGACGGCATTAGTGCTAGGCTTTGTGGGTTCTTTCCACTGCGTTGGAATGTGTGGCCCACTAGTTATGTCCATTCCACGTACAAGTTCTCGTTTCCTATCACTATCGGTAAATGCGCTTATTTATAATAGTGGCAGAATTCTAACTTACTCCCTCTTTGGTCTGGCTTTTGGCTTTCTTGGCAAAGGAATTGCACTATCAGGCTTCCAAAGTTGGTTATCAATTGCATTAGGCATTTCAATAATTTTAGCGGTTATATTTCCAAGAATATTTAGGAGCTATAAAAAGCCACTATTCTATCAAAAGTTTGTGCAGTTTATTACTAGATTGTATGGAAAGCTTGTCCGAAAAGAATCAAAACCAGCACAGTTTGGGATGGGTTTCTTAAACGGGCTCCTCCCCTGCGCATTTGTTTATACGGGCCTCTCTGCTGCGGTGCTAACTGTTTCGCCATTACACAGCATGGCTTATATGGCATTGTTCGGTTTGGGCACTTTACCAGCAATGTTTTCTATGTATTTAGCACCAAGCTTTGTTTCCATAGATTTACGATCTGCAATTAGAAAATATTTACCCTATTTGGCTTTTACTTTAGGTGTATTTCTCATTATCAGGGGAATTGCACTGCAAGATTTGCAGCCCACTGGCGCATTAAAAGAACGAATAGATTTCTTTTGCATATTCCCCGGAACGGGTGAATAGATAATTTCTATAGCCTTTTTTTCAACTCTTCTAAATTACCGCTTATTTAAACATTCTAAACCTTGGAGGATTCTTTCAGATTCTGATTCCTAAATCCTTCAATTCCCAGTCCCCTAATTCCTATTTCCCCAATAAATAATTCCTCAAACCCCAAATCACTCTAAATCTAAGGCTGATAATAACTGGCTAAACTCATTAAATACCAAGCTAGATCGCTTAGCACCTTCTGCACTCGGCTGCTCTGTAAACCAAGCAACTTGCCAGCCTGCATTACTTCCACCTTCTACATCGGAAGTGAGAGAATCCCCCACATATAAAATCTCTGAAGGCTCAACACCTGCTAATTCTGCAGAATGTTCAAAAATTTGTCGGTTTGGTTTTAACACTCCAAACTCTTCAGAAATAACAATTTCTTTAGCTGTATTTTTTAAATCAAATTGCTCAATTTTCTTCCATTGCGTTTCAGCAAAGCCATTGGTCAATATTCCTACATTATAGTTTAAAGCAATTTTATGGTATGCTATTTTGGCATCTTTTATCCATTCCCAATGCTTTTGATAATGACTCATGTAGGCGTCACCAATTTCTTGGTACAAAGTGTCGTCTAAACCTAATTTCTGGAAAGTCCCTTCAAATCTACGACGCTGTAAAGTGACTCTATCTATCTCCCCTCTTCCATATTCATCCCATAAGCCTTTATTTATATAATGATATGTAGCTGACAAGGCTTCAATACCTATACCGTTAAAAAGATCAAACTGAGTGAATATATCTGATAAGCCAGCATGTTCGGCCTTTTTGTGGTCTAAAAGTGTGTCGTCTAAATCGAAGTAAATAAATTTTGGCGTAGATAATGACAATGGAACGGTTTTTGTTTAAGATTATAAAAGTAAATTGAATCAAATCTTCTTTCGACTCGTATGCGAGACGCAAGGTAAATAACTAAACTCAAAAATATGAAAGCAAAATATCTTATAGGGCTAGGGGTTGTATTACTACTAGTATTTTATGGCATTAGTGTTAATAACGGGCTTGTAACTCAAGAGGAAGGTGTTGAAGGAGCTTGGGCACAAGTAGAAAACCAGTACCAACGCCGAGCTGATTTAATTCCAAACTTAGTAAACACTGTTAAAGGTGCTGCTAATTTCGAGCAAGAAACTCTAACTGCAGTAATTGATGCTAGAAGTAAAGCTACTTCAGTACAAATTAATGCTAGTGACTTAAATGACCCTGCAAAACTTGCACAGTTTCAAGAAGCGCAAAATCAGTTAAGTGGAGCATTATCTAGGTTAATGGTAACGGTAGAGAGATATCCGGAGCTGAAAGCGAATGCTAACTTTCGCGATTTACAATCTCAGCTAGAAGGTACCGAAAACAGAATAGCTACCGAGCGTATGCGTTTTAATAATGCTTCGCAAAGCTACAACACTGCCATTAGAAGATTCCCTGCTAGCGTAATAGCTAACTTGGGCGGCTTTGAACGTAAGGCTTATTTCGAAGCAGATAAAGGCGCAGAAAATGCCCCTACTGTAGATTTTAATTAGACATTATTCTTTGAGATGAGATTTGAGCTGATTTGGTTGTACGCTCAAATCTCATGTCTAATTATTTACAACTAAATATTCCAAAATAGATATCCGATGCCAAAATTTTTATCAAAAGACCAAGAGAAAGCAGTTATGGCTGCTATTAAGGAAGCTGAGACAAATACTTCTGGAGAAATCAGAGTTCATATTGAACCCAAGTGCAAAGAAGAAAACCCAATCGACCGTACAAAAGAGGTTTTTACACAGCTTAAAATGCACGAGACTGAGTTTAAAAATGGCACCTTAATCTATATTTCTACCAAGGACAAGAAGATTGCAATTTGGGGTGACGAAGGCATTAATGCTAAGGTTGGGCAAGATTTTTGGGATGCTGAACTTGCTCTAATGGCTAAATATTTTAAAGCCAATGATTATGAAAGTGGGCTTAGAGAAGCAATTTTACATATTGGAAATAAGTTGAAGGAATTTTTCCCTTACCAAAAAGATGACATCAATGAATTATCTGATGATATAAGTTATGGAGACGGATCTGATGCGTAAGTTGTTCACTTTTTTTATTGCAGTATTTATTACATCAACAGCTTTTTCGCAGAGTTTTTTACCTCAAACTCCACGTGGTATGGTAAACGATTATGCCAACATGCTTTCATCAAGCGAAGTAAATCAATTAGAGCGCAAACTTCGTAACTATCGCGATACGACCACCAATGTTATTGCCATTGCAACTATTGAAAGCTTGCAGGGATATTCTGTGGAAGAGGTTGCCGCTGAGCTTTTCAATAATTGGAAAATGTGGGAAGGTGACCGCTACAACGGGGTATTAATACTTTTATCGGCACAGGATAAGAAACTAAGAATAGAAGTTGGCTACGGGCTTGAAGGCGCTATACCCGATGTGATGGCTAACAGAATTATAAATGATGTGTTAGTGCCAAATTTACAAAGTGGTACATTATATCATGGCTTAGATAGAGCCTCCGATATTATGATCCAATTAGCTGCTGGTGAGTTTGAAGGAGCTCCAGAACTACGAGATGGGGATACGGAAATCCCTTTAGATCTTATTATCTTTTTTGCCATCCTCATATTTTTTGTTATTTCGCGCATTAGAAAAGGCGGAGGTGGCAATGGCGGCAAACGTAGAACATTAGGTCCTGCAGAAGCATTGCTCTGGGGTAGCATGATGGGCGGCGGTGGAAGAGGTCGAGGTGGTAGTTTCGGTGGCGGTGGAGGTGGCGGCTTCGGTGGTTTTAGTGGCGGCGGAGGCTTCGGCTCAGGCGGCGGTGGCGCTAGCGGTGGGTGGTAACTAATTACCACTCATTTATTTAAATACTCGTCGTTGCTTTAGGTGTTGAGTAATACGTCGACACAAACTCTGTTTGCTCACTCTATAAACCGACTAGGATCAGGATGATCCTTTAATGTTTTTGTGAGTGTAATTTAAAATTATGTCCCCGAATCAACTAACATTTACAGCTCTAATCGTCTTGTTCTATCATCACGTTGTAGCCATCTACTTCTACTTCTTTCACAACTACAACTTGATCGTAGGGTTTTACCTCTCGCCCTGTTTCCATGGTATAAATGAATGTAAACTGAGCTCCTAGTAGCAATATAATGGATGAGTAGTACACCCAAATCAATAACAGCACAAGAGAGCCAGCTGCGCCATAAATTGTACCGAGCGAGCTTCCCCCTAAATAAACGCCTATTAAATATTTGCCTACAGTAAAGAGGATGGTTGTTAGTATTGCGCCGGACCAAACATCACTCCATTTTATATGAACTTCAGGTAATACTTTAAGAATTACTGAAATAACACCTGTTGTTATAAAAAATGATATGAGCACATTAGCTACTTTTATGAGTAAAAATGGTGTTTCTGTGAAGCCATCAAATACATTCTCATTTAGTACAGCAACGATAGCATCTAACGCAAGTGATACAATCAACAAAAAGCTAAGACTCACAATCATAGCAAACGACACTAATCTATTTAGTAGAAATTTTATGATGTTTTTTTCAGGCTTTGCTTTTACGCCCCAAATACTATTTAAACCGTCTTGTAACGATATAAATACTGTAGTAGAACTAAATATTAATGCACCAATACTTATCACTTTAATGATAAATGTGCTACCAATTCCCTGAATGTTTTCTAGGATTTTTGTTACAGCTGATGCGCTTTCAGAACCGAATAATGCACCGATTTCTTGGATTAGGCTTGTCCTAACTGTCTCATCATCAAAGACGGAGCCAGCAACGGTCATAACAATCATTAAAATAGCGGGTAATGATAGAATAAGGTAAAACGCAATAGAGGAACTAATGCTCATCGGCTTTTTATCTAGAAACCTTACTATGGTTTGCTTACCTATATTAAAATAATTCATCAATCTTCGAGTTTAGCCTCTGTTGGTTCATTTTCTATTTTGAAACAGAATATTGATTCAATTTTGATAGAATTCAAATTAAAAAAGTCTGAAAATTTATTAAAGTTAGCGGTGTTGTTAACGGAAGAGATTAACTCGACATTATGAATCCAAATTGGCATTAGAAAGCTACTTCCCACCGTCCTCACCCTGTTTTCGTGTCCCGAATGCTCGGGAAAACCTACCCTCCCCCCAAGGAGGGAAAGTTCAATAATAATTGGTACTTAGGGTATAATTTTCCGAAATGGATTTCATTCAATCCTATGTCTTAAATCTTATGTCTCATATCTAATTTCTACCCCATTGCTTGTTCTAAATCGTTGATGATATCTTTGGCACTTTCTATACCAACTGATAGCCGTACTAAACCATCTGTAATATGTGCTTGTTTTTTTATTTCTTCGGCCACTACAGCGTGCGTCATTGAGGCTGGATGTTGAATGAGGGTGTCTATAGTTCCAAGACTTACAGCAAGTGTGCAAAGTTCTACATTATTCATAAGTGATTTACCCGCTTCAAAACCACCTTTAAGTTCAAACGCGATAATACCACTATAACCATTATTCATTATTCGTTTAGCTAAGTGGTGTTGCGGGTGTGATTCTAATCCAGGGTACCAAACCTTATCTATCTTCGGATGCGCTTCTAAATATTCAGCTATTTCCATCGCATTTGAAGCATGTTTTTGCATACGTAATGGCAACGTTTTAATGCCATTCATGGTAAGCCATGCATCCATAGGTCCAGCAATACCACCTAAGTTCTTTCTATACAAAAGCAGTTCACTTTCTTCCAATAAATCTTTTTTACCTACTAGTGCGCCACCAACAATGGTCCCGTGACCGCCCATATATTTTGTTGTTGAATGTGCAACCACATCAGCACCTAGAACCAAAGGCTGAATGTGATAAGGTGTAGCAAAGGTATTATCTACCACAACTAAAGCTCCGTGCTTTTTTGCTAGCGCAGAAATTGCCTCAATATCACTCACCATCATAGTTGGGTTTGCAACGCTTTCGAGATAAACAACGGCAGTATTAGAATGCTTTCTAAGCTCAGCTTCAACTTGCGCAATGTCGCTCGTGTCAATAAAAGAAGTGGTAATTCCTAAAACTGGAGCTTCTTCTTTCAGAAACTGACTAGTGCAGCCGTACAATGCATCTTGCGCTACCACATGTTTCCCTTTTGCTAAGCTTATTATAGCTGTAGAAATTGCCGCCATTCCGCTTCCAAAAGCCAAACCCATATATGTGTCGGCATCATTCATTCCAAACGTTTCTAGCTCACATATAGCTCGCTCAAGGTGCTCTACCGTTGGGTTACCAAGGCGTGAGTAAATATGCGAGGCCCCACCCACTTCGCCAGCAAATGCTTTGGCGCCTTGTTCAACATCTTCAAAAACAAAAGTTGAGGTTTGATAAATTGGTGGAATGTGAGATCCATACTGATCTTTTTTCAATACACCAGCATGTACAGCACTTGATTCAAACGATAGGGATTTATTTTTTTGCTTCATCATTGTACTGGGATTTTGGATTGTTCTTTAATTGTGTTTAATACAATGCTGGTGTGTAGGCGTTGCACATCGGGTAGCATTGTTAGCTTTGTTCTCATGAGTGTTTCGTAGGCTTTGGTATCTTTTGCTACAACATGAAGTAGAAAATCGCCTTCTCCTGTGGTATTGTAGCAGGCCAATATTTCTGGAATTGCCAACACTGCATCACTAAATTCTTCTAATAAATTTAATTGATGTGCGGCCAAAGTAACGGTAACAAAGGCGCTAAAGCCTTTTTCAACTTTTTCTTTATTTATGCGCGCCTGATAACCTTCAATAACACCTTCGCGCTCTAATCTTCGTACACGCTCTAATGTAGGGGTGGATGTTAGCCCTATTCTATTTGCTAACTCATTATTTGTAACACGCCCTTCTTCTTGAAGTATGTCTATTATTTTTAGATCTATGGTATCTAGACGAGAATTTTGCATGGCCTTCTTGCTCAGTGAAAAAGTTACACCTCACTATACTTATCACTACCATTAAAGTAAATACATAATTAATATTCTAACATATCATATTAACACATAATAATACTCTGTAAATTTAATTATTAAAGAATAATCTACTGTTTAGCCTGCATTGTATTTGTATTGTTAGTATAAAACTTCAAAACAAAAAAAATGCCTTGCAGAGGTCAATCTACAAGGCAATTATTATGTCACAAATCAAAAGTTGTTTTGAGAGTAGATTTCTTAAACTCCCGTTACATCCTCAGTTTTAAGTCCAGCGCCTGCTGGCATTGAGGGAGTGTAATGCACGTACTCTTCTAAACTAAAATCATCAACTTGAACAGCATCATTTCTAGCATCTTCAGCTCTTGTAGCTAATTCTGCTTCTTTTTCGTTGATGATGCCTTTTTCTAAAGCTGGCTTTATTAATTCGGCTAGTGAAGCTTTTGGTAGTTCTCTTTTCTTCATAGCTACATACATTTTTTTGTATACAGGAGCAGCTTCTGTAATGAGCGCTAATGTATGCTCGTAACGACCAAGTGCATCCTCTGGATCTTTAGAAATATAAATCCCTTCTGTTATATGATCTCTAACTTCACCAGGAACTTGCATGGCTTGAGCTACTTTGTGCCCTAGCTTGTCGGATGGATAGGTTCCTATTGGATTTAATCTAGACCAAACACCAATTAGTCTGAATGCCCAACTTAACCCTGGAACTTGGATTTCACTTAGAATTCCATCGAAGCCAACCTGAATTCTGTAAAACATGTATTGCATAGACCAATTGAAGAAATCGAGATCTTCATTTCGTCTTCCTTCGGCTTCAAAACGGCGAAGTGTTGCAGCAGATAAGTACATAAAGCTTAATATATCAGCGTAACGACCACCAATTTTTTCTTTCATTTTCAAGCTTCCACCATAAGAGCCTAATGCGATATCTGTAAAGAAAGCAAAGGAGGCAGATGCCCATGCAAGTTTTCTAAAGTATTTTGCAGCTGGGCCACCAACAGGCGAGCCAGCTAAACGTCCTCGTGTAATACTTAGTAAGAAAGCTTTTACTTTATTTCGTACTACGTGACCAATATGTTGCCAGAAATTATCATCGAAGGCTTTAGCATCCTTATTCATCAAAGCGTTAATTTCGTTGATGGCGTATGGGTGACAACGTATGGCGCCTTGACCAAAAATCATAAGTGTTCGGGTAAGAATATTGGCTCCCTCTACTGTAATTGCAATAGGCACTGAAGCATATCCATTTGCGATAATATTTCGAGGTCCACGAGAAATACCCGCTCCACCTAAAATATCCATGCCGTCATTTAGAATTTCACGTGTAAATTCAGTAAAGTGATATTTTGCTATTGCAGTTACTACCGCTGGTTTTGCACCTTTATCTAAGCCACCCGTAGTATATTTACGTGCTGCTTCCATCAGGTAGGTGTAACCACCAATTCTTGCCATTGGTTCTTCGATACCTTCAAAACGCCCAATATTAAGGCCAAATTGCTTACGGATGGCAGTGTATGCACCAATAGCTCTAGTTGCTAATTTTGCGCCGCCTAAACCTTGAGCTGGTAGTGAAATTCCACGCCCAACAGCTAGCGATTCCATTAACATTCTCCAGCCATTTCCAACACCATCAACTCCACCAATTACAGAGTCTAGCGGGATAATTACATCATGCCCATGAGTTGGACAGTTATAAAATGGCACTCCCAATGGATCGTGACGTCTACTTATATCTACGCCTTTTAAGTTTGATGGAACTAAAGCACAGGTAATTCCTAAGTGCTCTCCTTTTCCTAATAAATTCTCAGGATCATTCAGTTTAAAAGCTAGGCCAATTATGGTAGAAATGGCAGCTAAAGTAATATATCGCTTGTTCCAATTTAGCTTTATATATAACTCCCCATCCTCTCCTTTAAAAACTTCACCATGCGATTTCATGCCACCAGCATCCGAACCTGCATCAGGCTCAGTAAGGGCGAAACAAGGCATTTCAGTTCCATCAGCAAGTCTTGGTAAGTAAAAATCTTTTTGTTTTTCGGTTCCATAATGCATCAATAACTCAGCAGGGCCAAGTGAATTCGGCACCATAACTGTAGTTGCTAAAGGACCACAACGAGAGGCTAATTTCGCAACTATAGCACTGTGTGCTGTTGCTGAAAACTCATGACCGCCATATTTTTTGGGTATAATTAAACCAAAAAATCCTTTCTTGCGCATAAACTCCCAAACATCATCCTCAAAGTCCTTTTTAACAAATACACCCCAATCTGTTACCATACCACATAGTTCTTCTACAGGGCCATCCATAAAGGCTTGTTCGTCTTTGGTAAGGTCTGGGTAAGACTCTTCTAGAATGCGTTTGAAATTTGGTTTACCTGAAAACAATTCGCCTTCAACCCAAACGGTTCCTGCATCAATTGCAGTTTGTTCGGTTTCTGAAATTGTTGGTAAAAAATTAAGTGCATCCAGTAATTTCATAATAGGCGCGCTAACCAACGTTCTACGAAGCGGCTTAATATTAAATAATACAGCTAAAACCGCGAAGGTAATAAATACCCAGTTTGGAGCTGCCACGCCAACTAAGGCTACAAAAATTGCAATAGTCCACAGTAGCAAAGGGGCGCCTGTGTAACCCAATACTAGAAATACTAATACTACAGATCCTATAGAAGCCCAATAAGGCATCTCAGAAAAGAATCCCAATAAATTTGTCAATTGATCCATGTTTTCTCCATTATTTATGAAACTGTTGTTTTAACCAAAAATCCATGAATTATTAGCTCTAAGGATTCTTGTATAAAATGATCTTTATTAATTCGGCTGTCTAATCGTTGGTTAAGAACTACCGATACCACACCGTGTAACTGAGCCCATATTGAATATGCCGCAATTACTGGGTCTTCCAAAGCCATTAAACCTTCAGCTTTTCCTTCTTCAATTACATCAACTAATAACTCGTAGCTGCGCCGTACTTTCCTAAATTTCTCTTTTGGATAGCGTGACATAGCTGCTGGTTGAACCGCATAAATGATGTCGTACTTTTCGGGGTTGTTTAGCGCATAATTCACATAACCCTGAATGGTTGCTTCAAATTTTGCAATACAACCTACTTTATCTTGTACTTCACGTTCAATTGATGAGCTCAACTCCTCAACCGATTCTTCAATAAGGGTATGAATAAGGGCATCTTTATTATCAAAGTAGAGATAGATACTAGTTGCCGAAACCCCAACTTTTTTTGCTATGTTTCGCATTGATAGCGACTTATGGCCCTCAGTAAAAAGTAGATGCCGGCTAGTTTCTAATATTTTTTCTCGCAAATTGAGTTCTTTTTTATCCATTCCTTAAAACTGGTTAACAGTGTTAAGTTAATGATTCCAACTATAAAATCAAGTATAAAACAGAATATTCTAAATAAGCCTAAACGATAAGAATTTACTAGGCTTACCCTTTTTAAGGTGAGTTTTCTCGTAGAAGGTTTTTATTGCTAGTTCGGCATCATCAGGGCATTGTTTATGAACATCTGGTATATCACGGAGTATCTCTAGCCCTTGCTCTTCAATTATTTCTTTGGTGTATTCGTATAATAAATCACTATCTGTTTTAAGATTAATGATGCCACCAGGCTTTAAAAATGTTCTATAGAGTGCTAAAAATTTTGGTGCAGTAAGTCGTTTTCTGGCTTTTTTGATATAAGGATCTGAAAATAATATCCAAAGTTCATCCACTTCTGATTCCCCAAAAAACTGGTCTAGGTGATCTATATAAGCTCTTAAAAAGCGGACGTTATCCAAGCTCTTCTCTTGTGCTTCGGTTGCACCTACCCACATTCTGTTTCCCTTAATATCTACGCCAACAAGATTAGAATGAGGACGTAATTGAGCCAGACCTACCGAATATTCTCCCTTGCCACAAGCTAATTCTAGAATAATGGGATTATCATTTTTAAAAATTTCTGAGTTCCAAGCACCTTTGGGAAATGGGTTTTCTGCATTGTAATCTGTCCATTCAAATACATTTTCTTTAGTTCGCATTTCTGCAAACCGTTTTTTTTTAATCTTGGGCATCTTACGGGGCTAGTCTATTAATAATCCAATTATTCGATTCTTTTTGAAAGCTAATTCTGTCGTGTAAACGGCTTCTACGGCCTTGCCAAAATTCAATTAAAGTTGGCTTAACCAAGTAACCACCCCAGCTTTCGGGCATGGGCACCTCTCCCTCATCATATTTGCTTTCTAGCATTTCATACTCTTGCTCTAATGCTAATCTATTAGCTACTACTTGGCTTTGATTAGATGCCAAAGCGCCGACCTGACTTTTATGTGGCCTTGATTTAAAGTAAGCTAGACTTTCTTCTTTAGATATTTTTGTAACAGTACCTTCAATTCTAACCTGCCGTTCTAATTCTAACCAAAGAAAACACAGCGCTACATTTGGATTAGCCGCTATTTCGTCCCCTTTATTACTGGCATAATTGGTGTAGAAAACAAATCCTTCCTCATTGGTTTCCTTCAAAAGAACTACTCTCGAGTGTGGTCTTCCATCTTTGCCTACAGTGGCCAAATTCATTGCATTAGGCTCTGGTACATGAGCTAATAACGCCTCCTGTAACCACAAACTAAATTGAGCCATAGGGTTTTTAAACACATTTTCTTCATCCAATCTGTTTAAAGAGTATTCTTCTCTTAATTTTTGAAGCTCAATTTTATCCATCACTTTTATTTATTAAAGTATTCGGGCTCATTTCCTGGTATCCATTTTATATTACATCCAATACTTGGCACCTGAGGTTCATACGAACTCTTGCCGTCGAGAAGCGCACGAGTTGCGTCCCTAAGATCTTTACCCGTTACAGGGCTATCATTTCCTGGGCGGCTATCATCAAATTGACCACGATAAAACAACTTATTATTGCTATCAAAAAGATAGAAATCAGGTGTACAAGCAGCTTGATATGCTTTTGCAATTTCTTGTGTTTTATCAAATAGATATGGGAAGGGGTACTCCAAATCTTTTGCAACTTGAGCCATAAACTCGATTCCATCCTGAGGATATTTTTCTGAATCATTGGCACTAATTGCAACACATTCTACTCCCTCTGGCTTAAAATCGTTAGCAAAACTAACAAGAGCTTCGTTTAGGTGCTTCACATACGGGCAATGATTGCAAATAAACATAACTACAAGCGCCTGTGCATTATCAAAATCTTTAAGAGAAACTACTCCACCCAAAGCATTTATCAGAGAAAATGATGGGGCATGAGTACCCAATTTCAACATATTAGAAGCAGTAGCGGCCATGTTATGTACCTATAGTTTTGTGAATTAATAATCCATTGTGCAAGTAGCTTAAAGATATTGAATGAATGGGACAATATTCGAGACTTCTAAGAAAAATATAGAAGACCTATAGCCGAAAAGTTAGGGCAAAAAAAAACCGGCATCCAAAAAAAACAAATATTATTCTCTAATAAATATCGCTCAAAATGTGGATGCCGGAAAGCTACATTCATGTAAACGCAAAACTTATTGAATTGTTTCGGTGCTAATTGTAAACAAATGTGACACAATCTCCTGCGTCCGACTAATTATGTAAATAATTGCAACTGCTCATTATTTGTCTTTATAAATTTGTCGGTAGCTAAAGGCTCATAGGTTTTACCTAATCCCAATTGTTTTATCTGAATATCAAAAATATCTTTGATTTGTTGAGCAAAAACTCCCTCTCCTTTCATGCGATTACTCCATTCTGCATTATAAAGTTTCCCACCTCTCATATCGAGCAGCCTATTCTCTATTTTGCCTTTCTTATCTGGATAATGTTGACTTAGCCACTCACTAAATAAATCTTTTACTTTATAAGGTAAGCGAACAATAATATAGCTCGCAGACGTAGCGCCGGCATCACTTGCAGATTTTAAAATACTAGGCAATTCGTGGTCGGTTAAGCCAGGTATAATTTGTGCTACATTTACCCGAACAGGAATATTAGCACTCGCTAATTTCTCTATGGCATCTAACCTACGCTTTGCTCTCGAAGTACGAGGCTCCATTATTTCGGTTAATTTATTATCTAGTGAAGTGATAGAAATGGTAACCTGCACACAGTTCTGATCGTTTAACTCTTTTAGATAATCTAAATCTCGGGTTACTAGATGATTTTTTGTAATTATGCCCACTGGATTTCGAAACTCTGCAAAAACCTTTAGGCAGTTTCTAGTTATTTCTAACTTCTTTTCTATAGGCTGATAGCAGTCCGTTACGCCACTCATTACTACTGTTTGGGGTTTCCATTTTGGGGATTGAAATGTTTTTCTAAGCAGATCTGCTGCGTTGTATTTAACTACAATTTTACTCTCAAAATCTAACCCTGCAGAGAATCCTAAATATTCATGAAATGGGCGTGCATAGCAATAAATACATCCATGCTCGCATCCTCTATATGGATTTAGCCCCGCCTCAAAAGGAATGTCTGGACTCTTATTGTATGATATGATTTGTTTAGAATCATCAGCGATGAGTTGAGTTTTTGGGGATGGTTTCTCCCCTGTTTCTTCATCTAAATCATAATCAATATAGTTGCCTTCAAATCGATTGATGGGATTGTCGGAAGCACCACGTCCACGTAATGGTTTTTGTTCTTGAGCCATAGTTACACATATTTTATACATATAATTTACGACATTCAATTATCAACACAAAAAATGCATCCTAACAAAGACTACTCACTTATTACGCTCAGTAAATAGTATTTATATACCATCCCCCCCTTCGCGTTTCCTTTGCGTCAAAAACTTTGCGGGCTTCCCGTGCACATCTTCGGGTTCACGCAAAGAGCGCTAAGAAATTCGCAAAGTTCGCTAAGCAGTTAGGTTCAACACAAAATCCTCTATCTGCACAAAACTCTTAACAGCCTTCGTGTGTTAATCCCCAACTTTACTCAGATAGAATCTACTCGCCATTCTACAAACATCGTCAGAAATACATAGAGACATCTGCGAGAAACAGAACATTAAGCTAACAAATACAACTCACTT
>JBBAEC010000039.1:0-26494 GCA_041656135.1 Balneolaceae bacterium | reverse complement strand
AAACACTACTCGCGGCCAACATTATGGTTCACGCATCGCATTTGATAATGACGGGTTTTTATACTTTTCGGTGGGCGACCGTGGCGACAGGGATGTAAATCCACAGGATATAACTAGAGATGGCGGAAAGATTTATAGAATTAATAGTGATGGAAGCATTCCTAAAGACAATCCTTTTGTGAATAGTGCCGGCGCTAAAACAGCTATCTATTCTTATGGACATAGAAATCCACAAGGGATGGCAAAAAGCCCAGCAACAGGCAAAATTTGGGCACACGAGCATGGACCACGTGGCGGGGATGAGTTGAATTTAATTGAAGCGGGCAAAAATTATGGCTGGCCAGTAATTAGTTACGGTATCAATTATAACGGAACTGTACTAACTGAGCTCACCGAAAAAGAAGGCATGGAGCAACCCAAAACCTATTGGGATCCATCCATTGCCCCATCAGGGTTCGCTTTTGTTACAAGTGATAAATACCCCAATTGGAAAGGAAAAGCCCTAGTTGGTTCGTTGAAGTTCGATTACTTCGTCCTCGTCACTTTTGATGGTAGCGAAGTTTCAAAAAAAGAAATTGTACTCGAAAACACAGGCAGAATCCGTGACGTTAGGCAAGCTCCCGACGGCTATTTATATATAGCCGTAGAAAATGTGGGCATTTTAAAAGTGGTTGCTGAATAACCTATAGCTGAAATTCTGATTGCTATTATTTTCAATCATATCCCATGATTTAAACCGTGGGCTATAGAATTATAATTTGGGCTGTAAACCGTTTCAACGGTTTATAATACAGCTTGAGTGCTCAAAAGGGTTTAATCCATCTGCAAATATTTTATCGAAAAGACTATTGTAAGGAATTAGGTTTATGTAAGTCTTACTTGCATGAACCCCGACACCACATATAGCCTCCCTATAGCAAAATACCCGGCAGTTCGCTTGGCAGCGCTATTTATAATGGGCATTCTGTTAGCCCATAAAATAGAGGTGTCTAGCCAGCTAAGCACTGCAATTTTTGGCGGTATTCTTCTATTGTTTAGCCTAAATGAGCTTTATCTAAAGCGTAAAATTTCAATAGTACTTCCAAAAGTTGCTACGGTTCTCTTCTTCATTCTTGTAGTAGGAATTGGATTTATAAGAACCAAAATTGAACAGGGAAAAGGTCTAAAAGCTGTTGAGCAACTATTAAGTGTATCACCTTGGCAGGAAATAACACTAGCTGGACAAGTACAAGAAATCACAGAAAATAGCCGAGGTAAAACTCGCTTAAACATTACTACTACCGCTATAGAATTTGAATCTGGTTTAACGGTAGAAGATAAATTTAAAACAAGGGTGCTTTGGGATATTGGTGATGAGATTAGCATGGGCGATTATATAAAAATTCAAGCCACCATAATCCCCATCTCTGGGAAAAGAAATCCACATAGCTTTGACTATAAACAGTATTTAGCATCTAAAGGAATGTACTCTCAAGTTAGGGCCGATAGTTTAATGGAGAGAACTAGCTCAACTAAAATAATTTCGTGGCTGATGCTAAGAGAAAAAGCCTTAAAACTAATAAACCATAATTTCGATGAAGAAACCGCTCCGATTGCTAAAGCTTTATTATTAGGATACAAAAATGAACTAGAGGGCGAAACGAAAGCGGCATTTGCGCGAGCTGGTTTATCTCATATAATGGCAGTTTCAGGGTTACATGTAGGATTAGTGGTAGCGCCCTTCTGGTTGGTAATTCCATACTTTTGGACGAGAAAATATGGCACTCATATTGGTTTAGCTATCCTAATCGGCATCCTGTTTTTCTATGCAGGAATTACTGGCTTTTCAGCCTCCGTGCTGCGTGCATCAGTTATGGCAGTGGCATTAACCTATGGCAAGTTATTTTCAAAAAGGGGTGATTCCATCAACCTAACTGCAGTTGCTGCCCTTACCATCTTGCTATTTAATCCCAACCAGCTTTTTGAAATTGGTTTCCAGCTGTCATTTGCTGCAGTGCTCATCATTCTTCTAATCATGCCAGTAATCCAAGCAAAGCTACCATATTGGCTCCGCGTCAGATGGTACAGTACGCCACTAATGGTGATGATTATATCAATCGTAGTTCAATTTGGACTTTATCCTTTGCAGGTATATTATTTTGGGGAGGTTTCGTTAATAAGTCCATTGGCTAATGCACTATTTGTGCCATTACTAGGTGTGGTTGTTCCACTTTCTCTGTTGAGTATATTTATCTCCATACTTTCGCCAAGTGTGGGTTTTATAGTTAACTATCCGACCTTATTATTTTTGAAGACGCTCCATAACTTTGTGAATTTCACATCTACACTAGATTGGGCGTGGATGAAATCGAGCCTTTCTTCGAATTTATTTTTTGGGTTTTGGCTAGCCCTCGTATTTACCATTGCCTCTTGGCGGAGTACTAAAGTGCGATATAAATGGCTGTCGGTTACCCTCTGCATGATTATTGTTATGCAGATTGAGGGAATCTACACAAAGCTTACTCCGCCCAAAATGGTGGTTATCGTTTTTGATGTTGGGCAAGGGGATGCAAATCTCATCACCACCCCAAACAAAAAACATATACTTATAGACGCAGGAATTTGGAGCCCAAGCACGAACTCAGGCGAGCAGGTTTTGCTTCCCTATTTTAAATCTGTAGGAATAAATAAACTAGACGCTGTAATACTTACCCATCCACATGCCGACCATATTGGTGGAATCGTTTCTCTTTTAGATGGCATTGAAATAGAAACCATTTATAACTCTGGCTATAAATATGATTCAAATCTCTATAAAACCTACTTAGAAAAAGCGGAGGAGAAAGGTGTTGAAGTTCGTTCCGTATTAAAAGGAGAGATTTTGGAAATAGATCCTGCTGTACTATTTCTGGTTATGGGGCCAGATGAATCGGAACATGGTAGTGACCCAAATCAGCACTCAATAATACTTAATGTGATTTATGGCGAAAATAAATTCCTCTTCACTGGCGATGCTGGTAAAGAGCAAGAGCTTCGTCTTGTAAAGCAATATGGGAATTTCCTAAATACAGACTTCTTAAAAGTTGGGCATCATGGTAGCAGAACTAGTTCAGATAGCTACTTCCTTCAACATGTTACGCCACAAATTTCCACCGTTTCCTTAGCAGATAAGAATAGATTCAAGCACCCTCATCAAGAAGCTATTCGTAGGTTAGCTGAGTCGGGAACTAATCTCTATTTCACGAGTAGAGACAAGGGATTAGTATTCGAGTCGGATGGCGTTGTTATAACTCAAAAAATGTGGCAGTAGCACTTCTATATTTACATTGAGCCTTTTACAATATAATCTGCTATTTTATGCCATATTTCTATAACAAAAAGCGCTATATATAAAGTCTTAATGAATCAAACAGAACAACCGAGCTTCGAGGAGGCTTTAAAAGAATTAGAATCCATTGTCTCCCAATTAGAAGATGAGTCAATTACCCTAGAAGATTCTGTAGCATTATATGAAAGAGGTGTTAAACTCTCCGCATTTTGTTCTGAGGTTTTAAATAAGGCAGAGCTTCGTATAGAACAAGTAAACGAAGCAAACAATTAAGATTTAGTTTTGTATGGAATTTAATACCCCAAAGCCTGGTGCATTATTAGCGAATATCAATTCCCCAGCTGATTTAAGAACGCTAAAACCAGAGCAATTAGAAGAAGTTTGCGACGACCTTAGAAACTATATAATTGATATAGTTTCGGTATATGGTGGTCATTTTGGTGCTAGTTTAGGTGTGGTAGAGTTAACAACAGCATTACATTATGTGTATGAAACTCCTAAAGATCTGTTGCTATGGGATGTTGGCCACCAAGCTTACGGACATAAAATATTAACCGGACGAAGAGATAATTTTCATACAAATAGGTTGTACGGTGGCATTTCTGGTTTTCCGAAAAGAACCGAAAGCGAATATGATGCTTTTGGCGTAGGTCATTCTAGTACTTCTATTTCAGCCGCTCTCGGCATGGCAGTGGCAAACGAATTAGACAAAGGCGATAAAAAAGTAGTAGCCATTATTGGTGATGGCGCTATGACGGCAGGCCAAGCTTTTGAGGGCTTAAATAATGCCGGCGCAATGAATAGTGATTTGCTAGTAATCTTAAACGACAATAATATGTCGATTGATCCCAATGTGGGCGCTCTCAAAGAATATTTAGCTGATATCACTACGAGCAAAACCTTCAATAAAATGCGCGACGAAGTGTACGATATGCTCGGACACTTTAAAGCGGCAGGCGATAAAATGCGTAAAGTGGCATCTCGTTTAGAGAAAGCTCTAACTGCAGCACTTACGCCAGGGTCTTTATTTAGAGCATTGGGCTTTAAATACTACGGCCCCATTGATGGCCACGATGTGGACGGCCTCAGAAAAATTTTAGAAGATCTTAAAGAAATAAAAGGACCTAAGTTACTGCACGTTGTTACAGTAAAAGGTAAAGGCTTTGCCCCAGCCGAGCGTGAGCAAACAAAATGGCACGCTTCAAGTAGTCCTTTCGATAAAATTACAGGCCAATCGTTAGCGCCTAAAAAAGTAAATAAATCTGCGCCACGCTATCAAGATGTATTCGGTGCTGCTTTGGTTGAACTTGCGACCAACGACGAACGCATTGTGAGTATGACGCCCGCCATGCCAAGTGGCTCTAGTTTATTGCCTATGATGGAAGCCTTCCCAGACCGCGCTTTTGATGTGGGCATTGCAGAGCAACATGCTGTTACTTTTGCTGCGGGATTAGCAGCTGAAGGCAAGAAAGCATTTTGTGCCATTTACTCATCCTTCCTACAAAGGGGATATGATCAGCTAGTGCACGATGTTGCTATTCAAAAATTACCCGTCGTATTCTGTATTGATCGCGCGGGTTTTGCCGGCGCCGATGGTCCAACGCATCACGGACTTTACGATGTAGCTTTTATGCGAACCGTACCAAATATGATCATCTCGTCTCCACTAAATGAACAAGATTTACGGGATATGATGTACACAGCATCTAAATATGAGGATGCATCTTGGGCAATTCGATATCCACGTGGCGCCTCAACAGGTATGGAAGTACGTGAAGGATTTATGCCTTTAGAAATTGGGAAAGGCGTTTGTTTAAGGGAAGGAGATAAAATTGCGGTTCTAAGTTTTGGCCCAATTGGTAAATATGCTAGCGAAGCCGCCGATATTTTAGAAAAAGAAGGGGTCATTGTAGGGCATTACGATATGCGTTTTGCAAAACCTATAGATGAGGAACTCCTAGATCAAATGTGTGCCAAATATGACCATATAATAACCATTGAAGATGGTGCGAAAATGGGTGGTTTTGGAAGTGCA
This sequence comes from Balneolaceae bacterium, assembly GCA_041656135.1. Taxonomy (GTDB): domain Bacteria; phylum Bacteroidota; class Rhodothermia; order Balneolales; family Balneolaceae; genus Balneola. The sequence goes on along the minus strand of JBBAEC010000039.1, from coordinate 21,152 downwards.
GTAGCCGAATATTTGGTCGAGAAAGAAACGAAACCAACCATGAGGATTTTGGGAATACCCGATCGTGTTGTAGAGCATGGAACACAAGAAGAGCTGCACAAAGAAGTAGGAATTGATGTAGATGGGATATTAAATGCCGTGCGTTCAGTTTTGAAAGTAGAAGAACTGTAACGGCATTAAAATAAAATATGAAATCATACAGCCTTAGTGACTTTGATTTTCATCTGCCCGAAGAGCTGATTGCCCAATCTCCGGCGCATCCTCGAGACCACGCCAAGTTGTTAGTGTATAACCGAGCAACTCAAGAGATTACGGACGATGTATTCTATAATCTTGGAAATTATTTGCCGAGCACATCTACCCTGGTAGTAAATAATAGCAAAGTGGAAAAGTGTCGCCTTATGTTTGATGGTGGCAAAAAAGAGATTTTTGTTACCTCTGTTAGAAATAATAACACCATTGAAGCACTAGTTCGGCCGGGGAAAAAATTCCGAGTAGGGAAAGAGGTAGAGCTAGCTGAGGGAATTACTGCTAAAGTTACGCACACTACAGAAGATGGTTTACGAACTATCATTTTATCTCATGATTTAGATGCACCAGAATTAGAGCCATTTAAGTACACACCTTTCCCACCTTATATTGAGCAGGATGAAAGTTTAGCAGGCGAATACCAAACAGTGTATGCAAAAGATTTAGGTAGTAAAGCCGCGCCCACTGCAGGCTTACATTTTACCGATGAATTGCTGCAGAATCTTGCTGAAATAGGTATCCAAAAGTCAGAGGTAACGCTCCATGTTGGCTTGGGAACCTTCGCGCCAGTAAAAACGGAGAAGCTCCAAGAACACATTATGCACAGCGAGTGGTATCAATTAAATTCAAGCACAGCTAAAGAGCTTACTCAAGCAACTCATATTACAGCTGTTGGTACAACAAGCGTTCGTGTGCTAGAGTCGCTTGCAAGCCAAGAAAGAAAGTTCGCACCGCAAAGTGGAGAAACGGATATTTTTATAACACCAGGTTATCAATTTAAAGCGGTAGATGCTCTAATTACAAACTTCCATCTACCTAAAAGTACACTACTTATGCTTGTGTCAGCTTTTATGGGCTTTGATGAAATGCACCGAGTATATAAGCACGCAATAGAAAATAAATATCGCTTTTACTCCTTTGGCGACGCCATGCTTATAATATAATTTTACTTTTGTGGTATAAATTTTCCTCATACATTTAAGAGGAAAGTGTATTAAATGTTTAAATATAAGGGCTTTCACATCAGAAGAACGGCTCTAAATATTAAATGAAATCTTTACGAAAACAGTTAAAAAAATTAGTATCTTTCTAGCCTTGAAATACTTTTAGGAGTAGCTCGAGGAAGACGGCGTCCGTTAACGAGCCAAAAAGATCTTCTTTTTTAATATTCAATTAATCGATTACTTGAATTACTAATAAATGTCAAACGTGATAAAGGTAAAGCGTGGTGTAGATGTTAAGCTGGTAGGCGAGGCCGATAAGGATTTCGCTGCAGAGCTTCCAGTTGAAACCATAGCTATAAAGCCCCCCGATTTTCATGGCGTTCGCTTTAAACTTTCTGTTAAAGAAGGTGATGAGGTGAAGGCTGGAAGCCCACTACTTTTCAACAAAGACAGCGAACAAGTTAAGTTTTGCTCAACAGTAAGCGGCGAAGTCGCTCAGATTGTTAGAGGTGCAAAGCGTAGAATTTTGGAAGTTCGTGTTTTAGCTGATAAAGAAATTAAATACGAAGATTTCGGCGCTGCCGATCCTACTTCGTTAGAGCGCGAGGCTATTATTGAAAAGCTCGCACTTTCTGGATGCTGGCCCTTCTTTAAGCAGCGTCCTTATAATGTAGTGGCAAACCCAGATATTGTTCCTAGAGATATTTTTATTTCTGGATTCGACTCTGCTCCATTAGCGCCAGATTTAGGCCTATTGCTTGAAGGAGAGGAAAAGGAATTACAAACTGGTATAAATGCTCTCGCTAAGCTTACTTCTGGCCAAGTGCATTTAGGCATTAATGCCGACAAACCCGCAGGCTCAGCTCTTTCTAGCCTTAAAGGTGTAAAAATAACCAAATACAGTGGGCCACATCCTGCCGGCGTAGTAGGAGTTCAAATACATAGTGTATCTCCTATTAATAAAGGAGAAACAGTTTGGACAATTACTCCAGAGCATGTAGTAATAATTGGGCGCTTATTTGAAACAGGTAAATTCGACGCACGTATTAACATTGCAATTACTGGTGCCGAAGCAAAAGAGCGTAAATACCATAAAACCATTATCGGAGCTGCTGCTAAGCATTATGTGCTAGATAATGTATCTGACAAAGAGAATAGAATTATATCAGGTAACGTCTTAACTGGTACTAAAATTGAAACCGATGGTTATTTGAGCTTTTATGAAAGACAAATAACAGTAATACCTGAGGGTATAGATCCTGAACTTTTTGGTTGGTTAATTCCTAAAACTGATAAGTTCAGTATTTCAAGAACGCTACCATCTTGGCTAATGCCAAATAAGAAATACGAATTAAATACCAATTTACACGGCGAAAAACGTTCTTACGTAGTTTCGGGCGAGTATGAGAAGGTATTCCCTTTCGATATCTACCCAGTTCAATTGATTAAAGCTATTATAACCAACGACATTGAAGCGATGGAAAATCTTGGCCTCTACGAAGTAGTAGAAGAAGATTTTGCACTTTGTGAAGTGGTTTGTACCTCTAAATCTCCTGTTCAGCAAATTGTGAGACAAGGTTTAGATTTAATGAAACAAGAATTAGGATAGTGATTAATAACAGACATCACTTGGAAGTTTACTAATGAAAGCATTACAAAATCTGCTAGAAAAAATAAAACCCAATTTTGAAGAGGGTGGTAAGTTAGAAAAATTGTATCCAGTTTACGATGGTTTCTCAACATTCCTTTTCGTGCCTGGGCATACTACACCTAATGGTTCTCATATTCGCGATGGTGTTGACTTGAAGCGAACCATGAACACCGTAATAATGGCTCTTATTCCAACTCTTTTGTTTGGAATGTGGAATGTAGGTTATCTACATTTTTTAGCTATAGGTGAAGAGGTAACATTTCTCGATCAATTCCTATTTGGTGCTATAAAAGTACTACCTATGGTAGTGGTATCTTATGGTGTTGGTTTAGGAGTAGAGTTCATCTTCTGTATTATACATAGGTCTCAAATTGAAGAGGGCTATTTAGTATCAGGGATGTTGATTCCTCTAATAATGCCTGTCGACCTTCCTCTTTGGATGCTAGCTCTATCGGTTATATTTGCCGTAGTGATTGGTAAAGAGGTGTTTGGTGGAACAGGGATGAATATTTTTAACCCTGCCTTAATTGCAAGAGCATTTGCGTTCTTTGCATACCCGTCGTTTATGTCGGGCGATAGCGCATGGATTAATACCTCAGTTAAAGAAGGCCAAGCAGTAGTAGACGGTTTTTCTGGAGCAACTGTTTTAGGTGACCTTGCTGTATCAGGAACAACACAGTATTCCACATTAGAAATGATGATAGGTACAATACCCGGCTCAATTGGCGAGACATCTGTCATAGCAATATTACTCGGTGCTGGTTTATTAATCTTTACTGGCGTAGCTAGCTGGAAAATTATGCTAAGCGCACTAGCCGGTGGCGCAGTTATGGGCATGATCTTTAACGCAGTTGCACCGTATGCTCTAAGCCCAGAACAACAAGCATTTATGGCGGTTCCTTATTGGCAACAGCTTATAATGGGTGGTTTTGCATTTGGTATAGTATATATGGCAACAGATCCAGTAACGGGTTCACAAACAGAACACGGTAAATGGATATATGGATTTTTTATAGGGTTCTTAGCAATTATGATTCGAGTCTTTAACCCGGCTTATCCAGAAGGTGTGATGTTAGCAATATTATTTATGAACACAATGGCACCGCTTATCGACCATTACGTTGTTCAAGCAAATATTAAAAAACGCAAGAATAGATTAGCACTTAAAAAGGCTTAAGCAATGGATGTAAATAAGAATAGTTATACTTTTATATTTGCCGCAATAATGGTTGTGGTAGTAGCCGCAGCTTTATCATTCGCAGCAACCACATTAAAACCATTTCAGGATAATAATGTGGAGCAAGAAAAAATGCAGAACATTTTAAGCTCTATTGGTATTGATGTTAGTCGCCCAGAAGCGGCTGTACAATATCCAACTTACATTACTAAACAGTTGGTAATTAACGAAAATCAGCTTAAAGAAGGTGTCGATGCATTTAATGTAGACATGGCCAAAGAGGTTCGTAAACCAGCCATAGAAAGAGACGCACCTCTTTACATAGCAGAAAAAGACGGCCAAACCTACTATATAATTCCTCTGCGAGGTACTGGTCTTTGGGGCCCAATTTGGGGCTACATTGCATTAGAAGGCGATTTAGATACCATCTATGGTGCAGTATTTGATCACCAAGGTGAAACGCCAGGTTTAGGTGCAGAAATAAAAGAAGCTAGCTTTGGCGAGCAGTTTATAGGTAAAAAAGTATTAGATGCTACTGGAGATCTATATGGTATTAACATTCTTAAAGGTGGCGCTTCTAATGAACACGAAGTAGACGGTATTAGTGGTGGAACCATTACATCTGTTGGTGTAGAAGACATGATAAAAGATTGTTTAAAATCATATATACCATTTCTAAAAGAATATAGTGGCGCTACAGCAAGTGCAACAGCTCAGCAAGTAACAAATTAACACAGTAGTTATGGCAGAAGTATTAGATAAAGAAATTGTAGAGAAAAAGCCTAAAGAGCCGCTTTTTAGTAAAAGGAACAGAGCTCTTATAAACGACCCACTGAACGATGATAACCCAATTACAGTACAAGTACTGGGTATTTGTTCAGCATTAGCTATTACAGTTAAGCTATATCCAGCTGTTGTAATGGCAATATCGGTATTGTTTGTTTTGGCTGTTGGAAACGTAGTTGTTTCATTAATGCGAAACCTCATCCCTAATAGAATTCGAATTATAGTTCAATTAGTAGTAGTAGCAGCACTTGTAGTACTTGTAGATCAGGTTCTAAAAGCATTTGTATACGACGTTTCTAAAGAACTATCCGTATTTGTGGGATTAATAATTACCAACTGTATCATCATGGGACGTCTAGAAGCATTTGCTCTTGGAAATAAACCATGGAGATCATTTTTAGATGGCGTTGGTAACGCATTCGGCTATGGTATGATTTTAATAATTGTAGCATTTTTTAGAGAATTGCTTGGCTCAGGTACTCTATTTGGAGTTCAGGTTGTGCCAAACAGTTGGTATATGGCCAACGGTGGTTATTATATGGATAATGGTTTTATGCTATTGCCGCCTATGGCACTTATAACAGTAGGTGTTATCATTTGGGTGCAGCGCAGTCGCAACACCAAATTAATTGAGGAGAATTAAAGCGATGCAAGAACTAGTTAATATTTTTATAAAATCGATTTTTGTTGAGAATATGGTTTTCGCCTATTTCTTAGGCATGTGTTCTTACTTAGCAGTTTCAAAAAAAATAAAAACAGCAGTAGGTTTAGGGGCAGCGGTTATCTTTGTATTAACAATTACCCTACCCGCAAACTACTTGCTCCAAAATTATGTACTTACAGAAGGGGCACTCTCGTGGATTAGTCCAGAGTTGGCAACAGTAGACCTAGGTTTCTTATCATTTATTTTGTTCATCGCGGTAATTGCTTCTATTGTTCAGCTAGTAGAAATGGCTGTAGAGAAGTTTGCACCAGCACTATACAACGCATTAGGTATATTCTTACCACTTATTGCAGTGAACTGTGCTATTCTAGGTGGTTCATTATTTATGCAAGAGCGTAATTATGCGAATATAACAGAAGCTACAGTATTTGGTTTTGGAAGTGGTATAGGCTGGTTCCTAGCCATTGTAGCAATTGCTGCTATTCGTGAAAAAATACAATATTCAAATGTTCCTGGTCCTTTAAGAGGCCTTGGTATTACGTTTATTGTTACCGGTCTTATGGGAATTGCCTTCATGTCGTTCATGGGTATTAAGTTATAATCATAGTAAAGAAGAGAATTAAGTGATGATATTATCTGCAACAACAATGATCATTTTTACGAGTATAATCGTATTCTTTATAGTGATTATACTCCTAGTTTCGCTACTACTTGGTGCGAAAGCCGTACTTGTACCTTCTGGTCCCGTTAAAATTAAAATTAATGGCGAAAAAGAAATTGAAGTAGCCTCTGGAGGCACTCTTCTATCTACCCTTGGAAATAATAAAATATTTTTAGCTTCTGCGTGCGGTGGTAAGGGTACCTGTGCAGAATGTGGATGCCAGGTAACTAGTGGTGGTGGTAGTATACTTCCAACAGAGCTCCCCCATTTTACCAGAAAAGAAATAGCTGAAGACTGGCGTTTAAGCTGTCAGGTAAAAATTAAAGAAGACATGGAAATTATAATCCCAGAAGAAGTATTTGGGATTAAAAAATGGGAAGCAACCGTAGTATCTAATTACAACGTAGCATCTTTTATTAAAGAATTTGTTATTGAAGTACCCGAAGATATGGATTATAAAGCGGGTGGCTACGTGCAGGTTGAAATACCAGAAGTAGAAATACCCTTTACTGACATTGATATTACTGCTCATCCAGAAGAGCACCCGGGTCAGCCAGATAAATTTCAACTAGAGTGGGATAAGTTTGGGCTATGGGATTTAAAGATGAAAAACGACGAGGTTACAGAGCGAGCTTATTCAATGGCTAGTTACCCAGCTGAAGGCCGTAGAATTATGCTAAACGTTCGTGTTGCTACCCCCCCTTTTGATAGAGCTAAAAATGGCTGGATGGATGTAAACCCAGGTATTGCTTCATCATATATTTTCTCATTAAAAAAAGGCGATAAGGTTACAGTTTCTGGTCCTTATGGTGAATTCTTTATTAATGAAGAGAGTGAGAGCGAGATGCTTTATATTGGTGGTGGTGCTGGTATGGCACCAATGCGTTCGCATTTATACCATCTATTCAAAACTTTAGAAACTGGCCGTAAAGTAACATATTGGTATGGTGGTCGCTCTAAACGTGAGCTATTCTATCTAGATCACTTTAAAGAGCTAGAAGACAAATTCCCTAATTTCAAATTCTACGTAGTTCTTTCCGAGCCTCTTGAAGAAGATAATTGGAAGACAAAGAAAGATATGAGTGATGAAGATGGTGATGGCTTCTTAGGCTTTGTTCACCAGGCTGTAATTGATCAGTATCTAGTAAATCACCCTGAACCTGAAGAAATAGAATTTTATTTCTGTGGACCTCCACTTATGAACGCTGCAGTTCTTAAAATGTGCGATGAATGGGGTGTTCCAGAAGAGAATGTTTCATTCGATGATTTCGGATCTTAAACCTAAAAAAAGCGACAACATGTCGCTTTTTTTATTTCAATCAAATATTTATGAATAAGTATTTATTACTTCTATTTAGCGGTTTAATAGTTCTAAGCTCTTGTGGAAAAGAATTAAAAACCCATGTTGTCGAAAACTCAGGACATGCCCAAGGCACAACGTATCAAATAAAATATTTAGTAGACTCAAACCAAAATTATGGTAAAGAAATCGAGTCTATTTTAGACTCGATTGATCACTCTATGAGTACTTATCGAGAAAACTCTATTATATCTATCGTAAATAAAGGCGGTATTTGGGTTGAGGTAGACTCTTTATTTATAGGAGTATTAACTAGAGCCTTAGAGATTGCGAAGGAATCTGAAGGTGATTTTGACCCAACCGTAGGTCCACTTATTCGGATATGGGGCTTTGGTTTTGATGAGATTAAAAAAGATATAAGCGCTGAAAATATAGACAGAATAAAAGAATTGACAGGCTACGAACATGTAGAAGTAAATGGCAATAAAGTACGTATCCCAAAAGGTTTTGAGCTCGACTTCAATGCTATAGCCCCTGGTTATACTTCTGATGTAATTGCTTCCTTTCTAGAAACAAAAGGAATAACTAATTACATGGTAGAGGTTGGCGGCGAAATTAGAGCTAGAGGCAAGAATGAGAAAAATTCAGTTTGGCGCATTGGTGTTGATAAGCCTCAAACTGTTATAGACTCTCAAGAACGTTTCGAGTTTATAATAGAATTAAAAGAAGCTGGCTTAGCTACATCAGGTAATTACAGAAAATTTTGGGTAGATGATGAAACCGGAATTAAATATGCCCATACAATAAATCCACATAAAGGCTCACCAGCACTAAATAAGCTTTTAAGCGCTACAATTATAGCACCTACTGCGATAGATGCAGATGCCTACGCTACCGTATGTTTGGTTAAGGGAGTGGAAGCTTGTAAAGAGTTTTTAGCTACAAAACCCAATTTAGAAGGCTATCTAGTTTTTACCGATAGCAATGATGAATGGGAAGTGTATTTTACAGAGGGTTTTCAGAAGTACTTAGTAGCCGAGTTTAGGCAACAAAAGGACTAAAATCCTCATCACTTGATGGCGCATTATCTTTCTTACATTTTTCTTCAGGACTAGCGCCACAAAAGCTACAAGACGCACCCTCTTCGTTCAAAAATGGACTATTACTTGCACAAGTACCTGCAAATTCTCCATCTTTCTGAGCCCAAATTTTAACTGCGATACCAGCAAATCCGATACCTATTAACACTGTGGCAAGTAAAAATACTAACATTTTGTTCTCCTTGTTTGATACAACCAAAGTTCGCCATTTATATAGCCAACCTCAATAATAGAAACATATTTTCTGGTGCAGTTGTTCCGTAGTATTGCTATATTTATAACCTACTTTGCACCCGTAGCTCAACTGGATAGAGTACCAGATTTCGGCTCTGGGGGTTGGGGGTTCGAACCCCTCCGGGTGTACTTAAAGCCTTTGTTAATCATAGATTTGCAAAGGCTTTTTTTATTTGATTACATATCTAATTTATAAGAATTATTTGTACTTATTAAACTATCGAGAAGAACTGATAAAAAATATAATTGGCTGTTATTATAAAACAGAATTATACTTGTAGGTAATCGTATATAAAAAAAGCCATACAAAGAGATCTATGTATGGCTTAGAAAATGTAGTAAGGATAAAACTACATACGATAGGTAAGGCCGAATTGTAAAACTGCAATTCCAAAACCTAATTCAGCATAAGCACCAATATTATCGGTGAAATGATAACGGCCGCCTACAAAACCTTGGTAAACTATTCCACCAGCTGAGGCGTTTGCTGCACCGGGGCCATCCCATTTAGCTGAGGCTGCGTTATAGCCAAGAATAAGTCCACCATAAGTGTCAAAATCTTCGGCAAGCTCATGATGGTAAGTTCCACGGGCACCAATAACAACGTTTGTATATTTCCAAGAGCCCCAAGCAGTTTTGGTAGTTGAGCCTAAATAACCTAGGTAACCACCTACAGTTATATTCTCGTTATAGCCATAATCTACAGCTAAGTTAATTGGTAGTCCACCAGTCCCAGAAAGATTGTGACCAACCCCGATCCCCGCATTAATGTCGATGGTGCCTTTACCAGGGTATTGGGCCATCACAATAGTAGGTAATATTATAAAACTAAGTAATAAAGTGATTTTTTTCATAAGGATTAATTTTGTTGATATCCAGTTAGTATTACTTTCAAACCTACTTTATAAATCAAGAATTGAACATACCCCGTTCGAGGTATTTTTTGAAATAATAAAAATCAGAAATGAAGATTAATATCTATTTTATAATAAAAAAAGCCATACAAAGAGGACTCTGTATGGCTTTAGAAGTGATAAAAATGTGAAATTACATTCTGTAAGTAACACCGAATTGGAGGATCGCAATCCCGAATCCTAGTTCAGCATATGCACCAACATTTTCATTGAAGTGGTAACGGCCACCAACAAAAGGCTGTGCAACCATACCACCTGCTGAAGACCTATTAGTGCCAGGTCCATCCCACTTTACAGTAGCAACATTATAACCTAAAATAAGGCCACCATAAGTATCAAAATCCTCAGCAAGCTGGTGGTGATACGTGCCGCGCGCACCTAATATAAAGTTTGTATACTTCCATGTACCCCACCCTGTATTTGTAGAGGAACCTAGGTAACCTAAATAACCACCATAAGTAAAGTTATCGTCATACCCGTAATCTACTGATATGTTGATTGGTATACCGCCCGTACCAGATAGGTTATGCCCCACGCCAATACCACCGTTAATGTCGATGGTTCCTTTGCCTGGGTACTGAGCCATTGTTAATGCAGGAATTAGTAAAAAGCTCAAAAGTAGTAAGTTGATTTTTTTCATTTTATTGTAGTGTATGTTTAATTATGATTGAATTTTAGAGAACCTCTCTCAATTATTAGGTTCTCTTCAGACCCCTCAGGGTAAGTATGTACTCCATTATGTAACTATGTAAAATTTAATATTGACCAAAGTCTATATTAATAAGCTAATAACAGTGTTTAAATAGTTTAGACACAATAGGCTAGTCTAATTAACTATATAACGGATGTTATTAGTTTTTTTCGAGTAAAAAAAATGAATAGCTCTAATAATTACCAAGTTAAAGCAAAATAAAAAATGGCTTGTAAATTTACTATAATAAGTGAGTGGAAAAATACCCAACAATAAACAATCAAAATTATGAGAAAGTATTTATCTGTAGTTGCTATTACATGTTTAGTGCTACTAATTTCAGCGTGCCAAGTTGATAAGCCCGTACAAGAAACCAAAAAAACTGAGTGGTCAATAGCACTTCATGGTGGGGCCGGATATGTTTCGAAAGAGATGCCAGAAGAACGAAAGAAGGCGTACATGGATGCTTTAGAGGAAGCGCTTAGTATTGGAGAGGCAATTCTAAAGGACGGAGGCAGTTCATTGGACGCAATTGAAAAAACCATCAATTATTTAGAAAATAACGAGCTTTTTAATGCAGGTCGTGGCGCTGTTTTTACAGCCGAAGGCAAAAATGAACTAGATGCTGCAATTATGGATGGCACAACTAAAAATGCAGGAGCTATTACTGGAGTTACCACGGTAAAAAATCCAATTTCACTTGCACGAAAGGTAATGGAAGAATCTGAGCACATATTCTTTGCGGGTGATGGAGCTGAGAAATATGCAGATGAAACGAATGTAGAACGAGTTGATCCTGAATACTTTAAAGTTCAAAGTAGATATGAGGCTTGGCTAAGAGCCAATAAACAAACAGGTGGCAACCTAGAGCTTTTAGAAGATAATGGCTGGAAGATGGGAACCGTTGGATGTGTTGCATTAGATAAAAATGGTAATCTTGCTGCAGGTACCTCTACTGGGGGAATGACCAACAAAAAATATGGACGAGTGGGTGATGTTCCAATAATTGGTTCAGGAACGTATGCCAACGATTTAGTAGCTATTTCGGGAACTGGATGGGGTGAGAAGATCATGCTTAATGTTTCTGCACATACACTGGCTGCATATATGGCATATAAAGGAGCTACACTGGCACAAGGCATGGATTACCTAGTTGATGAAGTGTTAGAGCCTGGTGATGCAGGATTTGTTGCAGTAGACAAATATGGTAATATTTCTATGAAGACAAATACTGGTTCTATGTTTAGGGCAAGCACGAATTCATTAGGCGATAGAACAGTAGCTATTTGGGAAGATTAAAACTGAGCCTTTTGCACTGAGTAATGAGCTATTTCATTACTCAGGCTAGGCTCAATAATTCATTCTGTTTAATAGAAGAAACTATCTATTGTAGAACATATCACGTAATTCTTGAAGATAAATCCCAATATCATTACGTAGTTCAAACATTCGGCTATGGAAATCGATGTACTGTTTTTTAGCGAATATAGATTCAGTTTTTAATGCTTGAAGCATTCCTAACGATTGATTCGCAAATGTCAGCGCTTTTTTGGTATAAGCAATATTAGCGCCTAAATATTCTGGTTCAAAACCGAAGGAATAACCCCCTGCTAATTTTGCACCGATCTTTAAGCTGTCGCCCACAAACTCTAGAAAAAGAGTTGATTGAGAACTAGATGGAACGGTTTCTGCCCACTTTAAAGTATCTACAGCCAAATCGCGCGCCTGATTGAACAGTGCGAGGTTATCGATGGAGCCATAATCGGATAGTGCAAAATCATCGCTTAGGCTTTTCCATTCTTCGCCATCGTCAAAATCATCCTCATCGTCGTCGAAGTCGTCATAAAACTCAGAGAGCTCTTCAGAATTGCCAAACAGGAAGTCCTCTTCATCGAAGTCCTCATCTTCTTCCATGTCGTCATCCTCTTCGGGGAAGTAGGCTTCGTCTAGTAATAGCTCTTCTTCTATGTAGGCTTCAAAAGCATCATCTTCGCTTAAACTTTCTTTAAGTAAAGTTATCCAACGAGGGACGGTACCTTTTTGATCGGTAGAGATAAATTTGCGCAATTGGTCGCTCTTTTTTTCTACTTCGTCGAGATGGCGCTCCCATTTAAACTCGTCCCAATGTTCGTCATCAAATTCATCAAAACTCATAAACTGACCATTAAATTTTGATAGTGGTTGGTTATAGAAATAACTTTAATTTGAACTCTACAAGAGTATGCTAGAAAATAACGTTTTTTGTGGATAAAAAGTTGATTAAAGTCGCTCTAAAACACCAGTTAATATTTTGGTCATTTTAGGCTCAGCCATTGCTGCCCCTTCAAGCACATGCTCGAAATTGACCGCTGTTAACGAGTCTGGGAAACATTCATCGGTAATAGCCGAAAGTCCTAAAACTTCCATGCCCATATGTACGGCAGCTATTACTTCTGGAACAGTACTCATGCCTACGGTATCGGCGCCTAGTTGGCGCATGAAACGGTATTCTGCTTTAGTTTCTAACGCAGGGCCAGATACAGAAAGGTAAACACCTTGGTGCAGCTTAATTGCATTCTCTAATGCTACAGTTTCTGCAATATCGATTAAACGAGAGGTATATGGCTCGCTCATATCTGGGAAACGAGGGCCAAGTTCATCGTCGTTTGGTCCAATAAGTGGATTGTCTGCTAAAAAGTTGATGTGGTCATTAATCAACATTACATCGCCACGGCGGAAGTTAGTGTTTAAACCACCACATGCATTACTTACAAATAAGGTATGAGCCCCTAAAGCTTTGGCAATTCGCACAGGCAGGCCAATTTGTTGCATGGTGTAACCTTCGTAGTAGTGAAAGCGACCTTGCATAGCTACAACAGCCTTGCCACCTAGCATTCCAAAAAGTAGACGGCCGGCGTGGCTTTCTACTGTAGATACCGGGAAGTGGGGAATCTTATCGTAACTGATGGTTATTTCCATCTCAATTTCTTCGGCCAATTGGCCAAGTCCAGAACCTAATATAATTAGATACTCTGGTTTAAAATCGGTTTGGGTTTTAATGTAGTTTACAGCTTCATCGCGTTTAGCGCGAAATTGTTCAACAGTATCAAAAGCCATGGTTAAAAAATTAAGTTAAATAAATAAATGTTAGTCAATCTCGTCAAGAATATCGTCAATACTTTCGCCGCTGGTAATAAAAGTGTCGTCAGCATCAGGCTTTGTATTATCAACATCTAGTTGAAATTTAGATTTTTGAATATCATTAGAAGCTGGAACTTCTTGTTCAGTTTCTTCTAAAGTATAAGCCTTTAATTCGTCTTTACTGAATTGGTCGAGCGAATTTTTAGCATTGTCTAAATAAGAGCCAATGCCTGCAATAATTTCTTCGCGTTTATCTAATAGCCGTAAAATTGTTTGGCGCACATTTTGGCGCTGATAATTAGCTTCTTTTACAATGGCATCAGCTTCCATTTCGGCTTTATCAATTCTGTTCTGAGCCTCCATTTTAGCATGTTCAATTTTTTGAACTACCGATTCTTTTGTTGTTTGCAATGTCTCGTGCAGGGCTTCTTCAACGCGTTCGTAGTGCCTTACTCTATCAGAAAGCTTTTGTATCTGGTCGTTAAGTTCCTTGTTTTTATTCAGTAAGTGTTCTACTTCGTTAGAAACAAGAGAGAGAAAAGAATGTACTTCTGCAACATCGAAGCCTCTAAGAGATTTCTCAAACTGCTGTTGCTTAATTTCAAGTGGTGTTAGTTTCATAATAAACGGCTATTTAGTAAAACTTATTCATTATTAAAAGTAACACTTATTCATTTAACATGTTTCTCAGTTTACTACCATCTTCTTGCGCTTGTTTGGGGATATTAGCGTCACTTTCGAGTTCTATTTTGTGAGTGTTACTAGCGGTTTTGTGCACCTGTATGGATTGTGTTTCTAAATCAGAAATAATAGTCTCTAAATTGGTAATTCGACGTTCGGTATCTTTCTTGAATTTACTGAGCGCGGCTAAAAATTTAGGATCAATGTTATCGGGGATGGAATTTCCGCTTTTACGATTAATCCACATTTTTATGAGATTAAAGAAATTCCAAAAAAGGAATGTAGCAAAGCCAAGCCCTCCTACAATAGCGACAATAGCGATAGCAAATTCATTCATAATTGGTTAATTATTTACACGCTTAGAAGATGACGATGAATTAGGATTATCTTTAATTTCAATATCATCTAGCGAAATTGACGCTTTAGCTGCCTTCTCTGCGGTGGCAATAGTTTCTAGATTCTCTATACGTGTTTTAAGGTTTTGTATTATAGCACGTAGCTCTTGAACCTCTTTAGAATTGCTTCTTGTTTTAGCTTCATATTCAAGTTCTTGCTTTCGGTAGCTTAATAAAAGCCCACCAACTATAGCTACTATTGGTATTATAGCAAACCATGGTAATCCAAAAATCATAATGTTAGCCCCATTTAAGTAAAGTTTAAATTATGTATTACTACGAGCGAGTTTAAGGATAGTTTCGAGATCCAAAAATATCACTTCCTACTCTCACCATGGTAGCTCCTTCTTCAATTGCTACTTCCATGTCTGCACTCATTCCCATAGAAAGTTGGTCTAGTTGAATGTTGCCGCCATTATAATGCTGATGCTCTTGCAAGAGTTTACTCAATAATTGAAACTCTGGCCTAACCAATTCAGCATCATCTGCAAAGGTGGCCATTCCCATCAAGCCACGCACTTTAACATGTGATAAATTTTTTGTGTAATCAAGTATTTTAGAAATTTCTTCAGGCTCACAGCCATCTTTCTGGCTTTCGCCACTTATATTAACTTGAATAAGAGTATTTATTGTGCGATTTGCATTTTTAGCTCGCTTTTCAATTTCTTTAAAATGGCTAGTTTTACCAACCGAGTGAATCCAATCAACACGTTCTGCAATGAACCTTATCTTGTTAGATTGCAAGGTTCCTATCATGTGCCAAGAAATGGAATCGTCGTCTATAGCGCTCATTTTTTCGCCAAGCTCTTGCATTCTGTTCTCACCAAAAGCGAGTTGGCCACACTTTAAGGCTTCTAAAATTGCGCTATTTGGCTTGGTTTTACTTACTGCAATTAATTGTACATCGGCCGGGTTACGCCCCGCTTTAAGGCAAGCAGTAGCAATTCTTTCTTTTATGGAGTTAATATTTTGGCAGATATTAATGGTACTCATGACTAAATATGACGTTTTAAGTTAACTTTAATTAAATAACTAAAAGATAGGCTTTTATCATTCATCAATTAACCTTATTTTTGAGGGCTACGTAAAAGTCTAAAGAAATAATTATTGTTGACGAAAACGCTCTACAAATATTTACTTTCGCATTCGAGTACGCTTATTCAAACTAAGTTGAAAGGCAAAAGGTAAAGATGGAAACTCGAATCCGACATATCACTACCTTTTTAAATCAGTGGGCTCCCCCTGGCACAAAGATGGACTACGATAATGTTGGCTTACTAGTTGGAGACCCTGAAGCCAAGGTTCGCAAAGTACTGACCTGCTTAGATGTAACAGACGAAGTTGTTACCGAAGCCATTGCCAATAAATGCGAGTTAATTGTAGCCCACCACCCTCTCATATTTAGTAAGATTGGCAGTATAAATCCTACTAATGGACAAGGCCAGATTATTTATCGCCTTATTAAAAATGATATTGGTCTTTTTGTAGCACACACCAATTTAGATGCTGCACTTGATGGCGTATCTTTTGTACTAGCAAACATGCTAGGTCTCGATAATCTTAAATTTCTCTCAAAAGATTATTCAATCAGTAAAAAAATTCGATTAGTAACTGATTACAGCGACGCAGAGTCTGTTTTAAAACTCCTGAATTACTACTCTGCAGAAGAAGCCCACTATTTTAGTGTAGAAAATAGAGAACAAGGCTTGCGATGTTTCGAAGCTATTATTGATAAGCATCACCTGCCAGAGCTTAAAAGCGGACTAAAGAAAGAAGGCGTACTGCGTAGCGGTGGCTTACAGATTACCGATTTAGCCTCTCCCTCAAAAAACGTGGGCTTAGGTGTGTTAGGTGCATATCCTGAAGAAGGAATTGGCCAACAGGAGTTCCTCCATTTAGTTTCACAAGCATTAGATGTGAAATCAATTCGGTTTTCTGGCCAAGTAGAGCGTATTAAAAAAGTAGCCGTGTGTGGCGGCGCAGGCGTATTTCTAAAAGAGAAAGCAATAGCTGCTGGGGCAGATGCTTTTGTAACGGCTGATATTAAATATCATGATTATTTTACCGAACAGGATAACTTCCTATTGGTAGATGTAGGCCATTACGAGAGCGAATTCCCTATAGCAGAAGCTATTAAAAATGAACTCTCAGAAGCTTTCGATGACTTAACAGTTAACGTTACTTCTGTAGTTACAAACCCAATGCAGACCTACGTGTCTGAACAAAAACCTCAAACTATTCAAACGAGCTGAAGAAGCAATACATGGAAGAAGCACTTCAACAATTAGCAAATTTACAATACATTGATAGTCGTATAGACGAGCTGAAACAATTACGCGGCGATTTGCCAGAAGAAATTTTGGATATCGAAACTGATATTGCGCGTAAGGAAGCAAAATTGGCAAAGCTAGTACAAGAGGAAAAAGACCTTAGTGCTGAGAGTACCAAGTTAAGCTTGGATTTAAAATCTTTTGATGAAAAGATTAGAAAGTATGAAGACCAACAATTAACTGTTCGTAATAACCGTGAGTACGACGCTTTAACAAAAGAAATAGAAGCCCAAAAGCATGCTATTGAAGCAGCAACAACAAGGCTAGAAGAAGTTACAAAGCGTCTCACAGAAGTTGGTCCAGAAATTGAGATTGCCGAAGCAGAGTATGCACAAACTAAAAGTGAGCTAGAAGCAAAAAATAGCAGCCTTGAATCAGTTACTAAATCAACTCAAGACGAAGAAAATCTACTGCTTAAAAAGCGTGAAGAAGTAGAAAAGAAAGTAGAGGCTCGTTATTTACGTAGCTACAACCGTTTACGTAATGGCCTTAATAATGGTATTGCAGTGGTTGCAATGGATCGTGGCGCAGCTTTCGGCATGACGTTACCACCACAAACCCAAGTTGAAGTTCGTCGCAGAAATAAAGTAATTATTGATGAAAGTAGCGGACGAATTGTAGTAGATCAATCATTTTTTGCAGAAGCAAAGAAAATACTGAGCATTTAATTTGCTCGATTATAAGTAAATATATTAAAAGGGGAAGCCTACAAGCTTTCCTTTTTTTATTTGGCATTCAGCTATTCTTTGCTCTCAAAGATAATGCCCAAATAATTTCTAATCTTAGGCATAAATAAGCCATAGGCTATGTATGCTTCGGTAAGACAGTAGAAAAGCGTATATTTAAGCAGGAAGGTTGGGCAATCGCTTTACACTTATGTGTGGAGAGGAAAGTCCGGACACCAACAAACACCGTGCTCTACGATCCTTCGGGCGTAGTAGAGGCTTAACTTGGGCGACTGGGTTAAGATAGATAGTGCAACAGAAAACAGACCGTCTGTCAGCTGGCGGATAAGGGTGAAAAGGTGAGGTAAGAGCTCACCGTTCTGTGCAGTGATGCCAGAAGCTAGGTAAACCTCGCGGGGTGCAAGTTCATGCAGGTGGTATATGTCGTTTGTCGTTACGCCACCGGGTAGAACGCACTAGATAAATGATTGCCGAATCTCGTTTTTCGAGAGGAACAAAATCCGGCTTATAGACCTTCCTGCAAATACATCAAAACCTCGCCCGAAAGGGTGGGGTTTTGTTATTTTTAGTATCCAAGGGGCTAAGATATTGGTTAAATATTTTTTAAGGAATTAGGGACTCAGAATTCAGTAGTCAGAATGCTGTGTTTAATTGTTCAAAAAAGCCCACATTTGCTCAACAGTCAAGAAGTGCCTGGGCATTTTTCTTTACGTCAGTCCAAGGCTTTGCAGAACTCTCACCTTGTTCATAGCAGTCAATCCGTTTCTTTAGTTCTTCAGACCAAGCCTCCTTCGATTCAGATTTTTTCTCTGGATGAAGACTCTCAATCCACTCTGAAATTGTCATATTACCTGGTCCAAGATTACTAGACTTAATATCCAAACCAAGATTTTCTGCTACCTCAGTTTGTTGAATCTCTGAATCTTTAAAATAGGAAAGGCATGAAGTGATGGATGCAATACTGCACCCTGCTGGATATTGGGGTCTAACCAGGGCTCCAAATACATTTGAATCGATGAACTGAAGACTACTATTCTGCATTTATATTTCCTCTTATGCAACTAACGTGGTTGCGCACTTAGGGCGCGGAAATTATGAGTTAATTAAACTATAAATAGTTATAACAAGCAACACATTAAACCAACCGCGCGCCTATGTCCCCAGTTGATGCGCTTGTTATACGCGCCTCTTACTCTTGAATAATTTCAAAAGTATTTGAAACTCGATTTTTTTCACTTATTAGTTGATCAATCTCTTCTGTTTTGTAAAGATCCATACGAAGGCGATAATCAACGTTTTTATCA
This sequence comes from Balneolaceae bacterium, assembly GCA_041656135.1. GTDB lineage: Bacteria > Bacteroidota > Rhodothermia > Balneolales > Balneolaceae > Balneola. The sequence continues at coordinate 2,265 of JBBAEC010000039.1, read as the reverse complement.
AATTGTGCAGTTGAGAACCAATCTCTGAGGAAAATACTATTGAAGGAAATATCAAATGTTACAGGTTTATTTTCTTCAATAGGGTTTCGGCTCAAGCATTTTTCAAATCCATGAACCATCCAAGAGTGCTCAACATTTTTACCGTTTAATTCTTCCAGGTAGATTTGTCCTGTGCAAACGAAATAGACTGGATTATCCGTATTATTTGTTACAGTTAACTTTATTACAGAAGAAGTATCAGCTATGTAAGAGTTTTGATCTGTTTTGAGTTTTATTTGAGTCTCACTCTTTGAATTAAGAAGACTACATCCGATACTGAATAATCCTGCAGCAACAATGAGCAAAAATGTTTTTTTAACTAAAAGTTTCATGATTATTCCATTTAGGTTAAGCGCGTATAACGACCCCGCGTTTAAGCGGCGCGGGGATTATGATTTAGTTGAAGTAGCGAAATTAATTCCTTGCAAACAAGTTTCCATCGCACCTCGTCCGCGTCCGATTTAAAACGCATTGTTATAGGGCGAACCAAGTTTCTAATGTTTGTTTTTAGATAATGCAGACGTAAATTCTTTTTTCATAAGTGAATAAAGAGTTGGATACTGAGAATTAAGATTTTGGAAATCAGCCGGAATTTCTTCAAAAGGTGGGTGAACTCCATCATAAAAAAAATGAAAAAAGCTTTGAACTTTTTTATCTGGGTAATTTTGTAGAAGTGAGAATAATAATTCTGGTTTCTCTAAAGATCGTTGATGCAGCCCATGTTGAAAATAATTTATAGCATCAGCATCCCAACTGCCTTCAAAACTAACATTGATTAATTTTTCAAAGTATATAGAGTCTGGAATACTATCTAACTTGTTAAATAGAACAATTATATGATCAACTCCTTCATCATAAAGTGGTCCAGCTTTTCCATCATTGTAACCATAGAGTGAATCAAGCTCTGAAAAAGAATTAGGGAATGCTTCAAAAAATAAGTTCCGATATTTGAGACTGTCAGGTTTTTCAAATGACTTATGAAAGTAATTCTTCAGCTTCTCCACTTTTTGAGTATTTCTAATTACATCAGACTGAAAAGCAAAAGATGCAGTGCTCATTAGAAACAGAAAAAAAGGAATAAAAAATATCTGTTTTTGCATGAGATTTATTTTGTTAAGCCCTATAACGACCCAGCGTTTAAGGTGCGAGGGTTTTCGGTTTTTGTGAAAGTAACATAATTAATTAGATAGCTGAAAGTTAAAATGCGGAGCCAATACCCGAGTCACCCTTAAAACGCTTGTTAGTGGGCTGACGGCCTTCGCAACGTGATAAAGTGCACTGCATAAATTAAACGCTCTCGTTCCTTTTCAATATCTAATTTCTCTGGATAATAAAGCATGTTTGCATTCATAGTCGGTGTGAGTGATGCACCATGTACTAAATCGTCATAGTATTCAAATAAAAAACTATTTTTTTCAGAAGCATTTTTTAAAAAAGCAGCATAAGTCCCTGAAGAACGAAGGTCTCGGTAAAAAGTTGAATCGTTCGATCTGGAATCATGAGCATAGCCTGTATACCAAAGCTTTTGTTGAAACGAATCAGGCATTGTTGAAAAGAGTCTTTGATACTTTTTTTGATCAATCTCTATTGCAATCACAGGAGCAGATTTCACAGAATCCTTAACAACTTTAAATAGCTCTTTATAGCTGGGGATGATTTCAGCATCGGGAGTCTGTTTAACTACTTCGTTATCAAAGAACGTCAAAATAGAATCGAGATAAGCTATTTCGGATTCTGAAAAATGCTTCTTAACAATAGGATCTTCTTCCAGAGAAATCGGTCCGCAAGAACAGAGGAAAAAGAAAAGAGATATTGAAAACAGTTTTCTCATTTGGTTAAGCCCACTAACGACCCTGCGTTTAAGTGGCGAGTCTGGTTTTTGTTATTAAAGTTCTGAACTCTGTCCGAGTCCGCTTGAAACGCTTGTTATGTGAAACTGGCGAGCCAAGAACTAGCGCTAAATGTGGTAAAAGAAAAACACGTATGCAATCTGAAATTTTGGATGTTGGCTGGGCAGGCTATCGCAGATTTTTCTATAAGCTTTTTCAACAACGCCCTGAGCACAATCGGAATTTTTGTACGAATTAGAAAGCCGAAACTTTACAGAAATATTTTAAAAGCAATGGTGCAGATTGGGAACGAGAAAGGGGCAACCCACAAACAAAGCCCGAAACACATTAAAAGCTAAAAACGAAAAAAGGCTCTGAACATTACCCCACCAAATAA
>JBBAEC010000038.1:0-29569 GCA_041656135.1 Balneolaceae bacterium | reverse complement strand
TAGGTAGTTCAATATGTTCTGACTTTCTACAACCAATTAAATCTTTGAAACGTATACCATGTACTTCTGTAGCTCTAGGGTCAATGGGCATACTTGGTATAAACCGTTCCCTGTAAGCAGTTTCTTGATAGTATGTAATTAATTCATGTACATCTAGTTTAACTTCCTCTAGGAAAGACGGCAGATCATGGTGCGCTTCTATCGTAGATAGCTCTATAACCTGAGTATGTCCATAATCTTTATGTGGAGTTAATCCGCAAGTTTCTGTATCTAGTATAAGTATCTTACCCATATTAATCTATATCCTTTTCTGTTTTATCATATCTAATACAGTCGTATCTAGGTTCTCGATAAATACCATCACTTGTTCTACACATACATTTTATTTGTACTACTTTTCCTATAGGTGGTTCATCTTCAAATAAGTGGATTAAAGAATGTGATCCAATAACTACAGGAACTTTAGTACCTGCTTTATCTCTAAGTAATAAGTTATAAGCCATATTACCTTTCTTACCTTCCGAGGAATAAGCGGATATGCAAAGTAAATCATAAGTATCTTCAAGTTTGATCTTCATTAAAGAAGAGTTACGTTTATCTGGTTGATATAGCGAATGACAATGTTTAAGTACTATGCCTTCGTCACCATTTCGTTCAGCATTATAGAAGGCTTCCATCCAATCATCACGGTTAGCTGATACTCCTAACAAGGGATGAATCTTAAACTTCTCTGATTCAGTATCACCAAACCATTCTTTTAAATCTTTGTATCTGTGCCAAGCTTCATTAGATAACCAATTTTCCTTGTACGTATCTAAGTTAATCATATCATGTATATGAAATATAACTTCTTCTGCTTGACAATCACCTACATACCTATTCATAATACCATTAGCTTCATAAAAGGACTTCCCAGGTACAACTGCTTCCATAATGAATCTATATCTACCATTAGGTTTAGGTAATTGTTTTACATAGTGCATAGCATGATACATGGAAGGTATTTCTCTGTGTTGTCTACTACGTACATAATCCCATACACCGTTACCCAAATAGTCTATATAACAAAGCCATCCGTCAAGTTTGACGGAGTACATATACTCCCCACTGATTTTAGATTTCTTTTTAGCTTCTTCTAGGTGTAAATGTAATACTTTTTGTATACCTAATGTCATCTATAACACCAATAAAAGTAAAATTAATCCAACAAAAACAACAAAAGTGATTCTATACCTATCTATTAAAGCATTTAACCGTGAATTTTCAGTTAACAATTCATTAACTAAACCATGTAAAGCCTTTTTGTCTTTATTCAAGGTAATCAAAGCATCAGTTGTTTCTTTAATTAATGTTTTATTTGATTTTGTTAAAAGTAAAATATCTACTTCTTTGCAAGCTTCTTGTATTTGGTTATCTTCAATCATTTTCGTTCTCCTATGCTATTTGCTTCTGATTCGCAGCTAAAGGCCAATAAATATAAGTACAACAATCCTTTTTACTACATATCTTTAAGTTTAAAGTACGTAATAGAATTAGTTGTGTGTTCCCACAAATACATTGTTTAGTTGATTTAAGCCTTAGTGGATTGTTTTCACTTTTTCCATTCATCATAAAACACCGAAACAATTACAAATGGGTAAACTACACTACAGATAATGATACTTACAAGTCTTTCTATAGTTGTAGGGAAGTTTATATAAAATTTTCTTGGATTTTCGTATATTAGATACAAGGTAAGAAATAAACCAACAATTAAGTAAACAATTAGGAAAGTTAACATTATTTTTCACCTTTAATTATGTAATATCCATACTCAATAGCTGAACCAACAGCAACACACATTTCCAAAAATTCGAATATAGAACCTTTAGGGGCTAAATAAGCTAAAATGGATGCACCTAAAAACCAAACTAATGCTTCTAATCTTTTCATTTATTTTCCTGTTAAATTAAAAGAAGGGAAGGTATCTCACTTCCCCGATAGAACACCTATCTTATAATTTGCGTACTTTCGGAGTTAGCAGGTACGCACCACTATTCTTCTACATCACCAACTAGAGGTATATTTCTCGTCGTATTAAGTAAATAAATACCTAAAAGGTTAACTGCTCTTTGTATCTCAAAACCGTCCATACTTTCTACCCTTACTTTCTTTAAGTAACTTTCTGAATAACCAGTAGCAGATGCTAGTTCTTTAATGGAACAGTTTGTATCAGTTAGAATTCGGCGTATGAGTACTGGGACATCTAAATCTTTTTTAGGTAATTTTAACATGTTTGCTTCTATTTTTAAATTCATAAAGAGTTAGTTTTAATAAATCTAAATCCTTAACCTTATACATTCTAGTAAAACCTTGCATAGTATAACTAATTAACTTATCATAACTAAGTAATTCTTGTATTGGAATACCTAAATATTCTGCTGCTTGCGCTAAAGTGTATACTGAATAATCTCTGTGCATCACAACCTCCCACTAGCACCAAAACCACTAACACCACGTTCAGTTACTTCTTCAAATTCCTCTACTTCAATAAATTCCATTACCCCACAAGGTACAAACAACAACTGAGCTATGCGTTCTCCAGGTAAGATAGTAATAGGAGTTTCATTTCTATTACTTGCACGAAGTAAGATTTCACCTTGATAATCTGCATCTACAACTCCTATTGTATTTCGTAGGTAGAAACCTTTAGAACCCAAACCACTTCTAGGTACAATTAGTGCAGTTAGCCCCCATTCTGTAGAATCTATATAATCATCATCAACTTCACCAATATCCAAATGAATCCCCGTATGTAACTGAACTGTTTGACCTAAAGGGATTTCAATAGGTTCTGGTGAACAGTTTTTAATATCATATCCACCAGCTAATTCACTTCCTCTTACTGGTGTAAAATCAATACCTTGTTCTTTACGTATTGCAATTGCTTGTTCTGTTAGTTTAAGTTTAATTGGAAACATTATTTTCTCCTTATTGGAACATTGGTGCTAGTTTTTTATGGTTGTCTGTCTTTGATACTACCTTTATTTTTACCGTATCCCCGTAGGTCTTCGTTGACACTTTCATATCTGCGGGTATTCTTAACGGTGTAGTGTAGGGTAAAGATATAACCATACCGTCTAAGATATTCTTTCTACATGCTTCTGCTTTTTCTACCGGATATTGGAATACTAGTGAATCGTGTACTTGTAATAATACATCTATATCTTTATGATTTTCCATTATGTTGTCCATAGCTTCTGTAACTAGGTCTGCTATCGTTGACTGCGGTATAAACGCGTAAGCTTTGTTGTATAGTGTCGCATCATTTTTGTTTAGAAACCACCCTCTCCTACCAAATATATTCTGAATATAACCTTTAGTATTAATATCGTTTCTGATTCTTTCCTGCCATAATCTTATCTCAGGACATAATGCGAAGTAGAAATTCTGCAACTGTTGGGCATAGCTTAGGGAGATACCTAACATATTAGCTAACTTTTCGACACCTAAACCATAATTTGAACCATGACATACAGCTTTATACGATTTATACTCTGGACTAGATGAAGTTATTTCTCTTTGCAAGTGTTCGGAAGCTATATAAGCGTACAGTTTTTCGTTTCTATTAAGGAAAAAATCAATAAGCCACTTGCAATTAGATTCCCACGCTACTACCATTGCATCGGCTCCCGCGAAGTCTGCATCTGCTATCTCTTTACCTTCATCTGGTAATATGATCTTCTTGATATTAGGTAATATAATACTGCCTTCAACCATTAAATCATCATAAGCAGTAGTATCTAGTTCTCCATCTTCTACCGAATCTTCTAAAGCATATAAAGCATATTTAAGATCAAGCTTACCCTTCTCAGGTAAATTTTGTAAATTACCTCCTTTACCTCTAGGATTTTTAGAAGAGGCTAACCGTCCTGTAGCTGTACCTGCTATTTTGTAGCTAGTTCTAGCTCTACCATCATCGTCTAATTGCATACCTAAGAAAGTAGTAGTAATAACTTTAATAGCATTGTACTCCAGTAACAACATAAAGAAAGGTTTATATATAGGGTACTCTTCAACATACTGTAACATTGCTGCTGAGTCACAAGTTTCCGTACCTTTACCCTTCTTAATCTTTAACTTTATACCAAAAAAGTCTTTAAACAATTTCTTTTTTTGTGGTGTTGAGTTTAGATTAAACTCCATACCTAGAATGTCGTTAATAGATTTCTTTATGTCATCCATCAAAGATGAGAAAAACAAGTATAACTCATCTTTTTGTTTTTTATCCACCCTAACACCTCTATTCATAACTTGTAGTAGATGCTTAGATGTTCTAGTTTGTCTCCTAAAATATAAATCTTGTAGTTTCTGATCTTGTAACCCCATTACATCTACTAGGTTATCTACTACCTCATAGGTATAGGATATATCTCGGCAGTTGTATAACCAACGAATGTAATCATTCTCAGTATAACCTAGTGGACTTGCATTTGCTTCCATTGTGTGTATCTCTCAGCGTAAATACTGGCTAAAAAGGATAGGTCTTTAGGTAGATAATTGTATAATAAATGGTGTAATAACATACTATCATGTGTAGAATATAGGTTTACACAATATTGGTCAGATATAAAACTAGAATCATAAAACCAATTCTGAGCGACTATTTCACAATTAGGGTGTTGTAAAATCTCAAACATCTTGACTGTTATCTCTACTTCATCCTCTAAAGAAAATATGTTAGGTTGTTTCTCACCGGCAAAAGGTATGCAAATACCCTCATTGACTATATCAGTAATACCTATACAATCTATCATAGCACTAAATTTAGTCTCTATATCCACCGAAACTCTACGTTTACCTTCATCAAGTCTTTTATGTAACTTATCTAGATAACCAAGTATAACTTCTTTTTCTATAGATATAGTAAAGTTTTCTAAGCTTTGAGCGTAGTACTCAACACCATGTTCCTTAATGATATGGTAAATCCAGCCAGCTTTTTGTAAATCTAAATTCATTACAGATACTTTATCTGGCATACCCATAGCGTTAACAGTGTGCCAAATAGGTAATAGTACATGAGGTTCTTTTATACCAAAGCAACTATGAACTGCCATTAAGGAGCTTCTATACTTATTTAAACCCCCTAAAGGCTTCTTATCCTTATAGTTACCTTGGTTTGCTGTCAAAGATGTACAACCAGTTAAAAAGAATAAACTCCATTTACCAGTTACAATGATTAACTTAGGTTTTACAGTTCTTATTTCTTCTACTAAACCTTGAAGTTCTTTATGTAAACGTCCTGAGATATATACATCTTTTTGGTGTTCTAGTTTGTGATATTCGTGTGGTAAAATATCTTCACCGATAACAAATTCATAGTCTTTATCTACAAGGCAACTTTCACCTTCACCATCACCATACTGGACTAATCGCAAATCTTTTCTTTTCTTAATCTCCCTCGTATAGTCGAAATTACCATCACTAAATGGTTCGTAGTCTAAATAAGTTTGGTAAATATCAGTAGAAATAATACCTTTATAACCTTCTGGGGTTATACCACTATAGTTATTACACTTGCCTGTACGTAAAGCAGTTAATAAACCTGTATTAGCTGCCGAACTGAACTTTTCCCCATCTTGAACTTCATTCTTAAATGGTTGATCGTTCAGTAATAAGACTGTTTTCTCTTTCGGGAACTTCGATCTAAGTATTACGCTCATTGATGTACTTTTCCTTAGCTTGTTGTAGAACACTACCTACTGTTCGTAATCCTAAAGTTTTATGATTAACACAGTTAGCTAACATAAAATCAGGTAAATAAGTTAATCTGTCACGGTTAAGTTTTAACTTAACATACAAAAACGGATCGTAACAATGAACTAACTTACTTGGTAGGGTATCTAAGACTAAAAGATAATATTGTTTGTTACAGGAGTTAAACCCTACAAAATCACCCTTTGTAAACGTCATCTTTCTTACTGGCACTTAGGTTAATACTTTGTCTAACGCCTTTCACTGTGATACACTTACCTTTATTTACTGAGGTTAACTTCTTGGTAAAAGGGATTTTACCACCTTGTTTATGTGTAGCTGTAACTTGTTTACGTAAAGCAATTTTTCTAGCGTTTTTGGATTGTCTTGACATTTTAAACCTTTATTGTTAGTAAATGCACATCCTTGTGCGATGAATCCTTTAAACTTCTGTTGCTTCTATCGCTTCTACTGTGAAAATGTGGCACCAACGATACCCACCAGAATCTTCATCTGTTGTTTGCTCTAAACAAACTTTAGATTGCTCTTCTAAGTAAAGTACTTTACCTGTAGCTTTACCTTCAAAACCAGTTAAAGTATCTTTGTAGGTGTTTCCCAATACAATTTCTTCAAAAGTCATTTTAATATCTCCTATTAATCTTCGAGGTCGACCTCAGCGCCATCAGTATAAGCAACAATACCACATGAATCGTTGTATTGTCCTTGCCCTAAAGCATTTATTTGTTTGGTTGTATCAGGATAGCCATTAGTTTTAACAATTGAAGCGATACAAGGCAAACCGTTTGCAGCTTGGCAAATATAACCAAACAGAATCTTTTGATATTCTACTGAGTTAAGCATATCTACAATATTAGGTACATGCGCTAATTCTTCTGGAACTTCAATAGCCTCATTGTAAATAAAGTCTTGTTCAGCTTGAGCATTAAAGTCAATATCTTTAATACCTAATGCAGCTAAGAAACCACCAAGTACTTGGTTAGGTACATAAGTTAAAGATTCTTTATCGAACTTCAATCTGATTCTACCGAAAAATTTAGGTTCATCACGTTGAAGTACTTTAATTGCTTTCTTACTGTTTAATGCTACACCAAAATAGATAGTACCTTCGATGATATACTCACCTGTTTTTTCATACTTCTTCTCATCGCGATTATATACTTGTTCTTCTACAATCTTAATATGTGATGAGTTGTCACTAACTTTAGTGATTGAAGCATTAGAAATAACACCTGCATAAAAACCATTTTCAAGTAATGGGAGTGTTTCTGGAATGTCAGTAGTGTTTACGCCGAAGGATCTTTTTAGTGCAGTAGTTGATTTAGCCATTTTATTTTATCTCTTTCTCAATTAAGTTGTTTATTTAAGTTATGTAGATTACCATATTCTACAGTTGTTTAAGTACAACGGTCATGACTGTAAGGTATCGGCCTTACGCTAATTACTTCCTTCTAGCTAGTGTGTAAGCTAGTGTCCAGAAAAAGGCAGCTAGTGATAATGGAATCCAGAAAGGTGAGAATACCCACCACCAAGACCAAGTAATGTTGTTAGTAAGTTTAAGTGCTAAAAACATAAGAAATAGTACAGATGTAAAAGTTAATTTCATTTTTAATTCGATCCCTAAGTGTTTGGTTATTATAAAGATTTCTAAATTTATGTCAATAGGTTATTTAAAATATTTTGTTAATTTTTCTATTCTCTGCCTAAACATAATAGATTTATATGAACAATACATACCTACTATAGAAGATAGTATAGCAATGGGTAGTAGATAACCACCAAACTTTAACCATAATAAAATGTTAAATATAAATAATCCCATATTAAGGATAAACAATACATAGCTAAATATTTCCATCTTATTTACCTGTAAAAAAGCCATGTTTAGAAAAATTAGGTTCAACTTGAGATTGTCCAGTTATCCTTCTACTAACTGTATATACTCCAGGTTTACTTACTTCCCATCTGAAAGTTGGGCCTACTTTAGTAGCATGAATAACATCTGTAAATAACCCCATTAAGGTTGCGTAGTTAGCATTACCAACAAAAGTATTTACTCTAAGTTGTATCAAGTTACCTTTGTCATCTGTAAGTGGTTTTTCATGTGCTAACAGAATAACAGGACAAGTCAAAATAGATAACTCATTTAGGATTATGTGCATTAACCGTTGTGGCTGGCTATAGTCTGTCATACTAATAGCTATCTTATCTCCTACAACTGAGTTCCAAACTTCTAAACCAATAGGTGACAAACCATCTACAACTAGTATGTCTTGTGAACCTAAGATAGCCACATTACCTACTTTAACTTCTTCTCCTGTTACGTAATCAGTACCAGTAAAATCTTCTAAAGTTGTGATAATGTCTTGTAGATATGTGTAATGCTCTGTACCTTGTGTAGTATCTGCATTACCTTTTAAACTGTCTTTCTTACTTTCCTTAACAAAAGCCTTTAAAGACCTTGATAGGTTTGTGAAAGCTTTTTTCTTTTGTTTAGGGAACACATAAATAATTTGACCTTCTTTTGGCTTAATGTTGTAGTGTTTAAGCCCGTTTTCAAAACCAATAGCGGCGTTACGCTCTGTCATTAAATAGATAATGCGTCTATCTTCTGGTGCGTCAATCAAAGATGTAGCTACGCTGAATGATTTACCTAGACCAGCATCAGCATAAATGATAACTTTATCTGCTTTCTCAAGACTAGCATCTGATGAAACTTCTTTTAATGGTATATTTGCCGCCATGTTACTTACCTGTTAAACACAAGGTTAAAATTCTATCTTCTGGTTCTTGATAGCCTGTAGCTAACTTTGCCCATCTTGCCCATACATTTGGGTGTACATTAGGTCTTACCCAAACTTCACCATCTTCAAAATAAGTTCTTCTAACTTTATTTTCAAACCCATACGAATTAAGTAGGTTATATGCCTGTTCAGCTAACCAAGGTGTTAGTTCACTTACACTTTCTGTTAGTTTTTTGTCATATTGTGGGTATAAGTAATCTTCTGCCTTAACAATAAAGAAAGGGCAGTCTATGCGATTAGTTTTAGCAAGTAATTGTAATCCTGCCCAACTAGCTTGAAACCTGTTAAACCTAACTCACTTACAACTAAATCAAACATTTCCTTTGCTAGAGTAACAGGTGCTTCTGCTGCCGAATTATAATCATGTTCTTTTCTGAACTCATCGTAGAACATTTTATTTATCTTACTTAGTTTTACTGCTCTTTGTATCTCTTCTGTTCTCATACCAAACCCCTTTCTAATTTAAACTGACTTAATGGGACTTCTAGTTGTTTTGCTGAATCCCACACCACCTGCTGATACTTACCTGCTATCAACTGCTCACCATACTTGTCAAAACAACCGTCATTAACATAACATGGTCGAGCATAGTTGTTACAACCATTCCCAAGTATCGGATAAAATGCCACATGTGGTAATCCCCCATTTTGTTTATAATAAAGATACTTGTCTTTCAATTCCTCTATCTTATTTACCATAGTAGTTGACCATATCTCTATTTGAAATGGAGTTACTGGTATAATAAGTTCTACTGGTGCTTCATAAGTTGCCGCTATAGGTACTTTACGTATTAAAGACTTCTCGGTTTTAACACCTAGTTGTCTCGCTGCCCAATGATAGCCTATGAACTGCCCATTAGTTTTATATAATAGTTCCTCCTTAGTTCTATCTATTAACTTAGTACCATTGATTCTTTTCAACTTGTTAGTTGTTTTCTCATCAAGAACAACTATTTCATCCCTAACACCATTACTTCTATACTCATATAAACCATCTAGTTTGCCTTTATAAGTCAAGTTAGTGTCAGGTAGTTCTGGATGAGGTATACCCAAATCAAATTCAAAACAATTACCTGTAATAGACACCTTATTGTTGTGCCTAATCATAAAGTAACTGCTCTTTACATTGGGGCAATAAACTTTACCTGAAAACGGTACTTCTTCTTTGTACTGCATTAAAGTTCGCAACTTATGTCTGGGGTTATTAGTTATAACTAATCTATAGGCTCCTTGTTGGTGTATTGTTGTAGCTTTACCACACATAGCTGCAATGGCTTGCAGTATATCTACATTAACCTTTTGTTTAGATACATACACTGTACCATAGGAATAGGCATGACCATCCCAATATTGCAGCTCCTCTAACACTATGTTTAGTGTTTTAACCCCAAAATCAAGCAACCAAGAACCTAGTAATTTATCTTTTGTCATTAACTCAAGTAACTTGCTTGTTGTGTCGTTCTTATGTATGTAGAAATAAGTTACACCTGCTGCTTGTAGTGTCTTAGTGTAACTATACTGTAGATTATCTAACAGTTCTATGAGTCTTGCTATTTTCCTTTCTTTTTTAAACCCAAAACATACCGCACCTGTGAACACGCCTTTGTTATTACGGACAAAGCTACCATCGGCTTGCAATGCCACTATAAATCTAGCTACATCTACAGGCAATTCCATACCTACATTATCAGCTAAGATACCACTACTTAGAATATACTCATTGTCATTATTAGTCAGTGTTCCTAAAGTGTAGGTTTTAAACTTATTAGTGTATTTATTATATACAGGAACTCTATGCTCAGGTACTCCTAGACAAGATACGTTAAACTTCCCTTCTATTTTTACTAAGTTTCCCGTATATTCTTTTTCTATATAAGAATACGGAATGTCCCAGACTACTGTGCCTTTGTCCCAGGTTAGTATAGCTTCTCCTTTGCTTAATTCATCTAATCTAACCCAACCTTGCTTAGTTAAAACTTCATGATCTCCCGTTAAACAATACTCGATGGCGAAAGTGCCATCAGCTAGTTCTACTGGAGTTAAACTACTGTCTAATGGAAAACTTCTAAAGTATCTACGTAAAGCAAATGCTACACGTTCATTTGTTTTCTCCGAATGTTGTGTACTTACAGCTTCTAATATGTAGTTTGAACCCAATTCTATAGCTTCTTCGGGGTCTTTCTTATCGTTATGATAAGCTTTACGTACTATCTCACAACCTTTAGCAAACAAACCACCAGCAATTAAATCAGGTTCTACTGCTGTGCTTCTGAACTTTTGGCAATATTTCCTGAACCATAAAAGCTCACATTGCCATAAGTCATTCATCATGGAGTTACTAAAGGCAATCGGGAACAACGTATCTATTTTACTCATAACTAAACCTTAGTTGTATTAGCATTAAAAAACTCTTCTTCTTCTGGTGTTAAATCTTGTCCTGTTGCCATTTTCATAACAATCTCATTAATCTTTTTCTTCTTTTCTGCTGCTGTTAGCTTCTTAACTCTAGGTTTTCTCTCTTTAGGTTCTTTAGCTACTCGTTCTTTTGGTTCCTTTTTAGGTTTTTCAGGGTTTAAGTTAAATACAGTTGTCCTATGAATCCGTTGAAATGGTACTACAACCTCTTTCATTTCCTCTAAAGTAACTGGTTGCAGTTGTAAGTCACGCTTCTTAATACCTTCCATAGCTTTAACTATTTTAGCTACTTCCGGTTCAGAATAACCATGTTCGTATTTAGGTATTTCAGGTTCAACTGGTACTGGATTTAGATTAGCTGCAAAACTTCTTGGTTGTTCTGTCATATTTAATGAGTTCTTGTTGGGTTTCTAGGAACATAAATAAGGTAACTTCTAACTTTCTCTGCTGTTATCACATAAAACCCCTGTATATCTTCAAATTTAAAATGGCCCTACTACATGCTACATATAATAATTTTTGTTTCATAATTGGATTGTTACATTTACCTATATCTGAATACGGTACTATTACATTAGGTATACTTGCCCCTTGTACCCTATGAGCTGTACAAGCGTAGTAGTGTTTAATGTTAGCGAAACAACTTAATATAAAGTGTTTCTCTTTATAAGCCTTGTCTTTATCCTTTTTACTATGTTTTCCCCATGCTAAATGTTCATAATAGTTGGATATTTTTAAATAGTCCTCTGGATCAATACATTCATAAAACTGACTCATACCTTCATCTGTTTTAACTTCCAGCTTGTAACAAGGAATAACAAGCGAACTATTAAGCTTAATTGCTACTTCTTTGCACGTATAAACCTCTGCCTTAGTGTTGGCATAATGTTTATTATGCTCTTTATTCATTGCTCTTTTTAAAGCTAAATCAGAATACCTTTCGAGTTCGTTTATTTCTGTTAATGGTTGAATAAGAATAACTTTATCGCCTGATAGATACTTACTTTTAGCACTTGAACCAAATAACTTGTCTCTAACTATATTATTATATCTATCTACCCCATCATTAGTATAAAGAACTATCTTAGTTTCACCATGTAATAATTCATCTTTACCTAGAGGCGAGTCTAAGTATTGTAACATATTTGCACGATCTATGTCAAAATCATTCGGTATTCGTCGGTCTTTCGAGTAAATAGTTTCCTCAATTAAGTTATTAAACTCCCACAACTTACCTACGTTACGCATAGGTATAGTTAATTTAGTTGTAGGATACCCTTTCTCAAATACTGGAGATATACATTTATCAAATACACTAAGGTTAGTTTTAACTGGTGGTAACTGACTCCCATGCCCTAAGTAAAGTATCTTAATCCCAATCGACACAAGTAAATCTATTGCCCAAGTATCTACCATCGAAGCTTCATCTACTACTGCTAGATTAAAGTCATCCCATAAACTAGGAATAGCTATATGTTCAAACTTTATATCCTTTTCAGTAGTAGTAGGTGCAAGTCCTAGAGCAGAATGTATTGTTCTGAACTCGTAATCACCTACTGTTTTGTCCTTTAACTGTTTTAAAGCCTCGTTCGTAGGACTAAGTAATAGAGGTATTGAGTTTATGTTCTTCAATACCTCATTTACTAAGTATGACTTACCAGTACCACCAGCCCCATTAAGTAGAAAGTACATCTCGTTCCCACGATACCAGTTACATATTCTACGTAATGCTTGTTGTTGGTCTGTGTTTAAACTCATGTTAGATTGTTAATATTTGATTACGAAGAAAAAGTGTATTCCAGATATCTGCGTAATTCTCCCTAACTCTTAAACCTTGATAATCTTCATTAGTATTACCTACTTCATAAATTATCGCACCTTTCCCATTATTGGTATCTGATATAAGTATCTTATCTATTGGGAAGAGAATTTCTCTATCAGTATTTGCAACTGTTAGTTGTATGTGTGTTTTGTTAGACATTGTTATTACTCGGTGCTAGGTATTGGTACACTTCTTCTAGTGCCAAAGGTTCAGCAAATTCATAACTATTATCATTTATAGTTTCAAAAGGATAACTAGTATTTTTGTCGTAACCGGATACAAAGTCTAACGTTTTTTCAAAATCCTTATCCCATACCCTACATAATATAGGTCTTTCTGTAGATACTTTATCATACCATTGTTCTGGTATGTACTCTTTGAAATTAGTTAAGTTGTTGCTGTATGTCTTAGACTCCCTCCAGCACTTAGTACCCTTCCAATAGGTAAGAACATAACCATCCACCAACTTATATCTGCGATCAGATCGGTCTACTAAACAAACTTCTTTACCGTCAAGTAAAGCTTGCATAACTTCTGCTGGTGTTTTATAAATTGTTTCCATTGTTTTACTCCAACGATTGTAGTTCTTTCTGCAAATCTTCAATACTCATGTTTTGCAGAGTTTCATCTTGTTTGGCAGCTAAGATACGTTTGATAGTTTCTTTCTTTGCTGCTGCTTGTTCTTTAACCTTTTTAGCTTCTCTTGCAGCTAGTTTAACTTCGATAATATGTTTTACAATGCCAAAGCGTAACTCATTAAGATTAGTTATAGCTTGTTGCACAGCACTTGTAATAAAAGAAACTTCTTCTTCTTCTCGTAGCTCTCTATGCAAACTTCTAGCGATTTTATCTAAGGATTCTAAGGACAAATCCCACAAATCTTCTGTAGAAATTGTACCATTGGCGACTTTATAACGTAATTTTAACTTAGATGCTTGTTCGAACATGGCTTTATCCTCTTAAAATTTAACTTTAATTACTCTAGTTGTTCTACCAGTTACTCTCACAAACACCTCATTACGTTGTGTAGTAGAGAAACCCAAACCTGACAACTGCCTATCACAATCTGCAACTACCATCCTATTACCTAGTAGTTCAAATACCCTTTTATGGTGTTGTAGTAAATCTTGTTTCAAAAACTCATTAAAAATACCTCTAGGTCTGCTTGTGTTTCTTGCTTTATCTAAGATAAAGAAAGTATGTTTGTTACCAATCTCTTGTCCGTTCCAGAAGTTAGGTGAGTTAAGAATCATAGTTACTTTATGGAACTTATTTGTATCTATTCCCCATACCTCTTTGGATTGTACATTTGTACTTTCACTGATACCATTCTCAACCATAATAATTCCATCTTTCTTAGTATAGTTAATTGTAGCAACTAAAATACGTTGATCGTCATTAACTGCTGTTGATTGTCCTAGTTGTAATACACTACCTCTACATTCAATCTCTACATTAAAACCTAGATAATTGTTCTCACGTTTAGCGTAGTTATGTACGTAAACTTTATAAACACCATCAATCATACGGTTCTTGTCTTTAAAGATAATGTTTTCTACAGCTTCTCTACTTTGCCCACTACCAGCGTTCATATCTACATCTAGGAAACCACCACTATAAGGTGAGGTTTTACTTCTAAACCAAATCCTATTACCGTTAGGTTCTTCTACACTTAAATCTAGATCATCATAGTTAAACCATTCAAGAGATACACGAAGTTCCCCTTCTACACTACCCCCGGCTGCTTTAACCCTTTCTTTAACACTATCTGTTAAACCATCAACATAAGCCCAGGAGATCCCGTTATTCCATTTAAACAACGTAGGTGCATCACGATGTTCTGGTGCAAACAAACTCATAAAGTTACTTGTATGTTTGTTTTCTAACAAAACTTCTAAACTTGTTGCAGTAGGTACAACATCAGAAATAAACTTATCTACTGGTACTTCTTCTACTCTAGAAAAGAGTCTAGGGTTTACAACAACATCATCTTTTAAACCAGAAAACAGATCATTTTTAACAGGAGTTCTGTCTACAAATAGCAAGTTATCTACTGTAATATCTTCTGGTACTGCATATCTACGGTAGATAGATTGATCTAAACCTAAGTCTTTTAAGTCTTGTTCAGCACGTTCTAGTTGCGCTTTAGTTACAATAGCTGTAGGTCTTTTGTAGTTAGCAGGTGCTACCATGTTTTCAAAAGCCTTAACTGCTTGTTCTAAATCACGACCTTCCGACAAATCGACAAGTAGTGTTCCGATGGACGAGTTTCTAATTCTAGCTTCTGAACAATGACAGTTTAACCAAGCAAACAGTTCTTTTTGTTGTTCAGTTAATATACTGTAATCTTGTTTAGCGTTATGGAATTTAGTTAGAGTTTGTTTAAACTCTTGCCCACGATAGATAGAATCTTGTGAGATTAACTCTAAAACTGTTTCAACTGCTTCAATCGTAATCTCATCTAAAGCACGTTTAAATACTTGTTTAGAACTTCTAACATCACCTTGTCTAGATTCGACGGACGTACAACCAGTAAATACTTTAGCTTGTGGTAACACTACACTAAAGTGTTCCCATCTTTTAGTAAAGTCTGGTTTAATTTGTATGTTAAAATCAGTACCTAAAACACGTTCTTTACTTACAAAAACATCCCTAATTGCTGCTTCACGTACTAACTTAGCTAATGTCTTAGGAACATCTTGATATAAACCTTCTAGTTCAAAGTCCCAAATCGTTTGTACTTCGTTATTTACAATAGCTACTATACCACCGTACTGACGTAAGAAACTTTTGCAGCAGTTGCAATTGTGTTCTTGTCGAATGTCTAGATCAGAGAAACAAGATAAATAAGCATCTACTAGTGCATCTCTGTTTAGTTCCACTACAAACAACTGGTGCTGTGCGAGTACTTGAAACTGTTGTTCTACTTTTACTTTAATATCTTTAAACATTTGTTTAACCTTTGTAAATTAGTTTGTTTATGTCTTTTTGTGTAACTGGTTTAGCGTGTTTCCATTCACAGTCACTTGTAGTTATAAAAGGATATGTATTATTACTTTCATACTTAGTAACAATACCTACAATTGTAAAAGCATTATCTCCTTTATCCCAAACCCAACACAAAACCCCTTCTTCTGGTATTTGTTCATACCATTCTTTAGGTGGTATGTATTCTGTGGAAGGAACTAGATACTCAGCAAAATAATATGATACAGTCCAATCTGTTTTACGTTGTTTATTACAATTAACAACTTCCCCCTTAGCTAACTTGTAAAGTGCATTACCACTTTTAGATACAAGAACCTTACCAGCTAACAAAGCTTCCATAACTTCTTTAATGTTTGTGTAAGTTTCCGCAACTTCTTCTGTTTTAATAGTAACTTCTGGTACGTTCCAAGATATATAAGATTGCTCACTATTTGAAAATTCATAACAAGTAATTTTACCTGCACCTGCCAAACCAATTGTTAAACTGCCCTTATCAACATTACGTATCTGTGCATCATTGTTACCAGCCCAAAGATAACCAAAACTAAATAAAAGTTCCTGAACTAATTTACTTTCCTCTTCATTAACTCTACATTTAAAAGGTTTTTGCAACTTAATTAAGTTAGTAATAGTTGTAACTGATTCTTCTGTTAGTTTTACTTTCATCTTATTTACCTTCTATAGAAAATAACAACTCTGCTTGGTTAATTAAATCTTTCTTTATCTCCGCAAGTTCGGTAGTTGGGTTTTTGTTTGCTTGAAAAATAATGCCATTGTCTTTAAGTCTAAACTTCTTCCAATATTCATTATTGTCTAGTGTATAGAACTTATACCTTAATGCTTTAGTAACAAGTTCTTTATGGTGTACTGATAGCTTAGTTGTTACGATAATGATTAAATCTAACAACTGCTCATTTGATAAGAAGTGACTTCTTTGTGTCCGTAAAGTATATACATTATCCATTTTGTAGCTCCAAAAGGTTTATTGTTTTTGTTTTTGTCTTTACTTTATTTCTTTTTGTCTGACCCTGGTAAGAAATTGCTTACAGCAGAGCCAGTGATTGAGAATTATACGCTTTTTTACACAGCGGTCAACGATTTATTTATAAAAATTTAAGTTATTTTTAACTGTTTTTAGGTATATATAAGGAATAAAATTTTAACCCTACGTAAAATTACGTAATCCTTTACCCAAGCTCAACAGTAATAAAAAATATCGCTTGACACGGTACAGCGGCCTTTAATATAATAATTTCACGGCAGGTTTTATTAGCTATTTAAAACTTACGTTAATTTAAAAGGATAAATTTATGATAAAAACAAAAATAGGTAAAAACTTAACAGACGTAGAACAAGCTAATCGTAATGATAACTTTAAACTACGTAACTACTTAAAGAACTTAGCAGTTAAAGATAGTGAGATAAGCAACACTATAAAAGAAATAAAAGACAAGTATAAGTACTGTGAGCGGCAAGAAGTTATAGATAGAATAGTTTTCTTGGAAGTAGAACAAAGGCAACTACGTTCAAATATTAAACAGATAACTGGCGCACCGATTGAAGAAAGAAGAAAAGCTCAAGGTACTTTCTACTGGTCACAGCTTGAACTAAATAAAGTACAAATAGAAACTATTGTTCTAAAGTATTTAATCAAAGAGATTAAAAGACAAGAACATATAGAACAAATGAAAGCTGAACAAGTAGGTAGAGGATCACTGAATATTATTATTAGACAGTACTTACCGAAAGATAAAGCAGATGAGTTAGCAGAAGAACTTTCTTCTAACTTTTATATAAGATCAGTTATTTAAGGAGAAAGAACTATGAAAAGAACAGATGAAATAACTTATGACTTAGATGATGGAGAAATGGTTAAGATAGGTCAATGGATTGGTGTTAAGATAGATCAAGTCATGGTACTTGCTACTTATAGATATCATTCAGAAGGTCAAGAAGTGGAGTTGTTTGAGTACAAACCTTATGTATGTATTACTTCTCATGGCAAGGTTGAGTTAAAGATACCAGTTCATTTACAAGAAAATCTTAGTAATTTACTTGATGAAACAAAGTTAATTGAGTTTATTGTTAATAAGATTGATTATGATAAAGTTCAAGCGGAACTTAATGGTTATAGTAACAGTATTAATGATTATTTTAGGTTAGGGTTATGAAAAAGATAAGAAGTAAATATATGAAAGGACTCTATCACGCCTTAGACTATGGTCTACGTATTGACACAAATGGATACTATATTAATGTAATTAAACATAACTTAGGTATAAGACGGTTTAAAGTGGCTTACAAAAACTACAAGAAACAAGTAACATTACAACAATTATTAAAGGGGTAAAAATGTGTAGACGAACTATACAATATAAAGAAGGTTATATACATATAGCTACTGAAAAAGATAAAGAAATTATAACTTGGCAAGTAAATGATAAAGCCGTTGGTACAGCTAGAAGTGTACATGCAGCTAAACTGGCTATAACTAAATGGTTAAAATTGGTAGGTTAACTGAACTAGAGCAAAATTGGCTTAAAACAAGTAACAAAGATAAACTTAAAAGAATTATTAACTTTAATTGAAGGATAAAATCATGTTTAAACCCACTAAAGAACAAGCTACTATTGTTGAGACTGCCGAAACAGGTTGTAATATTGCGGTCAGTGCTAAGGCAGGTGCAGCTAAAACAACTACTTGTATCTTAATAGCAGAAGCATTAATACAACCTAGTCTTTATATAGCTTTCAACAAGTCCATAGCAGAAGAAGCATCTGGGAAGTTTCCTGAACATGTAGAATGTAGGACTATGCACTCTATCGCGTATCGCGCAATAGTAACTCCTGGTTTTAGAAAGAAACTAAACAACTTCTTAGACTTTGGGGACATAGAAAAGTTAAAAAGCTGGCCGGTTGAAGGTGATATAGATTTAAAGATTCTGGTTGCAGACATTATTACTAAGTTTTGTCAATCTGCTTCTTATAACCTTATTAGTTTTATATCTGAAAATGCAACGGCTGAAATGGATTTAAGCTTAGTTATACCTATTTGTTCTGAGTATTGGGATAAGTTAACAAATGACAAGAATAATGTTAAGATGACTCATGATGTTTACTTGAAGTTGTTTCAGTTATCTAAACCAGATTTAACTACACACATAAGAGAAAACTTTGCTACTAAAGTAATTCCGTACCAGACGATATACTTAGATGAAGCACAGGACTCAAATCCAGTTACTTTAGATATTATATTAAATCAGAAGTCACAAATTATACTTGTAGGTGATGAATACCAAAGTATCTATGAATGGCGCGGTGCTGTTAATGCTATGCAAAACTTGCCAAATGATTTTGTTCATTTACATCTAACTGAAAGTTTTAGATTTACACAAGATATTGCTGACCTAGCTACTAGATTAACTAAAATCTTAGGTAATACTAAACAGATTATTGGTAGAGGCGTTAAACCTACAAACTTTAATGAAGATAGTCCACAGTTTACTAAAGCTATTATTGTTAGAAACAACTCAACCTTATTAGATTATTTGCTTGAAGCTTATGATAAAGATGAGAAAGTTTATGTAGTTGCTGATTTAAATGATTTATGGAGCAAGTTATATCATATCAGTGCTTTAATGTTTAACACTGAACCCAAGTACCCTAATAAAGAGTTAGCTATGTTTAATACATTTAAGGAGTTAACAGAAGCGGCACAAGCTGTACCTGAGTTAAGTAAATTGTTAAACCTATCTAAGAACCTTTCTCAAGGTGCAGGTTTACATACAAATATAAGTAATATTAAGAAAGCTATTGTTTCAAGTCCTAGTGAAGCTAATTATACTTTGACTACTTGTCATAAAGCTAAAGGTTTAGAATATGATATAGTTACTTTGGATGATGATTTACTTCCTACTGATGAAGAAGGAACTCCGTTAGGTGGGGCTAACCTAGTGGCTGAGTTAGCTAAAGATCAAATAGGTAATTTGTTGTATGTTGCCATAACAAGGGCTAAGTATAAAGTATATTATCCTGCTCAGTTACAAATGTTGTTTGCTTGGTTGGATGCTGATAACAAAGCTTCTATATAAAATATACATAGCAGTTAAAACACAAAAAGCTGTAAGTTATTGATTTTAAAGGAAAATTAGGTAGAATTTCGAAAATTAAAATGCAATTTGTGAAAGTCAAGTAATATTTGTCGTTTTAAAACAGTAACTTAGCTTTCACAAAATTTGCTAAAATTGTACAAATTCTATACGATTCTGCACTGTTGAGCTTGAATTTCAGTTTACAAGGTCAAATAAACGTGCTAAAATGCAATTACAGACTAACAAATTCGGGAGATAAAATGTTTGTAAAGCATCATAAACCACGACTGTATAAAACAAAAACAGAAACATCAGAGACAGACCATTATAAAAGAGTATCAAGAACACATACAGTTGATACTTTAAAAGATGAAACTCTAGTTGTCCCTATAGCCGCAATGATAAACCCTGTAGGTTTATATGAACTATGTAAGCTATCTAGCTCAGCCGTTAGAGTTGGAATTATCCTAACAACGTATTTGAATGGGAAAGAACAACAAAATATAGTTAGTGTGAGTCATAGTTCTTTAGCTAAATTTTGTAACATATCCATAAGATCAGTAGTTTCAG
Source organism: Balneolaceae bacterium (assembly GCA_041656135.1). GTDB lineage: Bacteria > Bacteroidota > Rhodothermia > Balneolales > Balneolaceae > Balneola. The sequence continues at coordinate 9,130 of JBBAEC010000038.1, read as the reverse complement.
CTATAGAAGAACTTACAGAAAGTGGGCTAGTAACTATAACTGGTAAACAAAAGTATAGGTTATCACCATTACTTGCTTGGTTTGGTTCACAAGTAGATTGGGCGGTTGCATTATCCCCAATATATACAGATAGGCAGAAAAGAGGACAAGATGTATTTGAAATAGATCATGCAGCCGAACTTATAAATCTCTCTAGATAATTAATGAACAATGGACAAATTTACTATCTTAACAACAACAATAAAGGTGCTACAAAATGGATGATATTTATTATAGAATATACTTAGACCATACCAACAAGATACAGATAGTTTGTATGCAACAGTCTGATGAACCAGATTATATCGCAAAGAACTTTCTGAGTAACCATACCTTTGTAAGTGAGCAAGAAGCCGTAGACTATATTAAAAAGGCTGTTATAGAAGGAAAAGTACATGGAAACCCTATAATAGTTCATGCTGTTTATGAATTTTTAGTTAATAACACTTTTACTAATATTTTAGATTAGGAGAATTAACATGAAAACTAAACTCTTATTTTCCATAATTGCTTTAAACTTAACTGCTTGTGCTAGTTGGAAATACCCTAATTGGGAATATGTAAGAATAGAAAGTACTGTACCGCCTGATTGTGTTTATAGAATACAAGAAGCTTGTTCTTTACCAGCTAATAAATGTTTGAACTGGCATAAACAAAGAGCTACTAAGTTTGATGCAAATACAGTAGTTATTCAAAAAGAGGTTAGTATGAATGAATACGCTACATCGTTTTGGTCTGGTAGGATGAAAGGTGGTGAACAAAGTAGTACTTTAGCTGAGTATTACTGGTGTGTTGGTGATAAATTAATGGTAGGTGCGAAATGAGAGTTAGAAAAGCATTAAGTTACTCAATAACGAATTTGCAATAGCTAATTTAAAAGAACACCCTACAATCCTTAAAAACCGTAAAACATCTTTTAAAAATGCTAAAAGTTTCTTAAGGAATCTAGCTAGAGAATATAAAACATTTGGAGAATAAAGAATGAGTGAAACAAACTATACACACAATGGTGAGATTACCTACAATACAGAAACAAAGCAATACACTGTATGGGATGAAACTTACACATATATAGTATGCACTACTAACTATCCAAAAGTAGCAGAAGCAGCACTTAAAGCTTATTGTGAGAACTATCTATGACTACATTAACCTGCCTGACCTTAATTATCTACATGGAAGGGTCAAATCAATCAATTTTCACACAAGACCTACTAGCGTCTTTTGCACTTACAACTGCAACCAGACTAGATCGCACAGTATGTGAAACTATAAGTGATAAACATACCTACTCTTGGTCCTGGAATGGGGACTTGCGTAAACGCAAAGTTCAGTTATTTAAGAAAAAGAACCTGATTAAAGTATCTTCTGTACCTGGAGAACAAGAAGCACTTACACAAGCCCGACTTGTGGCCGAACATGCAATTAAACGAGAGAAGATAATGAACAGGACTTTCTTTAATAATTGTTCAGTAGGTAAGAAAGGTCGTAGGTTTGCTACGGACAAGTCCATAGTTAAAAGTGAGAAATTGTGTTTTTACTAGGTGAAAGTGATGGTTAAAGTATATATTATAGAGTACAAACGTGGAAATAAAGCCCTAATAGAAGAGATACAGGAGTTCTCCAAACCTTTGGAAGCTGAGATATTTATAAATAAGTTCAATTTAGTATCTAAACTACGTGCAAGTAAAGCTAATAATAATATAGACTGGTTCTTACTTGCAACTAGAACTCCTGGTAGTAATGTAGAATTTAAAGAACATGTATTTGAGTTTAGGGGTGTAGAGTTATGATTTTAGATGAAAAGAAACTACTTGGTGATTTGCAGAAGTATATACTTTTGTCTATAGAACAAGGTTGTACTACTGCGGCCCAGATAAAGAAGAATATCTTTAGTAAAATTGGTAAGGATGTTTCTATAAATGCTTTATATACTGTGTTAGCTAGATTAGATAAACTTGGTTATATAGATGTATGTTATAGTGCGGTAAATTCTACTAGAGGTTATAGGAAAGATGTTAAGGTATATAGTATTACTATACTTGGTTTAGTGACTTTACAAGCAAACATTGTTAATTTATTAACCATGATTGGCCGTGAAAATAATGCTTGACAGTTTTTTCAATCGGCATATATGCTCCGCATGGGGCATTAACACAAACTCTCATTATTATCATTAATAATAATTAATCTTTAAGAGACAAACATGAATAGCCTAAAGAATAAAAAGAAACGGCCTAAATCTAATTGGATGCGGTTATTTGTTATCCTACCAACAAGTAAAGAACAAAGAGAAGCCAATCTAGTAGAACGTGCTAGAATAGAAAGAGCAATAGATTATAAACATAAGATGATTAAACAAAGGGGTTAATACGATGGAACCAAAAGATATATACAAGTTCTTACGAGAAACTAAATTACTGGATGAATACAAACCACCTTTTACTTATGACGGTGAAGGTGGTATATTGGATTCTAATAGAAGAATTATAGTACGTGATGCTCTAATGTTAGATAGTGAAGGGCAATTAATAACTATAACATTAAATAACTTTTGGCAAGAATACGGAGTTTAAATGAAACAACTAGACAAACTAACACAACTAAAGTCTTTGTACGACGAAATAACAGATAGTTTACGAACTTGTGACACAGACAAGTATATGTTTTGTGTTATGTTACATTATGAAGAACTTGTTATTTCTGGTTGGTTAAAAGATAGAGAAAGTAATGAACAGTATTGTTCATTTTCTATGGTATATTCACACGTACATCCTACAGTTGTAGCTACAGACAGCCGAGAAGTACTTACAAAAGATGTAATAGAAATGACTAAAATACTAACTAACTGGTTAAACGGATAAACAAAATGAATCATAGAGAAATTTTACAAGCTTTGTTAGATGGTGAGACTTTATATAAGGAAAACGAAACATCTACTTTATTAAAACTAGAAGAAGAAGATAATAAACTAATTTGCTCTACTGATAATGGAACTAGTTGGCTATCTACTGTTAATGATTTTAACATTAGAACAGATATGATTAATAAACTTTGGAAAATCAAACCTAAAACAATCAACATTAATGGTTTTGAAGTACCTGAACCTGTTAGGAAGCTAGAGGATAGACAAGTTTATCATTGGATTAATGTAAGTATGGGTAAAGTACAAACAACCAATTATGCTGACTTTGGAGAAGATAATGTAAGACTAGTTAATGGTGTTGTACATCTAACAAAAGAAGCAGCACAAATACACTTAGATGCTTTGTTAAGTTTTACTAAATTGGAAGATAAAGATGAATAATCATGAAGTTGATATGCTTTTAAGGAATCAGTTATTTATAAATGAACAAGTAGAAAATAGATTTAGTGAAATACTTTTATTTTAACTAAAAGAAAAGGGCTATGGTATCTTTCACCCATAGCCCTCTTGTCACTAACTAACTGATATGAAAATCACTACATATCTTTCTTACTATTCTATTACTAATATATAATGTTAAAAGAATGGTTAGTTGTAGTTAGTTAGCTATCTTTAACCTTTAAATAGCTTCTGCTTGTTCAAGACGCAGTTTAGCAAGTTCCAAAGCAACTTTAGGGTGGTTACGTAACTTATTCTTACCGCCAGTAGTTAAAGTAGCAAAGTAAGCTTGAACTTCTTCGATAGTTCTTACGTCAGTAAGGTCATTAAAGTATTCTGGAGCATCACCCTGAACAACTTTAGCAAGTGCATAAGCTTTCTCAAGATCACTTAAACCAACTACTGTTTCGGCATGACCACGAGTAGTAAATTCAGCTTTAGCAATAGCATCAAGTTGTTTAGTTACAGCAGCAAACAGATCATTTACTTTAACAGGAGCCAAAGCAGTTTTAACTTTAGCCAGTAAGCCATATACAAATACTTGTTTCTGGAAAGCAGTAAATGTTTCTACTGTCTGACCTTCAATACCATAGGCACTAAAAGCAATAGTTTCACCGGTAAAGAAGTCGAAAGTAATGATACCGGATTCAGCATCTACACTAGTTAACAAGTTAGCGCGTACACCAAAGTTCTTTACAGAACCATCTTGCATAGATACTAAGCGATCTTTTTTAGCTTCAACCACAGGTGTTTCGGTTACTACAGATTCGTTTTCGTTTGACATTTGTTGTCCTCAATGATTGTTGTTAATTGTTGTACGGCTCTTTCTCAACCGTTGGATACAGTATACAGATGTAAGCCTATGCTTGCAAGTTTTATTTTAACTATTTTATAAATTATTTAACTACAAGGAAATCGCATGGATTTAAAAGCACAAATTAGAATCACAAGTAAGTTTACAGGCAAATCTACCTTTGAATTTTGGAAAGACTTACAAACTGGCGACTTAATTACACTAAAAACGCCTTTTGAATGGCCCGAAGGTAACAGAGGACATACTTACGCGCAACGAGTAACACTATATAATCTACGAAACGGTCTTAGTTTCAGAGATTCTTTACGTGGGATTGTAAATAGATTAGATAAAACTACTTGGGAAGAGGTAGAATAACCAGCGACTTATGGTGACTAACATGGATGTTAACCAACCAACCGGCGACCCACCTTCACTAACAACACCAACCCACAACTGGCGACCCATACCTTAACCTACATACAACTAGCTACACCGTCCACCACCAAAAACGATAATCCATCTTATCATTTAAAATCCAGGCCGAAAGCTTGACAATCATTCAAAATTCCTGTATCACGCGCCCGCTTCATTTATATATTCCGCAAGGCGGATTGGCACGATACTTGCTTAAAGTATCTACTCTACTGCACAACTAACTAATGCAACTAACAACATAAAAAACTACTTAAAACTATTGACAGTTATTCTTAAAACTGTATAATTCTTCATCAAGGACTTCGACAAACAACTAAACCTAGACGGACTTAAAAATTTATAATAAAAGCTTGACATAAACAAAAATTAAACTAAAATAGAACTCAAGTTAGAAGCAACTAACTTAAACCTTAAACCTAAAAAATAAAACTGGAGTTTTCAAATGAATACAATTACTGAGTCAGTCAAAACAATCCTTTCATCTAACGCTATTGGAGTTGGTAAAACAACCGACATTGCAGAAACCTTTATTTTTGAAGATGATAATACCTTAACCATTGAAGGCTTAGGTTCTTTCAAGTTATCAAACGGTATACAAAAGGCTAAGTTAATTCAAATGCTTGCCAGTGAAGGAAAAAAGACTTCTTTTGAGTCTTTAGGTAAAACCTTGAGAGCAATGGAATTAGAATTCTTAGGTGTCGCTCATCAAAACAATTCTGGTAAAGAACCTAAAACAGTCTCTAAACCCATTCCGCAAGGTTCAAACATTACTTCGGATGACTACGTTAAAAATGCAGTCATTCTCAATTTAGCTAATACTGAATTAGCTGACAAATTGATATCTTTAGACACAGCAGTTATCAATCTGGATGGTGACATACCAGCTAGTGCTACTAAAGCAGATATTTTAAAGAAATATAATGAAATAACAGACTTGCTTAAACAGTACCAATCCTTATTCATTACAGAAGATAATCGCGGTACGTACCAAGTAATGGTAGCTAAAGAAGAGGCACTTGCTGCTAAATTTTCCGCTTTAACTGATGATGGTTTTACTAATATTCTACCTGCTGGTGACAGTTTAACCGCATACGTCGATGTTTCCAATGCTAAAGACCTGCAAAACCGTTTAACTACCCTTGGTTATAGCTTTATCAATGCAGACTTTTTGGCCGATAAAGGTGTTATTTCAGTGTACTTTAAAGAACTGCCTAAGAAAGAAGAAACTGAAACCAAAACTGCTTAATTATTAACAACAATAAAAGGGATATATAACCGTATATCCCTTTATAACCTATAAAGGTGTCAATATGGCAATTACAAAAACAACTATCAAATCCAGATTTCCGAACGCTGAAAGAATTGAGCAAGTAAAATCTAAACAACTATTTATTGTTTATTATGTTAATTTCTCTTTGCTTGTTTCATATACTACTGTAATTGGTTATAAAGAACATGGTTCCTTAGATAATAAATGGAACATAACAAACAGAAAGTATAGTCAATCAACATCACGCCAAGTAACCTATTTTCACAAGTATGCTAATTACAATACATTAGTAGTGGCTGATGCAGAAATTCAAAACTTTTTAGAAGGTATTGTTCTATGATTACTAAAGAACAAGCATTAAACCTTAAACATGGTCTTTACTCTTATGCTTACATCGACCATACAAACAATCATTTATTTGAGCTTGAAGGTTGAGTTATGAAACCAACTAAAGATAAATTCAAAAACAAAGACGGCAGTTTGACCTTATATGCTTTAGCTTGTGGGTACTTGCAACAAAAGAAACTACAAGACGACACGATAATAGTTGAATTAAGTTTAGACGGTTGCTTTCATGTTAAAGTGTTTGATGATTGTGGTCTTCTAAATAGGGAAAGGTTGTCATGGGATTGTTACGATACTTTAACAGAAGCTAGAAAAGCCTATAAACAAGCAATAAAAGTGTATAAACAAGCAATAAAGAAACTTGAACATGAAATACAAACTAATTAAAAACGGTAAAGCCATCGCCTATATAAACCTTAACAAAACTTGCCGTAAATCCTTTTTACAATTAGTTTTACGGGGTTTTACGGTGGAACCTATAGAAGGATAAAGCTATGCTTAAAAATAAAGATTTAAACTTATCAGACAAACAAATTACAGAAATTGCAGAAAGTATAGTGGATACTTGGGATATGCAAACAGTAATAGAAAATTGTATAAATACACAAGTCGACTATATAAATTCTCTTACAGGTGTGGAACTTAAGCAATATTTAGCAGATCAAAATTTAGAGTTCTTACTTGATAAGTAACTAACAACAATAACCGCTATTAGACTTCAATCTTTTAGCGGTTTTATTTTGTCTAGTGTATTGACAACTAGATTAAACTACTGTAACCTATAGTCTAACTTAATTAATTTATAGGACATTTAACCATGATTACTTTAGTTATCTTACCAGTTATGGCTCTAATCATCTACATTATAAAGGTGGCAATATGAACACTATAGATAAATTAATAAACATAGCTACTGGGCAGCATATAGCAGGTTATATAACGAACTTAGCTGACAATAGTATTACATTTTATGGCTTAACTGATATAGAGCTAGAACGCTTTGTTAGTAATGCGGATTCTTTAGGTATTCAGTTTAAACCATACAATAAACAATCCGGTGCAGTTACTTTAATTATAAAAGATAAAGTTTGACATTAGCTAAGAACTTGTTACAATAAACACATACAAACAAACAATCGGAGATAAGAAATGAACAACACAACCAAAACTTTTGAATACCCAGTCTACCAAGAAATGATAGAACTGTTCAGAAATGCTTCTTCGGAAGGGCAGTGTTTAATCGTATATAACACGATTGAGGGATCATCTTTAACAGGGGAAATCCTTCTTAAACCATCTGAAGTGTTCGAGTTCTGCTTGAACGTAGCAGAGATTTTTACCATCTACTACTTTTATGTAGTAGAAGGACAGTTGTATACCAATGTATACAATTGGGTTTAAGCTTAAGTCGCTGGTATTAACTTGATACCGGCGACAACTAGCGCTCTAATGTACATGGAGGTACATTAAGTTAGTTAGTTTAGGTTAATGTAAGAAAGGTTAAGTAAGGTACTCCGAACAACAATCCATATATGCGTAAAGTTTACACGTGGACATAGAGTACATACCAGATTTTTCCCAAAAACTAACTAAAATACCCTAGTTACAACTAAATACTCTTGCGGAGCTATTGTTTTTAGTTATTTTACATGCTATTGCTACGCATTTATACTATTAATTTAGCTAAGTTCGGGTAGCGTGGGAACGTAGTGACCTCAGCTACACCAAAGCGAAGCGCGGTAGTCACAATTACTCATATACATCAGTTATTTTACATGCTATAATCTATATTATTTAATTAATATAGGCTATAAAATGGATAATGTAATACAACAAATAGGTGATGCGGGATGTTATAGTCACAAGTATGTTCCTAGACAGAAAGGTATTTCATACTATAAACCAGCTACGCTATATTATTTAAAGTTTGTTTATGGTAAAAAGGTTTATTATAAACTTGGAATAACAACAAAAACAATAGAAGAAAGGATTAAAGGGTTAAAAGTTCCTTTATTTATACAAGTTAATGTTATAGCAACTTCGTCAGTTCAACCTTTTATTGTTCTTTATAATATAGAACAGAATTTACATAGGTTGTTTAAAGAAGATAGGGCGAAGGGTATTACTTTTATTGTTAGTGGTAGGACGGAAGTTTATAAAAGAGATATATTAGGTTTGGCCAGCTAGCTGGCACAGGGACAATTGCTGGTTATAGTCAACTAGTTTATTTGGTACTTTATATATATATTATAATAGTTTATATAGTTAAATTGCCAGCTTGTCTGGCCCCGAACCGTTATTACTTTATTGTTATTGTTTATTGTTACTTTATACTAGTTGTTATGGTTACTAGTTATGGTTATGGTTTGTGCTTAGATGAGTAACGCACACCCACCGCCACGGCCCTTTAGGTTTGGTTGAAAATGTTGGTTTGTGCTTAGCTGTTATATTAATATTAACATCCCCGGCATACCCGTGTAAGTGCATGATTTATAACGGGAATTTTTTTTAAATGTTACAAAAAACCTTGGAAATGTTACAAATTTCCGTCGATATGTTACCAATTTCCGTCAAAACGGGTATTTAATAGTTACATCGAAAGCGTGAAACTGTAACATTTCGAGTTGACATTAGGCAGGGTTTGTGGTATTATGGACTCATTGAAATAGCTAGTTTTGTGAGTGGAGATAAGTGTTGAATAATATTAAAATAAGTTGTTTGTTTCTAATTGGAAGTGTAATACCAAGTAAAGAGTTTAAGAAAGTAAGGAAGGAAATGCCTGGGTATCGGAAGTTGGAAAAGAAAGTTGGGTGTAATGGGAAGGGGAAGGTTAAGGTAAATAAAGGTGAAAGAAGGAAATGGTATGTTTGAAGGGAAGGTT